>JBDNFC010000051.1:0-1401 GCA_041690035.1 Bacteroidia bacterium | reverse complement strand
TAGTCGAGCCTTAAAAAGCCATTTTTATTTTTAAATTAAAATTCAGCACTTCAATAATTCTAAAAATAAAGGTTTCAAAAAAGTGCCAAAAAGATGATTTCCATTTATTCATCATCCTTTTGAAGTTAAAAGCTGCTGCGGCAAGCATTATATTGATATTATCGCCCACTATTCCCTTGTAAAAGTTGCGTCCTAATCTGTGGTCTGATTTGAGATGACCAATTACTGGTTCTATACCAGCTCTTTTTTTATGCGCTGCGCTTTTGTTTTAGATAATAGCTTAAACCTTTTTTTGGTGCGGCAGGAATAAGTATATCGGTAACCCCTATTTTTTTTGGACCTCTATAACCTCTGTCTCCAGCTGCAGTTTTTGGTTCTGTTCCTCTCAGTTCTTTAACTTGCTTTAGTGCTGGCTCTAGGGTATGTCCATCATATTCATTTCTAAAGCCCATAGCCCCAACAATAACCCCAGAACTTGTTTTTACAATGGAAACCTTATTGCCAAACTCATACTTTTTGTGTTCTTTTCCTTTAGAGATGCAGCATACCTTTGGCTCATGGATGGAATAAATCTTATGTTTAGTGTTTCTTTTCTGTGCTAAAATGGCCTTGAAAAGTGACAAAATATCTAAATACTTACTGTCTAGTGGCAAATTACGCTCTAGTTCTCTTACCAAACGTCCAGTAATAGTTTTTGCTTTTTTATCTGCTTTTCGTGCCTTTGCCTTGTTTTTTGGATGGTTTCTAAAACGCATATGCATGTAAAGCTTTTTCAGCGTTTTGGTATAGCTTTGGCGAACCGGCAACTCTTCCTGTTGCGCTATTTTCTTGCACTTGGCAATGATTTTTTTATGTAACTTACCATCAGTTGGATAGGTAATGTTCTTTTCTTGCACTGTTGTATCTATGCTCACATTATCGTCTTGACTATCCTTGCCATTTATCCTTATGCTTTCTTTTAAAATTAATGCAATACCAGCTTCTCCAATTCGGTGCCTAAAGTGAACTAACTCCGAAGATTGGCAAGGAATACTATTAACAAAGAACGTTTCTCCACAAAAATATTGGTAATAGATGTTTTCTGACCATTGTTCCACCACACTTTCATCAGAAATATTTCTAATGTGTTTTAACATTAATAGCCCTACCATTAACCTGATTGGCTTTCCAGGTCTGCCATTATTAGGGCAATACAATGGTTCAAAAGCTTGCTCAAAGGCCACCCAATTCACTGTATTTGCAAGGATATAGAGGGGATGCCTTTGGTTTAATGTGCTCTCAAAACCAAAGAATAGGCTTGATTGGGTGGTGGATTTTTTCTTAGGTGTCATTTTAAAATATATGCAAGGTTTACGCTGTAAATATACCCTTTTTTGCATTATTTAAACCTCATTTTAATCC
>JBDNFC010000050.1:0-21752 GCA_041690035.1 Bacteroidia bacterium | reverse complement strand
CATATACATTCTGATAAATTTTATTTGGAATACAGCAAGATTCATCGATAATAACATCATCTACAGCAATACTATTTCCGTCTGCATAAATCCAAAATTGTGAATAATTTTCATCTGCAATAAAATCATTTAATTTAATTTCCTGCCATCCTCCAATTAGATTTTGCTCTATCACTAATTGACTTTTGGTTGGTGAAGGCAAGACGTAAGCAGCCCCTATATCGTCACGATTGATTAATCCAGTAGCCAATTTAATAACTACCTTTGAGGAAGAGCTATATCCATAAACAAAGATGCTAATGTTATATGACTGACTCATGGTAAAATTAAGGTTTTGAAAAATCCCTTCTCTATTCACATTACTAGCATTTAAGAATGCGGAGTAGTTTCCAAAGTGACGCTCTCCTCCAGGATCACACCCACTAAAATTTATTTGTGGTGAACCATTTGCAGATTTCCAATCTACAACTTTATCATTAAAAAATGGATTTGCTTCTTGCCCACCTGCTATACCTCTACAAAGATTTCCAAAATTTACATTTTCAAAACCAGTATTGCTTTGAGCACAAACTGCATAGGCTAAGTTTAAAGTTAAAAAAAAAGTAATTAGATATTTCATAATATATTGTATTTTAGGATAATAAAGTTATTTAATTTAGTTGTTGTTCTATTCAAATTAGGAGATTGAAGAGTGTTGCTTGTCCATTTGATTTCTGATAAGTTTATTCTTAATTGAGCAAAAAACTTATTAAATAGCTTGTGTTCGTAAATCAAGCTAGAACCAATAGCATATCCGCTAACTTTATATGAATAATAATTTACAATAGGTGTAAACCCATCTCTTATCCTGTTGTCTTCAACCATCAATTCTACAAAAGGCAATAACATTAATTTGGAATTTGAAAAAATCTTTTTAGCATATCCAATGCCAAAACTATTTCCATAAAAATTAGAATTTGTTTTTAGACCAAAGACAGATCCATTGTAAAACGTATTTAAATAGTTTAGGTTATATTCCACGAAAAAGCTTTTTGATGTATAACCTATTCCGCCTCTAAAACCTATATTCCTAATAGAATAATTTCTGTAGACTTCCGGAATATTTTTTGGGAGAATTTCACCAGCAAAATTTCCATTCAAATTACCAATAAAATACAGTTTATTATTACTTGTGCTATCTTTAGTTTTGCCACTAATAGCATATGAAATAAAAAATGAAAGTATAAAGCATTTAATTTGCATTGTTTAAAAATTTGTAATTAATATGAAAAACAGGAAAAAATTCAAAAATTTCGCGCGTTCTAGAATTAAACTTATTCATACTGTTGGGCTGTTTTTGATATTGAAAATTTAGTCGACCTTGAATACTGACTTTTTGAGAAAGTGGGTAATTAATTGCTGTACAAATGCCTAAATTATTGCTTCCAGATTTAAGCCATTCTTTTTGTGAACCGTATAAGATGTGTCCCCTAACTGCCGAAATGTAAGGGGCAAAGGATAATATAAAACCCTTGTAAACTTTAAACTTATATCCCACAAGTAATTTAGGCTCTAGGCTAATATTTGCAGACAATAAGGATAAGTTAATTTCGGTGAAGAAGTGTTTATTTAATTTTATTCCACTACCCAAAGTTAATAAACCATTTATTCTATTTGGATTGTGCCCACCAGTAATTACATTAACTTGAGTTGGCCGATTATTTATACTGCCATTTATTCCAAAAGTATAATAAATGCTTTGTTTATCAATTTTAATTGAAGCATTCATTGAAATAGAAACCAAAAAGAGTATTATTATCAAAAATATGTTTAATGTGCTCTTCATAATATTTCTTTTTATTTTGCCAACAATTGTTGCACTAAAGTTTCTAACTCTGCTTGTTTTTTGGCTTGGGCTGCAATAGCGTTAGCTTGGGTGGCAAGTGCAGCTGCTTGCGCTTTTAACAAGTTTTGTTGCTGGATGGTATATAAAGTTAGCTCTTCTATTTTTTGTTGTTGCAGGGCTTGGGTTTCACTTATATCTATGCCTTCATTTGTTAGGATGCTGTCGGTTTTAAAACCAGGCAAGTGGCCATTGGTTTTTATAAACATGCCCACGCTGTCTAGCGGCATTAGCGCATAATTGGGTGCAAATACAAAATCGGGCCACCATTTGGTGTTTACCGTTACTTTTATAGCCTTTACTTGACCTGCTAAATCAATATCGCCAATGTGTGCTATTCTTATGCCTCCGCTGCGGGCTGTGTTGGCTGCAAATGGGGCAATAACTAATCCTGCGTTGGTGTTATGCCCCTCTAAATCACCGCCTGTTCCGCTACCTTGACCTTTTCCGTCTGTAAAAATAAGTCCTAAGTCTCCTGCTTGACAAATTTTATTGTAGTTTCCCCCACTTAAATATGGCACTACCGCCAATTGTTGGGTGCGCACCATTTGTGTGCCCGCGGGCGGTGCAGGTATTTCTTGTCCTGTAACCAATGCAGATGCTAGCTTCTATCTTGCCTTCGGGCACTGTGGTGCCTACACCCACTTTTCCTGGTGTGGTTATTTCGGGTGCGCCAGCTGCACCTGGTGTCCAAGTTTGTGCCTCTATATCTAAAATGATGGCAAACATAAAAAACAAACTTAACACGCCATGCCTATTTTGGCAATAGGGCTAGTGTGTGTGTGTGTGTGTGTGTGTGTGTGTGCAAACAGCGGAGTTTGGCGCTTTGTAATTATTTTTCATAAAATTATTTTAGTTTGATTATCACAAATTTATGATAATGTTTTTGGCATTTCCAAATTTTTTATTTTTGACAGCCTCATTTTAAAGAATCAAAAATGTGTTAATTTTAGACAAAAGTTTTTTATTGGAGGTTTTTAGCCTTTAAAATTTATGTTTTCTAATCAAATTTTCCTGTATTTTTTTTATTATGGATTAATTAATGTACAGATTAAAGCCTAATTTTGCCATTAGTTTACAAATGACTTAATTTTACATGATTTTTGAAAATATACGATGGTTGGGTATGCTTGGTGAAGCATTTGGCGAGCTAAAAAATAATAATGAAAAAGTGTATTCCAATGCGCATGCAAAGAACAATTGGTTTACGCCCGAAAATATTGACTATGCATCAAGTCAATGGCAAAATATGCTAGAAAAACCTGCTATAGAAAAATGGCTTAGTGCCTATAATTTTGATAAGCAAAGAACAACTAAAAGTGTGGGTATAATAGCGGCAGGAAATATTCCTTGGGTTGCATTACACGATGTAATTTGCGCAGTGGTATGTGGGCACAAGGTTTTTATCAAGCTTTCTTCGGCAGATGAGGTACTAATGACTTGGGCAATAAAAACGATAAACCAAATAGTGCCAGAAACACAAGCAAAAATCGAAATTTGTGAATCCTTATTGCCTCACTTAGACGCTATCATAGCCACGGGGAGCAACAATTCTGCTAGATATTTTGAATATTATTTTAGAAATATACCCAAAATAATAAGAAAAAACAGAAGCTCTGTTGCATTGCTAAGCAACGAGATGACAGAATTAGAAATGGAGCTTCTTGGCAAGGATATTTTTACTTATTTTGGTTTGGGTTGCAGGAGCGTTAGTAAATTATTTATTCCTACAGGGTTTAATCTTGTAGCACTTTTAGATGTGTTTAATCAATTTGAATATTTAACAAATCACCATAAATTTTATAACAACTATATTTATCACAAAGCTTTGATGTTGATGAATTTAGACAAACATTTAGACAATGGTTTTATTACCATTCTTGCTTCAAAATCTAATAAAGCACCTCTTGGGCAGTTATTTTATGAATATTATGACGATGCGTCAATATTGATAAATGATTTGAGCAGCAATGATCAAATACAGTGCGTTGTTGGAAACAATGATGGTTTAGTAAAATTTGGAATGTCGCAAAAGCCTAAACTTTGGGATTATGCAGATAATTTAGACACCATTAATTTTTTAAAATAGCCCTTGCTATTACTAATTTTTGAATTTCTGAGGTTCCTTCACCAATAGTACAAAGTTTAGCATCACGGTAAAATTTTTCGACAGGAAAATCTTTTGTGTACCCGTATCCACCAAAAATTTGTACTGCATCTGTAGCTATTTGCACACATACTTCCGAAGCATAATATTTAGCCATAGCAGATTCTTTGGTCATTGGCAATCCTCTCATTTTTAAATCGCATGCCTGCAAGGTTAGCAATTCTGCGGCTTCAATTTTCATTTTCATGTCTGCCAATTTAAACCCAATAGCCTGAAATTCTGCAATAGCTTGTCCAAATTGCTCTCTTTGTTGGCTATATTTTAAAGCTGCTTCATAAGCACCATAAGCAATACCTAAAGAAAGTGATGCAATAGAAATTCTGCCACCATCAAGTATTTTCATGGCTTGTTTAAAACCTTCTCCTTCTTTGCCTAGCATGTTTTCTGCTGGTATTTTACAATCTTCAAATATCATTTCGGCCGTTTCTGAGGCGCGCATTCCTAATTTATTTTCTTTTTTTCCTGCTTTAAATCCGGCTGTGCCACGTTCTATAACAAAAGCAGATATGCCATTAGAATCTAATAACTCTCCTGTTCTGGCTAATACCACCGCTATATCTCCAGAGATACCATGTGTAATCCAGTTTTTAGCACCATTTATTATCCAATTATCTCCCTCTTTAATGGCAACGCATTTCATGCGCATAGCATCACTGCCTGTATTTGCTTCTGTTAAACCCCAAGCACCTATAAATTCGCCTGAGGCTAATTTGGGCAACCATTTATTCTTTTGAGCATCGTTGCCAAATTGAAGTATGTGCCCAGTACATAAACTATTATGCGCAGCCATAGAAAGCCCTATGCTGCCGCATACTTTAGAAATCTCAATAATTCCAGCCATGTATTCATAATAACCCAGCCCAGAACCACCATAAGATTCTGGAACTAACATGCCCAAAAGACCTTGTTGCCCCATTTTTTTTATTAATTCTACTGGAAATTCCTGAGATTCATCCCATTTCATCAAGTGTGGTCTTATTTCTGTTTCTGCAAAATCTTTAATGGTTTGCTTTATTAGGTTTACGTTTTCTGATGACTGATAATTCATTTTTTAATATTTATTACAAAGTGCAAATATAGTAATTTTGTCATCTACTCTTGTTGAAATTGATAAATAAATATTTTTTTTTCTACAAGTTTTTCAAGCATTTTTTTTATAAAATAGCATAAACCTTACCCCTTTATTAACGTATTGTGGATCGTGAGTTTGAGGAGGTCCAAATTTTGGATAATTACTGCCAGTATTATGCCTATGAAATGCGTCTTTGAATTTTTTAGCCCTAATCAAGTGTCCATATTCTTTGTTAATCCAAGCTATTGAATATTTTATGCCTTCTTTTTTATTTAATATTTCAACAGGTTTTTTCATATAGATCATTTGATAACCCATAAGTTGAAAAGGTCCCCAACTGCTTGCATATATTTTCAATTTTTCGTCAGTAGTTTTTACAAAGTCTTTTGGAAAGATTCCTTCATATTGTGCTATTTCGTTATTTTTAAGTTTTTTTAGCCTCACAAAAATGTGTTTTTCAAACCTTGGTCTTATCACTTTTTGACCACCACTTTCTAGCATCACTAGGGCTTTTAAAAAATAAGAATCAAGTTTGTAAATATTTGCATATTTATTTATACTATCGCCATAATTCTGATTTACTAGTAGCAACGATTTAGTATATTGGGCAGTATTAATGTTTTTAAAATATTTTTTTTGAAGTTCATCTATATAATTTTTATAGAAAAGAGAGAAAAGAATTGCAAATATTACCAAGCACAAACAACTTAGTGGTAGCCAATTAATTTTTTTCTTTTTTATTGCTTTCTTTTTTCTCTTCATTTGGCTCAATAAGGGTCCACATTTATAACTATCCTTAACCCTTTAAATGCACTTTGTTTTATAAACTGTGCAATAGTTTGTTTTAAAGCATTTTTTATAGATACAATGTCATCGCTTTCTTTATGCATTTTAATCAAAATATCGCGCAAATACCACCTTCTTACCTTAGCAATAATTGGTTTTGAGGGACCAAGTGCCCTATTGCCAAAAGCGATTTTTAAAGCATTTGCCAATGCAATAGCTCCTTTTTCTGCAATCAATGGGTCGAAATTTTTTATTTGCACATGTATTAATCTGCTAAATGGGGGGTACAAAAAATTGCTTCGCGAGCTAATCTCATTCTCAAACATCAAATCATAGTCGCCAGTTTTTATTGCTTGTATAATAGGGTGGTTGCTGCGTTGTGTTTGCAGTATTACTTTGCCTATTCTGTCTCTTCTGCCTGCTCTTCCTGCCACCTGAGTAATCAATTGAAAAGTGCGCTCTCCAGCTCTAAAATCAGGAAAAAATAGCATGTGGTCGGTATTAACTACACAAACCAAATCCACATCATCAAAATCGAAACCTTTTGCCAACAGTTGGGTGCCAACAAGAATATTAATTTCATTGTTTTCAAATGCTTTGATGAGGTTTTTTTGTGCATTTTTTTTGCGTGTAGATTCTTGATCAAATCTTTCTATACTTGCCTCTGGCAATAATTTTATTAAATCTTCGGTAATTTTTTCTGTTCCATACCCTTCTGTTTGCAAAGCGCCACCGCCACAATCCATACAAACTGAAGGTACTTTGCTTTTATAACCGCAGCAATGGCAGCGCATTTCTTGGCTGTATTTGTAGTAGGTTAATGATATGTCGCAATTAATGCATGTAGGTATCCAGCCACACGTGGTGCATGATGTTATAGGCACAAATCCTTTTCTGTTGTGAAAAACGATGACTTGTTTTTTTTCTTCAATTGTTTTTTTAATTGCATTAAGCATATCAAAAGAGAGCATAGAATGAACTTTATTCTTCTCTTTTTCTACCGACATGTTTATTTCTATAAAATTTAAACTTCCTGCTTGATTAAATTTTTCAGTAAGGGTTACCAACCCATATTTTTTTTGCTTCGCTGCATGCATGCTTTCTAAACTTGGGGTAGCGCTTCCTAAAACAATATTTGCGCCCCATATTTGGGCTAATTTGATTGCTGCATCCCGTCCATTAAATCTAGGGGCCTTGTCATTTTGTTTAAAACTACTCTCGTGTTCTTCATCCACAATAATTAAATCAAGGTTAAAAAAAGGGCTAAAAATGGCAGACCTTGGCCCAACAATTACATTCACCACTTTGCTTCTCAGCAGCTCCCAAGTTTCTGCACGCTCATTTTGAGAATATTTAGAGTGTGTAACCAAAATTTCATTGCCCAAATATTTGCTCAATTTTACAATCATTTGCTCTGTTAGCGCTATTTCTGGTAAGAGGTATAATACTTGTTTGCCTTTTGCTAAAGCGGCTTTTATGAGGTCTAAATAAACAAAGGTTTTACCAGAAGCTGTGGGCCCAAAAAGTAAAACAGGTTTTTTTTGTAAAAAATATTGGTTTATTTCTGCCACGGCCTCTTGCTGCAATATGGTGAGCTTAAATGTATTTATTTCTTCTTTACTCATAGGAATTCTACTTTCTTCTTCATAAAAAAGTACAAGTATTTTTTTGTCTATCAATGTTTTTATAACCGCACTACTAAGCCCTGTTTCGTTTATAAAATCATTTTTAGCAATAGATGCATTTCCATTTTGAATAAAAAATAATATGCCAGTAATTTGTTTTTCACTTTTTTTGCCAATTTCTGCTAGGCATGATTCCAAATTCTTTTCTTCTAAAATGCTGTCATCTAACTTTAGCATCGTTTTTCGTTTTGGTTTATAGGTTTTAGTTACTTCCTCTTCTACATTTACAAGTCCTTTTTCGTAAAGTGATTTTATATATTTTAAAGGAGTGTTAATAAGGTATTTTTTTTGTATGTCGTCAATTGTTAAATAAGCATTTTGCTCCAATAGATAAAGAATTTTTATTTCATCGTCTGCCAGTTGATTTTCATTTAATGAAACTTGTTTAACAGCAAAAATTTTACTTTCACCATTTACCCTTAATCCTGCTGGCAGAGCGGCAATCATCACATCACCCATATTGCACATGTAATATTGAGCCAAAAAACTCCAAAATTTTAGTTGTTCATGATTGATAAGTGGAATTTCATCTATGATGTCTTCAATATAACTGGCTTGAAAATTTTTTGGTGGCAGCTCATTAATTTCTAATACAATACCCCCATACAGTTTTTTAATCTTTCGGCCAAAGTACACAGTAACCATTTGACCCAAAGCTATTTTATTATTAAGTAAAAACGGTACTCGGTAGGTAAAAGATTCTAATGGTAATGGCAAAGCCACTTTTACAAATAAGGTTATTTTGTCTTCAAAATCATCATTCATCATTTGGCCCTTTAAGGTATTTTAGTGAAGCATTTTCTGAAGATAAATTTTGCCAGCTTTCAATATTTAATTCAAAAAGTGATAACGAACTAGGCTTAAATTTCTCTAAAATTTGATTGCTTAAATGGGCCACTAAATCCATCACTCCAAAATTGTGACCAATAAGCATTAGCTCATCTACACCGTTATCTACTTGTGCTATAATTTCTAAAATTTTTGCCAAGCCAGCATGGTATAAATTATCCTGTATTTTTATTTCAAAGTTTTCCCAAAGGCTGCTTGGCAATAAATTTTCTAATGTTTGCATGGTTCTATTAGAAGGACTAACTAAAATTAAATTTGGTTTAAAAGGTAACAGAGACAAAAATTGCCCTTGGCGGTGTGCTTCATCCATTCCTGAAATTGTTAAATTACGAACAAAATCGCTTCTAAATATTTCTTGAACCTCTGTTTTTGCATGACGCATAATTAATATTTTTTTCATTTTAGTTTGTGTTTATAAGATTGAAAACCCATAATAAGGTAAGCAAAAATTAGAAAAATACCGCCTATGGGTGCTATTTTTCCTCCTGTTATCCCAATGTTAGGCACTATTTCTCTAAAAGCTGCTAAGTAGCATCCTCCAGCAAAAAGCAGAATACCTAATAAGAGCAATGCTAAACTCCAAGTAAAATAAATGCGTGTTCCGCCACTCAATGCAGCTATGGCTAACAAGGTAATTGCGGAGTAGGTATGGTATTTTACAGCAGTTTCAAAGCTATTAAAACAAGCTAAACTCAATTTTGATTTTAACATATGAGCCCCAATTGCACCTGCAGGTATAGCAATGGCAAGTAGAATAAAGGCAATGCAAGCAATGTTTTTTGGTTTCATTTATTTAAATTAGATTTGACGCAAATTAACGATAATTAAATTAGCTATGAAAATAAAACCGCTATATACGCTTATTTTTTATGTATTTATTTGTAGTTTCAATAGTAAAATATTTGCCCAGCAATGGCTAGGCGCATCTTTAAGCAATTATGGAGGTACAAATACAGCCTATACAAATCCGGCAACACTTGGAGGAAATTTTTATAAATCATATATCAATGGTTTTGGATTTGGTTTTAATGCAATCAATGATTATGTGTCTTGGAATGCTCCTTTTACGCTTAAACAATATTTGAACGGCAATGTAGGGGCGCAATACAAAGATTCTATGGGAAACATAAAGTTTCAGAACAGTTGGATAAAAGAAAATCTAAATGGCAATACAAAAAATGCTTATTTAGAGGCGGAGCTTCGCGGACCTGCAATGATGTATAGCATCAATAAAAAGCTGACGGTGGCATTTAGCACCAAAAGTAGGGTAGGGGTTTCTTTGACAAAAGTAGATGAGTCAATAGCAAGAATAGCCTTGAATGGATTAGATTCAAATAATAGTAATGTCATATTTAATCCCCCAAACAATATCAGTTTAGGGCAAGGCATTGGCAATTTAAGTTTCAATGTAAATGCATTGTCATATCAAGACTACAGTTTTTCTGCAGGAGCAGAAGTGCTAAAAATTAAAGCATTAACTATAAAAGTAGGGGGTGCAGCCAAATTGTTAGTAGGCAATGCGTGTGCCTATGCGCAGCTTAATGATGTAGATTTAGCAGTTTCTGGCTACGATAGTGTGAGGGTAAATAATGCAAATTTTAGGTATGGTTATTCTGATGTTACTCAATTAAGGGGTTTGAATGCCCGAAGTTTAATGCCATCGTTTGCCAATAATTTGGGCTTTGGTTGGGATGCAGGATTGATGATAGAATATTCACCCAAGGCCGCTGAAAATTTAACAAGCAAAAAAACAAATTATCTATTTAAAGCAGGTATATCATTAATAGATATGGGTGGCATAACATTCAAAGGCAACACAAAAGGGTATAACGTTCAATCTAGGGCACCGTTTAGTTTTGTGCCAGATAGCAGCACTGAAGTAGCTTTTTCAAATGGGGTAAATTCGCCAGAAGCTGCTAGGTATATTGATAGCTTTGTTGGAGCAAATTTTATTGTAAACAATGAGTCGCCTATAAGGTATAATTTGCCATCTATGTTAAGCATACAGTTTGATTACAATATTTTTAAAGCCTTTTTTATTAGTGGTATAATTTTTCAAGATGTGCGTGGATTTAAATTCAAGAAAATTGCTGTGCACCGCCCTTCTCAAATAACATTAATACCGAGATTTGAACATAAAAATTTGGAATTTTCTATGCCTTTAATACTTACCAATGATTATTCTAAATTTCAATTTGGTGGTTATGCCAGAATTGGCCCTGTATTTTTTGGTTGTGATAATTTAAAAGCAATTATAAATCAAAAAGATTTTTACGGGCTCAATACTTATTTTGGCTTTGCCAAAGGAATAGGGGGCAGAAACAAAAGAAAAAAAGAAGATAAAGCAGAATCAAGCATCAATTTTATCAAAACCCTTTTTTAACAAAGATGAAATCTGAAATATATGCCCAATTTAATCTTGATTTGGCAGCGTTATATAATGGCGAGAGAGACCTAATTGCTAACATGGCAAATTTTGCAGCTTTATATTTTCAGCGTTTTCAGACCCATTGGGTAGGTTTTTATCGTGTTGATGTCAGCGGAAATTTGATTTTGGGGCCTTTTCAAGGTCCAGTGGCCTGCACAAGAATTGAAATTGGAAAAGGAGTTTGTGGTAAATCTTTATTTGATAAGAAAACAATTATTGTAGATGATGTTCATCAATTTTCAGGCCATATTGCATGCAGTGCCCTTAGCAATTCTGAAATAGTGGTGCCATTAATAATTAAAAACAAGGTAATAGCAGTATTGGATATTGACTCAATTAAATATTCTAATTT
Organism: Bacteroidia bacterium; assembly: GCA_041690035.1. Lineage (GTDB taxonomy): Bacteria > Bacteroidota > Bacteroidia > NS11-12g > UBA955 > CALSPH01. The sequence goes on along the minus strand of JBDNFC010000050.1, from coordinate 10,531 downwards.
TGATCAAGTAGATGCTGCTGCATTAGAAAACAGTATGCTTATACTTGCAAATAGCATTTTATAATGGTAAATTTGCACCATGTCTAGCGCTACAATAGAAAAATATAAATTGGGATTAAATTTACCATCAGATCCTAGGTGGGTAAATATTGCCGAAAAAAGTATAGAAGATATTTTGATAGACCACGCATTTTGTGAGCAAAAAGCAGCAAGCACAGGCATCAGTTTAATAGTGCATTTTAGCGATAAAAAAGAATTAGTAGAAGCTATCACCCCTATTGTTGCAGAAGAGTGGGATCATTTTGGATTAGTATTAAAAGAATTAAAATTAAGGGGATTTGAATTGGGTAAAAAGCGAAAAGATGATTATGCGATTGCACTTTTTAAATTGGAACGAACTGGTGGGGCTAGAGACGCCCAATTAGTAGAAAAATTATTAATTTCGGCAATGATTGAAGCAAGAAGTTGTGAGCGTTTCAGACTTTTGAGCTTGCATATCAATGATGATCGACTAAAGAAATTTTATCATGGTTTTATGGTTTCAGAAGCGGGGCATTATAAGACTTTTTTGGGGCTAGCAAAATTTTATATGCCGGCAGATTATGTGAGTGCGCGTTGGAAAGAGTATTTAATCGCTGAAGCAGAAATTATGCGAAGCATGGAAATGAGAGCAGATAGATTTCATTAAATTTATGGATAAAAAAATAGCAGTAAGTGGCATCCGTCCAACAGGAAATCTTCATTTTGGCAATTATTTTGGAGCTGTAAAAAATTTTATTGAACTCCAATCTACCCACCAATGTTATTTTTTTATTGCAAATTATCATTCACTTACTACACATACCCAATCTTTAGAAATAAAAAATAGTGGGTTTCAAATAGTGTGTGAGTATTTGGCAATGGGTTTAGACCCTGAAAAGGCAGTACTTTATCTTCAATCTGATTTGCCACAGACAGCAGAGCTGTACCTTTTTTTAAATATGCTTGCTTATAAAGGCGAATTAGAGAGGGTAAGCACTTTTAAAGAAAAGGCTAAAAAACATCCTGATAATGTGAATGCAGGTTTGCTGACCTATCCTACACTAATGGCCGCTGATATTTTAATACACAATGCTGATGTGGTGCCTGTGGGACAGGATCAAAAACAACATATAGAAATGACCCGAGATTTTGCACAAAGATTTAATCATCTTTACAAAAAAGAGGTCTTTAATATTCCAACTCCGATGGCAATAAAAGGAGACTTGATAAGGGTGCCAGGATTAACAGCACAAGGTAAAATGAGCAAATCTAATGCAGAGAAAGACGCTATTTTTTTTACAGATCAAACATCTGTTTTAAAGAAAAAAATAATGGCGGCAGTTTCTGATGATGGCCCAAAATCGATGAATAGCATTAAATCTATCGGTGTTCAAAATATTTTTGATTTATTAAATTTAGTTTCAAATGAAGAAACCATTCATCATTTTGAAACTTTATACAATAATTGCAGTATTAGGTATGGAGATTTAAAAAAACAATTGTTTGATGATGCAGAACTATTTATAGCCCCAATAAGAGAAAAAATTGAATACTATAAGTCTAAACCTAATTTAATTGAAGACGTGCTAAGTGCAGGAAAAGCCAAAGCGAATTTTAGCGCAGAAGCAACAATGAAAGTTGTTAGAGAAACACTGGGCTTTTGAGAGTTAGCATTTGTTAAATATATTTCATTTTTATTTTGTAAACCACACATTCTATTCTATAAATCCAACGTATAACATTACTTAATTTAAATTAGTTTAAAGGATAATTAAAAATTCAGGAATTTCAATGCCGCACTTCAATATGTTTATTCCAATTTTTTTAGACTATTATATATTGCGAATCGCTATGGTGCCTTATATCACTAGCTTTCTGAGTTTATAAAGCATAATTTGGGGTAAATTAGACACACGCCATTTATTGTTAAAATCTTTAACGAGGTTAATTAAATCTAATGATATCTTTGCAGATACGGTGTTCAACAAAACTAAGCATAAGGCTGTGTCTAAAAATGATTTTATCAAAGATAATTCAAAAGCGCAAGTTGATAATGCTTGGAAATTGGACAAAGATTTTTTTTTAGATACAAGAACTAAAAAAGTGGTGGGATTTATTTGCTTAGGCTTGGCACTATATTTTGCTATAGCTTTTTTATCAGCGTTGTTTGGCAATTGGAAACCAGATCAAAGCATAGTAGAAGGTGGCGATGTAAATATTTTAGGAAGTGCAAAAAAAGTTAAAAACACTATGGGCTATATGGGCGCATTTTTTAGCTATTTTTTTGTTTATAAATGGTTTGGTCTAGCCGCTCTTATGCTTCCATTCGTTTTAATTCAAAAAGGCTGTAAACTTTTTTTTAATTACACTTTTTTTAAATCAAATTATTTTTATCCCAAAGTGCTTTTTGGAGGTATCCTTCTTTCACTAACATTAGGTTTTGTAATGTATAATTATGCGCCAATTTGGGCAGGTGGCTTTGGTGTTGCTGGTTACGAAGCCATTAAAGGTATGGTGGGATTGTTTGGTTTTATTATTTTTTTGCTACTTTACTTCTTTATTTATCTAAGCTATGGTTTTGGTGTTCCCAAACTCTCTTTTTTAGAAAAGTTAGAAAAAAATATGCAGCCAATTAACTTGACTGAGCAGGATGAAAACACTGAAAAAGACAACGTTTCTGAAAATGAACTTGCTGCAAAATCTGTCGTATTGCAAGAAAAAATGGATAATGGTAAAGAAAAACTAAAAAAAGAGCAAGATGTGCCATTTGTTATAGATTTTGATGAGGAAATTATTGAACCTAAGAAGAAAAAATTACTAGATTTTGAACTCATTACAGAAAATGCAGATAAAGGCAATGAAAAAGAAGATGAGGTAGAATTTGCGATATCAATAAGTGCCAATGAAAATATGCAGGATGAAATAATTCAGCCTTTAAATAATCCAAGCCATCAGGGATTAGATACCTTATACGACCCCACCTTAGACTTATCAAATTACAAATTTCCTCCATTTGATTTGTTAAAGCAATATGAGCCTCAAGATACTGCAATAGATAGAAATGAATTGGAGGAGTCCAAGAATTTAATAGTAGAAACATTAAAAAACTATAATATTGGAATAGCAGGCATTAAGGCAAATATTGGACCCACTATTACGCTTTATGAAGTGGTGCCAGCGGCTGGTGTAAAAATCTCTAAAATTAAAAATTTAGAAGATGATATTGCACTATCACTTGCTGCATTAGGCATTAGAATTATAGCGCCAATACCCGGCAAAGGTGCAATTGGTATTGAAGTGCCAAATAAAAAGCCACAGCTTGTAAGTATGCATTCAATGATAGTGAGTAGTAAGTTTCAAAACAATGATTATGAACTGCCAGTTTGTTTGGGCAAAACCATTAGCAATGAAGTTTATGTTGCAGACATGGCAAAAATGCCTCACTTATTGATGGCAGGGGCAACTGGTCAAGGAAAATCTGTAGGATTAAATGCATTAATAGTTTCTTTACTTTACAAAAAGCATCCAGCCACAATTAAGTTTGTACTCGTAGACCCAAAAAAGGTAGAACTAACCTTATTTAATAAAATTGAGCGTCATTTTTTAGCAAAATTGCCAGGCAATTCTGATGCAATAATTACCGATAATAAGCAAGTTGTAAATACACTCAATTCCTTGTGTATAGAGATGGATGATCGGTACACCTTGCTTCAAAATGCGCAAGTAAGAAACATTAAAGATTACAATAAAAAATTCCAAGAACGAAAACTTAATCCAAATGATGGGCATAAATTTTTGCCCTATATAATTGTAATTATTGACGAAGTGGCAGATTTAATTATGACTGCTGGCAAAGAAGTGGAGCATCCCATCGGAAGATTAGCCCAACTAGCTAGGGCTATTGGAATACATCTAGTATTGGCCACTCAGCGTCCATCGGTAAATATTATAACAGGAACAATTAAAGCAAATTTTCCTGCACGGATAGCTTTTAGAGTAACCTCAAAAATAGATTCAAGAACTATTTTAGATGGCAATGGTGCCGATCAACTTATTGGCAGGGGCGATTTATTATATAGCACTGGCAGTGATATGCTTAGGCTACAATGTCCTTTTGTAGATACACCCGAAGTAGAGAGGATATGCGAATACATTGGCGAACAACGTGGGTATCCTAGTGCATTTTTATTGCCAGAATATAAAGATGATAATGGAAATGGAGTTAGCACTGATTTTGATTCGGATGAGAGAGATGCCTTATTTGATGATGCTGCCAGAGTAATAGTAAATGCGCAACAAGGTAGTACAAGTTTGATTCAAAGAAAAATGAAAATTGGATACAACAGAGCAGGTCGAATCATAGACCAATTAGAACAAGCAGGCATTGTAGGGCCTTTTGAAGGCAGCAAAGCAAGAGAGGTTTTAATACCTGATGAATATAGTTTGGAACAGTTTTTGAAAAACTTAGATAAACAATAAAAAAGTGGGCTAATATTTAGTATTTTTGCATCACTTTATTTAAGTAATATTAAATCTAAAAAAATGAAATTTAAAATATGGTCTCTATCCTCTTTAATTTTAATCTCTATCTGCGCCATATTTGCGCAGAATGATAGCGAAGCAAAAAAAATATTAGATAAGGTTTCTAAGCAATACAAGGGTTATAAAACCTTAGAAGTTTCTTTTGTTGTAATAAACAAAACAAAAGGAGAGAAGCCTAAAACAACAAGAGAGGTGGGCACCGTCTACCTAAAAGGTGCTAAATATGTAATAATCACAAAGGACAAAGATGTATATTGCAATGGTGATACAGTTTGGACACATGATAAAGTATTTGCTGAATGCACAATAGAAAATTATGATGAAGCAAAACAAGAGTTAACACCAGCCAAAATTTTTACACTTCATGAAAAAGGGTTTCTTTATGCACTCAATGGTGAAGAAACGATCAATAATAAAAAAAATGTTAAAATAGATCTGACACCAACTGACAAGAAAAAGCCTTACTATAAAGTGCGCTTATCTGTGCGAAAAGATGTAAGCCATATTTCTCGAATGATAATGATGCTGCGCACTGCAGAGGTTAGTATGACAATCAATGCACAAAAAGAGAATCTGCCAATAGAGGATAGTAAATTTAGATTTGATCCCAAAGCTGCAGGGGTGCCTGCTGTAGATTTGACTACAAAAAAATAATTTTCATCTTTTAGAATTTTAATTAAGTTTGTTGCATGCCAAAAGCAGCATCAAATAAAAAAATACAATGGGCATGGACCATGTACGATTGGGCAAATTCTGTTCACTCATTAACCATTGCTACAGCTCTCTTTCCCATTTATTGGGAGAATGTAACTGGTGGAAAAGCAGGTATCGTTCATTTCTTAGGGGTTAATTTTAAAGCATCTTCTCTTTATGCTTATAGCTTGTCATTCGCATTTTTGTTTATTGCACTTTTAAATCCTCTATTGAGCGGTATAGCCGACAAAAAAGGAAACAAAAAGTCTTTTATGAGGTTTTTTGTTTTTTTAGGTGGCATGAGTTGTTTTGTAATGTACTTTTTTGATAAAACTACTATCCCCTTAGGTATAGCTACATTTGTGTTTTCTATGATTGGATATGCAGGTAGTTTAGTTTTTTATAATGCATATCTTCCAGAAATTGCAAAAAAAGAAGAATATGATAAATTAAGCGCTAGGGGTTTTGCAATGGGATACATAGGCTGTGTAATATTGCTATTATTTAATTTAGCAATGACAATGTATCCATCGGCTTTTGGCCTTGCAGATGCTGCGCAAGGAATAAGAATTTCTTTTGTTTCTGTTGGTATATGGTGGATAGGATTTTCTTTTATCCCTTTTTATTATTTGCCTTCTACTAAATCTAGGTCAATTAAGGTAAGTGTAATAGATGGATACCGCGAAAGTTATAGGGTATTTAAAAAAGTGAAACTTAATAAAGGGATGATGTTATTTCTTGCTGCATTTTTTTTCTATGCAATGGGCACGCAAACCACAATGTATCTGGCCATGCTTTTTGGCACAGAAGAGCTTAAAATTGAAACAGATAAGCTAATATTAACGGTTCTATTGATTCAGTTATTAGGTATTGTTGGAGCATATTTTTATGCACATTTGGCCTCTAAAATTGGAGGAATTAAAACCTTGATAACGATTGTTTTTATTTGGATATTGATATGTATATTGGCTTATTTTACCACACAAGAGTATGAATTTTATTGGATTGCAGGCCTTGTAGGATTTATTATGGGCGGGGTTCAAAGTTTGTCCAGAAGCACGTATTCAAAATTTTTGCCGAAAGAGGAGGAGCATAGCAGTTATTATAGTTTTTATGAATTGACAGAAAAAATCGCAATTGTTTTAGGTACTTTTAGCTATGGTTTTATTGCACAAATTACAGGAGGTATGAGGCCCTCTGTGCTTGCATTAGCATTATACTTTATTGTTGGGCTATTTATTCTTTTTAGACTCAATAAATATCAAAATACTACCCCTTAATGTAATAATATTTAAGAAGTATAATTTTACCATATTGTATTTGGTACTGGTATTATCAGTAATTGTAATTAAGGCAGCATAATTAAAGTGCCACTATATACTTCATCCCTGCCTATGTCATCTGTAAAGCTAATTTTATACAAATAACCTCCCATCCTGCATTTTTTACCAAGATAATTGCCATCCCAGCCAATTTCAATATCCTTAGATTCAAAAACCTTTTCACCCCAATAATTAAAAATTTGGCAAAGATAATTACTTGAGACCTTTCCTATTGGCTTAAAAATATTGTTTTCTATCGGGCCATCATTGTTTGGTGTAAATGCATTTGGAATATAAATATAATCTTTAGGCACACAGCGCAGGTAAAAATAAGCACTGTCTTTGCAGCCTTTATCACTTATTATATTTAGTTTAAAACGATGAGTGCCGGTGTCTGATGGCATTTCAAATTTATATGGATTACTGCCTTCTATAGAAATGTATTGTGGTTTAGAACTCCATTGATAGCTGTGAGTTGGGTTGTAATCTAGTATCTGAAAATTAACTATTGGTAATCTTGCAGAGTAATATTCTCTTGGACTGATGCTAACTGCTGCTTTGGGCTTATTATAAATATTTATGATAGTATCAAATTGTGCAAAACATCCATTTTTGAATATGAAACAGCTAATGTTTTGTGTACCCGCATCTAAGTTATTAAAATATTGTTCATTGATAGAAAAACCATTGTTGGGATTGACTAAATTATTTTTAAACCAAAGTACACTGTCCAGCCATAGAATATTTTGGTCGTTAATTCTTAATTGGACCTCGCCTTTTTCGCAATACTGCTCTTTAATTATTCTAAACTGAGCGTCAAATTTATTTTGCTGAGTAAATTTTATTCCAATAATTTTATCAGGACAAATATTATTACTTTTAACATTAATTGCAAAATCAATATTACTTAAACTATTTTTCTCAAGGGCTGTAATCGTATATTTATAGATATCATTTGTAAGTTGGATAAAACCACCCTGTCCAGTAGTGCTCCAGTTTTTTTCAAAATTATCTGCAGAAACTATCAATTCAATCTCGTCTTGGTCAAAGCATATTGGATTTTGAATTGGCAAAAATTTAGTATTTATACTATCATCAAAATAAAAAGTATAAAATTGTTGATTAAAGCATCCTGTGTTAGCATCTGTTTTACTTAGTTGCAATACTGCCGAATCTTTGTATGCTAAGGGTGCTAGCAGATTCACATTGTTGCCATTTATTTGCTTATTTATACCAGTTTCTGCCACAGTAATAAGCATTGAGGGTGTGCTTTTGCAGATATTTGATACATTAGGGCTAATTAATGTTATATTAGGAAAAGCAAGTATTTCTATGGTTAATTGGGTATCTACACTGCACCCATTTCTAGTACCTGTATATATAATTTGATTATTGCCGATAAAGGTATTATTCATTATTAGTAACGAATCTAGAACAATGTTATTGGGATTTAGTGATGCAAATGTTCCATTATTTGGAATGGGTGCAAATGAATTATATAGGTTTAAGTTGCTCGTATTTTTACAAATCGGAAGTAAGGTGTTAGTAGCTATTTTAAAGGGTTGTCCAATTTCTAGATCCAAAGAATCACTATAGCTGCAAAAATTAGTGTCAGTTGCAAAAAAATAAGCTTTGTATTTCCCTAAGCTTAGATTGGTAGCACTAAATCTATTATTTACAATATTAATGCCCGAAAAACTTAAAGTTGTTAAAGACAAAGTATCGCTAATTAAATTTGGTAGGTATAAGGTGTTTTGAAAATTTACACACAATCCACCATTTTTTAATGTGTAATTCCATTTTGGTTTAATGATAATTTGTATTGAATCTTCAATAAAACAATTTAGTGCATCTGTAATTTTTACTTTAACTGTTTTGTTGGTGTCAAAAATGGTATCTAATTGATTGTTTGTTTTCGGTATTTTTACTTGGTTGATATACCATTCAAAGACAATTGGTCCGTTCACAAATACCTCATTTGCCTTTAAATTAATAGTTTGATTTGGGCAAATTAATAAGTTGTTACCCAAATCGGCTTTTGGATGGCTAATATTGCCTATTAGCACACTGTCTAATAATTGAGTGGCACAGCGTAGATTAGCCCCTATACCTATCACTCTAATATACCATTTTCCTCTACCTGGAAATCTTAATAAACCATCTTTATTGTTTATAACACTTCCAATAACTTCATTTCTATTGCTATCTTGTATTGATAAACGCACTAAATCTCCAGTGGTAAAATTTGTGGTTTCAAAAAAATAGGCATCGCAATTTATTTGAGTTTTTATAAAAGTAAATATTTTAGCTTTTTCTACAATTATTTGGTATGCAAAGGACGCATACCCTGGATCTGGACAGTATGAATCTTTAGCACTTAAATTAAATAAGTAAGGCTGATTTCTTGCACTTCCGGTTGGGGGCGTCCACGAAAATAAATGATTCCAATTTGGTCGCTTTACGAGAGGGTCTTTAATTAAATTGCAATTATAAGCATCACCTAAATTTTGTTCTAATTTTACAGTATCAAAAATTCCGTTAAAAGAATCATCTTTTAGGTAAACGTCTTGCTGAAAAAGCTGATTTTCGCATGCATTCCAAATGTTGCTTGTGCCAAAAAAGTACGGATTTGGATTACTTCCATTTACGGTTACATATTCAAAATCTCTTCTAATAATGCCAACTCTTTCTAATTTATTTGCAACCAATTTATAAAAAGATATTTTGACCACAAAAACACCAATTTGATTGAGCATTATAGGTGTAAAAACAATTTGTCCACTTTTGTTATCTAATGTTATTCCTTTTGGTGGAAAAATATAAGGGTCGTTTCCTGATAATACACTAATTGGTTGGGTAGGTGAAATACCTGTAGGATAAATATTTGGACTGTTTTCTCCAATATAGGCCGTGTCAAATTCGTAAGAAATTGAATCATAACTAGCCCCATTTGCAGCCAAGCTAACCATGTAACCATTATTTACTTTTAATTGATTAAATGGTATAATATTCAATGAGGGCGAACTAGCTTGAAATCCACTTTTTGTATCTATAATGCAGAAATTAAAATGACTTTTTGCTGTACCTGTAATATTTACTTCTTCACTCCTTGAGCTTATGGTAATAGAAATTTTAAATTCCTTATATCCGTTTATTAGCTCTGAATTTAGATCTAAACTTGCTTTAAACAAATGCCCCTCTAATCCATAACTGACTGTACTAGTAGCATTGCATTTACTCCGCTCTCCTGCGCATAAAGCAGTAATGTCTGTAATTTTTACCCTTGTATTACTTAAATCTTTTATCAGGATAAAGCTATTTCCAGATTTTGCCCATAATTGTAAATCTGCGATTTCATTGCAATTATTTGAGTTGTTTCCACCACCAAATCCGTTTAATTTGCATTCATTACAATTTCTATATACAGATGTGTAAACTTCATACTTGTTGCTACCAAGGTATTGGTATGAGATTTGACTACCAATAATGTGCTTACCATCCAGCTGTGTGCTGAATAATAGCAGGCATACTATCTGTATTAATCTTTGCATTTTAATTTTTTTAGAATATTAAAATTTAGGCTTGCATCACCTATTTTTTGACATTACAAAGATAACGAAACTTTTTATTTAATCAAAGATACTGTGCCAGAGTATTCGTATTCTTTACCATCAAAAGCAATTACTTTAGCATAGTACATATAGACATCCATTTGCACGGATTCTCCTTTATAGGTTCCGTCCCAAGGTTCATTTTCTGGATGATTACTTTCAAAAAGTCTTTCGCCCCAACGGTTAAATATTTGCATGTTGTATCCGATATATCCTTGTGCTACCACAAAAAACTTGTTGTTTCTGCCGGGTCCTGCTCCATCAGGAGAGAAAGCAGAAGGGATAAAAACAGTAATATCTGGTCCAATTTTTACACGTTTAACAGTGTCATGAATGCAACCT
>JBDNFC010000049.1:0-26521 GCA_041690035.1 Bacteroidia bacterium | reverse complement strand
TTTCCGATACAAAACCTACTAAACACGCTCGTAAGCACCTCATCTGCCCCTATGTTTCCGCCAGATATGCTGCCAAGATGATACAGTGCATTTTTTAAATCAGCAGCCACCAATTCTAAATATGCACCATTCTCTATACCCTCTACTACTTTAGACAAACTCTGACATGCATTATTTAATGCTTCATAGTGCCTAAGATTAGTAATCATGGGTTGTGCTGCCTCGTGATTTAGTTTTTCAGAAATCTTTTCCAATTCGGTTAACAAAACAGCTATCTTCTTGGAATTTGCAGAAATAGCAAGCCCATTTTCTAAACCATTAACTATTGATGCCAATGTTTTTTCATCCACCAAATCTGCTTTATTAATTAAGGTAATAAAACCCAATTTATCGATACACTGCATTTTTATTTGTTTATAAAAATCAATTGCATTTTTATCAGTGGCATCCAAAACCAAAATCAAAACATTGGCCTGCCGCATGGCCTTTTGTGTTCTTTCTATTCCTATTTTCTCAATTTCATCTTGGGTCTCATCTCGCAATCCGGCAGTATCTATTAATTGAAAAAGAACCCCATTAATCGTAAATTTTTCCTCAATGGTATCGCGGGTAGTGCCTGCAATTGGCGAAACAATAGCCCTATCTTCATTCAGCAATGCATTGAGCAAGGTGCTTTTACCTGCATTGGGCTTGCCTATAATAGCAGTTTGAATCCCATTTTTAATGGCATTACCAAATTTAAAACTTCCGCTCAACATTGTTGCATTGGCAATAAGCTCGTTGCATAATTTTTTTAAATCATCTCGTTTTGCAAATTCCACATCCTCTTCACTAAAATCTAACTCTAGCTCTAACAGGGCTGCAAAATCAACCAAAGATTGCCGCATATCTAACAAAGTGGAAGAAAATCCATTGCGCAATTGATTTGCAGCTATTTGTTGAGCTGCAATAGATGCCGCAGCTATCAAATCTGAGATAGATTCTGCTTTTACTAAATCCATTTTTTTATTCTGAAATGCGCGTAAGCTAAACTCCCCTGCCTCTGCCATTCTCAATCTTTTATCTTTAATTAAGGTGGTAATGATACGTTGGGTAATAATAGGCGAGCCATGACAAGATATTTCTAACATATTTTCTCCAGTAAAAGAACGTGGTGCCCAAAATACAGACACCATTACTTCATCTATCGTTTTGCCCTCATCGCTCAAAAAACCATAATGAATGCTGGCTTGAAGAGCGTTGCTAATATCTTTAGAAAAAAAATCAGCAACAATGTGTTGCACATCTTTTCCTGTTAGCCTTATCAGCGCCAATGCAGATGTTCCCGCAGGTGTGCTAAGGGCAATAATATTATCGCTAAGTTGATACAATAATTAATTGTTAAATGGCGGGTAAATGAGCAGAAATTCTGGAATTACCGCTTCTATTGGGGATTGAAGTATGGTATTTTCAAAAAAATATTCGCCTTTCATCGTGCCCACAAAACTCTTTATGCCTACAAAACTTTGGTAGCTAAATTTTTCATTTGGCAATAATATTGGTTGTTGGCCAACCACACCTTCGCCATGCACCTCTTTTTCACCATACATGGTGTCCAGTATTTTCCAGTGCCTTGCCAATAGCTTAATAGGGAAATAATTATGATTAATAATTTCAATATTATATTCATAATAATGATATTGACCATCTGATTGTTGTACTGTTTTTATAAAAATTGGCAGCACGATGATTTTTATTCCATTGCTAATATTTGTGCTTGTTTTCAATAGTTCTATATTTTTTATGTATGGTTATATTTTTAAAACCACAAGTTAGGTTTTTTGTTTTTTCTTTTTGGCAGAAGGAAAAAGAATGTTATTTAATATTAGCCTATATCCGGGTGATGTTGGGTGCAAAGAAAGTTCTGTTGGCGGTTCGCCTACCATGTGTTGATAATCTTCTGGGTCATGTCCACTAAAAAATGTCCATGTGCCACTGCCAAAAGTGCCATGTAAGTATCTTGCTTCGTTCAATCCCCTGTTTTCGCCCATGATTAAAACATTGCTTTTAATATACTCTTTTCTGTATGCTGTGTTTTGGCCATAAAAAGCTTTAACAATCTTAGTATGATTTTGGCATAATATAGCTGGTATTACATCCCATTTTGCTGAAAAATCGAAGAGTGTGAAATAGTCATCCTCCTCTTTTATTTTATAAATACGGTTTACATTATCTACATCAATATTGCTGTGCTCATAAGTGTAGGGGTTAGTAATTAAAGAAAAATTCTGAAAAGCAAAACATTTTTCAAAATCTAACATTTTTTGCGCGCTTGGATTCATAGGGTCTCCGTCATAAACAGATTCTACAATATCTGTACCCTCGGCTGCCAGTGATATATCATAGGTATCTGTGGCACTGCACATTGCAAATAAAAATCCACCACCAGAGGTAAACTCTCTTATTTTTTTTGCAACGGCTAATTTTAATTGCGATATTTTGGTGAAATTATATTTGGCTGCCATTACCTCTCCTTCTTTTACTTGATCTTGATACCAAGGCTCTTGTTGATAAAGTATAAATTTTCCTTGCTGTCCTGTAAAATCTTCATGGTGCAGATGCAACCAATCATACAAGGGCAATTTGCCATCCATTACCTCTTCATCAAAAATAATTTCATAAGGAATCTCGGCATATGTAAGCACAAGTGTTACTGCATCATCCCAAGGCTGCTTAGATTTGGGGCTATATACTGCTATTTTTGGTGCTTTTAATAATTTAAGATCATTCATGTTTTCATCTGGATTATTGATAGTTGCAATAATACCATTGGCCTCTGCCTCTGTGATTTGTTTATAAACAATCCCCCTTAAAATACATTCCTTCTCGTATGCTACATTGTAATTAAACATAAAGCTGCCGCCTTTATAATTTAACAGCCAATCTACCTCTTGCCCTTGAGCTAAAAGCCAATATGCAATTCCATAAGCCCGCAGATGTTGTCTTTGTGTTTCATCCATTGGTATCAATATTTGAATGGCCATACTCAGTTTACCTATAAAAATAAATAATACTATTAAAAATAATTTAGTCTTTCTCATAAAAATAATTTGCTTGACAAATAATATCCTAATACAACAAATATGATACCTAAAAAGTTATTTAGCAACAAGTGTAAGAGTGCCTCCGAAAATAGTTGCTGCCCCCAAAGATTTTTTTGTTCTAAGGCAAAGGCCGAAAATGTTGTAAAACCGCCACAAAAACCTGTAATTAAAAATAAGCCCAATACCTCATTGGTACTTTTAGCGAGTAAATGCACCAATATACCCAAAACAAAACATCCAATGCAATTGCACAGTGTAGTAGCAATCGGAAATTGAAAAACATACCAGTTTTTGCCAATAACAGCTATACCATAGCGTGCCATCGCTCCCAATGCACCTCCTATACCAATGGCCATAAATTTCATGCTGCTAAATTAAGACAAAATTAGCAAGATTCTGCAAGTTAAATTGATAAATGTTAAAAAATAAATTCTAGTAAGAAAAAAAGTCGGGGTGGCGAGATTCGAACTCACGACCCCTTGCACCCCATGCAAGTGCGCTACCGGGCTGCGCCACACCCCGATGCTCTTACTTAAAAAAAATGGGGAATTGTTTGTGATCCCGCTGGGACTCGAACCCAGGGCCCATACATTAAAAGTGTATTGCTCTACCAACTGAGCTACGGAATCTTGGTTGTTACTTTCAAAGAACGAATCTTTTTTGATTAACAAGGGTGCAAATGTAAAACGATTTAACTAATATAAAAAGTATTTTTATAAAAGTTTTTTAAATGTTAGGTGCTCCTTTGTAGTTACTGCTCCTAGGCTATTAAACAGGCTCTGCATTTTAGGATTAAAATCGCCTATCCACGACAATTCTGAACTTTTAATCGTTTTTATTTTTACTACCTCTTCGTATAGTTTCATAATCATTCCTGTTTCTAATCCTTTGTTTTGATGATTAGGAATAACACCAAAAACAATACCTCTTATTCGGTCTATTTTGTGCTTACCCAACAAAAATTTTAGCTTTCCAATTAAATTGAGTTTACCGTTTACTTTTTTAAATACTTGATTAATATCCAACACATTAAGATAAAAACCAGCTGGCTCGCCATTGGCGTATGCAAACCAATTAAATTGTGGCTGTGCAATAGGTTTCATTGATTTCATTTCTTTAAGAATATCTTTTTTATTTACTGGCTCAAAAAACTCATGTTTCTCCCAAGCTTTATTATAAATGTAAACAAAATCTTCAGCAAATTGATCAATTTTATCGAAGCTCAAATGCTTGAACTCATATTCTGCATTGCCCAATACCCTGCTTGCTAATTTACTAAATCTCTCAAAATTAAAAGTGGCCGGAGTTATCTCTGATGTTATTTGCCTAAATTCTGCAGAATATCCTGCATATTCTATTAAACTTTGGTAATAAACAGGATTATAATTTTCGCGATAACTTGGGCGGCAAAAACCGCCTACCATCAAGCCCCAAAAGCTATCTCTACCGCCAAAATTTACAGGTGCTTCGGCCGTTTTGGCTCCTTGAGCTGCTAACCATTGCTCTGCTGCACTAAATAATTGTTTGGCAATGGTTTTATCATCTACACATTCAAAAAAACCAATCCTTCCTTGAACCTCTCCTTGCTTTATAGCCGCAGCGATTCTGCCCACCACAATATCTCCCTTCTTTGCTATCCATCGCTCACAGCTACCATTTCTAAGATACTTATTGGTCTCTGAATTAAATATGTCTTTAATATCCTGCTCTATGTGTGGGATAAATTCTGTGTCATCTTTATAAATAAAATAAGGCAATTTAATGAAAGCCTCAGCACTGTTTTTATCTAAAGGTAAAATTTCTACGTTCATTTTTTGGCTATTGTTAAAAGTTTTTTAATTAATTTACTTAGGTTTGCAAAATAATCATCATTTTATGGAAATCGGACAAAAATTATTTAATTTTAGCTTAAAAGATATAAACAATAACAAAATTACTAATTATGACTTTGCTGACAAATATGCATTGGTACTGCTAATCACTTGCAATCACTGCCCTTATGCTCAAGCATATTGGCATAGACTTATTAAACTATATTCAAAATATGAGGATGATAGTTTGGCATTAATTGCTATCAATCCAAATGATGCGAGCCAATATCCGCAAGATAGCCTAGAAAACATGCGTAAATTTGCTGAACAAAAAAATTTACCTTTCCCCTATTTGGTTGATGATAGCCAAGAAGTGGCTAAAAAGTTAAATGCCTCAAAAACTCCAGAAGTTTTTGTTTTCAACTCCAAAAGAGAACTTGTATATAAAGGTGCTATAGATGACAATTGGGAAAAAGAAGATTTAGTAACATGGTATTATTTAGAAGATGCAATAGAAGATGCTTTAGATGGTATGGATGTCGATTTCCCTTTTATTGAACCAGTGGGTTGCAGTATAAAATGGAAAAAAGAGTAGCACTTATTACAGGTGCTAGCAGCGGAATTGGTAAAGCGCTAGCTTTAAAATTTGCTCAAGAAAATTTTAATGTTGTGCTTGCAGCTAGAAATGAGCAAGCGCTCAAGCAATTAGTTGAAGAAATTGAACTAAAACAACAATCTGCAATTTATATTATTACAGATGTGGCCAAAGAAGAAGACTGCAAAAATTTGATTAAAGACACTATTTCTTATTTTGGAAAAATAGATGTATTAATTAACAATGCGGGCATAAGCATGCGCGCTATTTTTGAAACCACTGCAATTGATGTAATAGAAAAAGTAATGCAAATCAATTTTTTTGGCGCGGTATATTGCACCAAATATGCTTTGCCATACATTATATCATCTCAAGGAAGCATTATTGCAATCAGTTCTATCGCTGGCTATAGAGGACTGCCAGGCAGAACTGGGTATAGTGCAAGTAAATTTGCGATGCATGGCTTTTTTCAATCTTTGCGATTAGAAAATCTAAAACACAAACTTCATGTATTGATTGCATGTCCGGGATACACTGCAAGCAATATAAGAAATGCAGCACTTAATGCAGATGGAAATGCCCAATCAGAAACCCCCTTAAACGAAACTAAATTGATGCAGGCAGGCGAAGTAGCAAAAATAATTTTTAATGGTTATGTAAAAAAAAGTGACGAAATTATTATGACGAAAGAAGGTAAAATTGCCGTTTTGCTTGCTAAGTTTTTTCCTGCTATACTTGATATTTTAATTTATAAAAAGGTAAAAAAAGAGCCTGGTTCACCCTTTTAATCGTGCAAGTTCAAATAAAATTATAAAAGTTTTTAAAATAGCATTTTATTATCTTTCATTAATTGATTACTTTTGCAGTCCCAAAAAAAATGAAAATTTCACAAATAGTTGCCAAGGCAGCAAACAATGCAATAGGTAAAGACAATAAACTATTGTGGCATTTGCCCAAAGATATGGTTTGGTTTAAACAAAAAACCATTTCTAATCCAATCATAATGGGCAGGAATACAATGGGAGCGATAAAAAAACCATTGCCAAACAGAAGAAATATTGTACTCTCAAGTAATCCCAATCTTGTTCTTCCTGGTTTTGAATGGGCAAAAACCATTGAACAAGCAATTGAGATGGCAACACGAACTGCTAAAGAAGAAATTTTTATAATTGGTGGCGGAAAAGTATATACTGAAACATTGGCAATTACAGACAGAATCTATATCACACATATAAATCATATTTTTGAAGATGCAGATACTTTTTACCCAGAGCTCAATGAAAACAATTGGCAAACGTCTTTTGAAGAAATTCATGAAGAAGATGATAAACATAAATTTTCATTTAAATTTGAAATCTTAGAAAAGATTAAAAATAAATAATAATAAATGCTAAGCCCGGTTGGCGAAATTGGTAGACGCGCCACCTTGAGGGGGTGGTGTCTTATGGACATGCCGGTTCAAATCCGGTGCCGGGCACATACAAAAAAAGCCACTCAATTGATTGAGCGGCTTTTTTTTATAATGCTGTCCTATTCCTAAAATGGCAGATCTGCCTCTTTTTTCTTAGTTGTTTTTGATGTGGATTCTTCCACCTGTGCACTTTTACTGCCCCCTAGCATAGTAAAATCATTTACTACTATTTCTGCAATATTCTTTTTTACTCCTGCTTTGTCTTCGTACTCTCTATTAGTGAGCCTGCCCTCTACTGCTATTTTATCGCCTTTGTGTAGGTAGGTTTGCATTATCTCTGCGCCTTTACCCCATATCACTAGCCTATGCCATGTGGTGATTTCTGTAAATTTTCCTTGCGCATCTTTTCTTTTTTCTGATGTTGCTAAGCTGATTTTTGCTACTTTGTTTCCATTGTCAAATGTTAAAATTTCTGGTTCCATGCCTACATTACCTAATAGACGTACTGAGTTGTTGATTGAATACATAATTACTGTTTTTTTTATTTGTTAATATTATTTTATTGTTGTTTTTCTTTTTATTCATCATTACATAGCGCTCTGTAATTTTGGTTTATTGAAATTCAACACTGCAAAGATGAGGGCAGCCATTATTAATACTCGGTTTAGAATTATTTATTATCGTTTGTAAATGTTTAAAAATATTTGTTTTATAGTTTAAATATTGATTATCAGTATCTTAAATTTAAAATAAAATTCTTAAAAAAATATTAAAATTAATTACTTTTTTTATCTTTTTGAAATATTGACTATTAAAAACAGTGGCTTTTATCAAAAAAAAATCTAAAAAATCTATTTTTAACCTAAATTACACATTATAATTCGCAATGTGAGTAAAAAATGCAATAAAGACTGATGGGCAATCAAGATTTTAATTCTCGAGAAGAGTAGTTCTATTTTAAGAATGCAAATAGAGAAACGATCGTGTTTGTGGTAGTTTTGGCTGTAATTAGAATCTCTTATGCCTAATCTGGTATTAAACCTTGCAACTGCCAAAAGTTGATTGTGTTGCCAAAAATTATTGAATTACACAAGCCTTTTTATCAAACTTGAATCATTCAATACTCATAAATTTTCTACTGCTAACACTTTTGTTTTTTTATAAAAATGAAATTAAGAATTTAATATGAAAATTGAAATTGAACACAAAAATTTTACATTAATAAGTTGCTTTTTTAAAAAATTTAATACAGAATTTACTATTAGTTAATAAATAAATACTATTAAACACCTATTTTATTGGCCTCTAGACTATTGTCATTTTTTTAAAAAACGTTTGCAATTAGGATTATTTATTTTACTTTTGATAACATTTACATGAAATTAATATGAAAAAAATAAAACTACTTATTTTAACTACCGTTATCCTAAGCTTTAGCAATGTTTTTTCTCAAGGCACTACAAGTAAAGGAACGGATTTTTGGTTAGGTTTTATGGCGCATATCAATGGCACAGGAAGTTCTCCGGCAGAGATGGATTTGTATATTACCTCTGACAGCAATACCACAGGCACAGTAAGTATTCCGGGACAAGCCTGGAGCACTACATTTACCATTGTTGCAAATATAGTAACAGTAGTATCTATACCAAATACCACAGCGTATATTGGCTGCACAGATTGTATTCAAAATAGAGGAATACGTGTAACATCCGTATTACCTGTTGCTCTATATGCACATATTCACAGGGATTATCGTTCTGATGCAACATTGGTGCTACCAACCGGCACCGCGGGAAAAGAATATAGGGTAATGACATGGTCTCAAGAATCAGCCAATAGTGGAAACGATGTAGTTTCAAAAGCAGTTTTTATGATAGTAGCATCAAGCGACAATACTAAAATAAGAATCACTCCAGAGACTTCTACAGTGCAAAGAGCTTCTGGAGCTTGGGTTGTAGGCACTCCATATAATATTACACTAAATAGGGGAGAAATTTATCAGGGTATGGCACCCAATAGGTACAATGATTTAACTGGCACGCTAATAGAGGTAATAGATACGGGTGTATCTGCTGCTTGTAAAAAAATAGCCGTTTTTTCTGGAAATACAGGCACTACTCTAGGCAATTGCGGTGGTTTCACATCAAAAGATAATTTATATGAACAACTTTTTCCTGTAAATTCATGGTCTACAGATTTTTTAACTGTGCCCCAATTGGGCAGAACTTTTGATAGATTTCGCGTTTTAGCAGGGACAAACAATACTGTGGTTACAGTAAATGGAGGTTTTGCTGCTATATTGAGTAAAGGACAATTTTTTCAATCAGGCAATGTTAGCACACCACAATATATTACTTCAAACAACCCCATTAGTGTGGCTCAATTTTCTACCACACAAAGCTGCGGTGGCACAGGCGACCCTTCTATGATAATGCTTTCTCCAATACAGCAAACCTTAAAAGACATAGTAGTGTATTCTTCAGAATTTGAGGCCATCACCGCCAATTATATTAATGTGGTTATTCAAAGCAAGGATACAGCCACCTTTACCTTAAATGGAAGCAGGGTGCCTTTTACAAGATTTATACCCTTGCCCAGTTATGCTTATGCAAGAATTAAAGTACCAAAAGGCAATCAACGATTACTAGCTGCTGGAGGATTTAATGCGACTGCTTATGGTTTTGGAAGTTTTGAATCTTATGGATATAATGCAGGAGCCAATGTTACCAACCTTGCTGCATATATTACCCTTGCTGATAAAAACAAAAAACCCAATAACCTAAACACCTTATGCCTAGGTGAAGTAGCAGAATTTACTGGCATTGCAAGTTTTGTAGCATCAAAATACAATTGGAATTTTGGAGATGGCAATACAGATACTTTAAAAAGCCCAAAACACACTTATAAAAGCGCGGGTGATTATAGAGTAAAGTTAACTGTGACCAAAAAAACATTTGATGGTTGCTCAAGCACAGATAGTGCAGAATTGCTAGTAAAAGTAGCCAGCAATCCAAGGGCTAGTTTCACATTTCAAAATGCGTGTGATGCCAATGTGGTTAAATTTTTTGACAGTGTTGAAGTAGATACACCTGGCAATCTTGTTTTTAAACTTTGGGACTATGGCGATGGAGCAAGAGAATTTGCTTCAAATCCTACACATTTATACGATACCGTGGGTAAATATATTACTAATTTATTTGTAAGGTCTAGTTTTGACTGCTATGATACTGCCACTCATGAAGTAGAGCGTTATCCTGTTCCTGTTGCTAAGTTTGCAGCATCAGGAAGTTGTTTCAAAGACAGTTTGCTTATTTCAGACAGCAGCTCAGTGAAATTGAGAAAAATAGCAAAATGGGTTTATGATTTTGGGGATGGAACGATAGATTCTTTTTATGCCCCATACGCGTCATATTTATACAATACTTATGGCAATTTTAAAGTAGTGCTTACAGTTACAGACTCTGTAGGCTGCAAAGCAAGCAAAGATACCACCATTACCAAACATCCACCTTTTAAAGCTGGATTTAGTTTCAATGATGCTTGCCTAAAAAATACAGTAAACTTTTTAGACACTAGCAATACAACATCCATTACTCCCTCAGCAAAAATCTGGCATTTAGGCGATGGCAATACATCTAACGCAGCCAATCCTGCCTATAAATATGCAAGTTCAGGCAGCTATAATGCAAAATTAGTAATTAGGCAAAATGCAGATTGTGCAGACTCAGTTACCCATAATGTAAAAATATTTAATCAAGTGCAGTCAGCTGTAGTTGCTCAAAACTTATGTTTTGGCGATAGTGGAACACTTACACAGTCTCATGCGCCCTCGACAGAAATTTTAAGTAAAATAGATTGGTATTTTGGCGGTGCAGATAGTTTTAAAGGAAAAACAATTAAAACCATTTTTAAAGATTCAGGAAGGTTTAACTACAATGTAATAACAACAACTGCAAATGGGTGCAAAGACACTTTGGCTACCAACGTTTATATTATTCCTAAACCAAAAGCAGATTTTTCTAGTAATATTATATGCTTAAACAATGCTGCTTTGATGAAAAGCACAAGCAATCATTATGGCTTTGGCATTAATAGTTATAATTGGTCTTCTACAAGCGGCAGGACAGCTAATCTTGCTGATAGTTTTAAATTTACAAGTAATGCCACTGGTGTAGATAACATTACCCTAATCATAAATTCGGGTGCAGGATGCAAAGACACAATTACAAAACCCATTTTTGTATGGAGTTTACCAAATATTAGTTTTACAGGAACCAACGTATGCTTAAATCTAGCTACCCTTTTTACTAACAATAGCACAGTAGACACAGGCAGTATTAACGCATGGGCTTGGGATTTTGGTGGCGGTGCTACTAGTATTGCTAGAGATCCTAGCTACACATATAGTTCATTTGGAACAAAAAATATTTCGCTTACAGCTACTACTACTAATGGATGTAAAGCTTCTAATAATAGCATCATTGAGGTTTATCCTTTACCAACCCCTAATTTTACAGTAGTAGAAGATTGTGAAGCGCTGCCAACAACGCTTACAAATACATCGTCTGTTAGCAGCGGAACGATAAGCGTTATAAACTGGGAACTAGGCGATGGAAACACAAATGCTGGAAACAACATTGCGCATACCTATGCAGTAGTAGGCAGCTATAATGTAAAAATGAGCATAGAAACAAACAGAAACTGTAAGGCAGAAATAACCAAAACGGTTAAATCGCATGCAATACCCGTAGTTGATTTTACCTTCACACCCGACAAAGGATGTGCTCCGCTAGCGGTTATGTTAACAAGCAATGCAACAGTAGCAAATGATGTTATTGCAGTATATGATTGGAAAGTAAATGGTGCTAATGCAGGCAATACCTCGAATGCAAATACAGTTTTGATGGCTCCTAGAAAATACAGCGCTTCTCTTTATGTAGAAAGTGCTTTTGGCTGCGATGCAGATATAGAATATGACAGTATTATTACCGTATTTGATAAACCCACAGCAGATTTTAGCATGAGTCCTATTAAACCTACAATTATAGAACCTGATGTAGATTTTACTGATTTATCAATTGGTGCACTGACATGGGATTGGACATTTGGCGAAACTGGAAAAAGCAATATTCAAAACCCAAAATATTCATTTATGGATACCGGTAGATTTAGAATTACATTGATCATATCAAACGAAAACCTTTGCACAGACACATCTTCCAAAACAATATTTATAGAACCTGCTTTCTCTGTTTATATTCCCAACTCGTTTAGCCCAAATGGCGATGGAATTAATGAGATTTTTAAACTAAGCGGTGTATTGCAAGGTGTAAAAGGCTATGAAATAACTATTTTTAACCGTTGGGGAGAAATATTATTTGCCACTAAAGATGTAAACAAAGGATGGGATGGAACATATCAAGGCAAGCCAGTGCAAGAAGGATTCTATAATTATAGCATGCGATATACAGATTACTTTGTAAGCAAATGGTATATAAATAACAACACAGTGTATTTAATGCGATAAGCACAAAAATAAAAAAACCCTCAAAATTGAGGGTTTTTTTATGTCATATTAATTTTGAAATGCGTAAATTTGAAGCTTAAATGTTTAGCATACTTATCCCCACTTGGAATAATTTTTTATACCTAAAAACATGTATTGAATCGTTGCAAGAACACAGTGGATATAATCATCAAATACTTGTGCATGTAAATGAAGGAAAAGACGAAAGTATTGCATGGCTCCAAGAACAAAAAATTAGTTATACCCACAGCAGCGAAAATATAGGGATTTGTAAGGCGCTAAATCTTTTAGCTGCCAAAGCCACAGCACCCTATCTTGTTTATATGAATGATGACATGTATGCTTTGCCGCAATGGGATGCAGCATTAATAAAAAAAATAAAAGCAATCGGCCATGAAAATTTTTATTTAAGTGCCACAATGATAGAGCCCACAAAAGGACCTTTTAATTGCATGATTGCCCCACACTTTTTTGGTGAACTTAATGGTAATTTTAATTTAGCTAAACTACTTGATTTTCATAAGCATATTAGTTTTGATGACTGGAATGGTGCATCGTGGCCCCCAAGTTTGGTTAGCAAGGCAAATTGGGATGCGGTAGGCGGATACAGCGAATCTTTTAGCCCGGGATTATACTCAGACCCTGATTTTTCTATGAAATTATGGCAATTGGGTATCAGAGATTTTATAGGAGTTGGCAGCAGTAGGGTTTATCATTTTCAATCCAAGACGCTACATCGTGTTAAACTAAATAATGGCCGTAAACAATTTAAAAGAAAGTGGGGTATCAGTGCAGCCTATTTCTATAAAAATTATTTAAAAATTGGTGGTGCTCATCAAGGTTCTTTGCCAGAAATTAAAAAAAACTTTTCCCATTTTTGGGCGACTATTAAAGCTAAATTAAGCGCTATTATATAATATGTACTAAATAATGACTATTTATTAGAATAATAAAGTAAATTTGAAATGAAAAAAAGGAACGTTTTTTGAATATTAGATGATATAAAAAATGTTTGTAAAAATTAAGGAATGAAATCACTATTAAAATTTAGTTTTTTGCTTATTTACATGTTTTGTTGCAAGCAAATGGTCGCCCAAACAAGTATTGAAAAATTAGCAATACAGTATGCACAAGATGGAGAATGTGAAAAAGCAGTGATGCTATTTGGTCAACAAATAGATAAAAAAACTGCAAGTCTGCTTATTTATGAACCATATATATCTTGTTTAGTAAAAGTAAAAAATTTTAAAGAGGCAAAAAAAGTGGCCAACTATTTTTTTGAGAAAACAAAACAACCCCGTTTTAGCATTGCAGAGATATTTTTTTTAGACCAAGATGGAGATACCAAAAAGGCTAAAAAACTGTTAGATAAAATTATTGAAGAAAATTATAAAAACGAAGTTAATTCAGCAAGCATTGGAGTGGAATTGGCAAAACAAGGATATGTAAATGAAGCCATCAGTTTATTGGAGAAAAATAAAAAGTTCTTGGGACAATATTTTTTACACCAAATAGAAATAGCACAGCTCTATCTGCGTATTGATAATCAACAAAAAGCCTTAGAAATGCTCTTAGATTTAGCAATAGTAAACGAAAATCAATATCAAATTGTGATAAGCCAGCTGCCTGCATTTATGAAAAACAAATCTACCTATGACAATCTGAAATTAGCGCTGATAAAAAGAATAAGGGCAAGTGAAAACAACTTGGTGTATGAACAACTGCTCACCTGGGCATTGGTGCAACAAAAAGATTGGAAAAATGCGTTTATACATTATAAGTCATTGAGCAAAAAAAAGAACGACATGGGTTTAGAACTTATTGTATTTGCAAATATTTGCAATGCAAATAAGGAGTACGAAATTGCTGCACAATCTTATGCATACGTGATGGAATTAGGAAAAGAAGAACGCTATTATTATCAAGCACAAAATGGATGGTTAGAGGCCAGATATGATATGATTAAAATGAGCACCTTTTCTGACACCGCTAAATTGAATGAGCTAGAGCGCGATTATTTAACCTTTATAAAACAAAATAAAAATAATCAATATGCAATACAAGCTATGAAATTATTGGCAAATATCTATTTAACAAAGTTGCATCAGCCAACCAAAGCCATAAATCTATTAGAAGAAGTAATAAATACGCCTGGCAATAATCGCTATTTTAAAGCAGAGTGCAAACTAGATTTGGGCGATGCATATCTTTTTACAGGAGATGTATGGGAAAGCGAATTGCTCTATGCGCAGGTGGAGAAAGATTTTAAAGAAGAACCTTTGGGCCAAGAAGCTAAGTTTAGAAAGGCGCGATTAGCCTTTTTTAGGGGTGAGTTTGAGTGGGCAGAAACCCAGTTAGAAGTGCTAAAAGGAGCTACTTCTCAATTAATTTCTAATAATGCTATAGAACTTTCACTTACTATTCAAGATAATCTAGGGTTAGATTCTAACTATGTTGCCATGGAATCTTATGCTACTGCGCAATTATTGCTTTATCAAAATAAATATGAGGCAGCCATAAATGAGGTAGAAAAAATTAATCTTTTGTTTCCAAAACACAGCCTAGTAGATGAAATAGTTTTTTTAAAAGCCCAAGTAAATGCGCGACAAGGAAAATGGCAAGCAGCCATTGTTTTTTATAACGAAATTATTGCAAAATATAACAATGATATTTTATACGATAATGCACTTTACGAATTGGCAGACATTTATGAAAATCAGTTAAAAGATACTGCCAATGCAATGAAATATTTTGAAGAACTGATACTAAAACAGCCTGGAAGTTTATATACTGTAGATGCAGCAAGAAGGTATCGAATTTTAAGAGGAGACGTGATAAGGGAACAAGAAAATTATTATTTTGAAAATTAAACCTGAATGGTTCATTTGAGACTTTTTTTATCTAAAAAACTACATACCATGTAAGCATTTGAGCCATTTTTATCCTTTTCGAAACAGTTGAAAATGTTTATTTTTTCTGCAAATCAAAGCTGCTAAAATGGCGAACTACTAAATCGGGGTTAAACCCATCTAAAGCGAATAATTTGAATTAAAAAAAAGTAGATTGCATGAGCAGGGTTAAACATTTTTGCAGTCTTATCTTTATAAAATATTACTTTTGGCATGTTTCAATTGTTATAAAAACAAAGAAGTTTTCACATATATCATTGCAACTATTACAGCTTAAGAATGTACTGGATAGCCCTAATTTATTATAACGGATTGAAAGAAAAATACTGCAAAATTTAGTTTATTGAAACTGAGCTATTATGGATTTTTTTACACCACAATTTGGTATAATTTCTAAAAAATCATCACAATATGATTCCTATAATACATTAGCAAATTTAATAAAAACTCAAGCTCTTTTTCCTTTATAAAAAAAATCATTACTTTGCGGGGCTTTAAAACAAAAAAAATATGCCCATGCCTAGCCTAAGCCCTTCACTAGTTATTGTAGTTATATTCACCTATTTTGCTGCTTTATTGTTTATAAGTTGGCTTACGTCTAGAAAAGCTGATAGTTTTGGCTATTTTTTAGGCAACAAAAAATCACCTTGGTTTGTAGTCGCTTTTGGTTTGTTGGGTGATTCGCTCTCTGGCATCACTTTTATCTCTGTGCCAGGTGCTGTATTGCTTACTAACTTTGGTTATTTACAAGTAGTTTTTGGATACTTTTTTGGCTACATGGTTATCAGCCAGGTGCTGTTGCCATTGTATTACAAACTCAACCTTACCTCTATCTATAGTTTTTTGGGCAAGCAATTAGGCCAACACGCTGCTTATATAGGTTCTTTTTATTTTATTATTAGTAGATTAGTGGGCGCAGCAGGCAGGTTGTTTATAGCTTCTACTGCCCTACACATTTTTGTTTTTGGACCATTAAATATACCACTAAACTTAAGCATTGCTATTGTTATAGGACTAATTCTTGGCTACACATTTAAAGGAGGCATTAAAACCTTAGTGTGGACAGATTTTTTTCAATCCTTTTTTCTACTTTTAGGTGTAGTACTATCTATTGCCGCCATATTGCAACATTGGGACATAAGCATAAGCACTGCCGTTCAAAAAATTAGCCAAAGTCAATATGCAAAAATCTTTGAATGGGATATAAATGCCAAAGGGAATTTTTTTAAAAGTTTTATTGGCGGAATATTTATTGCAGCCTCTATGAGTGGAATGGATCAAAATATGATGCAAAAAAATTTGAGTTGCAAAAGTTTAGGCGAGGCTCAAAAAAACATGTATACCTTTAGTTTTGTTATGCTATTCGTAAACGTATTTTTTCTTGCTTTAGGTGCATTGCTTTATTTGTATGCAGATGCAATGCAACTAAATTTGCCAATGGATGAAAATACAGGAAAGATTATTACAGACAAGGTTTTTCCAACTATGGCGCTTGGCTCTTTAGGTGTTTTTGCAGGTATTGCTTTTATTTTAGGTCTTACAGCAGCCACATTTAGCAGCGCAGATAGTGTATTGGCTACACTTACCACTTCGTTTTGCATTGATTTTTTAAAGCAAAATACCGATCAAGAAACGCCAAGAAATAAGAAAATAAGACAGACGGTGCACATTTCCTTTGCCATTATTTTGCTCGTTTTGGTTATTGGGGCTCAGCTATTATCTAGCAAAGCCATGATAGACCAAATACTTACCTTGGCAGGCTATACGTATGGGCCGCTAATTGGATTATTTAGCTTTTGCATCCTTAAAAGCAAAAGCAAAATCGCAAATAAATATATGTATACAATATGCCTATTATCGCCTATGATAACATACTTTATTCAATTAAAACTACCTTCATTCACTGGTGGATTTGAACTAGGACATAGTATCATTGTGCTCAATGGAATTTTAACTTTTATTGGACTAACACTCTTTTCACACAAAAACAACATTAAATATGGATAACAAAGATGATAGAATTACGCGGGCATTTCAAAGACAAAAATGGCCCGATGTAAAAAGCAGTAATAGCTGGAGTATTTTTAAAATTATGGCAGAATTTGTTGAAGGCTATGATAAATTAGCAAAAACTGGCCCTTGCATTAGTATTTTTGGCTCAGCAAGAACAAAGCCTGGGCACGCACACTACCTCTTGGCAGAGCAGATTGCAGAAAAACTGAGTATGCAAGGCTGGGGAATCATTACTGGTGGTGGGCCTGGTATTATGGAAGCAGGAAATAAAGGAGCAAAAAATGTAAAGGGAAAATCTGTAGGTTTAAATATCAATTTACCTTTTGAGCAAACCTCTAATCCATACATTGACCCTGATCTATTAATAAATTTTGACTATTTCTTTGTGCGAAAAGTAATGTTTGTTAAATATGCTCAAGGTTTTGTAATTCTGCCGGGTGGTTTTGGCACTTTAGATGAGCTTTTTGAAGCACTAACTCTGGTGCAAACAAATAAGAGAGCCAAATTCCCTATTATATTTGTAGGTACTAAATTTTGGGCAGGGCTATTGGATTGGATAAAAGAAACGATGCTTGCAGACAACGAATATATTAGCCTAGAAGATTTAGATTTGTTTAAAATAGTAGATACTGCAGAGGAAGTTTGTGAAGAAATCTCTATTTTTTATGAAAAATATGATATTGATATAAATTTTTAAAATATTTGTAATACAAATTGCGTTATTAATAATGATGGGAGCTAAAAATTTAATATTCATTTTATGTGTTAGTTTATGTTTTGCATTTGGTTTGCCAAAAGAAAGTATAAAAGTGGCAAAATCAAGCAAAGAGTTATTGATAACAGATACTGTCAAAAAAATTTATATTAGCAAGGCTGAAAGAAAAATTTACGCCTATTTTAAAGATACATTTAAGGTTTACCGCTGTGCTTTTGGCGCAAACCCTATTGGCCATAAACAAAAGCAAGGAGATAATAAGACCCCCGAAGGCTTATATATCATCAATCTCAAAAACCCGAAGAGCAGAGGATACCGCTCACTTAAAATATCTTATCCAAATGAAATTGACAAAGCAAATGCAAAAAAAATAGGTGTAGATCCAGGAGGAGATATTTTCATTCATGGATTATGGTGGCCAAGTCAAGACCCTAAAACGCATTGGATGTATGATTGGACATGGGGCTGCATTGCCATAAATAATGCAGAAATAGAAGAATTATTTGCATGGGTGGCATTAAATACCCCTATAATTATAAGCCCAAAATAAAATTTATGAGCGAAATAATTACAGAAGAAATAGAAAAAAAAGTATTGGAGTTTCTAATTTTTCCAGAAACATTGCAGCATTTATTAGAAGACACAAAATTGCCAAAAAATATTCTGCAAGATGTAATCAAACAATTGTTGCGCAAAGGCTTAGTGAATACAGTAAAAAACACCTCAGGGATTACCGCCCCTATAGAGATATATTACGATAGTGACCACATGCATAAATTTGCTTACAAAATCTCTGCAAAAGGAATGAAAGAAATGGGTTTTTAATCTTCATTATTATAAAAAACTACCTGTAATAGGCCTCTACAGCATCTAAAATACTTACATCTACCATAAAATTTATTGGCTTTTTTGCCAATACTTGCGCTCTGATAAAAGAAGCACTAATATCTAATAACGGCAAATTGTGCATGACAATATTTTTAGCAATAGCATTTGTAATATTATAAAAACCTCCTCTTTGGTAAACATGAATTGGGTATTTATTCATAAAATCAATCGCATTGCGCCAATCTGGCAATGACTGTAAAGTATCCAAGCCCATAATAAGATGAAAATGATGGTCATACAATTCATGCAATTTTTCAAGTGTCAGGTATGTGTAAGAAGGTTTTGGCAGCTTAAATTCTAAATCACATGTTTTTAAAAATGACGTATTGGCTACTGATTTTTTTACCCATTCTAAGCGCAAGTCTTCTGCAGCTAATTCACTTTGAGGCTTAAATGGGCTGTGAGGACTTACCACAAACCAGACTTCATCTAAGTTTGCGGCAGATTTTAATTGTGTTGCAACAATCAAATGCCCTATGTGAATGGGATTAAAAGAACCAAAAAATAATCCCACATTTTTCATAGCTTATTTAAAAAGGAGCTTACCAAAATTTCTGCCTCAGATAATGTATCGCTCAACACATCATTTACCAAAACGATGTCGTATTTGTTCTCAAAAGTAAGCTCATGCTTTGCTTTTTCAATTCTTTCTTGCAACACATGTTCTACTTCTGTGCTTCTATTAGTAAGCCGCTGCATCAAAATTTCTATACTTGGTGGTTTCAAAAAAACAGCCAAGGCTTGCTCTCCAAATTTTGATTTTAGATTTAATCCACCAATTACATCAACATCAAAAACGACACATTTACCCATGTCCCAAACTTTTTGCACCTCAGATTTTAGTGTGCCATAATAAAGTCCTTTGTATACCATTTCATGTTCTACAAATTGATTATCAGCTAATTTTTTTTCAAATTTATCAGCTGTGACAAAATAATATTCTATTCCATTTGTCTCATTTGGCCGAGGTTTACGTGTAGTTGCAGAGACAGAAAATGCCAGTTTATCTGGAAATTTTTTTAATAAATGATTTACAACTGTAGTTTTGCCAGAGCCCGATGGTGCTGAAAAAATAAGTGCCTTTTCCACTCCACAAATCTACTATTAAAACCTTGGCAAAGCAAAAAAAATTACCCCCATGATTCTTTTAGTAAAGTAGGTGGCACCGCGCATTTGCACTTTTATATGCAGCATTTACTGCATCACTCGCAGAGGTTGTGTTTAGTATCATATCTACATGTGCAGCAAAGGTTTGGCGTATCTTTAAATTATCTACCCCTAGGCATATGATTATTTTTACCCTTTCTTTTTCTAAATCCATTTTCATGCTATAGTCATTGCCTTTATCCGCGATACCTGCCACCCAAATTATAGGTTTATCGTCAATGCTTTCTAATGCGTACCAAACTGCCGCCAATGTTTATTTTTTTACAGAAATTGGGGTGTACCAAAAATCAAATAGCTCCACCCCTGCAACGCTTGTTATTAATTTTATAATTATAAATTCTCCTTGATTGGTTGTGCCTATGGCAATGCTTTTATTCCATAGCCAAAAGTATTTGGATAAAGATAAACCAAATTTGTCTTTGCCATCACCCAAGCCAAATTCAAATCCATTTTGGACGTGCTGTTTATTTAATTTATCATCTAACCATTCTTTAGAATCATTATATTGTTAAATAACATTGTTTACAAAAGATAATCCGCCAGTATGGGTTCTAAATCCCGCAGCAAATAAGACGTCTGATAACTGAGCTTTTCCAAAACTTGCAACTATAATTAACAGTAAACATAAAATTAACTTCATTCCGTTCTAAAAATTTATTTAAGTAAAAAAAACAGAAAATAAAGAAAACTCAAATACGCATTAATTCGTGTTTTAAAAGTATAACTTTGCGTAAAAATTCACTTAAATAAATAAATAATTATTGTAGGTTTGCACTTAAATAAAATACAATAATAATTATGATAATAGGAGTTCCTTCGGAAATAAAAAACAACGAAAACAGAGTAGCATTAACCCCTAGCGGAGCATTAGAACTTATAAAAAGGGGACATAAAGTGTATGTGCAAAAAGATGCAGGCATTGGTTCTGGCCTCTCTAATGAAATGTACGAAAAAGCAGGCGTAATATTGCTTAGTAGTATAGATGAAATCTATGCCATTGCCGAAATGATAATAAAGGTAAAAGAGCCTATTGAACAAGAATATAAATTGATAAAAAAAGGCCAACTTTTATTTACTTATTTTCACTTTGCATCTTATGAACCCCTCACAAATGCAATGCTTGCAAGTGGAGCAACCTGCCTAGCCTACGAAACAGTAGAGGCAAAAGATGGCAGCTTACCATTGCTTATACCAATGAGTGAAGTGGCCGGTAGAATGGCTGTTCAAGAAGGTGCAAAGTATCTCGAAAAACCAGTAAAAGGAAAAGGCGTATTGCTAGGTGGCGTTCCTGGTGTTCCTCCGGGTAGGGTGTTGATTTTGGGTGGAGGAGTAGTAGGTACACAAGCGGCCAAAATGGCTGCAGGATTAGGAGCTCAAGTAACTATTATGGATATAAGTTTATCCAGACTAAGGTATTTAAATGATGTGATGCCAGCAAATGTAGTTACACGCTATTCAAGCGAAATGAATATTCGAGAACTAATTCCAAGCCAAGATTTAATTATAGGTGCGGTATTAATACCAGGAGCAAAAGCCCCTAATTTAATAACCCGAGACATGCTAAAACAGATGCAAAAAGGAACTGTTTTGGTAGATGTAGCGGTAGATCAAGGTGGATGTATAGAAACTTGCAGACCAACTACTCACGAAGACCCAACATTTATCATTGACGATGTTGTGCATTATTGCGTAGCAAATATGCCAGGTGCCGTGCCTTACACTTCTACAGTTGCTCTAACAAACGCGACCTTGCCCTATGCTATTCAATTGGCAAATAAAGGATGGCAAAAGGCGTGCTTAGAAAATCAAGAATTAAAATTGGGCTTAAATGTAGTAGATGGAAAAGTGGTTTATAAAGGCGTTGCAGATGCATTTGATTTACCCTACACACCCGTAGAATCTGTTCTAGGCACCTCAGCTTAGCGGCTTTCTCATAATTACTTTTTTACTATGATAGCGCTAGACCACGCATTTTTTATGAAAAAAGCGCTGCTGCTAGCACAGCAGGCTTATGACGAAGGCGAAGTGCCGATTGGTGCAATTATAGTAGCAAATAATGAGATTATTGGAAAAGGATACAATCAAGTAGAAAGATTATTTGACAGTACCGCACATGCAGAAATGCTGGCAATTACGGCAGCATTTAATCATCTGCAAGCTAAATTTTTGGATCAATGCATACTTTATGTAACCATACAACCCTGTGTAATGTGCGCAGGAGCAATCAAAAATGCCAGGCTTAGCAAAGTTGTTTATGGCGCCAATGAGCCAAAAACTGGATGTAGCATGCACTTACAGCCTGAGTTTCTTAATCATAAGACCGAGTGGATAAATGGAATTATGACCGATGAGTGTGCAGCGTTAATGAAAAATTTTTTTACACAATTAAGATGAGAATAGCATTAATAACAGACGGGATTCATCCTTTTGTAATTGGTGGAATGCAAAAACACAGCTATTATATTGCAAAATATTTAGCCAGACTACATTTTGATATATCTGTTTTTCATTGCATTGATGAGGGAGTGCAACCAGACTATCCTGCTATTTTTACTAAAAGTGAAATGGAACACCTGACTTTTATTGAAATAAAATTTGTGAAAAAACATACTTCTCCAGGTCATTATATTAAAAATTCTGAACTTTATAGCGAGTCAATAAGATTGGAATTAATAAAATTACCAAAATTTGACTTTATATATACAAAAGGATTTACTGGGTTAAACTTACTAAAAAACAAAGAAATGCTAAACACACCTATTGCAGTTCAACTTCATGGATTGGAGATGTTTCAGCCAGGTGGAGGACTAAAACAATGGGCAGAAAAATTGATTTTAAAAAAACCTGCACGCTATTGTTTAAAGCATGCTGATGTGATTTTTACCTATGGAGGAAAAATAGCAGAAATTATAAAAAAAGAAAAGGGGCCAAAAACCCAAATCATAGCACAGCATGGTGCAGCTGACGATTTTTGGCTTCAAACACCCTCGATTGATAAAAAATTTGAAAATTCATTTATATTTGTTGGCAGGCACGAGCATAGGAAAGGGCTTCATTTATTGTTGCCAGTTATGCAAGCCATCAAAGAAGATTTTAGATTATCTATAGTAGGCGAAGTACCCAATGAAAAAAAAATAATAGACAACCGAATTGCGTATTTGGGAAATAAAAATGCCAAAGAAATCTATAATTTATTTCAGCAACACACTTTTTTGATTGTTCCTAGCTTGGCAGAAGGATTTCCTACCATCATTGTAGAAGCAATGGCTCAAGGATTGGTGCCAATTGCAACAGATGTAGGCGCTATAGAAGCAATAATAAATATAAAGAATGGTTTTTTAATAAAGTCTAAACACCTTTCAATACTTTCTGATGCAATAAAAAAAGCACTATCTTTGCCATTGGAATTGCGAAAAACCATGAGTAAAGAGGCGCGAAAAACGGTGTTACTCAACTATAATTGGGATCAAGCAGCAAAAAAAATATCAACAGACATAAAAGAATATTGTGATTATTGGAAACGGACTCATCGCTAAAACGCTAAACAGCTGCAATCATAAAAATTACACCCTACTTGCTAGTGGAGTAGCAAATTCTGTTTGCCCCCAAAAGGCAGATTTTGACCGAGAGATTTCTTTGATAAATACCATAGATATTAAAAATTGTTTGGTCTACTTTTCCACAGTAAGCATTTATGACAATGAATTAAAAAAAAGACCATACATTCTTCATAAACTGGCTATGGAGCAATTAATAGCCAAACAATTTAATGATTATATTATACTCAGACTGCCAAATATTGCTGCAATAGCCGGCAATATCAATACATTAATTCCTGCATTTTATCAAAAAATAATTAACAATGAGCAAGTAATAATTTCAGAAAATGCCAATAGATATTTACTGAATCAATCACAATTATGCAGCATAATTAATCAAGTATTAGAAAAAAAAGAAAAAAATATCACCATCAATTGTGTATTTAAAAAAAGCTATACTGTAAAAGATATTTATATAGCACTTTGCAATATCATGCAGCAAAATTCAAATTATAAAACAATTAAAGGCGGCAACTTTTATACAGTTCCTACAAGCCATAATTTTGAACTATTCCATACAGACCTTTACTCCATGTTGAAAGCTGCCATTAACTATAATGAAACCTTACAAGAATAAAAAAACCCTTTTTTTTTGACATGAAATTTTGATTATATTTGCAGGAATAAATTAATTAAAAAAATGTTGAACCATATTATATTATTTGGCATAGGAATGCCAGAGTGGATAGTTATCATCGGTGTAATCTTATTGTTATTTGGAGGTAAAAAAATTCCAGAATTAATGCGTGGTATTGGCGGAGGAATAAGAGAATTTAATGAAGCTAAGAAGAGTGTTAAAGATCAGATAGAAGAAGGCATGCGTGAACCAAAAACCGCTGCTAAACCAACAGATGACAACCAAAAATCAGAATAAATTTCTGTTTTCATCAATATTTCCAAGTGCATTTTAAAGAATTAAAAGAGATACAGACTGCTATTGCAGCCAGGCAAATAAATATTTCTACAATTGTAGATTATTATTTGTCAGAGATTAAAAAAAAGAATGCAGACCTAAATGCTTTTTTATCCATATTTGATAAAGAGGCAAAAGAACAGGCCGAATTATTAGACCAAAAAATTTTAAATGGCGAACCTGTAGGAAAACTAGCAGGACTTGTTTTAGGAATAAAAGACAACCTATGTTATAAAAATCATACAGTGGGTGCAGCTTCTAAAATATTAGATGGTTTTATAAGTCAAATTACCGCAACAGCTATTGCAAACCTTATTGCCGAAGATGCAATTATTATTGGTAGACTAAACTGCGATGAATTTGCGATGGGAGCTAGCAACGAAAATTCTGCAAAAGGGGCAGTAAAAAATGCTGCAAATAGAGATTATGTTCCAGGCGGCTCTTCTGGAGGCAGCGCAGTAGCTGTGCAAGCAGGCATGTGTTTTGCCAGCTTGGGCAGCGATACCGGAGGCAGTATCAGACAGCCAGCATCTTTTTGCGGCCTTGTGGGCAGCAAAGCCACTTATGGCAAAATATCCAGATGGGGTTTATTAGCCTATGCCAGTTCTTTTGACCAAATAGGAGCGCTCACTCAAACCGTGCAAGACAACGCATTACTTACACAAATAATGGCGGGGCATGACCCCAAGGATGCTACAAGTTCAAAAAAAGAAATTGAAAATTATTATCCAATTAAACCCATAGAAAAGGTAAAAAAAATAGCAATTTTTCCGTCTTTTTTAAATGCAAATGGATTAGATCCACAAATAAAAGAGTCTACTTTAGCATTAATAAAACAATTAAAAAATCTGGGGCATGAAATAATAGAAGTTGATTTTCCTTACCTAGATTACATGGTTCCTTGCTATTATGCATTAACCACAGCCGAGGCAAGCAGCAATCTAAGCCGTTACAATGGATTAACATTTGGCTATAGAAGTAAAGCAAGCACAGATTTGGAGTCTACTTTTAAAAAATCGCGCACAGAAGGCTTTGGTGCTGAAGTAAAAAGAAGGATTATGTTGGGTACTTTTGTACTAAGCAGCAACCATTATGACGCCTATTACACTAAGGCGCAAAAAGTAAGAAGATTAATACAGGATAAAACAAACGAGATTTTATCTAAAAACGATTACATTATCATGCCCACAACAAGCACTCCTGCTTTTAAAATTGGAGAAAAAAGTAAAGACCCTATAGCAATGTATTTGGCAGATTTATATACTGTTCAGGCAAACCTAACAGGGCATCCTGCCATTTCTGTGCCGCTTGGTGTTAATAAAATCTTAAATTTACCTTTCGGTATTCAAATCATTGGGGCACATCATCAAGAAAAAGAATTGTTTCAATTTGCAAAATACTTAGAGACTATCTGATGAGAATACGGCCTTTCATTTTATTTATTGCCTTATTTAATATTTTAAATATAAATCTAAATGCGCAATACTACACCACAGATACCGTTTTTGCAAACAACGCATATTGGAAAAGGCTAAAAAGTTTGCCTAATGCAATAAAGCCTTACTTTGACGAACAAATTGAAAATGAGATTAAACTCTTTTTAAATAACCCTAAAACACCCGCTGCCATTGCCAAATACCATTATTATAGCGACAGCATATCTAAAATTTTTGATAAATTTGGCTTGCCCAAAGAATTGCAACTAATTGCTTTTGCAAACACCCTTTGTGATGATAACTTTTTAGCCAGCACAGGAGAAACTGGACAATGGCCTTTACAATATTTTATAGGCAAAAAGTATCAACTTATCATTAACTCTTTTGTAGATGAACGCAGAGATATTTATGCATCAAGTTTAGCAGCTGCAAAATCTTTGGCAGATCTATATCA
>JBDNFC010000048.1:0-78209 GCA_041690035.1 Bacteroidia bacterium | reverse complement strand
TATACTTCAAAAGCCTACATTGCGATGATGAAAGAAAAAGAATCCTTTTCTGGCAAAAAAGTCTTGTTTTTGCATACTGGTGGTACTTTAGGATTATTTAGTAAACAGATGATAGAAAATTGGGACAAAGCTAAAAATACGTTTTTACTAAAATAATTTGGTTTTAATCTTTATGTAGCAAAAAAGCAAAATTAAAGATGGTAATATTCTTGATTTAATAGAAATGGTAATTTTTACTTTTGTTTTCTTTCAATTGCAGAGGATACAACAGTTCCTTTTAGGGTTAAAAAAGTGGTTCCTAAATTAGTTTCTACTATAATTTTTTCATTAAAGGAACCTAATTTTCCTAAAGAATAGCTTCCTTCAATTATTCCTATTCTATTTAGGGCAATAAGTTCCTTTGACCATTGAGGGTTAGATTGAAAATTAGAAAATTTAATATTCTTAATCATTACCGGATTGTAATTGTAATTTGTAAAAGTAAATTTATAAGATTTAGTGGCGCTGTTTTGTGCGATATTTCCTAAATCAAAAACCAAGGTATCAAACTTTATTTTTGAAATAGAATCTTTAGAATGTACATCGCCATGAAAATAAATTACTTGACTACCGCCATTATAGAGCACATAAATGTGTTTTTTAACAAGTCGTCCACCATCTTCTCCCCAAGTTTTTGAATCAAATTGAAGTGTTATTTTACCAGAATCGCCTCCATTGAGCGTATCAGAACTGTAGATTGGGGTGGTGCAGCTGCAGCCAGGATATATTTGATGAATATAAAGTTTTTCTGTGCCCAATACTTTGAATTTGTAAGAAATTTCTACTTTTTGGCCGTCAATAAGTGGTTTAAAATAAACGGTGTCTTCATCAAATAATAGACGGTTTTGGCTAAAAAGGTTTTGGCTTAATATGGTAACCAATAAAAAGAGGATAACCTTTGGAATTTTAGTTTGCAATAACATTGCCTCTTATAATTAATTCTACCTCCCCAAAATTAGTTTCTACAGTTAATTTTTTTGTGAATGAACCTGCCACTACTGCATTAAACCCCACTGTAATATTTTGTTTGCCACTTTTTGCGATTGGTGTTTTACTATAATTTGGAGAAGTGCAGCCGCATTGTGTTTTGATATTATTTATTAAAACATCTTCTTCACCAATATTAGAAATCACAAAAATGGAACTAACAGGAACCCCTTGGGTAATGTTCCCAAAATCGTGGGTTTTTTTATCAAAGGAGATGTGTTCATCAGGATTGCATATTTTAAATGAAGAAAATATAAGAATTGAGAAACAAAGGATTATATATTTATACATAAATTTTGATTAATGGTTAATATAGTAAAAAAAAGAGCTTGAATGTAACAATACTTTCAAACTCTTTTTTGAATAAACGGGTACTTAAATAAACAGCCTATGGCTACTATCCTTGTCCGCCTATTTTTATTGGTGATGGTTCTGGCTCAGTTGGTGTTCCAATAACCACTCCAGAAATAGTTAAGGTAATACTTCCTAAATTTGTTTGC
Organism: Bacteroidia bacterium; assembly: GCA_041690035.1. Taxonomy (GTDB): domain Bacteria; phylum Bacteroidota; class Bacteroidia; order NS11-12g; family UBA955; genus CALSPH01. The sequence goes on along the minus strand of JBDNFC010000048.1, from coordinate 76,683 downwards.
ACAGTAATAGATTTGTTGAATGACCCAACAGAGGCTGCATTATAAGTAGCAGCTACTATTCCAGTGCCACCAGAAGGTATTGGTTCTTTAGTCCAGTTTGGAGCAGTGCATCCGCAAGAAGCTTGACAATGATTAATAGTTACAGAACTTGGGTTGGTGTTGGTAAACTTAAAAGTGAAAGTGGCTGGCACACCTTGTGGAATATTTCCAAAATCGTGCACTACTTTTTCAAAAATAATGTTTCCTAAAGAGTCTTTTGCTGCTAATTTAACAGTTATAGGCTTTGTTATGGTAGGCGAAGAGTTCTTTTTTACAGGTTTCTTAGGTTGTGCTGATACGCCAGCGATGAAACTTGAAACGAGGAGTGTTAAAAAAATTTTTTTCATGGTATTAGATTTATATTATGTTATGATGTTTACTAAAATCGTGCCAAAAATTAAATGTTTTATGGTACATTAAAATAAACCATTAGCTTTGTTGCCAGCTTAAAGGCAAAAAATATAATTAACCCCAGCATTATGGTTGCACCAAAAAAACATTTAGGACAGCACTTTTTAACTGACGAAAAAATTGCACAAAAAGTTGCCTCTTTGCAAGCAAATATTGAAATTAACCACGCAATTGAAATAGGATGTGGCAAGGGGGTGTTGACCAAGTATTTAGTCAATCAACAGGGTAAAAAGTTGATTGCGCTAGATATAGACTCAGAAAGTATTGAATACATGCACGCTAATTATCCGGCAATAAAAGAACAAATTATTTTAGCAGATTTTTTAACGTATGACCTTTCAATTTTAGAAAATAAAATTTCAGTAATTGGTAATTTTCCATATAATATTTCCTCTCAGATAGTGTTTAAGATATTAGACAATATTCCAAAAATTGTACATTTTGCAGGAATGTTTCAAAAAGAGGTTGCAGAACGCTTGTGTGCAAAAGAAGGTTCTAAAACCTACGGAATATTGTCTGTTTTATTAAGCACTTATTTCGACACAAAGTATGAATTTACTGTAAATGAAGGTGCTTTTTTTCCAGCACCAAAGGTAAAGTCTGGAGTAATATCTGCTTGTATAAAAGAGAATTTTTCGCTGCCTATTCCATACATATATTATAAAAATGTAATTAAAACAGCATTCAATCAGCGAAGAAAAATGTTACGCAATAGTTTAGCCACTTATCAAATAGATAAACTTGAGGATAAAACTTACTTTACATTTAGACCAGAACAACTTAACTTTGCCCAATTCATTCACCTTAGTGAAATGCTTTATCAAATTAAATGATTTCTGATAGAATAGATAAAAAACAACTCCTGCTTTTGCAAGAGGCATGTGAGCATAAAATTGCTGCAGATGTTCTTTCTATTCTCAATGATTTTCATCCAGAGGATATTGCGGATATTTTTTATGACATACCACTAGAGAATGCTAAGTATATTATAGATGTGCTAGACGATGAGGCTTCAGTAAATGTTGTACGATCTTTAAATGACGATATTCTTGCACGATTTTTTAAAGGGTATACTGCCCAAGAAATTGCTATTAGATTTATAGAAAAATTAGACTCTGATGATGCTGTAGATTTAATAAATGAATTGCCTACACAAAAGGCAAATGAAGTACTCTCGTTTTTAGAAGATAAAGATTTTGCAGGTCAAATTATATCATTGCTTCACTATCCAGAAAACTCTGCTGGTGGATTGATGGCAAAAGAATTAATTAAAGTAAACTATACTCACACTGTTAGCGAATGTATTGATGAAATAAGGGCTCAGGCAGAAAATGTGAGCAAAATTTATACTATCTATGCTGTAAATGAGTTTGATAAATTATTGGGTATTGTATCATTAAAAGAAATTATTTTAAATAAAGCAAATACAAAAGTAAGCAATATCATTAAAAAAAACGAAGACCTAATTAAGGTAAATGTTTATGACGATGCAGAAGATGTGGCAGCAAAAATGTATAAATATGATTTAGATGCGATACCAGTTGTTGATGCTTTAGATAGGTTGCAAGGGCGCATTACCATTGATGATATTGTAGATTTTAGTAAAGAAGAGTCGGATAAGGATTATCAATTAGCCTCTGGTATTTCTGAAAATATAGAATCTACAGATAAGGTTTGGATACTCTCTAGGGCTCGATTGCCATGGCTGGTAGTGGGTTTGGCAGGTGGTATTTTTACTTCTGCAATACTTGCCAATTATGAACCTGCCTTAGCTGCTTTTCCCAAAATGGCATTTTTTATGCCTTTGGTAGCGGCAATGGGCGGCAATGCTGGTGTGCAATCTTCGGCAATAGTGGTGCAAGGGTTGGCAAATAATACATTAGGTTCTGAAACAATTATGCCAAAATTGGGCAAAGAATTTTTGGTGGCATTAATCAATGGGATGGTGTGTGCTATATTGCTCCTTTTATGGAATTTTGCTGGCAATCTGCAAGGCAATTTAGGAATTACAGTGAGCGTGGCCCTGCTTTCAGTAATTATATTTGCAAGTATATTGGGCACCATTACTCCTTTGATTCTTAACAAACTGAATATAGACCCGGCACTTGCTACTGGGCCTTTTATAACAACCACTAACGATATATTAGGTCTTTCAGTTTATTTTTATATTGGAGGGTTAATTATGTAATAAAAATGCAAATACAAGATATATTAAAAGAGCGCATAATGATTATAGATGGCGCAATGGGCACAATGATTCAACGCCATACCTTGTCGGAAGAAGATTTTTGTGGAAATCTAAAAGGGTTGACAAAATCTCAAAAGGGAAACAATGACCTTCTCTCTATAACCCAACCCGATATTATTAGAGAGATTCATACTCAATATTTAGAAGCAGGTGCAGATATTATTGAAACCAACACATTTAGTTCTAATGCCATTAGTATGGCCGATTATAATTTGCAATCGTATGTTTATGAGCTAAATTTTCAGTCGGCTAAGATTGCAAAAGAATGTGCTGAATTGATTACCGCAAAAAATCCTTCAAAACCTAGGTTTGTTGCTGGCGCGCTTGGCCCCACAAATAAGACTGCTTCTTTAAGTCCTGATGTAAACAATCCAGGGTATAGAGAAGTTGGGTTTATGGATTTGGTAAAAGTGTATGTAGAACAAGCAAAAGCACTTATTGATGGCGGTGTAGATATGCTTTTGGTAGAAACAGTTTTCGATACTTTAAATTGCAAAGCAGCATTATTTGCCTTAAATTCTTTGATAGAAGAATTAAATATAAAGATACCTATTATGGTTAGTGGCACCATTACTGATGCAAGTGGCAGAACTTTGAGCGGTCAAACAACAGAAGCATTTTATATTTCTATTGCTCATGCAGATTTGCTAAGTGTGGGGCTAAATTGTGCCTTAGGAGCGTCTCAAATGCGCCCATTTTTAGCCTCATTATCAAAAATTGCAAATTGTTTTGTAAGTTGCTATCCCAATGCAGGATTACCAAACGAGTTTGGACAATATGACGAAAGTGCAGAGGCTATGGCCCTATCAATAAAAGATTTTTGTGAAAATGGTTTTGTTAATTTGGTGGGCGGTTGTTGTGGAACAACTCCGGAGCATATTGCTGCTATTGCAGCTGTTGCAAGAAAATATAAACCACGAAAATTTTAAGCAATTTATTTGTGGTATACTATTTGGTGTATTGCAGCTGGTAGCTATAAATTTCTAAAATCATGAACACAAAAAACAATTTTAAAGCAATCGAGTATATATTTATTCTGGTTATTTTTCTATTTGCTATAAAAATAAGTGCAGAAAAACCAAACTTTTCTATTTACCCAAATCCTAGTAATCAAAATATTACTATTAGTTATAATGCTACAAACAATTATAAAATTGTGATAACGAATATTTTAGGTGCAATTGTATATGAGAAAGAAATGGCGGCAAATCAGGATAATAACACAGTAATAGATTTAAAAGGATTACAAATAGTCTCGGGCGTTTATTTGGTAAAAATAGAGGCAAAAAATGAGCAAACGTCTGTTCAAAAACTAATTTACAGGCCATAGTATCTATTTATCTATCAATAAAAAGCACATAAAATAATATAAATTTGAAATTTTGACCAAATAATGTAATTTTGCGCTTCAATTACAAAAAAATTACATGTCAAAAATTGCTGATATCTTAGGCGCAGAAGCCTCAAATTTATTAAATCATACCTGCAAAACAATTGATAAATCTTTGATAATGGCTCCAGGGCCACATTTTATAGATCAGTCTTTTGGGCCAAGCAATCGTTCACCACAGGTTTTAAAAAGTTTGAGCAGCATTTATGGAAGTGGCAGATTGGCCAATACAGGATATGTTTCTATATTACCAGTAGATCAAGGAATAGAGCATAGTGCGGGTGCGTCATTTGCTGCTAATCCCATTTATTTTGATCCAGAAAACATTGTAAAATTAGCTATAGAGGGGAACTGTAATGCTGTGGCATCTACTTTTGGCGTTTTGGCCTCTTGTAGCAGAAAGTATGCACATAAAATTCCGTTTATAGTAAAAATTAATCACAATGAGTTTTTATCATACCCCAATAAGTATGACCAAATTATGTTTGGGTCTGTAGATGAAGCATGGAATTTGGGCGCTACTGCCGTGGGTGCTACTATCTATTTTGGATCTGATGAAAGTACCCGACAAATTCAAGGAGTGGCAACAGCTTTTGAAAGGGCACACGAATTAGGAATGGCAACCATTTTATGGTGTTATTTACGAAATAGTGGGTTTGTTAAAGATGGAATTGATTATCATGCAGCAGCAGATCTTACAGCACAAGCCAATCATTTAGGTGTAACTATACAAGCTGATATAATAAAACAAAAATTGCCAACCAACAATGGCGGTTACACTGCAATAAACTATGGTAAAACAGATAAAAAAGTTTATGCAGATTTAACTTCTAATCATCCAATAGACTTAACAAGGTATCAAGTAGCAAATTGCTATTTAGGAAAGCAAGGCTTGATAAATAGTGGAGGAGCAAGTACAGGAGAAACTGATCTTTTGGAAGCTGTATCTACAGCAGTAATTAATAAGCGAGCTGGTGGACACGGGCTAATATCTGGAAGAAAAGCTTTTCAAAAGCCTATGAAGGAAGGTATATCGCTGCTTAATGCAATACAAGATGTCTATTTAGACAAAAGCATAGATTTGGCTTAAGCTAAAATATATAATTAAAAATATTAAAAATGAGCTGGTTTAAACGTGTAAAAGAAAATATTGTTACCAAAACACAAGACAAAATGGCTACTCCAGATGGCTTGTGGTATAAGTGCAAACGATGTAAAACGGTTACTCCTCAAAAAGATTTTGAACTCAATTTTAATGTTTGCACCTCTTGCGGATTCTACGTTAGGTTAAATAGCGCAGGGTATTTTAAATTACTTTTTGACAACAATGAATTTATTGAACTTTTTGACAACATTGTTTCGGGCGATCCCCTAACTTTTGTTGATACCAAAGCATACACAGAGCGGATAAAAACCACAATGGAGAACACTGGTCTTAAAGATGCAGTGCGCACAGCTACTGGAAAAATTAATGAATTGGATTGGACTGTTGCCTGCATGGACTTTGATTTTATTGGAGGAAGTATGGGCAGCGTAGTGGGAGAAAAAATAGGCAGGGCTATAGACCATGCAAGAGAAAATAAACAGCCCCTATTGATTATAAGCAAAACGGGTGGAGCTAGAATGCAAGAGGCAGCATTTTCTTTAATGCAAATGGCTAAAACTTCTTCAAAATTGGCTTTATTGGCTCAAGCCAAAATACCATATATTTCGTTGTTAACAGACCCAACAACAGGTGGTATTACCGCAAGTTTTGCTATGCTAGGCGATTTTAATATTGCAGAACCAGAGGCATTAATAGGATTTGCAGGCCCTAGGGTAATAAAAGAAACAATAGGTAAAGATTTACCAAAAGGTTTTCAAAGTGCGGAGTTTTTGTTAGAGCATGGTTTTATTGATTTTATAGTTACTAGACCAGAGTTAAAAGAAAAATTAAGTACCTTGGCAAAAATAATTTATTACAAATAAATAACATTAAACATAAATATGAATATTCCACAAAATTTAAAATACACCAAAGACCACGAGTGGGTGAGTGTAGAAAACGACATTGCTACAATTGGTATCACAGATTTTGCCCAAGGTGAATTGGGTGATATCGTTTTTATTGAGATAGAAACAGAAGGAGAAACTTTAGAAAAGGAGTCCACTTTTGGCACAGTAGAGGCGGTAAAAACAGTTTCAGATTTGTTTATGCCCCTTAGTGGAGAGATTATTTCTTTTAATAAAAGTTTAGAAACCAATCCTGAAAATGTAAATAGTAATCCTTATACAGATGGATGGATGATAAAAATAAAAATGAATAATCCTTCAGAGTTAGACCAACTTATGGATGCAGATGCCTACCAGGAAATGCTGGGATAATTGTTAGAAAAGAAATAATAAACAGATTTTTTTCTTTAGATGGAGCATAATTTCAATATTGTTTCCAAGCTTCACTGTTAAAAACAAGGATTTTAGGTGTTATTTGTGTTAATTTGAACACCCCTATTTTCCAATCTTTAATTATAAAACTATCTATCATAATTAGTTGAAGCTTAGCATCCAATCTTTTTATAAAAACACTGTCATTGTCTGCAAAATTTGTTTCTGCTATAATAAGAGAATTTTCATTGTTCCATAAAGTGGTGTTTTCATAATAATTAAACCAAGCCGTAGATGTTTTATTAGGTAAGTCTAGGCCTAAACTTGGCGCCCAAGGTCCAGCTATAACAGTGCTATTTTTGGCATATTTTTTCACTATTTCTTGGGCATTATTAACTTGATGATTAATGGTTTGGGTGTAAAATAAATATTGATAAATGCAAGCAAAAAACAGAATTATATTAATGCCTAATAAGACAAACTTACTTTTTGTGCTGAATGATAGTATTTCATAAAAAAGATAATAAAACAATAGTCCAATTGCACAAAACCAACTAAATAGATACCGCTGAGGAAGATAAATTAAAAACAGTTTGTGTGATTCTATCAAAAGCCAAAAGCCCAATAATAGTAGTATTGGTTTAAATTTTATTTTCTTCGAAAAACTTAAAAATAAATAGGCAGATAGCAATAGTAAAAAAAATATTAGAAACAATTTGTTATAAATGTTTTGAAAAATAAATGTTAGGTTAATTTTTAACCTAAGTAGGAGGTGTCCAAATTCTTGAAATTTTCCTTGAGACTGATTAGAAATGATATAACAATATGATTGCCAGTTTAATATTAGAAATATAAGAGTTGATAATACTAAAAGTAAAATAATAACTAAAGCTCTCCTGTGTTTGTTTAGGCTAAGAGAAGGTAAATAAATAATATATAGTGGAAGCAAAAACAATAAATAAGCAAATTGTATCTTGCACCCAATAGCAAATAAAAAATAAACCAAACTCCAATATTTTTTGTCTAACTGAACGCTAAATAATGTTTGAAAAGAAATAATCAGAAAACTTATAGCCAATATTTCGGCCATTGCTAAATGAATATGAAAAAAAATTGTTGGAAGACTCAATATTAGCAAAATAACTAAAAGCTTATATCTAAAAAAGCTGTTTTTTAAAAGTTGTAAAACTGCAATAATAAAATAAAAAAGGCAAATAAATCTAACACCCAATATGCCAAAAAAGTGATGAAAAGGCGCAACTAAGAGATTATAAATAGGCGTTTTTAAAAAACCGTCACTTCCATTGATATCAAATCCAAATCCTTTTAAATAGTTTGATATTTGATAAAGGTATAAACCTTCGTCTGTAAAAGCACCTCTGCTATTATCTAGCAGCACAAAAGGGTCTGCATTAATAAAAGGAATATGGATAAGAAGCAGCACTATAGCAATGACATAGTTATTGCTTAATAAGTTAAAAAAAGTTTTTTTTTGATTAAACTTATCGGGTAGTTTTAAAGGCATTTCTCTCGTTAAAACGTTCTTCTGCAAATTTGGCCAATGAACTAAGTAATGTTGTAAAATCTAATCCAGCATCTTGCCAAAGTTTTGGGTACATACTAATATTAGTAAAACCAGGTAGTGTATTTACCTCATTTAAATAAATATGGTTATCATCTTCATAAAAAAAATCTATCCGCGACAATCCATCAAGCTGCAGTGCTTTATATGCCTTTAGCGCAAGATTGGTAATAATTTGCATACTTTTATCACTTAGATTATTTGCAGGTATTATTACTTGCGCATTATCATTTTCATACTTATTTTCATAGGTGTAAAAACCATTAGAAACTATAATTTCGCCAACCCTTGTTCCTACGGGATTATTATTGCCTAAAACGGCTGTTTCTACTTCACGCCCAATCATCGCTTTTTCAATTAATATTTTTTTATCAAAAACAAAAGCATCTTTAATAGCTGTTAATAATTGCTCCCTGCCCTCAACCTTTATTACCCCTACACCACTGCCCATATTTACTGGTTTTACAAAAAGTGGCAATCCTAATGTGCTGATTACTTCATTAACGTCTATATTATCATTTTTATAAAAAGTAAAACTTGGGCTAACAGCTATGCCAGCCAGAGACACTATTTTTTTAGTAATATCTTTATCCATTCCTATTGCACTGCCCAAAACACCCGGGCCAATATAGGGTACACCAAGATGTTCTAGAACACCTTGTATACATCCATCTTCTCCTAAAACCCCGTGGGTAATTGGAAAAACGACATCGGGTTTAAATCCAATATCTGCATTTCGTTTCATTAAGATTGGTTTGTCCCCAAATGCTTGTAATAAAACAGGCTCATGTGTTTCGTTTTCTCCAATATTTAGTTTATCTATATTGAGGTCTTTTTCTGGCAGAATAAACCATTGTCCTGTTTTACTTATTCCAATAATCACAGGGTCGAAGAGGTTAAGATCTAAAGCGTGTAAAATATTTTTTGCTGAGATTATAGAAATTTCATGTTCGGGTGATTTGCCGCCACAAATAATGCAGAAGATTTTTTTTGGCATGGGATTTTTTTTAATATTAATTTTTCAAAAATACTATAATTTTTGTAAACCAAAATTCCCAAAGATTTTTTTTATAAATTTTCCCAAAGCCAATTCATCAATACTGCAGGTTGTAATTTAGTTTTATTGGCAACAAAAGGTAATGCAGCCTTTAGTGACTTTATTTTATGCAACTATCAAAAAGATGTTATACACCAGCAGCGCCAGGTATTGCACCTTTATCACTGCTATGGGTTGGTTTTGTAACACCTTTTCTAACGGCTTGGACTTGTATGTTTTTTTTAGCCTTCATGGTTTCTATATTTATTTCAAAATGTATTCCAATTTATTAGTTAGACGAAAAATATGGTAAAAAGTTGTGCATTGTATTAATTTTTTTTAATCTATTGCAAATTTATGACATAATATTAACAGTATTTTTCACAGCTTTCTCAATGGGCATAAAATCATAAGCAATGGCAGCAGTTATTTTAGCATTGGAATATTGATTGTTTGCTAAGGCTGTTTCAATAATTTCTGCACTAATAAATGGTGTCTTTTGAGTTATCAAGCTCCATATTTTTGCCAATATTATAGCAGGCCATTTCATCCATCTTTTTAATAAGTAACGCGAAAAGTTTAAATTCATTTCATTTGCAATTAAAGAAAACAGTTTGCTATAGCTCATATTTTCTCCATTTAGAATAAAACGATGGTTAAATATCTTTTTGGTTACCAATAGATAAAGGCAATTAGCTACATCTTCTGCAGCTACAAAACCATTTACACCATCAGAGGTAAACTTAAATTTATTTTTAACTTTAGTAAAAATTGATGCTGAGCTTTGACCTTTTATGGCATAACCTAGTATGATAGTTGGATTTACAACAACAATATTTAGCCCTTCTTCTTTTCCTCGCCACACTTCTAACTCTGCATAATATTTACTTATTGCATAATTACTATTTTTGTTGTGATGGATAAAATCATGATCTTCTGTAACAATGGTTTGATTATTTTGTCTACCAAGCGCAGCAACAGAGCTAATGTATGCAAGGACTTTAACTTTTTTTTCTAATGCAGCATTAACAACATTTGCAGTTCCCTCTATATTGGTTTCAAAGAGTAAAGTTTTGTCTTGTTCATTAAAGCTAACTAGCGCAGCAAGATGATAAATGTGGTCGTCTTTACCAAAACATTCTTCTAATTTTGGATAATCTAATATATTTGCGTGCACATATTTTATTTTTGCTAAAGTAGCCAAATTTACTTTCATTTTTATTTGTAAGGCAAGATGTAATTCATCTGCAACTACTTGGCTGCGCACTAAGCAAGTAACCTCTTCTCCTTCATTTAGCAGTTTTGCCACTAAATATAAGCCCACTAAACCATTTGCACCAATTACAATATTCACAACATCACAAAATAAAACAATTTAAAGTATTTATTGTAAAAACTTTTGATAGAATAAAAATATTGTAGATAAAAATAGACAAAATAATATTTGAGCATAATTTTTATGTGATAGTAATTTTAATTATTTTATCATTGCATATCATGCTAAAAGAGTATTTTAATCCCATTTCAGACAGGGCTATCTTGTCCTTGCAAGCAGAGGGCAGCATTGCTAAGCAAATAAAAATTAATACTGGGCATTTGCCAGATTTGGACGATGCACAAATTGCATTAATTGGGATTGGCAACAATGCAAATGCTATTCGCAAGGCCCTCTATCAACTCTCAGACAACGCGGGTGCAGTGCGCATTGTAGATTTAGGAAATTTAAAAGCGGCTGATGACGAAAATAATATGGGCTATGGAATAATGCAGGTTATGGAAATTTTATTGCAATTTAAAATTATACCAATTATAATGTCAGATAAGTATGATTATAGCTACTATCAGCACTTAGCTTATCAAAATTATTCAAGTAAATTGTTAGAAATAGTGCGTGTTGAGCCTAGTATCAACTTAGAAATTGGCTCTACACTAAGGAATATTATACTGCATAAACCAAATTATTTATTCAATGTGACAAGCATTGGTGTGCAGGCTCATTATTTATCTAACATGATAGAAACTTACATGAACGAAATGTGTTTTGATGTCATAAGATTAGGAATGTATAGAGATGCACCCGCAGAGGTGGAGCCTATTTTTAGAAGTGCCAATTTGATAAGTTTTGATATGAAAAGTATTAAAGGCGCAGAGATGAATTGGTTGCATGATTTACCAAATGGATTCACCTCTGATGAGGCTTGCAGGATTGCTAGATATGGTGGAATAAGTAATGAAGTGAGTTCGTTTCTTATTTTCGGACTAAATTTTAATGATAATGAAGCAGCATCCAATTTGGGAGCTCAATTAATTTGGTATTTTTTACAAGGGTTTATGAATAGAAGGTATGATTCGCCTGATGCAGAAAGCAAGAATTTTTCTATTTATCACACTCCAATTATGAATGGTAAACACACGTTAACTTTTCTTAAAAGTCACTTTAGCGAGCGATGGTGGTTAGAAATTGATGGGCAAAAAAACGATAAAAATTATATAAGTTGCAGCCACGCAGACTATCTTAAAGCATGTCAAGATGAATTGCCAGACAGGTGGTGGAAAGCTTATCAAAAACTAATGTAAAACCTTTTTCAATAAATTTTTATTGCCAATCACTTGCCAAGGCCTCTACAAGGAAATTTGTTACAGGTGTTGCTGCCAAAAATTGATTTACTAAATGGGGTATTAAGTCTGAGTTATAAACCATTTTTTCAGACATTTCAGTATAAAAATACCATTGTTTATTTAATATGTAAGGTTCAATACTCGCTGCTAAAAGTAATTCCTTTTCTATTCTCACATTTTTTTCGCCCCTAATGGCCCCAAATGTATTTTTAAAATTTGGGCTTGAATAGGCGGTTTTAAACAATTCTAAATTATTAGCTATATGGTTTCTTATTTTAGCTATTTCTGCTTTTTCTGGCATATAAATACCTCTATAAAGCCTGACTTGTTCGGGCCCCAATTCTATATATACCATAGTTGGCGACATGTCTTTTTTTCCATTGGCAGAAATTGCCGCAGATCTATTAAGCTTGTAAGGGGTTTTATCTTTTGAAAATCTGATATCTCTATTTATTCTAAAAATGCAGTCTTTTGCATTTAAGTTTAAATCTTTTATATGCGGTTTTAGTGCAATGATAAGTTGTGAAATAAATGCTTCGAAAGGTTTTTTTACTTCATTTTCATAAATTTTTCTATTTTCATCAAACCATACTTTATTATTATTGGCTGCAAGCGAAATAAAAAAATTGTTAAATGATACTGTTAGAGGGTTTGTCATCGATAATATATTTGCTTTATCTATTAATTAACCATTCTAAGCTAATATGGTTTTTTATTTGTTGCACATATATGGGTGGTTCTATCATAAAAAGTATTGGTGCTTTGTATTTTAATTTGTTTACGCTTGGCTTCACTTTATTATTAGATTTTTATGTCTTTACTGGTGTTAAATCATTGCTTAAAAACAAGAGGAAGGGATTTCAAAAAGTAGTGTTTATAGCATTTTGGGTGATAAATATTTTAAGTTATGTTATTACTACATTAATAAGGCAAAAATACTCGCAGTTTACAGGTCTTTTTCCGTATTCTTTTCTTCTGGCTATATTCTTTTTATGGTTTATGGTAAAATTTGTTTTTGTTTTATGGCTAATTTTTAATGATTTACAAGCTTTTTTAAGGTATTCTGTGCGCTCTATTTACGGCTTTTTTACTAGAAAAAATAAGGTGATTGAAGTAGAAAACAGTTTCGAAAAACCCCAATTAGAAGAAAAAATAGGATTAAGTCGCTCACAGTTTTTATTAAAAACAGGAACACTAATTGCAGCTACTCCCGCTCTTGCTATGTCTTACGGAATTATTTCTGGTGCACACGATTATAGGGTTAGAAGAGAGAAAATTTATTTACAGAATTTGCCAAACTCATTTAATGGGTTTAAAATTGCCCAAATAAGTGATATTCATGCAGGAAGTTTTTGGAATAAAACTGCTGTTTTTGGTGGGGTAGAAATGCTGATGAAAGAAAAACCAGATATTATAATGTTTACTGGTGATTTAGTGAATAATACTGCAGCAGAAATGATTAATTATTTAACAGTTTTTGATAAGTTAAAAGCAGATTTTGGTGTCTACTCTGTTCTAGGTAATCATGATTATGGCAACTATGTTTCTTGGAATAGTGAGCAGGCGTATCAAAAGAATCATTCTGATTTATTGAGAGTGCATAAAAATTTGGGATGGAATTTGTTACTCAATGAACATCAGATTATTACTCAAGGTAATGATAGTATTGCCATTATAGGTGTTGAAAATTGGAGCGCTCACAAGCGTAGGTTTCCTACTTTAGGTGATGTGAAGAAAGCAAAAACTGGAGCGGATGATGCGGCAGTAAAAATATTAATGAGCCATGACCCCACGCATTGGCAAGCAGAAATTTTGCCCTTATATCCCGATATTGACTTAACCCTAAGTGGACACACACATGGTATGCAGTTTGGCATAGAAACAGCAAATTTTAAATGGAGTCCAGTTAAGTATTTGTATAAAGAATGGGCAGGACTTTATCAGTCAGGTAAGCAATATTTGTATGTTAATAGAGGGTATGGCTATTTAGGATATCCTGGAAGGTTTGGCATTCTGCCTGAAATTACTATTCTTACTTTAGAGAATTCGAAGGTTTAATCTGCTTATTTTAATTTTGATTTATTCAGTTCTTATAAACTACTTTCCATCCTAATTCTTTGCCCACCCACTGCATGTCTTCTAATGCAGTTTTTAGGTTGTTTTTTGCAATAGTTTTTAAATCGCTTTTTTCAATTTCGATTTTTAATCTGTCTATGGCTGTTGAATTTAATTTATTATAATCTTCTACTTCAAATGTGTTAAAAGTGCTTTCTTGCAAATCATAATATTTTATGCTGGGCGAAATATTTATCTCTGCTGGCGGAATATTTTTAATATAAATAGTTTTTAATATTGCATTTGTTTCGTATTCTATTTTTGTAAGATCGTAGCTTATCTGAACTTTACCCTTTATTAATAGTAAAGCCCTTTTTTCAAATGATATTAGGTTGTAAAAATATTTGGATGCTTCTTTGAAACTATAAACTTCTGAAAAATATCCTTCTGTTACAATAATTTTTTTTACAGATTTTATCCTTTCTATAATAATATCCGAAGATACTGTCTCTGTTTTTTGATTTAGTTTTGTAATTGCCAAATAGCTGACAACAAAACCAATCATTATACCCAAAATTAATCTAAAGTTGTTTTTTATCATTTGCATTATAAATTTGTTACACAACTATCATGCTAATAATTTGATTTTGCTAATCGATTTGGTAAATTTGTAAATAAAACATCAAGGAGGGTTTGTTTTAGGTTATCCTTCATATAACACATCTTTATATTAAACTGTTAAAACAAAGACAGCGTATTTTAATTGTCAAATCAATTTAACTACATTAACAAGCAGCGCAAATAAAATCATAGAAATCCAACCAATTAGAAATCTTTTTTGCTTTATTGAAATTTGTAATTTTTCCATATTTTAATTCATTAGTAAATTCAAGTTACTAATGCAACCTGATGGTTTAAAAATAACTCAGAAGGAGAAGAAAAACTAATTTTTCTTGGCCTTGAATTTATATTGAGTTGCAACTCCAAAAAAGTCACCTATTCCCACTAGCTCCACTCGCGCAAATTTAGCAACTTGTACTAACAAAAACTAACAAATAGTGCCTACTTTTGTGTTGTATCAAGAAATTACAAGCGCTACATTCCAGAAGGTGATAATTATGGAAAGAAATAGGGTTTATTTGAGCTAAAACTGCTAAAACGGGCTCTCCCGGCCCATAGAAGGGCATGTTAGCATATAGCACATGAGCCAAGGGGCTTTTTGAAATATACTTTTCAGCAAATCAAATTTAATTTACAGAAACACCATACCAAGCCTTATAACATCGCAAGCTGTGAAGAGAAATATCTCTACTTAATTTCTGGTTTTTATTATGTTGCGAAAAGTAAATTTAATTTGCTGAGTCATTATGAAGATTAAAATAATGAGAAGTGTTAACGCTAGGCAGGGAGTAAAGTTATTTTTAAATTTATCATTTTGCTTATGCCTTTTTTTTACATTATTTTAGTGGCAAAAAATATTATTATAATGGAAAGATTAAATAAAGAACCAAGCCGTAATTTTACATCTAACCTTCAAGATAAATCCATCCATAGAGAATTCAAATATCTCACATACACCAAGGATGGTATTGTATTGGCTGGCGATTTTAATACATCCCATAAGGCTTATGATAGAGTACCTTTTGTAGAACCTTATATTAACAATAAAATGTTTCCATTTGTGTTAAAAATTGATTTTAATGGCAATGTGGTTTGGTATAGAGAAATAGATGTATATCAAAATGACAGCACTTGCACCGGTATGAAAGTCAAACACATAACCCTGATGCCAGACAGTGGTTTTTTATTGAGTGGTGCTGTTAGTTTTAAGGATAGCTTTAGCCAAAACACTCCTTATGCAGCCTTGCTCAAATTGGATAAAAATGGGTGTTTCAATAATAGGTGTGACAAATATGATGCGGTGGAGAAAGTGGATAAGGTAAATGAAGGTTTGTTGGTTTATCCTAACCCTGCAAAAGAGGAGGTTATATTAACATTAAAAGATGAACCTAAACATGCACAAATCCATATCTACAACAGCCAAGGAGTTTTAGTAAAAACAATGATTTGGCAGGGTGCAAAAACTATAAAAATAAACACCCAACACTTGCTGGCAGGTATTTACCTCATAGAAGTGAACAATGAAAATCAGAAATTTTATGCTAAATTGCAGGTGGAAAAATGATATTGTCTTTTTAATTAATTTTTTATTCTGACAAAGAGATTATTTCATTATTTGCTAGCGCTGCTATTTTTTTACCAATTGCAAGAGAGCTTGTAGCAGCTGGAGAGGGGGCATTCAGCACATGAATACAAGCCCCTTGTTGAATAATATAAAAATCATCCAATAGTCCACCATTTAGTTCACAAGCTTGAGCGCGCACACCAGAACCTGATGCGATAAGGTCTGATTTTTGTAAACTCGGCATCAGTTTTTGTAAAGCCCTTGTAAATGCGCTTTTACTATAAGATCGGTAAAATTCTCCCAAACCGGTTCTCCAATATTTTATTGCCACTAATCTAAAACCTTTCCAAGAAATGGCATTCCAAACATCAGATAAACTAAAATCAGTTTTTTTGTATCCTTCACGTTTAAAGGCAAAAACTGCATTTGGACCTGCCTCAATCATACCATCTAATCTGCGGGTAAAATGAACTCCCAAAAATGGAAACGAGGGGTCTGGAACAGGATAAATCAGATTTTTAACCATGTAACGCTTATCACTTTTTAGCTCATAGTATTCGCCTCTAAATGGAATTATGCGCACTTTCAATTCAGGTATTTGCATTAATGCAATTTTATCAGAAAAAAGGCCTGCGCAATTAATGAACTTACCTGCCTTATAGCTCAACTTACTTGTTTTTACGGAAACCTCATCAGTATGGTCTATGAGAGCTGTTACCTTTTCATTATAATTTATTTGTCCCCCTAGTCTCACAATTTCAGAGGCATACTTCTTCGCCACTTCTTTATAATCTACAATACCCGTTTGAGGCACCCAAATTCCTTTAATACCAGCCGCAAATGGTTCTATCGCTTTAATATCATTTGGTTCTAAATAGCGCAGTCCTTCTAGCCCATTTTCTATCCCCCTTTCATAAACAGTTTTTAATGCATCCAATTCGTTTTGTTGAGTAGCTACTATTATTTTTCCACAAAGTTCAAAAGGAATTTCATGTTTTGTGCAAAAATCTATTAATAAATGATAGCCCTCAATACAGTTTTTTGCTTTTAAACTTCCCGGCTTATAATAGATACCACTATGTATTACTCCGCTATTATGCCCAGTTTGGTGCATTGCAGGAGCCTCTTCCTTTTCTATTACCAAGACCCTGGCTTTTGAGTTCTTTTCTAGAAGATAATGTGCAGCGGCTAACCCAACGATACCTCCACCTGCAATTATAAAATCAAATGTTTTTGTAGACATAAATATTAAATATAAAAAAAATAGACAGTTTAAATATTGGTTTTCTTCAATGTTTCAATTTCTTTTTTCAAGGCACGTTTTTCCTTGAAGTTTTTGTATTTGCCAGGCAGCATTAAAAAAAGTCCAAATAAAAGCCCTAAAAAGAAGCTAAAAAAAACTAAAATATTAAGATTTGCAGAAATTGTTTTAAATAGTAAAACAAACTCTACCTTTCCGCTATTTTGCATAAACAGTATAGCAAATAAACAAAATACTATTCCTGCAATAATAAAAGGCCACTTGTTACTACTAACACTTTTATTTTCGGTATTTTCTGCACTCATATTTAAGGCTTATTAAGTTCTGCTTGATCTTGCACCAATTTAGCTTCTACATCTTTTAAACCCTTTGTTTTTGCAGTGTTTATAGCTTCAGATATTATTTTGTTATAAAGATTACTAATCATATATGCTCCATAATCTTTGTAGGCTCCTTTTTGCTTTTTATAAAATTTACCAAAACGTACACAATAATTAGAAACCTCTTTCAACATTTTGCTTCCTTTGTCTATTTCGCCTAAATCTAGGTAGGTAAGGGCGTAATATAGTTTTAATTCAGGGCGATTAAATGGCAGTTTATCTTCAGGCACCTCAAGCATTAATTTATCAAGTAATTTTACTGCTTTTTGTTTGTTGGAGAGTGCTTCATTTGTAAATCTTGCAAGAGAATCACTATTTTGCTGCAAATATAAATCAGTATATTTTCTTGCTAATTCATAGGTTGTAGCTCGCAACGAGTGGGGCACATAAGATGCTTTTTCATCAACAAAGAAATTTGCTTTCTCTTTAATTCCAAACCATTTAAAGGTTTCTGTTATGTTCTTATACATTATTTCATCTGCAAACATTCTTCCTTGTCCATCACTTTTTATAGGTACAAGACGGTATGTAAGTCCTTCCAATTGCAAATAATCTCCTAATCCTAAATCACGTTCTCCGCCAGATGTGGCTGTAAAATAGATAGGACGCTCCCAGCCGTTTTTAGCATTTTGTGCAATTAAATCCATTAAAACAATATGGCCTTTATGCATTCCTCCAGTATTTGGATATACAAAAGTCATTTTGTCTAGTAATCTACTGGTATCCTTTAGCTGAATTACTTTATTTCTAATCACTGCATTTCTATCAATTTCTATAATAAAATTATTTACCGGAAGCACATTAGCATTAGAACCATCTCCAACAGGTAATTTATTTTTTTCATCATTGCTAAGCATAAATTCTACAACTTTATCTAAAGGATAATATGCATCTTGCTTAATTCCTGGCATTTGTTGTGCTCTTAAATAATCCCAAGCACCACTTTGTAATTGGTCTTTAGAAATGGTCAATTTAAAAGGTTCCGAATCATAAACTTTTCTTAACAATGAGCCTGCATACCAATCTGTAGGAAACAATGCTAAGTTTATAATTCTTATGTCAGGCCTAATTCCTTCAACATTTTGAGCATACCACAGCGGATAAGTATCATTATCACCATTACAAAATAAGATAGCATTGGGGGCAACAGACTCTAGGTAATTCTTAGCAAAATCAATTCCTAAATACCTTTTAGACCTGTCATGATCATCCCAATTTTGGGTTGCCATAAGCACCGGTGCACCTAATAAAGCAATACCAAAAGCAGCAAAAGCGGCATTTTTACTATTCAATTTACGTTCAAGTAATGTGGCTAGCCCTATTACTCCTAACCCTACCCAAATACAGAAAGTTTGAAATGAACCAACATGCGAATAGTCTCGCTCTCTAGGTTCAAATGGCGGTTGATTTAAAAAAACAATAATAGCAATACCTGTGAAGAAGAATAAAGTGAGGACAGCAATAAAATCTGATTTGCTATTTTTTAATTGAAAAACCAATCCTATTACACCAAGAATTAGTGGAATAAAATAATAGGTATTTCTTGCTTTATTGTTCTTAAGTTCTGCAGGCAAGTATTTTTGGTCACCCACCAATAGATTATCTATAAAAGCTATACCAGATATCCAATTTCCATCTTCACTTAATTTATTTAAATCGGCTTGATTATCATTTTGCCGACCTACAAAATTCCATAAAAAATATCTGAGATACATATACCTAAGTTGATAATCCTTAAAAAACTTTAAATTTTTGCCCATAGTTGGTTTTTTTGCTTTTAAAGTTTGAATAGTTTTAGCTGTTTCTGCATATTGTGGTGAACTTGGATCCATTTGTTGCAATTGATTTTCTTGGAAATTAATTTGTTCATTCACTTTATTCATTCCACTCCAGTACCTATAACCAACATCTCCACCCTCCTTATTCATATCACCCATTCTAGGAAAATAGGTTTTTTCTGATGCAGGAAATGTGTAATCTCTTTTATCTCTCACTTTTATATATTCTCCTGCGTTTTCATTTGATGCAAATTCTTCTTTTATAGTTTCTATATTGTCTGGCACAGAATTAAACCAAGGGCCATTGGCAAGCGGTCTATCACCATATTGTTCTCTATTAATATAACTTAAAAGGTTGAATAAATCTTCAGGATTATTCATATCTATTGCAGGGTTTGCAGCACTTCTTATCACCACCATAGTGTATGAGCTATAACCAAAAATAATAAAACTAAGGGATACAAATGCAAGGTTTAAAAAATATTTTTGATTTTTAATACTGTACCAAATAACATAAGATAATGCAGCTATAATAATTATAAAAAAGATATATGCCCCTGTATAAAAAGGCATTCCCATCGTGTTTACTGCAAAGTAGTCTAGGTTCGCTGCAAGCCATGGCATGCCAGGTATAAGCATTTTTTGAATTATTAATAAAATTCCTGTACCAACACCAAATGCAGCAACTAGACCTAGTCTACTATAGCTATATTTTTTGAAATAATACATGATGGCCACAGTTGGAATAACCAATAAATTAAGCAAGTGAGTGCCTATTGCCAAACCTATCATATAGGCTATAAATACCAACCATCTGTCTGCTTTTGGATCTGTATCCGCCACGCGTTCCCACTTTAGCATTGCCCAAAATGTAAGTGCAGTAAAGAAAGATGAAAGCGCATATACCTCTGACTCTACAGCCGAAAACCAGAAAGTGTCCATAAAGGTAAGTGTCAATGCTGCTATTATACCACTTCCAAATATTAAAATTTTAGAAACAATATCGTCATGGTCATTTTGCCCCATTGCTACTCTTATTTTTCTTGCAAAATATGTTGTAATCCAAAAAGTAAATAAAACAGTCAATGCACTTGCAATAGCAGAAAGCATATTTACTGCCCAACCTACATTTACTGGGTTTCCAAAGGCCAAATTAGAAAAAAAGTTTCCCACCAATAAGAAAAACGGTGCCCCGGGTGGGTGAACTACCTGCAGTTTATACGCTGCTGAAATAAATTCTCCGCAATCCCATAAACTAACTGAAGGCTCTAAAGTAATTGTGTAAACCACTAGTGCCACAAGAAACAATACCCATCCGATGATATTATTTATTTTATTATATTTTCTCATATTTATATACAATGCTATTTATTTTATTTTATTGTGTGAAACTCATTTTTGAATTTGCGAAAATAGGTACGTTTTTGCTTCAAAACAAAATCTTTAGTGTAAATAATTGCAAGTTTGATTTGTTTACCTTATTTTTGCAGTACTTTTTAAATAAAAAATTATTAAAGGGAGCCCAAAAGCTCCCTTTTTTGATAATATAATTGGCATGCATAAAACAATAGAAGATACAATATCAGCAATGTTTCAATCTGTTTTGGATCAAACAGATGGTGTTTTTTTAATTGAATCTAAAACAGATGATAAAACAAAAACCACTACTTTTACAATTGATGGCGATAGTCCTGTAAATCTTAGGACAATTACTCAATTGACACGGACACTTTCTAAGCAAATAGATGAGGTAATGGCTGAAGATGAAACCCCTTTTAGATTTGAAATAAGCACTCCAGGAGCAGATAAGCCATTAAAATTTTTAAGACAGTTTCCTAAACATATTGGAAGAAACTTTTTGATAAAAACAACAGAATTTCAGCTAGAAGGAATATTGAAAGCATTAACAGATAATACTATAACTATAGAACCAAAACCAAATAAAAAAGAACCTTTGGCAGGAGCAAAAATCATTAACTTTGAGGATATTGTTGCTGCTACCATTGTTTTATCATTCAAATAAAAAATAAATATACAAAATATGGCAACAAAAACCCAAAAACCTCAAGTGGGATTAGTAGAATCCTTTTCTGAGTTTAAAGAATTTAAAAATATAGACCGTGCCACAATGATGCACATTCTAGAAGATGTTTTTAAAAATATGCTTAAGAAAAGATTTGATGGTGAAGATAATTTTGACATTATCATAAACACAGAAACCGGAGATTTAGAAATATATCACAATAGGCTTATTGTAGATGATGGTGAAGTAGAAAATGAGCACAAGCAAATATCTATTAGCGATGCAAGAAAATTAGAAAACGATTACGAAATTGGTGAAGAAGCTATCACACCAGTCTATCTTGCTGATTTCGGGCGTAGAAATATACTTTCAGCCCGTCAAACTTTAATTACTAAAGTGTTAGAGTTAGAAAAAGATGAAATTTTTAATAGTTACAAAGATAAAGTTGGAGAAATAATTGTAGGAGAAGTTTATCAGATATGGAAAAGAGAACTAATGGTATTGGATGATGATGGAATAGAATTGGTTTTACCAAAAAGCGAAATGATACCTTCAGACTTTTATAAAAAAGGCGAAACCTTAAAAGCAGTAGTTCAAACTGTAGAAATGTATAATGGCACACCTAAAATAATGTTGTCTAGAACATCACCTATTTTTCTGGAAAGATTATTTGAACTAGAGGTTCCTGAAATTGTGGATGGATTAATAACCATTAAAAAAATAGTGAGAGAACCAGGTGAAAGAGCTAAAATAGCTGTAGAAAGTTATGATGATAGAATCGACCCTGTTGGAGCATGTGTTGGTATGAAAGGGAGTAGAATACACGGTATAGT
Source organism: Bacteroidia bacterium (assembly GCA_041690035.1). Lineage (GTDB taxonomy): Bacteria > Bacteroidota > Bacteroidia > NS11-12g > UBA955 > CALSPH01. Next base: position 54,479 of record JBDNFC010000048.1, on the reverse strand, counting down.
TAGAGAATTGCGCAATGAAAATATTGATGTAATAAATTTTACAACCAATAATTCACTATTTATTCAGCGTGCACTAAACCCCGCTAAAATTAGTAATGTAAAATTAGATGATGAAAAAATGCGAGCAGAAGTATATCTAGCTTCTGATCAAGTATCCTTAGCAATTGGAAAAGGTGGCCATAATATAAAATTGGCGGGCAGATTAACAGGTTTCGAAATAGATGTTTATAGAGATAATATTGTGGATGAAAATGAGGATGTTGACTTAGAAGAATTCTTAAATGAAATTGATGGGTGGATTATAGATGAGCTAAAAGCAATTGGATTAGATTCTGCTAAAGCTGTTATTGCTTTAAGCAATGAGGAGCTTGTAAAACGAACTTCTCTAGAAGAAGAAACTATTGTGGAGGTAAGAAAAATCTTAGAATCTGAGTTCGAATAAATAAATTGGCCTTACTCCTTAAAAAAAATTGCCTTGTTTTTGCAAGGCAATTTTTTTTTTGCAGGGTTTAAAATTCATATGCCCCTATATCTGGTGTGGCATCTCTTGCTTTGTTGTTTAAATCTAACAATACACCTATGCCTGAAATGCCTTTATTTATTGCAGGAGAGCCCACACTTAGCATAAAATTTCTATTTGTAATATTAACAAATGCAGGGTCTATGTTGATGATATTGTTATTGGGGTTATAGTTCTCTGGCTTTTTTACCTTGATTAAATTTTTTTCAAAAATTGAAATTGTAGGGGGACGCGTATTTATAAAAGCTAGCGAAACTTCATTTTCTATGCTTCCATAAATAATATTGTTTACAAAGGTGTAAGCCATGTCATAAGTGTTTGTTACCACACCATTCTCTGATCTAAAATTATTTAATACCAATACAGGTTCTGTATGATTGGTATATTTGGTAGCAGAACCAAATATTGTGCAGTGTCTAAAATCATATTTACCACCATATACCAAAGCAACATTATATAAACCACAACTATGTATAAGACAATTTGTAGCCACTATTTCTGCTGTATAACCAATAATACCAAAACTACTCATATTGCGTATGATTGTATTATTAATTTCCAATCCTGGGTTGGTGTTTTCTGGCAACGAATCAATCCTGATACCCACACTCGCATTTTTTATAACTGCATAATTTATTTTATTATTTAAACTTCCCCTTAATAAATGTATGCCTTGCCATTGTCCTGGCTGCTCTCTATATTCATATTGCAAACGATCTCCTTGAAATATCACTTCGTTGTCTTTTTCTCCGTTTACCTCTATTGTGCCTAAAACATATATATTGCTGTATGGGTCTGCATAAATGTGCACCCCTTTTTCTATTTGTAACTTGCAGTTTTTATTGACCAATATGCTGCTTATAATCACATAGGGTTTATCTATTTTGTCCCAAATGCTATTGCAAGGCAAGATACTATCTCTAAAATAGTAAGCATCCCAGCCATATGCAGCCAATTTAATATCGCTGATTTTTCCTTGAGTATTAAACACAATACTATCTATAATAATGGCTGGATTGAGCAGATTGTTAGCCTCTAATATACATTCTACAAAAATAAATATGCTATCCCCCCCTCTTATTTCATAATCATTAATTTGAGTAGTGCTTATTCCATCTATGTTTATTCTAAATGGTGATGAGGTTCCGCCTGCTAGGCGAATAGTAGTTTTTACACTTTTTTTCTCCATGTTTCTTACCACCAATTGTTTATTTAAACTTCTTGGGCCATTGGTATTGGGTATTCTTGTAAAAACAGTATCAAAATATACGGTATCGGTATCAAAAGACAAGGTAGCTGGGCCATTAAAAAACTTCTCTTTTCTGCAGCCATTATTTAATAGCACAAAAAGAGTGATGACAATTGGCAATAGATTTAAATATCTTTTATAAGGCATTATTGCAAAAGTACGAACTATTACCAAAAGTTTTTAAAAAAAAATCTTACCTTGTTTGTAATTTAAAACCCAAACTTATGCTGTTTATACAATAACGTAGGCCTGTAGGCTCTGGGCCGTCATCAAAAACGTGGCCTAAATGACCGCCACAATTTGCACAAACTACTTCTATTCGACTCATACCATGACTCATATCAATAATTTCTTTAACTTTTGTGCTATCTATAGATTTGTAAAAACTTGGCCATCCACAGCCAGCATCAAACTTAGTAGCGCTCGTAAATAAGGGAGCATTGCAGCCTTTGCATACATACGTTCCAGAATCCCAGTGATTTTCATATGTTCCTGTGTATGGTCTTTCTGTTCCTTTTTGACGCAATACACCATAGGCTTCTGAGCCTAGTTTTTTAAGCCATTCTTCTTCTGTTTTTGGCAAACTGTCTTTATTTTCTTGCATAAAATTATCGATATTTTTTTCGTTTGATGATACTGTTAGCTGCTTGTTGTTATTACAAGAAATCAATATATAAATAACAAATAACGATAATATAAATATATTTTTCATCACTATAGTAACGAAAAATAAATGAATTTGGTTTTTAGTTTACCAATTTTTACTTTTTTATTACAATAGGGTTTTCTAAAGTTTCTGACAAAATCTTTAATACATCATTGATATTTGTAGCTTTCGTTCTTATAGAAATTTTAGTGTTGTTAAGTTTTATGTCATATGAAAGCTTGATGCCATATATGCTTTCTAATTCAAAAATAATATCTTCTATAGCGGTGTTTTCAAATGCCAAATATTTGCTGCTGTCCTTTGTTTTTTTTGTTTCAAATAATGCCGTTTCCTCAGCCGTATTTATTTCCATGCCTGCATATACTTTTTGATGCCCTTCTTGATTGAAAACATCTACTATTCCCTGCCATACTTTTATACTGAAATGTTTGGTTTCTTTTCTATTGCTTAGCGAAAAGGAAGTACCTATAACAGTAATTTTTGTATGATCTGCCGATACTATAAATGGCAAATTTAGCCCATGTTTTACATTAAATAGTGCTGCGCCATTTAATTGGATGTCCCTATTTGAAGAATTAAAATTTTTATCTACTGTTAAATGTGAATTGCCGTATAAAAGTACTTCACTGCCATCAGCAAGTTTAATTGTTTGCGTTTTACCTGCTTTGCAATAATAATTTTGTGAACCAGCGTTTTTTAATATTAAAATACCTGCTGTGATTATAATAAATAAAATAGATGCTGCAACTAAATATGAACTTGGTTTTTTCCAAATACTTAATTTTTTTATTGGCGAAGAATCAAAGTCAAGTTTTTTGAATAACTTAGATTTTGCTCCTTGCATATCTGTTTCTGGAAAGTTAAAACCTTTTGAAACCTGCCATATTTCTTCAAATATCTTTTCTTCATTCGAAAAATCTGTATTTGATTTGCCAAGCTTTTTGGCAATATCTATATAGTTAATAGATTTCACTTTTTATTTTACAGATTGTAATTGGTGGTTAAATTGAGAAACCTGTAATTGTATTGCTGCATAAAATTGAGAATTTTGAGGGTCTTGGATTAACCAAGATTCTAAAAATTTTTTCTCTTCTGTGCTGCACAAACCTGCAACTGCTTTTGTAATTAAATTACAATTTAATTGATCTTTCATCTCTGTTTAAATTATTTTTAGCTTAACACTAATCATTAATACATTAAAAATAAGTTTTACCCCCAAATATTTTTTATAATTTTATTAAAAAAAATGCTTTGTTTAGATTGGTTTTTACAAAAATAAATTTTAATGTGCATAAAAATCTCTAGAATACTGTGTGGATTGTTATTATGCTAAGCAGCAACAGGCTTTTTTTGCTAAAGCTATGCTAGGGACATTTTTTTGTTAAAAAGATTAAAATCTATGTTTGGATACTCAAACCCTGCAAAATAACCAACATCTGGAATAAATATGGCATAAGTTGGCGGTTTAAATCAAATAATAATTATAAGTAAGGTTTTTACTGTCAAATTTTAGTATGTCTTCAATAAAGTAAGTTTCGGTTACTACCTTGTATAAATACATCTCTTTTTTGTCTGCATATTTATAGTCTAAAACAGGGAAAAACCATTGAATAGTAAAGTATACTATCAGATTTGCTATCATAAACTAAGTGATAAATATTGGTGAAATCAGCATAATTTCTATCAAAAATAAGGCCGTTTTGGCCAGTTACAGACATAAAAAATACACCACCCCTTAGATTAATACTTATACTATCAAAAACAAAGGCAGAAGGGGGCGCAAATTTTGGACTGCTTTGCAAAATAGAATTGGCATTAGTGTATAAAAATAGGTTTGCAATAATTCTTTTGTGATAAAATAGAAAATTGGCATAAAAGGTGCTATAGTTAGCTAAATTTCCACCAAAATACATGTTATATTATCATCATTTTTTTGTGCAGATAAAAAGGGCATCATTAAATATAGATATGGCCCCGCAAGAATGATGATTTTTAATTTCATTATGAGCAGTAAATTTAATTAATATTTAGCTTATAAAATAAAAATTAAATCTTACCTTTGCAGGCTATTTTATAGAAATATCAAAATAAAAAAAATTAGCGTATGAGGCAGCTTAAAATAAGCAAACAGTTTACTAACAGAGAGAATAAATCATTAGACAAATACCTAAATGAAATAAGTAAGGTATCTATGATAGATGCACAAGAGGAAGTGGAGTTGGCTAGAAGAATTAGAGAAGGAGATCAAGTGGCCTTAGAGAAATTAGTAAATGCAAATCTTAGGTTCGTAGTTTCTGTATCCAAGCAGTATCAAAATCAAGGACTTACATTGGGCGATTTAATAAATGAAGGAAACTTGGGATTAATAAAAGCAGCTAAGCGATTTGACGAAACACGGGGTTTTAAATTTATTTCTTATGCTGTTTGGTGGATTAGACAATCTATATTACAAGCATTGGCAGATCAATCCAGAATTGTAAGATTGCCATTAAATAAAGTGGGTAGCATAGGTAGAATTTCTGCCGCATCTGCTAAGTTAGAGCAAGAGTTTCAAAGAGAACCTACTGCCGAGGAAATTGCAAATTTGCTTGAAATAAGTGTAACAGAAGTAGAAAATGCATTAAAATCATCTGGTAGGCATTTAAGTATTGATGCGCCACTTGCCGAAGGAGAAGACAATACGCTCTTAGGTGTTTTAGATAATAATGATGAACCAGAGCCTGATTTAGTTTTGATAAATGAATCTTTACAAAAAGAAATTAGCAGAGTAATATCGACATTAAGTGATAAAGAACGAGATGTTTTACGTTATTATTATGGATTAGATGGCGGCCCAGCGCATACCTTAGAAGATATTTCAGAAAAGGTAGGTTTAACCAGAGAGCGTGTTAGGCAGATAAAAGAAAAAGCCTTAAGAAGACTAAGAAAATCAAGTAAAAGCAAAATTTTGAAAAGTTATCTCGGATAGTAATATTTAATAAAAAACCCTTTGTAGATTTATGCAAAGGGTTTTTTATTTTTTAATCAATTCAATATACTTAAATTTGCAAACAATTTTATATAAAGAAAGATGGCATTAGAAATTTCGGTACCAGCACCAGGAGAATCCATAAGTGAAGTAACCATAAGCCAGTGGCTAAAAAAAGAAGGTGATTATGTGGCATTGGATTCACCAATTGCGGAGTTTGAGAGTGATAAAGCCACTTTTGAGGTAAATGCAACTCAAGCAGGAAAAATTATAAAATTATTTGGAAATGAAGGAGATACAATCCCTGTTAACAGTGTAATCGCTCACATAGATACCGCTGCACCAGCCCCAGTTGAGGAGAAAACTATTGCAAAAGAAAATAAGGCAATAGAAACAGAAAAACCGCTAACCACCACACCTAAAAGTGAACAAACTAAACCGCAATCAGCAGAAATAGTAGAAACAATTATAGGTGATGAAAATATATCACCTTTGGCAAAACAACTATTGGCAAGTTATCAGCTCAATATTAATGAGGTGGCAGGCACAGGCCCTAATGGTAGGATAACCAAAATGGATGTTTTATTGGCAGCTGCTAATTATAGTGGGGCAAAAACACTGTCAAAATATGATAACCCTAGTCTAAGTAGAGAGGTTACCCGCGCAAAAATGAGTAATCTGCGCAAAACAGTTGGTAAAAGACTTGTTGCTGCTAAAAATGAAACGGCCATGCTTACTACATTCAATGAGGTTAATATGAAACCTATTATGGATTTGCGCACTCAATATAAGGCTAAGTTTGCGGAAACGCATGATGTTAATTTAGGCTTTATGTCTTTTTTTACCAGAGCATGTTGCATAGCATTGCAAGATTGGCCTGCTGTAAATGCTTATATTGATGGAGAAGATATTATTTATAACAACTATTGTGACATCTCTATCGCAGTGAGCGGGCCAAAAGGGCTTGTAGTTCCTGTAATACGAAATGCAGAAACCCTTTCCCTTGCAGAAATTGAGGCTGATGTAAAGAGGCTCGCTATAAAGGCAAGAGATAACAAATTGAGCATAGATGAAATGACTGGAGGAACTTTTACCATAAGTAATGGAGGAGTTTTTGGCAGCATGCTTTCAACCCCAATCATAAATCCGCCACAATCAGGTATATTAGGTATGCACAATATTGTGGAAAGACCCGTTGTTGAAAATGGAGAAATTATGATAAGACCAATTATGTATGTTGCATTGAGCTATGATCATAGAATTATTGATGGCAAAGAAAGTGTTAGTTTTTTAGTAAGGGTAAAACAATTATTAGAAAATCCTTCGATGATGATAGATGGCAAAACACCCGAAGAAAGCTTACTAAATCTTTAGCTAAGAAAATCAATCTAAAAGACGCAACTTATTTATTTCCCCTTTTATTTAATAGATATTTTGGAATGTTTAAATCTAATTTAGCATTACAGTTTCCAAATTATTCAATATTTTTTTATCTGCTAATCTTATATTCATATAAAAAAGCCGTTTTGACAGCAATCTTGCCGATGAAGATTCAGCTGTTTGCCAAATCCTTTAATTTTTTTCAGTAGAATCTATATGGGTATTGGAATTGAGTAGCCTTTTTTGCAAGCCTAGTTTTAAATATTTGGCCGTAAATATATCTTTTAAGTCATCCTTTTTTAAATGGCAACTATTTTATTACACTTACTTTAATATGTGTTTGTTTATTGTTTTTGGTTAAAACAACTAGATAGTTTCCAGAATTATAGCTGCTTAAATCAATAAAATTACCATTATTTCCTCCCTCAATTGTTAATATTTTTCTAACATTGCTCAAATCATAAATTTGACATTGGATATTCTCTTCTTCAAAATCTCCAATAATTTGAAAAACACCTGCGCTAAGATTAACAACAGCTCTAATGTTTGGATCTTCAGAATCACATAATTGACTAGGTATATTTGAGGTCAATACTAAATGTTGATTTTCTTGAGATAGGACATCTATTTTTAAAAGATTGCTTTTTCTAATTAGGGATTGTTTTTCTAATTTTATTAATACCATTTTTTTATCAAAAGAAAAGGTAAATAATTCTTTAGAAATTGGGTTAAATCCATTTGGACTTATATTAAGAGATTGAGGCAATGCTGCAATATTATTAATGCCAATGGTATAATGATTGGTAGTGCAATAAATGTAGATTACTTTTGGAGCAGTGCTAAAATTTAGTACCGATGTTGCTTGAGCTGTAACAAAGTTTATGGTATCGTAGCTTGTGCCTCTGCTTGCCACGGTGTTGTTGCCCAAAACATTGTCAGCTCCATATCTATAGGCATATACACGGTAGTTATAATCGCCACCAGTTACAATGTTTGTTATATCTCTAATTGTTAATGAGTCTGTTCTATTAAATCTGCCAATTACCATGGCAGTGCCAATACTATTACCTATTTGATAACTGTTGCCAGATTGCGGTGCTATTGAAAAATTGTTAGTGCTATTTCTTAATACCAAATAACCCATACTTGTATCTATAAATGGGTTTGCTAAAGGCGACCTAGAAAACTGAACTTTTCCTGGCCTTGCTGAATCTATAGGAGAAATTTGAGTTGTAAACACAGGCATTCTTTAACTATCAAAAAATATCTTGTTTTGCCCTGCTGCACTGCAGGTATTTGGTAATCCTCTTGTAAAAGAGGTATTCATGCTAGCAAATGCTATACCACTAGGGCCGTTGAAATCTGCAAGTCTTCTGCTGGGGCAGGCAAATGTAGACATACCATTAGCAGATGCGGCAGAATGGTTCATTTTTGATCCAATTATGCTTGTAAAATCTGCTCCAGCAGTGCTTCTATGTCCAATGGCATGTATGTGAGTTCCGCTTGCATCTCTAAGTTGTATAAGGTCCCCTAAACCTGCTATTTCCATCGTTGAGCCGCCCCAAGCAGGTGCGGTTCCAAAGGCACCTCCATTAAATAACCCAATTGTTTGTAGGGTTAATTGTATATAACCATCATTTTTATTGCTATCTATGTTATATAAGGTGCCAACAGGATTAATTATTCTATTGTATAAAACGATGACAGTACCTCTGCGTAGGTTATTCCAAAAGGATATGTTAGAAAAATTAACTTCTGTTTGCCAATTTGTTTGTGTAATATTATTATCGCGGATACTCCAATTGCGCATATCCACATTGTCACCCACTACCACTAGCTCCACCCACTCGTCTCTTGTGTCTGCTGCATTAAAATACTCATTAATAACAACACTTTGTGCATTTAATAAAATAAAATAAAAACAGTTTTTTCATTGCTGCAAAGGTAAATATTATTTTTATTAATGGATATTACTTTATAAAAATTAATATTAAGCAACCTTTTATCCCTTTTAGTCGATAGAATTTTTTATCTAAAAAACTTTTATTATTTTTGTTGTATGATTATAACAAACACAGAATCAATAGCAAATAGAGAAATTACTGAAACCTTAGGCATAGCAAGAGGCAGCACAGTGCGTGCTAGAAATATAGGCAGGGATATTTTTGCAGGATTAAAAAATATTATTGGTGGCGAAATAAGCGAGTACACAAAGCTTCAAGCTAACTCACGTGAGCAAGCATTGGAGCGCATGATAGCTGATGGAAAAAAAATGGGTGCAGATGCCATTGTAAATGTTAGGCTAGCTTCGAGCATGGTAATGCAAGGCGCATCAGAAATATTAGCATATGGTACTGCAGTAAAATTAAAATAATGGAAACAGTAATAACCACAGTGGTTTTAAGTTCATACGGAATATTTGGTTTATTCTTAATAGTAGCTCTTATTTACTTAATTTTTAGGCGCTTAGAAGACCGAAGGAATGAACATTTTGAAAAAAGAGACAACTGATTAGGTTATTATTAGTAATTTTAAACAAAGTAAAAATATTTAACGACTTGATTTTTTGCATATTTAGAATAAAAAAAATAGTCTTATAAAAATTTGTGGTAAACACAAATAGGCTTTATTTTTGACCTATTGCAATTGCCATCAAAAATATTAGAAGATGCAGTAGAAAAACTGTCAATTTTTCCAGGAATAGGAAAGAGAACTGCATTGCGCATGGTTATTTATTTGCTTCAACAGCCAAATGAGAATGTTTTCGCAATTGGCAAAGCCTTAGATAAATTAAAATTAAACATACGCAATTGCAACAATTGTTACAACATTGCAGAGCACGATTTATGTGATATTTGCCTAAATAAGCTCAGAGATGAAACCCAACTCTGCATTGTAGAAAATTTTACGGACATACTTGCCATAGAAGCAACAGCACAATATAGGGGATACTATCATGTTTTGGGGGGTTTGTTATCGCCAATGGATGGGGTATCTGCAGCCGAATTAAACATAGATGGACTCATATTGCGTGCAGAAAACAAAGAAATCAAAGAAATTATTTTTGCATTGAGTGCTACTTTAGAAGGCGATACCACTGCATTTTACCTTACAAAAAAACTTGCCCATAGCAATATATCTTTTACTCAAATAAGCAGAGGGGTTAGTATTGGTGCAGATTTAGAATATACTGATGAAGCAACACTAGCAAAAAGCATCATTAATAGAGTGGCTTATCAAATATGAAAGTGCAAGAAATGGACATCAGCATTATCATTGTAAATTATAATGTAAAATATTTTTTAGAGCAATGCTTGCTGTCTATTCAAGCTGCAAAAGATAATTTAAAAATAGAGGTATGGGTTGTAGACAATAACTCTGTGGACGGCTCTATTGCAATGCTAACAGAAAAGTTTAAAGAAGTAAAAATAATAGCTAATAAAGAAAATGTGGGTTTTTCGCGTGCAAATAATCAAGCAATGGCGCTTGCAAATGCAAAATATCAATTAATTCTGAATCCTGATACTGTTTTAGAAAAGAACACTTTAACGGATTGTTTTTATTGGATGGAGGAGCATATACAAACAGGTGGTTTAGGTGTAAAAATGATTGATGGAAAAGGAAAGTTTTTGCCAGAATCCAAAAGAGGTTTGCCTACCCCAGCAGCAGCATTTTTTAAAATGACATTGCTGAATAAAATTTTTCCAAAATCTAAGACATTTGGCAGTTATCATTTGGGCTATTTAGCAGAAAACAAAGTCAGTGATATTCAAATTTTATCTGGGGCTTTTATGTTTATTAGATCATCTGTGCTTGATAAAATTGGTTTTTTTGATGAATCTTTTTTCATGTATGGTGAAGACATAGACCTTTCTTATAGGATATTAAAAGCAGGTTATAAGAATACCTATTATCCTAAAACTACTATCATACACTATAAAGGAGAGAGTACAAAGAAAAAGACTGTAAATTATGTTTTTACTTTTTATAATGCAATGATCATATTTGCCCGCAAACATTATCAAGGAACTTATCAAAGTTGGATGGTGCTGTTTCTTAAAACTGCCATTTGGAGCAGGGCCTCTATCGCAGTATTGGCAAGACTTTTTGACAGACTTTGGGCTTTTATGATAGATTTTGTATTTCTTTTCTTAGGTTTTTTTCTTCTTGCAAAGTATTGGGAGGTTTATCATAAATTTGTTCCAGCATATTATCCTAAGGAGTATTATTTATATCACCTTTCTGGATATGTTTTGTTATTGTTATGTGCTGTTAAGCTTAGCGGTGGCTATACCTTTCCTTATAAAATTTATAGGTCTCAAAGAGGTGTAATATTTGGGGCATTGCTACTTCTTGCCATTTATGGCTTGCTGCCAAAAGAGTGGCAATTTAGTAGAGCTATAGCAGTACTAGGAAGCCTTTGGGCACTAATAGGTATTTCTTTGTCAAGGTGGGTTTGTTTTTATTTTAAAACAAATTCTTGGGATATGGATAAAAACCATATTCAAAAAATTGCCATAGTTGCAGAAAATAGCGAATTTGAAAGAGTGAGTGAATTGATGAAAATTTTTGGTACTCATCCAAATTTAATAGGCCACATAAGTATACAAGAAAATGATGCCAAAACACATTTGGGAAATTTGAGTCAATTATCAGAAATAATTGAAATTTATAATATAAATGAGCTTATTTTTTGTACAAAAGATATTGATACACAAAATGTTATAGCAATTATGAGCAATTATAGTAACCACAATATAAAATTTAGAATTGCACCAGAGGGGGTAGAGTTTATTGTAGGCAGCCATTCTAAAAATAGTCCTGGCGAATTATTTAGTATTGATGTTGTACTGGCTATTAATGGGGACGATAATCCCTTCAAAAAAAGATTATTAGATCTTTTATTTGGTTTTATTGTCATACTTTTTATACCTATATTATTGCTAAGGCCTAAGATAATCTTTTTTAAACTTAAACAGGTTTTTCAAATCATCATTGGTAAAAAATCCTTTGTTGGATATTTTCCAAAAGGGAATTTTGGCAGCCTGCCAGCTATTAAACCAAGCTTACTTTACCCCTCGCAAAAAATAAATTATCAAACTGATATTCAAACCATAAATCGGGTTAATTTTTTGTATGCAAAAGATTACCGCCCAACTTATGACATCGAAATTATTTTAAAAAACATAAAAACAATTATTTTTTAAAAATTACTTAATATTGCATCATGCGAATAAACAACTATCCTGTAGAACGTGATTTTAAGAGTCTTCACCATTTTTTATTAAATGCGGCTCATCATATTCACAACCCGGATAAAACCTACTTTTGGCAAAAAATTGATGGAAAATATACACCTACAAGCTATAAAACTACTTTAAGCAATATTGATGCTATAGCGGTTTGGTTTCTTAGCAAAGGTTTAGTACATGGTGATAAAGTAGCAATATGCTTAGAAAACAGTCCGGAATATGTGTTTATAGACCAGGCACTCATAAAAATAGGATGTGCAAATGCAAGTATCTACCCAACATTAACTCCAGAAGAAACTGCTTATATTCTAAACGATAGCCACAGTAAAATGATAGTGGTAGGTAATCCGTTTTTATATAAAAAATTTCAAAAAATTAGTCAAAACTGTTCCTTGGTAAAAGATATAATATTAGGATACGAGTATCATGGAAATGATGAGATGGCCATTTCTCTGGCACAAATTATTGAGGAAGGCACACAATTATTACCCCAATTTATAGACACTTTGCAAGAGAGATTTATGGCAGTGGGACCGCAAGATTTAGCAACTCTTATTTACACATCTGGAACAACAGGTGTGCCAAAAGGGGTAATGCTTAGCCATTGGAATTTTGGAAGCAATTGTTTTGATGCCTTAGAGCTTTGTCCTGCAATTAATAAGGATGATAGATTTCTTTCTTTTTTGCCGCTTTGCCATGTTTATGAGCGCATGGCTACATATTATTTAGGAACATACATTGGCGGAGAGGTGGCTTTTGCAGAAAGTTTAGAAAAAGTATCCCAGAATGTAGCAGAGATTCAGCCTACTATACTGGCATGTGTGCCCAGATTGCTGGAAAAAATAGAAGAGCGTGTGCGCAAAAATGCCACTAGTGGAAGCGCAATAAGTGCAAAAATATTTAATTGGTCGTTAATTGTAGGCGAAAGATATAGAAAAACAAAAGATGCTCAAAAAAGTATCCCCTTTATGCTCAATCTGCAATATGTAATTGCCCACAAACTTGTGTATACTAAAATTCATCAACGGCTAGGAGGAAAAATGCGTTTATTTGTAAGTGGGGGAGGTGCACTGCCAGTGCATGTGGCTGAGTTTTTTGGTAATGTGGGTATGCGGGTTCAAGAAGGCTATGGTTTAACAGAAACCAGTCCGTTTGTAACAGTAAATGAGTTTCATAATCAAGTATATGGCACAGCTGGCAGAGTAGCGCCAAGGCAAGAAGTAGCTTTGCAAAATACTGTTACTTTACAAATAATTACAACTCAAACTTATAAAAGCTATCAACCTAATTTTGAAAGTGAAGAAGGAGAGATATTGGTAAAAGGGCCAAACATTATGGGTGGCTATTATAATAAGCCAGAAGAAACTAATGCTGTATTTGATGCAGAGGGTTGGTTTCATACTGGTGATATTGGAAAATTTGAAAAAGGATATTTGAAAATTACAGACAGGATAAAAAACATGTTTAAAACTTCACTAGGAAAAAATGTTTTCCCAACTCCGGTAGAAAACAATTATCTTAAAAGTGACAGAATTGAGCAAATTTTTTTAATTGGTGATAAAAGAGAATATATAACTGCCATTATTGTTCCTAATCAAGAAACATTAAAACGCGAATTGGGATTAAAAGATGATTTTTTTGCATCTGATGATTTAATGATTACCGACCAAGCTATCAAAGATTGGGTAAGCGTTGATATAAAAAAGTTATCTAATAATTTGGCAAAGTACGAGCGGATTAAAGATTTTGCATTGAAGCGAAATCCTTTTAGTATAGAAAATAATGAAATAACCATTACCCTAAAAGCGAAGCGAAAAGTGGTAGAAGAAAAATATGCTACCTACATTGAAGCAATGTATTTGTAGGATTTTATAAACCACCCTTATTTTTTGTTTATAGAAGCCTTTTAAGCGTAAAAGTCATTTGCAATAAATGGTACTATTTCGAAAAAAAAATTGTTTTTTTGTACCATAATTAAGTAAAAAAAATGAAAGTAGCAGTAGTGGGTGCCACCGGACTTGTGGGCACAAAAATGTTGGAGGTTTTGGCAGAGCAAAATATAGATATTACACATCTTTATCCAGTTGCATCTGAGCGGTCAATAGGTAAAATAATTAATTATAGGCAAAAAGAATTTGGGGTAGTAAGCATGCAAGATGCCATAAATGCCAATTGTGATATTGCTTTATTTAGTGCAGGAGGAGAAGTGAGCAAAGAATGGGCGCCTAAATTTGCCGCAGTTGGCACTAGGGTAATAGATAACTCTAGTGCTTGGCGAATGGATGAAAAAGTGCCTTTGGTGGTACCAGAAATTAATGCTTCAGCCATTACTAAAGAACATTTTATTATAGCCAATCCCAATTGCAGCACTATACAGATGGTTTTAGTATTGGCGCCCTTGCACCAAGAGTATAAGGTTAAAAGGGTGGTGGTTTCTACTTATCAATCTGTAACAGGCACGGGGATTTTGGCAGTAAACCAATTAATGGATGAAAGAAAAGGGATAAACAATGGCGAAAAAGCATATCCACACCCTATAGACATGAACATTTTGCCTCATATTGATGTTTTTATGGATAATGGTTACACAAAAGAGGAAATGAAGATGACGCTAGAAACCAAAAAAATTCTAGACAAAAACATTTCTTTAACCGCCACAGCGGTGCGTGTGCCAGCCATTGGGGGGCACAGTGAAAGTGTAAATATTGAATTTGAAAATGAATTTGATATAGAAACAGTAAATAGTCTTTTGGCATCTAGCAGTGGTATAGCGATTTTGGATGATGTAAAAAACAATATTTATCCTATGCCTATTACTGCTCATGAACGAAACGAGGTTTTTGTGGGTAGAATAAGAAGAGATGAAAGCCAGCCAAAAACGCTCAATCTGTGGATAGTTGCCGATAATCTGCGCAAAGGAGCAGCATACAATGCCGTGCAAATAGTGCAGTATCTTATTAAATCAGGATTTATAAAT
This sequence comes from Bacteroidia bacterium, assembly GCA_041690035.1. Lineage (GTDB taxonomy): Bacteria > Bacteroidota > Bacteroidia > NS11-12g > UBA955 > CALSPH01. Next base: position 39,466 of record JBDNFC010000048.1, on the reverse strand, counting down.
ACACAATAATTAAAATATGTTATACCCTATAAAAATTGCTAAAATCTCGCGAGAAACAAAAGATGCTGTTAGCATACAGCTAGCTATTCCTTCAGAGTTGGCTGCAGAATTCTCTTATAAACCCGGTCAATATCTTACCTTAGAAACAATGATAAATGGCGAATTAGTGCGCAGGGCATACAGCCTCTGCAGTAGCCCATTTACAGATAGTGCCCCAGCTATTGGGGTAAAAAAGGTGTTTGAGGGTAAAATGTCTAGCTTTCTTAATGATGCTTTAAAAGAAGGGGATGAAATACAAGTATTACCGCCAAATGGTAAATTTGTGGTAGATATTAATGCAAACACGCGGCAACATTATGTGCTTTTTGGAGGAGGTAGCGGTATAACACCCCTATTATCTATTCTAAAATCTTTGCTAAACCAAGAGCCTAATAGCACGATTACACTTATTTATGCCAATAAAACTAAGGATGAGGTAATGTTTAGCAATGTGATAGATCAATTGGCCGATAAAAATAAAGATAGATTTAAGGTGTTTTATTCCTACGACAGCGCACCCATGATGTGGTTTGGGCTAAAAGGAATACTTAATATGGAAAAAGTAGGACAAATATTGCAGAGCAGAATACAAGGCAGTTACCTAGATTGCAAATACTATATCTGCGGTCCTACAGGAATGATGGATGTTGTAAAACAAGGACTTAGCAATAATGGCGTACCTGCCGATGCTATATTTACAGAATATTTTACTTCGCCCACTGCATCAAATAAAACTGATGTCTCTGTAACAATTGATGCGGTAGATAATAATTTCAAGGGGTATGGCAGTGTTAAAGTGCATCTGTATGGAAAAGTGCACGAAATAGAAATAGATGATAAAACCACCATATTAGATGCAGCAAATCACGAAGGACTTCAACCACCATACAGCTGCACTATCGGGGTGTGCACCACTTGTCGTGCTAAGTTGATAAAGGGCGATGTGCACATGATAGAGCGCGAAGGGTTAAGTGATGCAGAGATAGCAGAAGGATACATACTCACTTGTCAATCGCAAATTAGAAGCAATGAGGTGGAGCTAAAATTTGAATAATATTGCGGGTTTGAATAATAAATTTATTTTGGTTTTGTATTTTAACACGTTGGTATTATCTCCAATAAAAAGTTTAGCTTTTAACGAAAAAAAATTATGCTTGTTTCATGCTCAGCATTATCAGCTAGGCACTTCTAATAGGTTTTATATCAATGCTGAGAAAACACTAGCAATAAGAAAAACACGTAAAATAGATGTGCTCAATACATCAGAATATACCTATCTAAGTGCAGGTGGTATTGCACATTTTAGTAGAGGAAAGGTATATTTAGGTCTTTCTACAAATCTGCAACTTGGCGCAGCAAAATTTAGGCATTTTTGGCCCACTGTCCGCTACACCTACTTGCTTAATGAAAGCGAAGCACCTCATAGAGTATGTATAGGATTATCTTATCTCCCTTTTAAAAACTGTGGAATCAATTACAGCTATACTTTAAATAACAACAACCATAAGGTATATAATATTGAGCATCAATTTGGGTTAGTTTTTAATTTGAGACATAAAAAATTAATATGTCTAGAAAAAAGGGATAAAAATTAATATTCAAGCTGGCTAAACCATTGGTTTTACTAGGATGCTTAAATATTGTTGGGTATACTATTTTTATATCCATAATGCAATATGTGCAAATTGTATTGCTATATTTGCAATAAATGAACTTTAAAAAAGGTTTAGTATTGTATTTTAATTATATGAAGTCCATATTTTTAGTGTTCACATTATTTACTTGCAACCTGCTTCTTTCGCAGCGCCAATCGTTTCATTTAGATTCGGTGTTAAATTTTGATGAAATAAAAATAACAGCGAGCATTGCTGATTGGGTGGTTGCCGTCAAAACTGAAAACAACAACATTTTTATATCATATATTAAAGATAAGCATTTTTATCTTATTGATTATAACCATCAAAAGCAAAACCTTATAAAAAGCACCTTTAGATTAACAGGAAAATACCCAATTGGCGAACGTCCGGATGATTTTTGGTTACTGACCATTTTGTTTATTTTCTCCTTGTTGGAAAGGTGCATTGTTTATCAAAAATTAAAATGAAAGAAATTTATTCTTTTGCTTGTGAAAGAGCACACTATCTTTTCTTATCGCAGCAATGCTTGGTAACTGGCTTTTATTACAACTTTCACCCCAATAGCAGCTTGCATAAAGCCGAACATAGAAAATTTAATTTAAAAGGCAAGCCAATAGCTAGTATTTTTTTGGATGTTCCATTTCCTTAATACACTCATTTTATGCCAGGGAAACTTATCACCTTTAATGGCGATAAATTCGTTTTTCCTTTATTCGATGGCCTCAATTTTCTTTTTGTGGATAATGATTTTAAAACTATAGATGCACTCAAGTTGGCTACCGAAAAATTTGACAGTAATTGGGTATTGCCATCAAAAAGCTGGATTGAAGCTGTTGCAAAAAATATGAGCGACTTTAATTTATATTGGGGTTTGCTTACTAAATCTAATTCAAGCAAAATTGCTAAAATTGAATATGTAGCATTTATTGACTCCACAAATTTATTTGTGCGCTGGTATTATTACGATACTATAAATAAATTTATATAAAGATTTACAATGAACCTGATTAAATCAGCTGATTCTTGGATTGCAGTGCAGTCTAATAGGCAAGTAGAAACACCATTGCCCTTTAATACAAATTTAAATATCTTTGCTGGTGGCATGCCATTACCTTCAGATAGTCATTTAACTGCATGCACCGAAAATTTTATTTATCAGGTAAGGATTGATATTCCTTATATTGAGAATTTAAGCTACAGAGAATACTTTCTTAAAAAGATGGGAAAAAAACCCTTGATCCAGTTATTTCTTTGTGGGTGTTTAAGTATGATTAAAAAATGTTTTATACTTTTTATTGCTTATTCTTTAGGATGTAGTTCACAAAAAAGAATAGTTTCTGTTATTAACTCTCATTTGCAAGTTGGTAACCTCTTTAATGATACAAAAAAACTAGAGCTTGGGCATGTTTCCGTTCTTGTATTTATCAAAGAGCCTTCTTGCACTGGTTGTAAAGAAAATCTTGCAATATATCTAAACAAACTCGGCAAAAAATATTATTAATATATTATTCTTGAAAAATCGGAAAGCGTGCTGCAAAAGAAAACTTATAATGCTTATTTGGATTTTTAGATTCAAAAAATCCTTGAAAAGGCATATCCATTAATATAATTTTTTTTTAATAATGTAATTTTGCTTTGGTTAAAATTAAGACACTATTCCATTAAGTTTGTAAACTTTTTTGATTTTAATTCTCTGTTCAATTAAAATCAAAAATTGGTTTAAATTAATGCCTCAGTTTTGAATAGGTTTAAATTATTAATTAGCGTTTAACCAAAATTTACTAATACTTAAAACAATCTTGGGCACGTTTTTTCTTTTTTCTCTCATGATAGTTGTTCATCCAACTGGTAAGGTTAAAATTGGGAATATTACCAAAGGCAATACCTGCAAAAATATCTACATCACGCAGTCCCTTGGTATATAAAAAACTAGCTAAACTATTTGTTCCTAAATAGATAGGCCCTATTCTGATACTCAGCCCTGCTCTAAATGCGCGATAATCATAGGCCAATAATAATGGCACAGATACTTCAAAATATGCATATTCCCACCTCGGATTGAGCATCAAAGTGCTTTGATACCTAGCATGCATGCTGTGTCTTTTTCTTAAACTTTGAGTTAGCGTTGCATTTACAAAAAAATGAGCTCTTATTTGTTTTTCTAAGGAAATAACAAAACGTGTTGGCAATCCTATATTTACGTCTCTTCTATAGGTGCTAAAGCTGCCAACAGTATTGATAAAACTATCTAAAAGGCCTAGGTAATCATTGGTATTGTTGGCATAATTTTCTAAGTTTGTGGTATTTATGCCCACAGCTCTTGTAATATTTAGTTCGGTAAACGATGCATCTTTATACTTTATACTGCCTATGTCCATAATTGCCGCACTGATTTTATAAAAATAGCGTGTATTATTTTCTTTGTAGCCCCCTGGTTTTCTAAATTCTTTTTTATGATAAATATAAGTTACACCTAGGTCGTATCCCCATGATTTGCCAATTACATTTTCAGTATTCATAAGTAATAGGCGCGTTGGTTCAAAAATGATACTGTCGGCAGTAATGGGTCTGAGTGTCATCATTTCTGATTGAAAAAAACCAGCGTTAAACCCCCAATTTCGTTTTATACTCGCACCAATAATTAATTGCCTGTCCCATTCTAAAGGGATGTTATAGGCCATGTTAAAACCCAGTTGAGCTCTGCTGTTTGCTGCAATAGTCGTTTTTTCAAACTGATTAACCTTGCCCGAGCTAAATGGATTAAATAAACTAAAAGCATTTTTAGCACTGTCAAATTCATTGATGATAGCATGCGATAAATTTTCTGGCAAGCAGTGCACCCTTACACCTGCTGCGCCTTGTGTAAATAATCCTACCCGCATATTTTTAATTTTTATAGAGGCTGATGGGCCATAAATATCTGCAGCACCATCTATTTTGTTTCCTCTGCCATTAATTGATTCTCGCAGCCAATAATTTTCAAAAATTGGTGCACCACTTGGCTCTCTATACCTTAAAGGAATGTTATTTGGAATTTTATATGCACTGTAAGGCAGTTTTAAGGTAACAAAATCATTATTGATGTTGGCCCAAACTCCTGCCAAATTAATATGCCAATTATATGCGCTGTATCCGCTTAGCGAAGGATTAATAAACAATGATTGTGCTGTTCCATAATTGCTTTGACCGATAGAATTAATACGCTGAGCAAATAATGGTGTACTCGTAAAAAGCACCGTATATATAATAATAAGGTATAATTTAGTCATGTTTATAATAAAAACGCAGAAAATTTTTAAAAGTTGTATGAATTATAAAATATTTAAAACCTGTTCTTTTATTTTTTCTAATTCTTCTTTCATTTCTACACTGGTTTTTTGCAGTTCAAAATAATTGGCCTTGTTGCCTAATGTGGTTATTTCTCTGCCCATTTCTTGACAAATAAAGCCAAGTTTTTTGCCTGCAGCTTGCTCTGCCAAGGTGGCTATAAAATATGTACAATGTTGACTAAGCCTATTTATTTCTTCGGTAACATCTAGTTTTTCTAAATAATAGAGTATCTCCAGTTCCAAACGCTCAGCATTAAATTTAACATCATCTTCCCATTTTTTTGCCATTTGGTTCAATTTGGTTTTTAAATGCAGATTTCTCATTTCTATTAGTGTTTTTGCATCTTCTATTTTAGAAACAATACTTTTAATATGTGCAATCAAGGCCATTGCTATTGCATCTCCCTCTGCTATGCGGTTTTTATCAAAAGTTTTGTAACAGTTTTCTAGGCAGTTTTCTAACATTTCATCTATGTTTTCTATCAGTTCTTCCTTTTCGCCTAGCAGCACTCCGGGTAAATTTACGATAAATGGCAATAAAAAACTTGGGTCTAAATTTTGCTGTGATGCCAGTGTTCTTATTTGAGAACAATAGCTGTTAAAGACAGTTTGATTAATTAAGGCCTTTGGTTTTTGTGCTATTCCGTTAATAATAGAAGTGCTTATGCTTATATGCACTGTGCCTCTTTCTATTTTTTTAGCCAATAGACTGCGCCAATGATTTTCCTTTTCTTGCCAATGAGCCGGCATTCTAAATTTGATATCTGCAAACTTCCCATTAATGGCATTCATCTCTATTTTTATAAGCATATTGCCTATTGCAGCAGAAGAACTGCCATAAGCTGTCATAGATTTAAGCTGTATTTTTTGCATTTTCTTTGTCTTTTTTGATACTCACCAAATATACACCTAAAAGCACAATTGAGGTGAATACAATTTTTTTTATAGTAATGTGATCCCTGCCCAATAATTCAGCAATAATTGCCGCCATCACCGGTTGCAGGTATATATAACTCCCTACAATGCCTGCTCCGCCTTCTTTTATGGCAAGCGCATTGAGCACATAGGTAATAAATGTAGCAAAAATAAGTACAAATAAAACCGCAAACCATACATTGGGGCTCATACCGGCAAAATTTGCTTGTTTTAAATCAGTTAGACCAAAAGGCAATACAATAAATAGGCCTATAATAAAGCACCATTGTGTGATGGCAATAGGATGATATTTTTGCAAAAGCCGCTTTACATAGACCAAATAAAAAGCATAGGAAATGGCATTGAGCATAACGAATATGTCGCCAATAACAGTTTGGCTTTGAAACCTAAAATTTGCCCCACCCAAAAACATCGCAGCACCCATCGCTGCAATAATGATTCCTAAAAAATTCCACCAATAGAGTTTCTCAGTTTTGAGAATATAACTAAAAATAAATACAAAAATAGGGGTAAAAAGCATCATTACAGCTGCATTTATTTCTTGGGTGATGCTTAACCCTTTAAAAAACATAAGCATATTGGCTGCAACACCAAATATTGCGCATACCAACAAGTATTTCCACTCCGCTTTTAGGTCTATTTTATCTTTGGTAAACCAGCTTTTAGTGAGGGTAAGCAACAGTGCAGCAGCAAAAACGCGCAACACAATAAACCCATAAGGGCCAATAAATACGGGCATCACTAGCTTGGCTAGAGAAAATGTAGCAGCATAAATAAGTGTAACGACAATTAGATAAAGGTGAACTTTTCCTTTGACTAATCTCATTTATTTTATTCCTATTCCGTAATAGGCAAAACCCATTGTTTTTAATTCGTGATGATTATAAATATTTCGGCCATCAAATATGACGGCTTGTTTTAATTTTTGTTTTACAATATCAAAATTGGGTAATCTAAATTCGGGCCATTCTGTAATCACTACCAAGGCATCCGCATTTTCTAAGGCATCCATGGCAGTGGAAACATAGTCTATACTGTCGCCAAGGGTATGCCTTGCTTCTTCCATAGCCACAGGGTCGTATGCACAAACACGGGCATTAGAAGCTAGCAATCGGGAAATTAGAATCAAGCTAGGAGCCTCTCTCATGTCGTCTGTATTTGGTTTAAATGACAAGCCCCATAAAGCAATTTTTAGCCCATCAATTGTGCCAAAGTGTTGTTTTATTTTTGTAAAAAGAACCTCTTTTTGACGGTCATTTACATTTTCTACAGCTTGTAGCACTTCCATATTATAATTGGCTGTTTTAGCTGTTCTGATAAGTGCTTTTACATCTTTTGGAAAACAAGAACCGCCATAGCCAGCGCCAGGATAGATAAATTTATTACCAATTCTTGGGTCGCTGCCTATGCCTTTGCGCACTAGGTTTACATCTGCACCAATAATTTCGCACAGATTTGCAATATCGTTCATAAAACTAATTTTTGTAGCCAACATTGCATTTGCAGCATATTTAGTCATTTCTGCACTTGGTATATCCATAAAAATAATGGGGTGTCCATTCATCACAAATGGTGAATATAGCTTTTGCATAATAGCTTTTGCTTTATCAGACGATACACCTACTACAATTCTATCAGGTTTTAAAAAATCATTCACAGCAGCTCCTTCTTTCAAAAATTCGGGATTGCTTGCCACATCAAATGTTAAATTTAAATCTCTTTGAAGAAGTGCGGCAGAAATTGCTTCCATTACTTTAAGCGAAGTGCCCACAGGAACAGTACTTTTGGTTACTATTACCCCATAACTATTCATGTGTTTTCCTATTTCTTTTGCCACAGAAAGCACATATTGCAAATCTGCGCTACCGTCTTCACCCGGAGGGGTGCCAACAGCTATAAAAGCTACATCAGCATCTTTTATGCCCTCTTTTGTAGAGGTGCTAAAATGCAGGCGTCCTTTTTCAAAATTACGCTTAACAATGGCTTCTAAACCTGGCTCATATATTGGTAGAATACCTTTTTTTAAATTCTCAATTTTTTTTTCGTCTATATCTATGCAGGTAACATCTGTGCCTATTTCTGCTAAACATGCCCCTGTAACTAAACCTACATATCCTGTGCCTACTACTGCTATTTTCATTTTTAATTATTTTATGAGGGTGATGTATGTGTGAATTTTTTGCAATAATCTAATATAGCAGTGCTGATGTAAAGCAGTTGTGTTTCGTCCATTTCTGTGCTGATGGGCAGGGACAAGACATTTGTAGTTAATTGTTCTGTTAATGGCATTTTTATGTCTTGTTGGTAGGCCTCTTGCTTATGCAGCGGTATTGGATAGTAAATCATTGTTGGAATATTCTTTTCTGCTAAATGTATTTTTAGTGCATCTCTTTCTATTCCGCAAAATGTGAGTGTATATTGATGAAAAACATGTGTGCTTTGCGCTTCGCGTGCAGGAGTTTTTATGTTTGGATGGTTTGCAAATGCGCTGTCATAATGCGCTGCTACTTTATTTCTAGCGTTGCTATAATTATCTAAGTGTTTTAATTTAATATTTAATACTGCTGCTTGCAAGCTGTCTAATCGGCTGTTTAGTCCTATTACTTTGTGAACATATTTTTGAGATTGACCATGGTTTGCAATCATGCGCAATTGTGCTGCAAATTCATCATTATTGGTATATATCGCTCCGCCATCGCCATAGCATCCCAAATTTTTTGACGGGAAAAAAGATGTTGTACCAATATCACCTATGGTACCTGCTTTTTGTTGTTGTCTATTTTTAAATGTATAAGTTGCTCCTATTGCTTGCGCAGTATCTTCTATTACATATAGATTATATCTTTTTGCAATTTGCATAATGGATTCCATATCTGCACATTGTCCATAAAGGTGTACTGGGGCAATTACTTTTGTTTTGCTTGTAATAAGTGCATCAATCTTAGATACATCTATTGTAAAAGTATTGGGATCTACTTCTATAAAAATAGGTTTATGCCCTAAATGTATAATCATTTCAGCCAATGCTGCATAAGAAAAACTTGGGGTAATTATTTCTGACCCTTCTGGTAATTTTAATGCCATAATGGCTATTTGCAAAGCATCTGTTCCATTTGCACATGGTATAACGTGCTTTGCTCCAAGGTATTTTGCCAAGTTTTCGCTAAAAAGTTTTACAGCGGGTCCATTAATAAAAGAGGCTTCATCAAGTATTTCATCCCAAGCAGTTTTAATTTCTTCTTTGATGTGCTGATATTGGCCAACTAAATCGGCCATTAGGATAGGTTTCATTGCTTTATATTTGCTGCAAAAGTAATAAAATGTTGCTTATTTTTTGGCCTTAGCTTTATTATAAAATATAGGGGCTTATATTTAGCCTTTTTATTCTTTAAAGATATTGTTCCAAGATTTTCATTTTTTCTTTTGTTTCTTGCAATTCTTTTTCTGGATTACTTTGAAGTGTGATGCCTGCGCCTGCATACAAAACAACTTCTTTTTCATAATATCTTGCACACCTAAGGTTTACAAATACTGATGAACTATTTTGGTTTATAATGCCTAAATATCCTGCATACCATTCTCTGTCAAACTTTTCTAAATTTGCTAATAGCGCCAAGGCGTCTTGTTTTGGCACACCCGCTACAGCAGGTGTAGGATGCAATTCTTCTAAAAGTGAATTGAAAATTGTTGGGTTATTGGTATTGTATGTGGCAGAAATCTTGGTGTATAAATGAGTTAAATGGCCATTATTTATTTCTGAAAATTCTTGATTTGGTGCTAAATCAAACTTTTTAAATACTTGCAATATAGATTTTGTTACTAAATCTTGCTCTAAAATTTCTTTTTCAGAAAATTGTTGGTTTTGGGTATAGGTAGTTCCTGCCATGCTGCTAGAGCTAAAAGTATTGCCAATGTAAGACAATAATAATTCTGGACTAGCGCCAATACTGCAAAAATCATCCTCTGCATAACATAAATGAACCATACAATTGGGATAATTGGCACATAAATTTTTAAAAACATGAATGGGGTTTTTGGTTTTTGCTAAACATTTTTGGCGCGCCAAAACTACTTTTTCTACCACCCCAGATTTAATTTTTTCGATAGCAATATTTACAGAATTAACATAATCATTGTCATTTGTACTGGTATTTCGCACTTTTTTAAATTTCCATTTGTCAGCAATTGTTTCATCCAAACTACTTAATGTTATTTTTTGCTTTTTAGTCAAATCGAGCATTATTTTTTGTTTACTATTAAAACTTTTCAAAACAAAGTAATTGTTTATTAAATCATTATGGCTAGAAAGCACTTGATAAATATCGTTTTCAAAAGGCAGCTTAAACCACAATGTTATCATACCTTATTTTTTTCTAACGGCAATAGTCATGCGGCTAACATTGATTAAATGTTTCCCACTGTCATGTATTAATACTTGCCATATTTGTGTTGTTTTACCAATGTGCAATGGGGTGGCTGTTGCCGTAACTATATCGCCTTTTTTTGCAGGTCTGCAATGGTTTCCATTTATCTCTAACCCAAAACCCACTTCTTTGTCTCTATTTAGCCTCAAATTTGCACCTGCACTTGCCACAGATTCTACTAGTGCCATACTTGCTCCTCCATTAAGTATGCCCATAGGTTGTATCGTTCTTTCGTCCACAGGCATAGTTGCCTTTATGTGAGCGTCTGATATTTCAATAAAAACAATGCCCAAGGCTTCTGTCATTGTGCCTTTGCAATATTCATTAAGTGCTGTTATACTGGTATTTATCATTTTAGATTATTTTATCATTATTAAAACAACAAAAAACCGATATTGTGCGCAATAAAACAATTATCTTTGCTTTTTTTACAAATTTTGAATAAAAAATTAATATATCTTATCCGACATGGACAAACAGACTTTAATAAAATGGGTATTGTGCAAGGCTGTGGAGTAGATAGTGTGCTCAATGAAGAAGGTCAGCATCAAGCAGCGGCTTTTTATGCAGCATACCGTCACATTCCTTTTGATTTAGTTGTTACATCATCTCTTATTAGAACCCAGCAAACCGCCTTTGCTTTTCTCTCGCAAAAAATAAAACACCAAATTATACCTGAATTTAATGAAATAAATTGGGGTACTTTAGAAGGAGAAAAGCCAAATGAGGAAAATAAAAAAGCATTTTATCAAATGTTGCAAACATGGGAAAATGGCAATTATCATGCAGCCATAAATGGGGGCGAATCACCCTATCAAGTGCAGCAAAGAATGAAAAAAGGCATCGCTTCGCTGCAGCAGTCACAAGCTCAAACTGTTTTGATTGTTTCTCATGGGCGCGCAATGCGTGTTTTGCTCTGCACACTATTAAATTTGCCGCTCTCAAAAATGGAAAGTTTTCCGCACAACAATACTTCTTTATACTTATTGAGCCAAGAGAATGGTAAAACCAGTTTGGTGAAGTCCAATAGCACTGAACATTTATTTTTTTAAACAACAAAAAAGTTGCGTTAAAACATTTATTTTTTTATTTACAAAACATTTATAGTTTTGTACCTTAAATATGAAAATAAAATTATTAAGTACTGTTCTCGTTTTATTTAGTTTAAATATGCAAAAACTTGATGCTCAAACAGATATAGATGGCTTGATGATGTCAAAAAATATTCTTTGTAGCGGATTAATTTTTGGAAACAGCAATTGGAAAAATTATTGGGAGGGAGATTTCAAACGTACCAATGGAAATATTGGAAATATTATTACCAACCAAGTTACATTTATGGCCAATTATGGATTAGGCAAAAATACCAATATTATTGCCATGTTTCCTTATTTTAGTACTAAAGCCACTCAAGGCACTTTGATAGGAATGAGCGGATTTCAAGACATAAACCTATTGGTAAAACAAAAAATTAAAGATAAAACAATCAAGCGCATAGATTGGAGTTTATTGACTACCGCAGGCATTAGCAGCCCTAGTCATAGATACATTGCAGATTATTTGCCATTATCAATCGGTATGGGTGCTAAAACAGCTCATGGTAGAATAATTATTGACGGACAAAAAAATAATTTTTACGTTACAGCCGCTTCTGCTTTTATTCTTAGGTCTAATGTTACTATAGACAGAGATGCGTATTATACAACCCATTTAATATATGGAACCAAGGTGGCGATGCCAAATGTTTGGGCTAATAATTTTAAAATTGGATATAGAAAAAATGCAGATCGTTTTATAGAAATTATAATAGATCAGCAAAAAACTTTGGGCGGTTTTGATATCAGAAAAAATGATATGCCGTTTTTAAGCAATACTATGAATTTTTGGCGAATGGGCATTAATTTTAAATATCAATTGCCCCGCTCTAATAGTTTTAGTTTAGTTGGAAATATTGCTACCACTTTGCATGGCAGAAATGTGGGACAAGCTACGTTGATTAATTTGGGTGTATTTTTTCAAACCTCTTTAAAGAAATAAAATAATGCAAAAAAAACAAAACTTCATCATTTTATTTGTGCTTATATACATATTAAATGCGTGCAAAAAGGAAGAAAATTTTAATTTTATAAACCATGAAGCGTTAAACCCTGTAAATGCAGATACCAATGCAGGCACTTGGTTGCCAATACTGTTAACTTCACCTACAGAATTTAGCATTGCTGTCCCAATGCCTACAAATAATCCCAACTATATTTTAGAAATACAAGAGATAAAGAGCAGACAAAATATAAAGAGTAAAAAAGATGAAAAAACAATCAAATATTGGAGCAGTGGCTCAATATTGAGATGGAACGAAATTGCAAGACAATTGGTAACTAAGTATAATCTACCACCATTTCAAAATCCTGATGGAACTTACCCAATACCTAATCCTGCTAATCCATTCGCATATCCAACCTTTCCATTTTCAAACCCTCCATATGCAGCAAGGGCTTATGCTTATCTTACTGCTGCGCAATATGATGCACTTATAGCAGCATATTATTATAAATCATTATATAAAAGGCCAAATCCTAAAGTAAGTAATAATACTATAGAGGAATTAATAAAAGTTACTAAAGGATACTGCTACCCAAGCGAGGATGCAGTAATTGCTGGGGCTTCGGTGGCTATTTTATCCCTAATGTTTCCAACAGAGCAGGCATACTTGCAAGATTTGGCCAATCAAGTGATGAATTATAGAATACTTGTAGGTGCAAATACTAATAGCGATTTAGCAGCTGGGTTTCAATTAGGCAAAGATGTTGCAGGTAAATTTATATCAAGGGCCAGAACAGATAAAGCAGGTGGGTCGCTAGGTAATGCAGCTGTTTTAGAACAATTCAAACAAAATGCCATTGCCAGAGGTGATGTGCCATGGCAGAGTTTAGACATTCCCAGTAGACCAGGTTTATTGCCATTATTTGGACAAGTAAAAGGATTCTTGCTAGACAGTTTAGAAGTTGTAAATGCAAGGCCAGGGCCACCGCCAATAGTAGGTTCAGTGCAACATACAAGAGAGCTAGAAGAAGTGCTAAGATATAGTAAAAATGCATCAGCAGAAAATATGCGTATTGTGCGCTATTGGGAAAGCGGCATTGGCACCTATACCCCTCCAGGGCAGTGGAATGCTATAGCTGCGACTGATTTTGTAAAAGAAAGGTATAGCGAACCAAGATGGGCTAGAAATTATGCTTTGCTTAATTTAGCAATGTTTCAAGCGGCTATTTGTTGCTGGGAAACCAAGTATCATTATTTTAATGCAAGGCCAACTCAAATAAAACCTGAAATAAAAACTTTGGCCGGTATGCCCAATTTTCCTGCATATACAAGCGGTCATAGCACTTTTGACGGCAGTGCTTGCAGTGTCTTAATGCATCTCATACCAAAAAATTCAGGAAAATATACAGACCTTTCAAACCAAGGCAGTGAGAGTAGATTAATTGGTGCCATCCACTATCGTTCTGATATAGAAGCAGGCTTAGCAATTGGAAAAAAGGTAGGATTAAAAGCAGTGGACAGGGCAAAAATTGATGGAGCAGAATAAAATATTTGATTTTTACTCCTATATTTAAAATATTTAAGTATGTTCGCAGCATGAAAAAAATGAATATCAAAGATTTACCCTTTTATGCATCTATCTTATTGGGGCTTTTTTTATGTTTTAGTGCCTTAGGCAAGTTTACTCAATCATCCGATGCAATGGCTATGTTCGAAGGAGACTTAGAAGATTATAGAATTATTATTGCCATTGGCGAAATTATTTCTGTTGCATTGTTTATCTATCCTAGAACTCAAACATTGGGCACATGGATGATGAGCTCTTATTTTGGGGGCGCTATTTTACTGCACATGACAAGAGGTGAGAGTTTTTTATTACCTTTAATTTTTCTTGCTGTAGTTTGGATAATTGCTTTCTTTAGGGGTGCAAAACCAGTTATTTAAAATAGTGTGCTAAGGCCGAAATCTAAGCCTGATTTCTTATAAGCCTGATTTATTTATAACACACTGTGGGCAACATTTCCTTGATTAAAAAGCCAATCAATAATACTTAAATTTTGCATAAAACCAAGCCTGTCTGAAAAAACTTGCTCATAGTGCAAAGGGTTAATATTTTCTATCATTTGGTGGGTATTTGGCAAGATATCTTCTATAAAAATAATTTTAGTATCAATGTGCAATAGTGTCAAACATTTTAATAGCAATTGATAATTATACTCCCACAAATATGTTTCTTTCACCATAAAAAGTGGTGCCAAGTGATAATCATAATATTCGAAAAAGGGTGCATTTTTATATGCAGAAATAATGGCTTGCCAGTGTTTTTTTTGCCAATTTTCGTCATAACTAATTCTTACATCTTTGGTTTTAAGCAATGTTTTTCCTTTTTGAAGTGGAATGGAAAGAATTTCGCGCTTATTGCTGCCCATTATTTCAAACCTATTTCTATAACTCTGTTTTACAAAAGGCTCATTAATATTGATATAAACGCTGTTATATTTTGAAAGCAATTGAACATAATTAAAGCTTGGCAAAAAATAAAGTGGAAAAACTACACTTTTTTCCATAACGACACTTTTAGAGGGTCTTTGCTTTGCGCATAGAGTTGTCCAATAGTTTTTTTAAGCTGTGGATGAATCCATCCTGCGGCAATATTTTTTGAAGGCAAAAGCACAAAATTTCTTAGGTGTGCATTTGCATGTGGTATAGTAAGTTTTACAGTGCTAATAACAAGTTGTTTATAAAAAATAATATCAATATCAATTTCTCTTGGGCCCCAGTGAAGGCTATTTTTTCGCTGCAATATTTTTTCGATTTGTTTTATTTTTTCAAATACCAATAAGGGACTCAACACAGTTTTTACTATTATACAGGTGTTTAAAAAAGGGGCTTGCTCAGTATTTCCCCAAGCAGATGTTTCATAAATAGGTGCAGTGGCTGTAATTTTGCCAACTTGTTTATTAATATAGGATATGGCCATTTTTATGTAAATAGCCCTATCGCCAATATTACTTCCAAGGCTTAAAAGTATGTTATTCAATATTTATGAATAATTTTTAAAACCGTTTTTAATTAGTTTTTCTGCCTTGGCTAAAACCTCTTGCTCCATACTTTTTTTAAATTCAATAAGCATGTTTTTAGTACCTTGATCTGTCAATGCCAAAATGCTGCTAGCAAAGATTGCTGCATTTTTAGCCCCATTGATAGCCATACATGCTACAGGTACTCCAGGGGGCATTTGTACAATGCTGTATAAACTGTCTAAACCGCTCATGTTACTTGATTTTATTGGTACTCCTATAACAGGTAGATGGGTATGAGCAGCAATCATGCCAGGTAAATGTGCTGCTCCACCAGCACCAGCAATAATAATTTCTACCCCATTTTTTGCAGCGTTATTAGCAAAGTCTACTAAGGCATTAGGCGTTCTATGGGCAGAAACTATACTGATGTAATAGGAAACATTTATTGTTTCTAAAAATATGGCTGCTTCTTGCATGATTGGCAAATCACTATCGGAACCCATAACTATGGCTATTTTATTCATTTCTTGATGTTATTTTAATGTAAGATTTTATTAATTCGGCTTTAGCTATCAATTCATCCATGTTATTTGCCAAAAGGGTGATGTGCCCTAGTTTTCTGTTTGGCTTGCTGATGGCTTTATTATATAAATGCACATAAACATTTGATACTGCTAATATTTTTTCAATATTAAGCAATTGATATGGCCCTTCAAAATTTAAAGGTCCGGTTAAATTTATCATTGCTCCATGCTTTATTAAATCTGTAGCGCCCAATGGTAGACCTAAGAGTATTCTATTAAGTTGCTCAAACTGCGATGTGTAACAAGCCTCTATAGAATGGTGCGCGCTATTATGTGGTCGTGGTGCGGTTTCATTAACCCATATATTATTTTGGGTGTCTATAAACAATTCTACTGCAAAGAGACCTGGAGAATTAAATGCAGTGGCTACTTGTATCGCAATATTTTCTGCTTTAGTTATGATTTCTTTTGAAAAATTTGTGGGAGAAAATAAAAATTCTACCAAGTTGCTGTGGGGATTAAAAAACATTTCAACTGCTGGAAAAAGTTTTGTGTTACCCAAGCGGTCGCAGGCCACCATTATGGCTATTTCTTTTGCATTTGGTAAATATTGTTCTACAATACAGGCTGTCTTAAACGGATATTTTTTATCAATTATTTCTTGTCTCTTGCAAATGGTTACTCCTTTTCCATCGTATCCCCCTGTACTGCTTTTTATTACCAGCATATCGCCATCTATTTTAGCAATGCCGTCTTCCCAATCGCTTTTTTCTGCTATAAATGCATAGGGCAATGTAGCGATGTGATGCTCCACATAAAAATTTTTCTGTAAGTGTTTATTTTGAATTATTTGCAGTGCAGCTGGGCTTGGAACTACTTCTTTCCCTTCTTTCTCTAGCGCCAATAATACGGGTGCGTGTACATGCTCTATTTCATAGGTAAGTATATCTACCTCTGCGGCCAATTGTCTTATCTTTTCTTCATCTAAAAGGGAGCCTACAATTATTTTATGTGCCAAATGCGCTGCCGGACAATCTTCATCATCACTCAATACATGGTAGCGTATGTTCCAAGCCAAATTGGCTTCTATGAGCATTTTGCCCAATTGGCCACCGCCAATAATACCGATAGTTATATGAGTAGGTAATTGGTTCACTATTTATGTGCAAAATTAGATATTTTTAAGCATAAAATAGCAGAAACAAATTTTTAGGCAGATTAAGAAGACGAATATTTTTTTATATAACATTAATATAAGAATGATTAATTTAGAGCGCATATATAAAACCCTAAGTGTTTTCATTAAGTTTTGTAAAAGGGATAGCATTGTATTCTGAGATGTAATATTTATAAAATGTATGTGTTTGCAGTTTATTTTAAATTTCGCAGGTTGCTTTTAAACAATGCAGGTTTATATATTCAACTAATTTTAGTATCATTGCAGACGCTTTTTTGGCTGCGTAGTTCAATGGATAGAATAGATGTTTCCTAAACATTTGATCTAGGTTCGATTCCTAGCGCGGCTACTAATTAGATGTATAAAAAATCGTTTTTTTTGTTTTTACCATTTTTTTATTATATTTGAACTTATATAATCAAGATTAATTTTTATGATAAAAAAATTACTTATTTATTAGTTTCCCTTTTTTTAAACAACGCTACATTTGCCCAAATAGCAATATTTGCTGCCAATAAAACGCAGGGTTGCGTTCCTTTAGACGTTAAAATAACCGACCAAAGTAGGGGAGGTATTGTGCGTTGGGAGTGGGATTTTGGAAATGGAAACACATCTGTTTTAGCAAATCCCACGCTTATATATACCAATCCTGGCGAATATATTATCAAATTAAAGGTATATGATGCCAATCTAAACTGGGATACTGTTTCACAAATTTTTAAAGTATTTAGTAATCCCAAAGCAGATTTTACATTGGCCACAAAAGGAACAATTTGCATAAATAATGATGTCAGTTTTAAAGATGCATCCATAAAAGGCAGTGGCACAATAAATAAGTGGGAGTGGGATTTTGCAAATGCAAAATCGTCAAAAACACAGCACCCAACCAATAGTTATGAAACACCGGGTAAATTTGCCATCACCCTCGTTGTTACAGACAATAATGGATGTACAAATTTTAAATCAATAAAAGATTTTGTTAATGTATCTGATGGCCCCAAGGCTAGTTTTGATGCCGTAAACACTGAATCATGCCAAGCTCCGCACAATGTTATTTTTAACCCAACAGTTAAGGATGGTACTGCTCCCTATAATTATTCTTGGGATTTTGGAGATGGGAACGCGAGCGCATTAGAAAAACCAAACCAAATATATCAAAAGTTTGGAAATTACACTATAAGCCTAACAGTAACAGACGCTTTGGGTTGTAAAGCATTTGCTAAACAAGCAAATTATGTTAAAATTAACCCCTTGAGCGTTGATTTTGATGTAATTGGCAATCCGAAAGTATGCCAAAATAAACCGTTTCAATTTTTAAATACAAGTTTTCCAAAATTTAGTGGAGCCACTTATTTCTGGGAGTTTGGAGATGAAAATATTTCCTATGATATGGCACCTCTACACAAATATAATTCCGATGGTTTATATAGTGTAAAACTAACAGTAAAGTTTGCAAATTGCAAGGAAACAATAGAAAAAGAGCAATTTATTCAAATTTTACAACCACCAAGCGGAAAAATTTACATTAAAGATACTGTTTTTTGTGCTGCAGGTTCAGGAACATTTAAAATAGACAGTACCGCATTTCGAAATTACGAATGGATTATTGCAGATAGAAAATATTCAGGTATTCAGGGGTCTTTTTTTATTACAGGAATGGGCACGTTTAATTCTTCGGTAAAAGTAACAAATGCTTTGGGCTGCACTGCAGTGCTTACTGGACCTAAGATAGTTTATGAAAGTCCAACGATAAAGATAGGAGATGAATTAAATAAACAAAACTGTATTCCCTCTATAAAATCTTTTGAAGATAAATCTACTTCCAAATTACCTATAATAAAATATGTTTGGCAATATGGCAAGTTGCCTGCAGATAGTGGAAAAATTCCGACTTTTGAAAACACAAGGTTTGTTATGGTCGACACTGGTCTTATAAAATTAAAATACAAAATTGTAAATTCCAATAATTGTGTTGCAGAACAAACCTTTGATTTATATGCTGGTATGAAATTTAAACCAAAAAGTTTTTCTTTACAACCAAATTATATATGCCCCGGAGAAGCGACTAAAATAACAGATTCTACACCAAGTTATGGAGTTAACAATATTGTAAAAAGATGGCAATTAGGGTCATATGTAGCAGATAGCGATGTAGATTTAGTTAAAAGCATAGTGGGCTCAAATTCAGGATGGAATAAGGCCACTTTAAATTACACTCATAATGGCTGCTTAGAAACATTAACATTAAATAAAATGGTGTTTGTGAAAGAATTTTTTCCTAAGTTGCAGCTATTAGATTCTATAATTTGTGATTATTTGCCTACTGTTACATTATTTGCCACGTTAAAAAATGTGATGCGGTACAAAATTATCTATCCAGATTTATCTGAAACTTTTAATGAGGTAAAACCATACAAATTAAAAGAAGGCTCAAATAAATTTTCTATGATTGCGCATAATGATACCATGAACTGTTCGGCTGAAACCGGTTTATCAATAGAAGTACCATATAAATTGTATCCGAAGTCAAAATACAATCAATATCAAAAATGTTTACCTAGGGCTATTGCTTGTACTATTGATGATAGTAGTTTTTTTGCTACAAAAAAAATTGAATGGTACTTAAATGGTAAACTTGTAAACACTGAATTTTTAGATAAAAAGGGCTATTTAAACAATACTTATAATTATAAAATTAACGATACAGGAAAATTTATTCTAAGCCAAATTAGCTATAACACTTTTAACTGTCCTTATGCATCAAACGATAGCATAGTTATAGTAACAGAGAGCAAAACAGCACCAGGGCTAATAAGTTTGAACAAATGTACTGCGATTAAAATTGAGCTTACAGATTCATTTTTTACCAATACAGATAAGTCCATTCGCTTTTGGGTGAGTGGTATAGATACTTTTTGGCAAACAAATAAAACCATCCAAATAGAGCCAAAAAATTTAGAGGTAAGAAATGGGTATTATTATTTACAGTTTCATAAACTACAGCCAAATACTTGCGATATTGTTCAATCATTTTTATTAGAAGATTATGGCATAGTGCCAAGTATAATTCTAAGAAAATCACCCGATTGTCATTATCCTTTTGTGGTAGCAAACTTTAGGGGTAGCGGCATTTTGCAAAACAGCATACGTTGGTATTATGATGACCAAATAACTAATGCAGGAGACATTACTGCTATAGAAAAATTTAAGACGCCAGGTATACATTACGTTAGGTTTGAAGCCACCACAATAGATGGATGTAAATATAAAGTAACTGAAAAAATATTTATAGATACACCCAAAACCTACACAAATTTTACAGTAGATAAAACAGTAGGCACTTGTCCCCCATTTTTAGTAAAATATACCAATAAAAGTTTTCCCATTCCCGAAGCAATAAATACATATTTTTGGGATTTTGGCGATGGTAGCACTTCTGATAAAGAACATCCAGAAAAAACCTATGTTTACCCAGGATTTTATCGAGTTAAATTAATAATAAAAGATCAGAACGATTGCAAAGATGAGGCAATTAAAGAAAATTTGATAGAGGTAAAAGGGCCTATTGGAACATTCAATTTTCCAAGAAGTAGGGCTTGTGTGCCTGTGGAAGTGAATTTTGAACTCAAAAAATTAGATGCAAATTTTTTTAAATGGGATTTAGGAGATGGTGTTACTGATTCTATCAACAGAAACCCTATTAAAAGCTATTCGCGCCCTGGAAAATATATCCCTGTAGTAATTCTTTCTGATACATCTGGCTGTCAATATGTTATGCCTTCTATAGATACCATTTTTGCATACGATTACCCAAAAACAGCTATCACCACAGATTTTATATGTTTTGGAAACCAAACAATGCTAAAAGACACTACGGTTATAAGCGATGGGCAAACATTGAAGTATGAATGGACCCTAAATAATCAGCAAAAATCTAATGAAAAAAATCCTCTTTACAAACCCGTGTTATCAGGAAAGCAAACTATTAAACTAATAGTTAACACTGAAAATGGCTGCGCTGATAGTGCAAGCAAAGAGATTAAAGTGCCGCTGCTAAAAGCCATACATCAAAAATATAAAATGAATGCTTGTGTTGGTGACACCCTCCAATTTTTTGGTGATGCCAAAAGTGAAGCAGGGGTAAAAAAATATGAGTGGCAAATTTTAAATAAACATTATGAACAAAAAAATATTATTGTAAAACTAGATACTATTGGAAGATTTGATTATCAACTTGTAGTAATTGACAACCTTGGCTGCACTGATACTTTAAAACAAACAGATAAATTACTAATAGGAGATAGAAAACCAGCAGAAAAACCTATGTTTTATTATGCTTCTGTAGCAGATGATTACACTATAGATATTAAGTATTCTAGGGCTAAAAATCCTGATTTCTTTAAATATACAATTTATAATCCCAATACTAATCCTATGCAATTATGGGGCACTTTTTATAATTACAATGACACCTTGGTTTCTAAAAACAATTTGAACACTTTGAGCAATGTATATTGTTTTAAAGTAGGTAATATGAATGCCTGTGAGCTAGAACAGCCGCTAGATAGTTTAATAACCCACTGCACAATAGATATAAAAGGTAAAGCAATAGAGAATGCTGCGTTAGTAAACTGGAATTCGTATACAGGCTGGAAAGTGGATAAATATGAAATATATAGAGATGAATTTAAGAATGAAAAAGGGTTTATAAAAATTGGTGAAGTAAATGGTGATATTTTAAATTATACCGATACCAATATTTTTTGTAAAATGACTTTTATTTATAAAGTAAAAGCAAAAGAGCTGATTGGAAATAGTGAGTCTAGCTGGAGCGATACATGCCACGTTAGGCCTATTTGGACATTGTTGCCAAGCTTGGCAGAAAATTGGAGGGCAACAGTAGAAAATAATCAATTTACAAGACTAGAGTGGCTTAAAAGCAATGTAACTATCACCCCCATAAAATCTTATGAAATAACTAGAAATAATCAATTCATCAATCTTTTCAATTTAGAATCTGGTGTTGATAATCAGCTGTTTTTTGAGGATTTTAAAACCAAAGTAAATGATGTTTCTTATCAATATTTTGTGCAGGCAAAAGATACTTGCGATATGGTTTCACCCAAAAGTAATGTTGCAAAAACCATTTTATTAAAAACGACTTTTGACGTTGTTTCACACAGGCCACTTTTAAGTTGGACCGCCTATAAAGAGTGGAAAGAAGGCATAGAGCATTATACTGTGGAACGACAAAATGCTGAGGGAATATTTGAGCAAATTGGACAAACCAAAGACACCCTTTTCTTGGATCAAAGAGTACCTTTAACATGCATGCCTGAATATACATATCGGGTTACAGCTTTTAGAAATCAGCCTGTAGATAGTCGAAGATGGAATGTGCAAAGCATAAGCAATCATGCAACAGTAAAACCCACTTCTACACTATTTATTCCTAACGCGTTTACTCCCGACAATAATGGAATTAACGAAGTTTTTGCACCAAAGGGAACATTTATTTCAAACTATAAACTTATGATTTATAATCGCTGGGGAGAAAAACTCTTTGAAACAACAGACTGCCTTGCAGGATGGGACGGCAAATATTTAGGAAGTGATTGTATGCAAGGCGTTTATATGTATATAATTTATGCTTTGGGTGCTGATGATAGGGCCTATTTTCTAAAAGGAGATTTCACGCTACTTAAATAATGTATTTCCAAACTAGATTTGCAATAAGAGCTATAATTTTGTGATTTCTAGTGTTTTGTTTATGGTTTTCCCTTTCGGATGAATTGCGCTTATGCGCACAAAATAGATACCTGCTGCCACTAGTTTATTGCCCGCATCTGTTCCATCCCAAAAAATATTGCCTGCCAAAGAAAGAAGTTCATTATTGGCAATTTGCTTTACAAGATTGCCCAACCTATCTGTTACAAAAATATTAACGCTATAATTTGGCAAGGATAAATTATAGGCAATAACGGCCTTCTCTTCATTACCACTGCTGGTAACAAAATATGGATTGACTGCTGCAAAATCTTCTTTCAAATCTGTAATTTGCAATATTTTATTTTCGCAGCCAGGTGTAGCATAATTTCTGGCTTGTCCAATGCTAGTCCATGCTGTCTTTTGCCAACCTGCTTGTGTAGTATCAAATTTTTCTAAGGCAACCCCATCATTATCTGAAATAAATATGCTGTGCATCCCTTCTTCATAAACTATGCTATCAATCAATCGGTTTCTAAAATCGGTTAACCATACTTGGGCATTATTATCATCTAAGGTTTGCCAATTTTTATATTCAAGGTACAATGTGTTTTCACATAAATTATGACAGAAAGACAAGTTGGAAATAGAATTAGTAATAATCAATTTTTGATTTGGCTGCAATATAGCTCCATTTACACATATATTTTCTTGACTAAAAGTAGTTGATAATTGATATGCTAAAAAAATATTTTTAATGTCCAAAAATTGGTTTGAAACATTGTCAAATTCTATATATTCTGCGCAATCTGTTTTAGCATTAAACATAATTTCAGCAAACTTAATCTGCCCAATAGCAGGTGTTTTTGGAATGTCAAATACAAATTTCATTTCGTTAAAAATATTGCCATTACAAGCTACAAAAGCATTGATTTTAAAATCATTATTTATTGTATTAAATTGCTTGTTATAATAAAGATATACAATATTAGGATTGTCATGTTTTATTTTGATACTGTCTAAAGTATTATTGAATAAAGTATATTGATTGAAATTTACCGCAATAGAAAAATCAAGCGGATGCTGCCAAGTAAGTCGAATTGTTTTTGAATTCTCTATATAAAAATCTACTAATTTAGGTAAGGCAACCGCTATTAAAGACCCTGAATTGCTATTTTCTAAACCCAATGTATGCCCAGCTCTATTTGTGCAGCTTTTGAAATTTTCTGATGTAGCACAAGCCTTATTTTTATCTATCATTTCTAAAGACCAGCCACCGTCACTTTTGCCCACATCATGCCAAGATTTTTGATAATATACGTTATATATTATTTGTTTGCTTCTATCAGAAATTGCAATTCTATCATCATCATCATTAAGACTTGGCAAGGTTGTTACCCATATTTTATTGTCATTAGCGAAAAAAGAGGTGTCATTGTTATCGCATAGCACATAATATGTACGTGGACTAAGAATAAAATTGGCAAAAGTTTGAGAAGAGGTAAGATCTGAAAGAGAGCAGCCACTTATATCTATAAAATTATTGGTGCTATTATATATTTCTAATGCTTCTACATTTAGGCCAGAATTTAAAGGTTTGCTATAAATTTCTGTAATAATTATGTCTTTAAATTGAGGTGTAACAATATTTCGATACAAAAACTTGATTGATTGCCCCATCATAAGATTGCCCGCTATATCTGCAAAGCTATCCACAATCAAAGTTTGAGAGTCACCAGATAAAAAAGCATTATTAAAAGTGAGTAAAACACTGTCTTCACTTTGCGTAAAAGCATTGGTGGGTGATATGATTTGAGGGCTTAATAAGTAGTTGTTTAATTTTTCTAAAAGTGAAGGCTTAATATTTTCTGAGAAAAATAAAGTTACTTTATTGCTATCACGTAATATAATGTTCTTAAGACTTGGAGCAATAGTATCTAAGATTATTGGGCCTGCATAAAAATCATCAAAAAAATGTTTGCCAAAAAAACTTGCTGTAGATTGTTTGATATTAAATCCTGTAAATGACTTGTCTAAATTAAATCTGTTGTTATCAATGAGAACGCTAAAATTTTCAACTGCAGAAGGGTTGCTGGGATTAAGACTGTATTTTAAAAATAGGGAATCCTTTTTGAGCCACATATTTAGCTGAATGGCATTATTATTTTTATTTGTCTTGTCATCTATACCATCATAAAGCAATGTTGTATTTACCCCTATTTTTTGGTAGATTGATATCTCATCTCTTGTGTTTCCAATGCGCAAAAATAGTGCAGTATCAGAAAGCGACAAATTAGACTTGTTTGCAAATAAAAAAAAATCTACAAAATTAGCGCTGCTTGTATTAAATTTTAATTCGGTAAAAAAATCCCATTGCCTTGCGGGTTTTTGCATAGGCACTGCAATGGTAAATGCATCATTGATTATACTAGAATTAGAAACAAGTTTTCCATTATCAAATGCAAATTTAGAAGTATCTACTTGCCAAGGAAAAAAAATATTCGACTCAAACTTGTCGTAAAACTGAGCATTTAGTGGCATAATATGCATTAAAATAATAAAATATATGCTATACTTTTTGTTCATTTATTATACAAATATAGGAATAATAACTAAAAATATTTTATAATTATCATGAACTGATTAACATCTACTAGAAAGGATTACTCCATTTAGGGTTGTCTCTCATTTCGCTGTCTGTTAAGGTGTTTAAAAATGCAATCAATGCCTTTTTCTCATGCGAGGTAATAATTTTTAAGCCTCCTTTTTCTAAGCGCCAGTCTAAAATTTCATTTCCTTTTACCCCAAAGTTATAATGATCTATCACGTTTTCTAAAGTACGCAAAGAGCCATCGTGCATATATGGTGCCGTAAGTGCCACATTTCTCAAATTAGGTGTTTTATAAAATCCTTCTGAAGCAAGACTCAAATCTACCTTATCACTCAATCCAATATTTGCAAAAGTAATGCCTCCCCATTGCGAATTAAAGTTTTCTCCTCCATGACAGCTTTGACAATTATATTTTTTTGTAAATAATTCTAATCCTTTCATCTCTATTTCAGAAAATAAGGCCTCATTTCGTAAATATTTATCGTATTTAGTGTTATAGGAAACAATAGAATTTACAAAATTACTTAATGCAAATGCTACGTTATTAGATGATATTTTTCCATCTGCAAAAGCATTAGAAAAAAGATTAACATACATCGTAGAAGCACTTAATTTAGCCATTAATAAATTTGTATTTTCAAGGCCCATCTCTATGTGATTGGCTATTGGCATCATAACTTGCTTGCTAATATTAGTGGACCTTCCATCCCAAAAAAAATGATTCTGAGCCCCTAAATTTACTAATGGCATAGAATTAAAAAGTGTTTTTTGGTTATTAAAGCCTGGGCTCACTGCAAAATTGTCTGAGAATCCCATGGATTGAATATGGCAACTGCCACAAGAAATATTATTGTTGATAGACAACATTTTATCATAAAACAGCGCTCTTCCTACCTGCGCTGCTTTGGTATTTATTTCTCCAAAATTAGATTTAACCATCGCGGGGGCATTGGTAATTGAATAATCAAATGCAACTAGTTGTGCAGCATTATATGGTTTTTCTACTTGGTTTTTTGCACAAGCAATAAATAAAACTGTAGATAAAATTAAAACGGCAATAATTATGTTACTTTTCATATTTTTTTAAAATTTAAAAACTACAAATAGGTCTAATGGAAGTGAGAGCTGAAAATTGCTATTAAAATTAGTATTTTTTATCTCGGAAAAGTTCTGCGAAGGAAAAGCAGTTTTTAAATCATCTGATAAATTTTCCCAATTTGTGGTTCTTGTTTCTTCTGTGTAAAAGCCATAAAGACGCGCCTCTGCAAAAAAAGAAATTTGTTTACTCACATTCCACTGCAATCCTGCTACAAATCCTCCACCATAAGATTTTACATCATTTGTAGAGATAAATGTAGGGTTAAATATTTTACCAAAGGAATTAAATCGTTGATCACTTTTGGATTTAAAACTGTTTACACTTACTGCATAATCAATACCATAGAACCAACTAAATTTATTGCTTAATTTCAATAAATTTTCATAGCCTATTCTATAGTTTAAGTCAGATATGCTTGAGTAAGACCTAGAGAAATTTGTGGATACTTGATTGTTTGTGTTTTGAAAAAAATATGCGCCACCCAGTCTTATGGCGTGTTTATTTTTAAATCTGCGTTTGTAGCCAATTAAATAGGGATTATTTGAAATAGAAGCACTACCAAAACTTAAATAATTTGATACAAAACCAGTAATATTAATATTAAATTCGTTTTTATTAATTTTATCTTGAGATACAAGTGGGTTTGAAAATATACAGACTATTACTGAAACAAATATTTTTTTCATAATTATTTGACAAACTTAAACTTAATTTTTCATAACAAAAAATTATCAATTGTAAGCATGCATCAATGTTAAATAAAGATAGTATAGATTAATTAAATATAAAATGCTGGAAATAGAGAGCAGAAGTACAGTGCTGTACATTAAATATTTTTTGTTCTTTATTGCCATAATACCGCGAAAAAAAATATGAATAATACTTGCCAAGATAGGAAAAATAAATATTACTTTTATAAAGCTAAAGTCTCTAAAAATATAGGCATAATAGATTAAAAAAAACATAAATATACAAAAAAGAAGAAATAAACAAAAGTAATAATCTACCTGTTTTCTTTTTAACAAATCTTTTACAGATTGTATAACCCCAAAAATAAAAACAAGTAATAACGGTAATTGTACAATATAATTAATTTGGGCAAACAAAGTGGGAAGAGGGTCTTTATTGCGCCATCCATGAGGATATTGTTCATAAAATACATTAGAATATTGTGCATATAGCATGGTAAAAAAAGAGGTTCTATTAATTGGAGTATTTTTATACCCATTTTCTATGGCCGGATTAATTACTAAATCAAATATTCTAAATGTAAAAAATGATTGACTCACAGTAGTAATGCCTAACCTTGCTTTTGAAGAATCAAATTTAAAAAAATTAGGCGGATTGTCAGCTTTCCAATTAGTAATAAAGGGATTGCCATTTTCTTGATATTTTCTATAATAATTGCCAAAATAGGCAACGCATATAATAGCTGCAAATAGCACAGCCCCATAACTAATCCATAATTTATTTATAATCACTTTATTTGCCAATATCAAATAAAGAAGCAATAATGCTGTAACGCCAATAAACAATAGACCTGTACCCTTTGTTAAGGCCGCCAATGAAGCAATTATAACTAGATAGAAAAATTTTTTGAACACAAAATAATTTTTGAAAAACAGATATAGCAAATGGGTATAGATTAGGCCCAACAGAATTATTGCTGTATCATTAGTCATTTGTGCACAAATGGCAATTAATTTTGGATTTAAGCCCCAAAATAGTGCAATTATATATTGATAACCAATCCATAAATTAAAAAAGGTGCAGGCATATATAATATAGAGTAGAATAAAAATACCAAACACAAAATTCACCCATTTCATTGTTGCATAAATAACAGGCTTATCGTTATTGATATTGAGTTTACAAATATTTTTTATAACCCAATAATAAGCAGGTGGTTGAAAACATTCAAAACAATCATCTACAGCTGGATATTCACCCTTCATCATCCATTGTTTTACCGTTTCTGCATGGTCGTCATTAGATTCTTGATTAATAAAGCTAATAAAAAACCTTGGCACAGTGCAGATTATAAATATAAGTATCCACCATTTATTTTTTTTAATAGTAGTGTACATTTTTCTATTTTTAAAAAGCAAATATCATAAAAATAATTGGTTATAGGCTGTCGAGTTAAATAAAATTTTGAGTTAAAATATATTAGAAATAAAAAAAATCATTAGCACTCTTTTAATCTTTTAAAAAATTTTATCCCAATCAACTTCCAAAGCACTGTGTTTTTTAATTATTTTTTTAATATTCTCTGCCGACAAATCTATATTCTCTTTTGCAAAGGCCTTAATATCATGTTCAAACAATTTGTTAAGAGCGATTTGCTTCTTAATTAAAGGAAATCCTTCTACAAGTAAGGCCTCTAATTGATGAAAATTTGGATTAGTATTTCCACTGCCATTGTATAGTGCATCTACACAAAGCCCTTTCTTGAGCATTCCTACAGTAAGTCCTATTTCATAAAGATTTATAAGTTTACGTTTATCTTTTACAATGCCATGCCGCGTAAAATGATTAACTAATACTTGGATAGCATGTTGATTTAGTCCTATAAAATATGATTGAAGGTGATATTGCTTTTCATTAGACGATAAGATACCATAATAATCAGCATTGCTATTTGCCCATTGATTAAAAAAATTGCTAAGCGGCTGTATCAGTATGCAAGAGTCATTTACTAAAAGTATATGTTTATAATCGGCTAAGTTTTTTTGTGCTAGTGCTTTTTGCCACATGCCAAAATCATACCCTTCATTATTTACAGTAAGTATATCTATTTGGTGGTGTTTAAAAAAAAATTGTTCTTGAGTAATATAAGTATCAAAACAATTTATAAAAACCATCTCTTTAGCATACTTTCTTAGTTCCAACAGATAAATTTTTAAATATTCGGGGAGTATATTTTTATCACAATAAGCTGCAAATAGTATAAGAGTGTCGTTTTTATGGTATTTCATGGCAATAAAAAACCGAAGAGCTTAATGCCATTCGGTTTTTATATTATTAATGGTTTAATGTTAGTTATTGCCCTAATGCTACTCTATAAAAGCTATTTACAGTTAAGTCTTTTTCTACACTGTTGAGCATTTGAGCTACATTAGCAGAAGCATCTTTCACAAATAATTGATTTAGGAGCGTATTTTCTTGATAAAATTTATTAAGTTTTCCTAGAGCAATCTTTTCTAGCATCGCCTCAGGTTTACCCTCAGCCCTTGCTTGCTCTTTGCCTATTTCTATTTCTCTATTTACAATACTAGCATCTACTTGTTCTTTATTTACTGCAACCGGATTCATTGCTGCTATTTGCATAGCCACATCTTTTGCTGCAATATTATTTGCTTCTGTATTTTCATGGTTTAATGTTACTAAAACCCCTATTCTATTGCCACTATGAATATATGCTACTACATTTATATCTTCAACCAATTGGTATCTGCCGATACTTATTTTTTCACCAATTTTAGCTACATATTCTTGCAATTTATCAGCAAGAATAGCGCCTTCTACCTCAAAGGTTAATAGGGCATCAATATTTGCAGGTTTGTGTGTTAATGCAGTTTGAGCTATTGCATTTGCAAATGCTATAAAATCATCATTTTTTGCTACGAAGTCTGTTTCGCAGTTCAATTCTAAAATTATTCCAACACTGTTTTGAGAATTTGTAATGGCTATTACAGCACCTTCGTTTGCGCTTCTGTCTGCCCTATTTGCAGATATTTTTTGTCCTTTTTTTCTTAGATAGTCAATTGCAATTTCAAAATCACCATTGCTTTCTACCAATGCTTTCTTGCAATCCATCATACCTGCGCCAGTAATTTGTCTTAATTTATTTACTTCTGATGCTGAAATTGTTGTCATTTATATATATTTAATTATAGTATTAATAAAGCGCATCTATTGCGCATAAAAAATTATAGGAATAAGTAAATCAGCTTATGCGTTTTCAGCAGAAACTTCTTCAGTACTATTTTCTTTTACCTCTTGCTGCTCTTTAGCTATCTTTTTTTCTTGCAAACCCAGTTTTATACCTTCGGCAATGTGTTTTAAGATATACTCGATAGAAGAAGCTGCGTCATCATTTCCGGGAATCGGAAAATCGATTTTTGTAGGATCACTATTTGTATCCACTATTCCAAAAGTAGGAATGTTAAGCCTTTTAGCTTCAGCCACTGCAATGTGCTCTCTTTTTATGTCAACAATAAATAAGGCCGCTGGTATTCTTGCCAAGTCTTCTATCCCTCCTAATACCCTTGTTAATTTTTCTCGCTCTCTATCCAATACTAAACGCTCTCTTTTTTGAATGTGTTTGTAAGTGCCATCTGATGCCATTTTTCCAATGGTTTGCATCTTTTTAATAGACTTTTTAACGGTAGCAAAGTTGGTAAGCATTCCTCCTAGCCATCTTTCTGTGGCGTGCGGCATACCTAAATTATCGGCCAATTCACTTACAATAGCTTTGGCTTGTTTTTTAGTAGCAACAAATAATATTTTTCTCCCACTCTTAGCAATGTTTTGCAATGCATGTTTTGCATCTTCTAATTTTGCTGCGGTTTTGTTTAGATCTATAAGGTGTATTCCATTTTGCTCTGTAAATATATATGGAGCCATTTTTGGATTCCATTTTCTTGTCAGGTGTCCGTATTGAACTCCTGCTTCAAATAATTCTTGCTGTGGTATAGTTGACATGTATAATAATATATTAACGTTTGCTAAATTGGAATTTCTTTCTTGCTTTTTTCTGACCTGGTTTCTTTCTCTCTACCATTCTTGAATCTCTTGTCATCATGCCTTCGTCTCTCAATGGTTTTTTGTATTCTGCATCAATAGTTACTAGTGCTTTTGCTATTGCTAGCCTTACCGCGCTTGCCTGACCATTAACTCCACCGCCTTTAACATTTACCAAAATGTCATAATTGCCATCGTTATTGGTTAGTGTTAATGCTTGTTTAACAATAGTTTGATGGTTTGGTATTACAAAATAAGTGTTTAGATCCTTATTATTAATTGTAATTTGTCCTTTGCCAGGTTTTAAATATATCCTAGCTACGGATGTTTTTCTTCTTCCAGATGTGTTTATAATTTCCATGAATGGTGATTAAATGTCAAATTTTAAGGGTTGTGGCTGCTGTGCTTGATGATTGTGCTCGGTACCTGCAAAAACATGGAGGTTAAAAAACTGACGGCTTGCCAATTTATTTTTTGGCAACATTCCTTTTACAGCTTTCTCTATCATCATCTCTGGCTTGGTGGCCCTAACTACTTTTGCTGTAGTTACTGTTCTTCCGCCAGGATGACCAGAATATCTTTGGTACTCTTTGGTTTCACTTTTACTCGATGATAAAGCTACTTTTTCTGCATTAATTACAATTACATGATCTCCACAATCTGCATGAGGTGTATATGATGCTTTATTTTTACCTCTAATTACTTTAGCTATCTCTGACGATAATCTGCCTAAAATTTGTCCTTCAGCGTCTACAATCCACCATCTTTTTATGATAGTTGCACTGTTCGCTGATACTGTTTTATAACTTAAACTTTCCACTTTTTGATGTTAATATCTTTATTTTTGGGTCGGCAAAGATAGTTATAATGTTTTAATCCACAAACCTTATTTTAAAAGATTTGCTGAGATATTGCTTTTTATTATTAATTTATTGATTATTAATATTTTAGTATTAAAATATAGCGTTTATACCCTGTTTATTTTTGTCCTATTTCAATAAATTTTTGTAAATAGAATATGTTTTTTGCTTTTCTGTTTCCCAATTATAGTGTTTTTCTACAACTTGCTTGCCATTATTGGCCATTTTTTGGCGCATTTCCTCATCCAAATACAGCATTAAAATTGCTGCTGAAAGTGCTTCAGCATCGTTTGGATTTACTGTTTTTCCACAAAAGTTTTCTTCAGCTACTTTTTTATATAATTCAAAATTTGAGGTGATAAATGGCAGCCCTATTTGCATGTATTCAAATAATTTTGTCGGATAGCTTTCTATAGAATTACTCATGGGATGAATGATGCATAATCCAATGCCACAATTTTTACTTATCGCGTATCCATCTTCTAGATTTTTTCGTCCATAAAAGATTAATTGTGACCTAATATCTTCAAAAAATGGCAATTTGGACATCTTTTCTGCTAATGGATTATACAATTCGCCCACGCAATGAAAATTAAATATGTACCCTTTTTGTTTTAGTAAATATATTGCTGTGCAAATTTCTAAAATGCCTCTGTTTTCAAACAATACTCCAATATAAAATAAGTTATTAGGATTTCTATTTGAAAACATTTCTTCATAATTTTTGAAAAAATTAATATCACAATAATTATGTATAATACTGTAATCTTTTGCCCTATTGTGATATCTTTTTGCATAACTATCTTCTGCCAATATTATCTTAAACCATTTCATTGCAGGTTTTTCAAATATATTGTAGATTTCGTACCAAAGTTTTTTATGCTTTATCCAGTCTTTGTCAAAAATGTCTTCTGCTATGTTTTCGTGGATATCATAAATTATTTTTTTACCAAAACATTTAAGAATTAAGCCTAAAGGAATAAGCTCTGGATCATGCAAATGATAAATTTTTGCATTTATTGATATACATTTGGGCAGTAATAGCAGCCAACTAAAAAATACCCTAAAGTATCTGTTTTTATATCTTGGATATGATTTTATGTTTATATTTGAGATAGTTTCTGATTTTGGATGACATGCAATAAGCCAAACTTCGTAGATTTTTTCTAATGATTTACAATAACGGTAAAAAATACGCGTATCAAAAGATAGGTGCACACTGCTTACATGACATATCTTAATCTTTTTACTCAAAGTTGTGTTTATTTTTTAGGGTGGTAAGGTATAACCATTTTAGGTCTTGCAACATCTTGTTTTCAACAAAACTATTTTCACACATCATTTTGTCAAAATCTTTTAAGTTTAAAAGGCCTTGCTTGTATTCCATAAGCATGCAGCGAACATTAATACTTAATAGGGTGATTGTTTTATTTACCCATCCAATATTTAATTGCAAACACAATGTCAAGTGGCATCTATTATAAATATCATATGCTATAAAATCCCCAAGAGAGTAGGCCATAAAAACTTTCTTATTAGATTTATTTATAATTTCTAAAGGCTGAATATTGTGTGGGTGCCCACCAATTATAGCATCAACATCACAATTTTGTGCAATGGTTTTAAACAATTCAATGGTTTGAGGTCCAGGAAAAGGCTGATAAGCGTTGCCTGTGTGTAATGATAGTATAACAAAATCTGCCCCGCTATTCTTTAATGTATCTATCTCTGCGATAATTGTTTTACTCACCTTGCTTTGCGGCTTATTTAGGGGCAATACATTAATTTTTATGGGGTGATTTGTATCAGCTTGATATTGATTGAGTGAAAAGGTGAAGGCTGCAAAACCAACTTTAATCCCCTCTTTTGTCAAAATTATATGGGTGTTTTGTTCACCCACACCGCAAACAGCAATATTTTTGCCATTTAAAAAATTAAGGGTATTTTTTATTCCTTCATAACCCATATCTAATGTATGATTGTTTGCAAATGTCAAAACATCGTAACCTTTGCTATGCCCAAAATTTTCAAAAACATTAAATTGTTCCTCGCTACTATTAAAATTCATATTATTTATCATCAGTTCTGGTACAAAACTTTCTTTTTTTGTTAAATCTATTGGAGTTTCTAAATTTGCCAAAACAATGTCTGCTTCAAAAAAAAACTGTGCCTCTTTCCACATGTTTTTGCAGTTTTTGGGTGTAATCATTTTATAAGGCATTAAATCACCACCTATTGCTATAGTTAGCGAAGGCTGCCCCTGACAAAGCACAATTTGTTGATTCTCTACAGTTTGAAAATCAGATTTTACTCCTGTTTTATAATTTTTTACATAATATTTGTATGCAAAAAAGACAAGTTCTTTTAGAGTTATATTTCTAGGATTTTCCTCAAAAACCATGGGATTGTGCTTGTCTTTTAAGAAAAGTGAAAAAAACCATACTACAAATTTTGTAATTGTGAGTAAAATCTTTCCTTTTAAAGTATATGCTGTGCAGGGTGCGATATTTTTATATTGATTCACCTAAGCGTGCAAAGATGATAATTTTTTTTAGCATGACAACAACCCAATTTTTATTGATTTTGAGTTTATACAGAAAAACATTATTTATTCTTCTTTTCGGCCTATCATTACACCATTTTCTGGCACTTTTGGGGTTTCATCGTCTTCATCGGGCAATAAAGGAAAATTTTCTAAAATTGGTTGTCCTGCATCTATCCAAGCTGAATACCAAAAACTGCCTAAAAATAGAATGGCTTTTGTCATGCGCTCTTCTACCATACCATTCATCAGCATATGATATTTAGCGCTAAACGCTTCACTATACTCTTTTTTTATGCCATAATTTGTAGGAAGAAACGTATATTTTTCTTTTTCACTAAAATAACTACTTGCTTTTATTTCAAAATTTAAAACAGAATCTACAAGTGTGTGGCTTCTTTCTAAAACAGACCAAATTTCATTAATAGGATTCTCAACGTATTTTGCTTTACCCACAAAAAAATCATAAGTGCTGTCAAACATTGGGGGCAACCTGCTTTCCCACAATGCATGTATGCCTTCTTGCCCGGTTAACTGGCCATTATAATTACTCGTGGTATGCAGAGGCACATGCAAATCGCCAATGTAGTGGCCTAAATCTGCCGAAAGTTTGATAATCTGCAAATTGTTTTTTTCTTTAAACGCTTGCACAAGTTTGTAATACACAAAATACACATGCCATGGCACTATTCCATGAGCTTTTAGTGAATCTTCACCATATTTTTCTACTGCTGATTTCCATGTTTTGGGAATAGTATCTAAGGGCAGACTCAATTCATACCTATTGCAATCTAGGTAGTGCCTGCAGGCTTCCTCTTTCATTAAATATCTTCGCTTATCTGCATCCACAGCATGTTCTGTTATGTATTTTATATTAGTTTTATAAATGGATATTAATGGAGTAGGAAGTGTAAAAACTGCCATTCTGTTTATTTCTTGGTGGGCATAAAAGCCCCAAGCCATTGCTCCTTGATAAAAAAAAAACTGAATTAATATTAGTATAATGTAATGCAACGGCTTAATTATTTGGTAAACATGATAAATAGCGATGAATTGTATCGGTGATACCATACTCTAATGCATCGCAGATAAGAGCGTGGCCTATAGAAACCTCTTTAATAAAAGGGATACATTGTAATAAGTAGCTTAAATTTTTTAAATCTAAATCGTGGCCTGCATGCACACCTAGCTTATGTTTTTTTGCTTCTAGGGCAGTAATTTCATAATTTTTTATTGCGATGGCAGGATCATTCATATACTGAGAGGCATACATTTCAGTATATAATTCTATATTTTGAGTGCCAGTATCTGCTGCTGCGCTAATCATTAGTGGATTGGGGTCCAAAAAAATACTTGTTTCTATGCCTGCATCTTTGAGTTTTTGAATTGTTTCATAAAGTATTTTTTTATGAGTAATTGTATCCCAACCATGATTGCTTGTTAGTTGGCCTGGTAAATCGGGCACAAGTGTTACCTGTTTTGGCAAAACCTCTAGCACCATCTCACAAAATTCTTTACTTGGATAGCCCTCTATATTTAGCCCAATTTTTAAGGCCTTCTTTAACTCATACACATCATTTTTTGTTATGTGTCGTTCATCTGGCCGTGGATGAATGGTTATACTATGGGCGCCCAAACTTTCTATTTTTTTTGCCCAATAGATGATATCAGGTTTATTTTGACCTCTTGCATTACGCAGGGTTGCAATTTTATTAATATTTATACTTAATTCTGTCATTATTTTTTACCAAGTGTATCTTATTTGCATTCTACCTAAAGGATTAAAATTGAGTTGGTCTAGTGTAGATTTGCGCGTATTTTTTTCAAAAGTAAACTTGCCCCAAAAAGTTAATCCTTTATATAATTTTGCAGTTACTACTGCATATACTCTATTGCCATTGCCATACATGGCTGGTATGCTAAAGGCATAGAGCACATCATTTTCATAGGCATATATTCTACTGTCAAAATCTGGTGTGTTAAATAAAGTATATCTTCCAACAATTTTGAGCTTACCTTGTTTTGATTTGTAACCTATATCTGCAAAAAACAATGACCCCAAAACCTTCTTTTCTTCATTATCTAATTGCACTATTTCTGCCCTAAATGCCAATGCAACATTTCCTGGTTTATCTATATCTATATGATAACGGA
Organism: Bacteroidia bacterium; assembly: GCA_041690035.1. Classification (GTDB taxonomy): domain Bacteria; phylum Bacteroidota; class Bacteroidia; order NS11-12g; family UBA955; genus CALSPH01. The sequence continues at coordinate 2,619 of JBDNFC010000048.1, read as the reverse complement.
TATTTAATCGTTGATTATTTTGCTGTAATTTAGCAGCACTGTTTGTGTTGCTTATATTGTCTGTAAAACTTGTATGTCTTAAACGCAAATAGTGGAGCATATATTTATTAAAAGTATGTTTAGCCTCTATAAAATAGTCGTTTTGATAACCTGCAGCAGCATCTCGAAACCTAGCCCAAGGAAAACGAATTATATCTGCAAATAAACTTAGGGTAATGTGCCTATGCCACTCATATTGAATGGCGGTATAAAATGCACGTTCATTATTAGGATTAGTTTGCTCGCCCCAAGCTGTTGCATAAATACTTTTATAGCTTGCAGGAAAATTTCTATAAATTAAATTTGCACTCCACCTCTTAGATAGAGAGACAAGCACTCCATGAATCATTGCTGGATTTTCGGATAAATTATTAACACTCATTTCACCATAAAAAAACATATTTTTGATATTTCCTTTATAATCAAAACCTGCATTTAGCAATTCATTGCCAGCCAATCTGTTTTTGGCATATAATCTATCTTGTTTTGCAAAAGGAATATTAAAGTGTTGATTTACAACAGTTACGCCAACAATAAATTTTTTAAGTTGCTGTTGCATATTGAAACCAATAATGGCAATGCTTTGATTATTTTTTTGTGATATGTCTTTTAAAGTTCTAATGTATCCAAAATTATTTATGCTTCCCGCTTGCCCATTTTCATCTATACTCACGTCATCCTTATTTAAACTGCCAAAAATAGTTAACTTTGTTTTTTTAAGTAAATTTAGTGCAAATGCAGCACCTCTCATAAATTGGTTTTCATTTACACTTCGGTATGGCCTAATACCCTCTGTTGCGCGATATGTATTTAATACCAAAGCAGATTTGCCAAAACTAAGTCCACTGCTAAAAGTGAGACCTTGTCCAAAATTTACCTGATAATCACCAATTGCTATTTCTTTTATTATTCTACCATTGGGCTTTATGTACAAATGTGCCGATAAAAAGCCCGCCCTCATGCCATTTTTTTGAAAAGGCCATAACTCGCCTGCATCCTTTTCTGCTGTTATTCCAATGCTCAGTTTTCCTGGTTCGCCAAATCTATACCGCACAAGTGCACGGCTACCATCACCCAAAACCCGATTAGAATCTGTGGGACTTATTGGCTGCAGATAGCTAATATCATTATATTGGCCCAGAATTATTATATCATTTTTAGAGTTTTTTAATACCTCTTTTAAAATAAATTTATCTGCACCGCTAACACTTATATAAGGTAAAATAATCTTGATATAATCAATAGTAAAATTAGGCAAGGCTTGGAGCTCTAATAAACTTATAAAATCTCCATAAGTATTCCTATAATTTACTATTTCTGATGCACGCTGCTGACCAACGAGTATAAAATTGACTAAATCTTCTAAGGAAGCCTTATTGATATTAATTTTTTTATTCTGATAAGTGGATAATTGATCATAGAGGTCTAAAAAATCAGCGCTACTGCCGGTATATTCCGCATATTTTTCCATCATTTTTCCAGTTTCTAATTGATCTGTCTGCGCAATTAGTTTAGGAGATAAACTGCAAATAAGTACTCCAATAATTAAACATCTTACCATTGGTAAACCAAATTAGAGCTCACAACACTGCCAAGTCTTTGATAAAAACTATATGAAAAACTCATCTGCAATTCTTTAAAGGGTATCTTTATACCTGCATTTATTAATCCATCTTGATTTGCAAATCCCGCCATTAGCTGATAATGTTTTTCGGTAAATAAAAACCCTAACCCCAGCCTTGGATTATTATGCTGATAAATACCTACTTCGGGCAAAATTTCAAACCCTTTTTGTGCTTTAATTTTTAACCCAATTGCTCCCTTATTTTGTGCTAGTTGATGTGGATTCTCTGTTTCAAAAGTGCCAAATTTAAAAACAAATTCACTCATAATACCGTAACTAATTATCTGTGATAATGACTGCCAATAGCCCAACTTTGCCAAAATTCTATAATGCCGTTGTCCAAGAATATTGCCTTCTTGCATTGCTCCAAAATTAATGCCCACAGATTGATTAATACTCAATTTTTTACCAATACTCAAGCTTGCAGTAGATTGATTAAAATATGCATTGCCAAAATAGTTAAATCCTATACCAAATTGGGTAAATGCGTTACCAAACTTGGCTGCTAAGCTGCTTTCTAGTGCCCTGCCACCAAAACCAACCTTTTGTATATTAAAACCGACCTGATTACTGTCTAAAATATGTAACAATGAAGGATTTTGTTGTGCAGAAAAAACATCGCCATTTACTACACCCAATACACCTAACCCTTTATTTGTAGCACCTTGAAATTGTCCTGAGATTTCGCCATGTGCTAATATCATATACAAATAAAACAAGTAGTGTTTCATGTTGCAACAAAAATAACTTTTTTAAACTATATAAAAAAAATATATGTTAAAGATAATTTGTGTTTAATCTGCCTTATTCAATAAGAAGTTTTTTTAATTTAAACGATTTGCTGAAGATGGATTTAGCCCATTTGGATTTGGTATCACAATAGCCATTCACTTTTTGTATTATTTGTATTTCACACAATCTATAAAGCCAAATAGAAGCACAAAATGAATAAAATT
>JBDNFC010000047.1:0-59028 GCA_041690035.1 Bacteroidia bacterium | reverse complement strand
CTTACGGCAATAAAGACAGAAACACAGGCGATTCTAGGTTTGACGATAACAAAAAGAAGTATCCAAACGATGATAGAAAAGATTGGAACACAAAACCTGCTTACGGCAATAAAGACAGAAACACAGGCGATTCTAGGTTTGACGATAACAAAAAGAAATATTCAAACAATGATAGAAAAGATTGGAACACAAAACCTGCTTACGGCAATAAAGACAGAAACACAGGCGATTCTAGGTTTGACGATAACAAAAAGAAATATTCAAACAATGATAGAAAAGATTGGAACACAAAACCTGCCTACGGCAATAATGATAGCAACACAAAACCGACTGACCGCAAGTATGATAGGGGTGCTTTTACTAAATTAAACGAAGAAAGCAACGAAAAAGGTGATTTTACAAAAAAAAGAAAAACAGTATCACGCATTACGGCAGTGAAAAAGAGTGAATTTAATAAATCATCTGACTCTGCAAAAAAGGAAGATAGAACTATAAAGGAGCGCAAAAAACCATCAACAAAACCAACAAGAAAATAAGCAAATATGAAAAAATTTATACTTTTTTTAAGTCTATTTATAATTATAGGATCGGGAATCTATATTTTAATTAGCAGTTACACTTTTAGCGATGGGGTGAGAAAAGGCTTTTTGATGAAGTTTTCAAAAAAAGGGCTGATTTTTAAAACGCACGAGGGCGAGGTAAATCTTGGATATATCAATACAGTAGGGGGTAAATTCGCTGCCAATACTTGGCAATTTTCTGTAAAAGATAATCACACTGAACTAATAGAAAGTTTAAACCTGAATGAAGGAGAAGAATTACAATTTTATTACAAAGAAAAATTAAAAGCCTTGCCTTGGCAAGGTGATACTAAATACTTTGTATATCGTGTTGAAAAAGTAAAAGTACCCAATCAAGATGGAGGAAAAAATTATTAAAAAATTATTTTAAACGCCCTTTTTTATTATTTAAACTTGGCATCGTAAAATGATTTTAAATCACAAAAAATATGGAGATAATGGCTCCTGCATTCTAATTATACATGGTATATTCGGCTCGCTCGACAATTGGCACACTGTTGCGCAAATTTTAGGGAAATCGCATCAAGTATATACATTAGATATGCGCAATCATGGGTATTCGCCTCATACAGATACAATGAGTTTTAATGAAATGGCGCAAGACATAAAAGAATTTATGACCCAACAAGATTTGTCAAAATGTGTGTTGATGGGTCATTCTATGGGTGGAAAGGTGGCTATGCAGTTTGCACTAAATTTCCCAAAAAGCTTAGAAAAACTAATTGTGGTAGATATTGCCCCAAAAGCATATTCTGCTGCCCACAATCCATATTTTAGCGCCTATAAAGAGATAAGCTTCTCAGCTATAAATAGCCGCAAAGAATTAGATGAGGCATTTAAACACTATGAAACCAATGATGCTGTTCGTCTTTTTTTAATGAAAAACATTGTTAGTGATGGTACTGGTGCATACAAGCTAAAAATTAATATTGTTGCAATAGAAAAGAGTTACCAAGAAATAGTGGAAGCATTGCAATTGCATCAAATAGATGTGCCAAGCTTATTTATTGCAGGGGATAGAAGCAGCTATATCAAAAAAGACGATAAAATTTCTATTCAGCAATATTTTAGTAATGTAAAGTTTGCAACTATTGCAAATGCAGGACATTGGGTGCATGCAGAAAACAATGTTGATTTTGTAGCAGCAGTAAATAATTTTATGTCTTAAAAATAAAACGCAATTATTTTTCGTTGATAAGATAAAATGTTTTCCTATCCTCATTGCGTACCTTTGAATTTATTGCTTTGAAATTAAAATACACCCATTTATTTTTCTTCTATTTATTAAGTAGTGTTTTTCTATTTGCACAACAGCCATTGCCATCACCAAGAAAAGCTAAAAAAATTGATGACAAAATAGTTATTGCAGGTGAAAAAGACGCCAAACAATTTGGCAAATATCTGAAACAATTTGGGCAGCCCAAAACTTTGGTTTTTGAAGAAAATGTAAACCTTGCTTATTTTTCTTCACTTTATCCAAATTTAGACGAGGTTTCACAATTGATATTAAGAGGAAATAATGCTGTAGAATTAGATGCGTTTTGCAAATTTCCATCAGTAGAGCATATTATAGTTACTGCAAGTGATGGAGATACTTTTGTTATCAATGCCATTAATGAATGTAATTTTATTAATGAAGTATCAATAGTTTTTTCTAGAGATTATTTACCGAATAAACTATGGTTAAACTTTAAATATGCAAATACCATCAATGTTTTAGGAATTTTAGGTAAAAAAGAGCTTACTCAAGCTGCGGCATTGCTTAAGGATAAAAAAAACTTAAGTTGCCTAAGATTTGGGGTAGATTATGCAAAAGATTTACCAGAAAATCTTAATCAAATTAGCCAACTTCGGCACATAGGGTTTATAGATAACCTCTCTTTTATAGAAAATCATACTTTTCACGATTTGGCGATAGAGCGTTATTTTATCAATTTTTGGGATGTAAAGAACCAAAAAACAGAAATGCTATCATTGTCGTATTATAGTGATAGAATAGGTTTAGAAGACTATGACAAAAACTATATAAGTAGTTTATATTTTAATGCACAGTTATTACCCTATTATACCCAGTTGAGTGAAGCAGAAAATGTGGCAAAGGTAATTAATGATAAAAACACAAACACTTCAAGGGCATTTTCATTGTTTGATACTTTTAACAGAGATAACAAACCAGCATTGTTTTTTGATCAGCATAGTGCTATTGCCAAACCAAGTAGCTTATGGCCAATTGTAAACGAATATTTTACTATAGACGCAAGTAAAGACAATGTATTGATAACAAAAGCAGGCATAAAAGTATTAATACCTAAAAAGGCATTTATAAACGCAGAAAATGAGATGGTTGCCGGTAAAATAGATATAGCCTTTAGGTACATAAGCACTATTACAGATTTTGCACTTTCAGGCATACCTTCTTTTTTTGACTCTTTTAATGAAAACTTTACTTTAAATTACCCCCAAGTTTTTTATTTATATGCGTCAGAAAAAAATATTCCTTTAAAAATAGCATCAGGTTATGCCATAGACATTATGTTGGGCATAAATAGCAAAAGGCTTTTTAAATTAGACAATACTTCGCCTGTTTGGTATACTTATGATGATAACGATAAAATAAATGTGGTAAGGTATAAATTAACGCCTTTAAACGACACCTTTGCAATACAGCAAATAGTAGATCCTGCTGATATAGGTTTTAGGTATTTTGACCCCAGCTATTACTACATATTAGATAAAAACGAAACTAAAGTAAAAATCCCAACTCAATTAAAAAAATCTTATCGTCTAAAAGAAGGGCAGTGGATTTATCAGCCTATAGAGAAAGGAATGAAATTGCAACATGGTGAGATTTATTTGAAACCTGGCAAGGCTTTAGTAGGTGTGAGAAAAATTAGTTTTTCGGATACGGCAAGAAAAGATCAAGTGTATTTTACAATTTATAACAGCTTAGACAATAGGCTGTTTCCGGAAATAGTGGCTTTTTCTAAATACTATTTTTTGTATAACGGAATAGAAGATAAACGTAGCTTTACTAAAAATTTAATACGATCAAAAAAATTTAACGACATCCGTATATTTTATACCTTGGGAGAAAAAGGTGGCTATATAGAACTAAAAGATGATGAAGGGTATGTGCAATTAACTTTTACTCTTTTAACATCTGAAGATGCAGAGAAAAATAAAAAGAACATATTGATTTTTGGCAAGAAATATAAAAAATATGAGGAACAGTTACTAAAAAGAGGGCAAGCACAGCGTGTGCATATTAACACCTATAATTTAAAAGCAAATAAAGATAAGGCAGATACAAAGCAAAAACAGCTTTTATCATTGCATCACTTGGGATATTTTTCTTTGGCCAACATTGATTCTAACACAGTTTTAGCCAGTATCAACTTAGTGATAAATGATTTTCAAGGAGTGCCATTAGATATTTCAAAAATTATGGTAGTTTATAAAGAACCTTCAGCGGTAAATTATTTTGATAACAAGCAGATAAAGGTTGATTTTAATAAAGAATTTGCCATTATTGCAGTTGATTTTTTGGGTAAAATATATTTTGGTACCGCCTCGCAATGCAAAGGTTTAAAAAGTGGCGAAGGATCTGTGGTAACCTTAAATTGCCGGATTGTAAGCAAAGAGATGATGAGTGGAGATATACTATTAAAGAACTTGGGTTTTTCAAAAAAAAATTAAAATTATACCTCCTCAAAAGGAGTAAATCCATCATCATCTTTATTTTTATCTTTGGGTGGTTTTGGTGCCTTATTTGGAGTAAAAAAACCTTCCGCAATTTTCCATATTACATAAATTAGAAGGCCTAAAGCAAGAATTTTTAACATAATATTATTTGCTTAAATACATAGATTTTTTCGAAAATAATTCTCTAAAATAACTATCTTTAGTATCTTTTATAAATAAAATAGATTCACCTGTAGATTTCATTTCAGGACCAAGTTGTTTATCAACATTCGGGAATTTATTAAATGAAAAAACGGGTAGTTTAATCGCATAACCGCTAGATTTTGGACTGATTACAAAGTCGGAAAGTTTATTTACACCCAGCATTACCTTTGTTGCAATATTTACATAAGGTACTTGATATGCCTTGCATATAAATGGCACTGTGCGGCTTGCCCTAGGATTGGCCTCTATTACATAAACTTTTCCATTTTTTATAGCAAATTGAATATTTAAGAAACCCTTTATATTTAGGGCTTTTGCTATTTTTTTTGTATAGTCCTCCATTTGTTTTTTTACTTCTTCAGATAGGCTAAAGGGGGGCAGCACTGCCGAGCTATCGCCACTGTGAATGCCTGCAGGTTCTATGTGTTCCATCATGCCAATAATGTGCACCTCTTCACCATCACAAATGCTATCACTTTCAGATTCTTCTGCACGGTCTAAAAAGTGATCTATCAATACCCGATTTCCAGGTAAATCGCCTAAAAGTTTGATTACAGCTTTTTCTAAATCTTCATCATTAATTACTATTTGCATTCCTTGACCACCTAGCACATAACTAGGACGAACTAATACAGGATAACCTACTTCTGCGGCTATCTTTATAGCTTCATCTGCCCGCGTGGCTACACCATATTTTGGATATGGGATATCAATAGCTTTAAGCATATCAGAAAACAATCCCCTATCTTCGGCCATATCCATATTTTGAAAACTTGTGCCAATAATGGGAATACCTTTTTTGAAAAAAACTTCCGAAAGTTTTAGAGCGGTCTGACCACCCAACTGAACAATTACTCCCTTTGGTTTTTCGTGTTCAATAATTTCTAGCAGATGTTCCTCATAAATTGGTTCAAAATAAAGTTTATCTGCCATGTCAAAATCTGTTGATACAGTTTCAGGATTACAATTTATCATAATGGCTTCAAAACCTGCTTCTTTTGAGGCTAAAAGGGCGTGCACACAGCTGTAGTCAAACTCAATACCTTGACCAATTCTATTTGGGCCAGAGCCCAAAACTATAATTTTTTCTTTATTACTTACAATACTTTCATTTTCGCCATCAAATGTGCTATAAAAATAATTGGTGTCTGAAGCAAATTCTGCCGCACAAGTATCCACCATTTTAAACACACGCTTTATACCCTCTTTTTGCCTTCGTTCAAATACCTCATCTGCACTTGTATTGCCCATTAGGTAGGCAATTTGAAAATCAGAGAATCCTTTTTCTTTTGCAATGCGTAATAATGGGTTTGGTAAGTTTGCTAAACTATGCCTTTTAATTTCATTCTCTGTTTTTACTAAATCATATATTTGTTCTAAAAACCAACGGTCTATTTTGGTGATTTTTTGAATAGAGGTAATGGGCACACCTTTTGAAATGGCATCTTTTAATAAAAATATTCTATCCCAACTTGCATGCTCTATTCCTTGAAGAATTACATCTAAATTTCGCTCTTCCTTACCGTCTGCACTCAATCCGTGCCTGTTAATTTCAAGGCTCTGACATGCTTTTTGTAAAGCTTCTTGAAAACTTCTTCCTATTGCCATTACTTCACCAACAGATTTCATTTGAAGGCCTAATTTTCTATCTGCTCCTTTAAATTTATCAAAATTCCATCGGGGGATTTTTATGATAACATAATCTAGGGTTGGTTCAAAAAAGGCAGAAGTATTTTTTGTTACAGGGTTTTTTAATTCATCTAAAGAATATCCCAAAGCCAGTTTAGCAGCAATTTTTGCAATTGGATATCCTGTAGCTTTAGAGGCCAAGGCTGAGGAGCGCGAAACCCTAGGGTTTATTTCAACAGCAATTATACGCTCTGTTATAGGTTCTACAGCAAATTGCACATTGCAACCACCTGCAAAATTACCTATTGAACGCATCATCTTAAACGCCATATTTCGCATTTCTTGATAACAAGAATCACTCAATGTCATAGCGGGTGCAATGGTGATAGAATCGCCCGTGTGAATGCCCATAGGGTCTAGATTTTCTATCGTACATATTACTGTCATGTTTTGCTTATGATCTCGCAATACCTCTAATTCATATTCTTTCCAACCAAATATCGCTTTTTCTACGAGTACTTCATGAGTAGGAGATGCCTCTAATCCCCTTTTTATAGCCTCATCAAATTCATCTTTACTATGTACAAATCCTCCTCCATACCCCCCTAAGGTATACGATGGACGAATAACTAGCGGAAAACCGATACGTTGTGCAATCTCTTTACCTTCTAAATAGGAGTTGGCGACATTAGAATCTGCCACTCCTATGCCAATATCAATCATTAGCTGCCTAAATTTTTCCCTGTTTTCTGTGGTTTCTATGGCATTTACATCCACACCTATCATACGGACATTATATTTTTGCCATAAGCCCACTTCTTCTGCTTCTATTGCTAAATTTAATGCAGTTTGCCCACCCATAGTAGGCAATACTGCATCAATAGATTGCTCTTGTAATATTTTTTCTAAACTTTCTATCGTTAAAGGCAATAAATAAATGTGATTAGCATTGATAGGGTCTGTCATTATAGTAGCAGGATTGCTGTTTATTAATGTAACAGAAACTCCTTCTTCCATCAGAGAGCGTGCTGCTTGAGTGCCGCTATAATCAAATTCGCAAGCCTGTCCTATAATAATAGGACCACTGCCTATAATTAATACTGATTGAATACTTTTATCTTTGGGCATATATGTTCTATCTAAAAATTAGGCAAAAGTAAGCTTTAATTTTTGCTTACCTGATAATGTGGAAAGAAAGTGGGGAATAACGATGGGTTTAAAAAAATGAAAAACAGCGGTATAAAAAAGTATTAAGCTAAAAAGGGAAGCTTTACTATTTTTGCTAAAAGTTGTTTACCTCTTATTTCTATGAATATTTGCGAGTCCAGTTGGCAGTTGACAGTATTTACGTACCCTAAACCTATGGCTTTTTCTAAACTCGGTGATTGAGTTCCACTGGTAACTTCACCAATAATTTGCCCAACTGAATCTTTTATGATATAATGCTGTCTAGGTATACCCCTGTCTATCATTTCAAAAGCCACTAGTTTTTTAGCCGGCCCATTTTCTTTAATTGCCAAATGGTGTTTTTTGTAAATAAAATCTTTATTAAATTTTGTAATCCATCCTAATCCAGCTTCTATTGGAGAGGTTGTGTCATCTATATCATGTCCGTATAAGCAAAATCCTTTTTCTAATCTTAAAGTATCTCTAGCTCCTAAACCACAGGGTAAAATGTTATATTTTTTTCCTACTTCCATTATTTTTACCCAAAGTTCTTTTGCATCTTTGTTCCACACATAAAGCTCAAAACCTCCTGCACCTGTATAACCGGTGTTAGAAATTATTACATCATCAATATTGGCAATAGCACCACCTACAAAACTGTAGTAAGGGATAGCGTTTAGGTCAATTGCAGTTAGCTCTTGAAGCAATTTTGTGGCATTAGGACCTTGTATTGCCAATAAGCAAACTTGATTGCTAATGTTTTCTAACTCACAATCAAAAGTATTGTTTTTTGTTAACCAGTCCCAATCTTTAGCTATATTTCCTGCATTTACTACAAGATTATATTCATTTTCATTCCAACGGTATACAAGCAAGTCGTCAACAATACCTCCCTTATCATTTGGCAAACAGCTATATTGAACTTTTCCATCTGTAAGTTTGCTTACATCATTGCTTGTTACCCATTGCAAAAAAGCGGTTGCCTCGGGCCCTTTTACTATAAACTCTCCCATGTGACTCACATCAAATATACCGACATTTTTTCTTACAGAATGGTGCTCTTCGAGCAAATTAGTGTATTGAACTGGCATGTTATAACCTGCAAAAGGAACCATTTTTCCGCCAAGTGCAACATGTATATCGTGTAAAGGAATGTTTTGTAATGATTGGGTGTTTTCCATTTTATTGATTTTATTAATTAAGTTGCAAAGATAGTTTTTTAAGTAATATCAAACATTAAAAAAAAGAAGGTGAGGGGAGCAATGCCAATAAATTTTTAAATAAAAAAATAGCTTTATTATTGCTAAAAAAAACAATATGTTTGAATTTTTAAAATTTAGTTAAAGTGAAAGAATTTCAAGATTCCTTATATGCTTATTTATCAGCACCTAAAAACTTTTATACTTTTAGTGCAGCGCACTGGACCACCTTGATATTTTGCTTGTTTGTGATTATTTTGCTTCCACAATTTGCAAAAAAAAATCTTAACGAAAAACAACAACATCAATTAGGTTCTTTTTTGGGTATTTTGATTTCGGGCACTTTTATCATTAGTCAGCTTTTAATTTTAGCTACTGGCAGGTATGATATTAACAAAGATTTGCCACTTCAATTATGCAATTTTACTAATCTAACAATTGGGTTAGTAATGATAAGGCGCAAATTTTTATGGTTTGAGATTTTTTATTTTTGGGCATTTGCAGCTATGTTGCAAGCTTCTTTTACACCAGAGTTGCAACAGGGTTTTCCGCATTGGCTATTTTTTAGATACTGGTTAGGCCATCCAGGGGTAATATTATGCATGGTATATGCAGTGCAGGTTTATAAATTTGTGCCAACAAAAAAGAGTATTTTAAAATCTATTCTTGTACTCAATATTTATATGGTTTTTATAGCTATTGTTAATTTAATATTAAACACCAATTATTTATGGATTTGTAAAAAACCTATTTTCCCAACAATTATTGACTTTTGTGGTCCTTGGCCTTGGTATATTCTTGTTTTAGAATTTATTGCTTTGATACATTTTTTTGTAGCATATTTGCCCTTTATCAAAGCTAATAGACAAAAAATGGAGTAAAAAATGTTTTTTAATTACAGATATTAAGCTAAAAATGGCTTAATTTTGCAGTTATTATGAAATTAAAATATTTAATAATTTTACTTATAGGAATCCAAGCTTGTGGCACTGTTGACATAAGCAAAAGAAGGTATTCTAGGGGTTTTAATTTGCAGCAAAATCATCATTATTCTAAGGCTGAGAAAACCCAAATTAAAGCAATTGAATTGAGGTTAGAAGAAAAAAAAGCGATGCGAGATTTTAAAGCAAGTATGCAAGAATTAAAAAGCAAAGCACTTCAAATTCAAGTTTTGAAATCTGAAAAGTTGCCTATTGATACAATAGATTTATTAGCCATTGATATTGAAAAATTAGCAGATAGAGCTTGTATAAATGGTAAAAAAATAATTGAAAAACATCAAATATCGAACAGTAAAAGTTTACAAATCAACAACAAAAAAGAGCTAAATATATTATTGCCCAAAACTAACAATGAAACATTAGGTGCTACAACAAATCTTGGATACCTAGGTGTAGTTTTAATAGTTGTGGGTTTAGTTTTTTTATTATTAGGTGTTGCTGGTGGAGTGGCTATTGTTTCTCTTGGGGTTATTTTAATTATTCTTGCATATTTCTTAGGTTAATGGGCAATGCACAAAACCATAAAAAAAACATGAGTGCAATGAAAGAGAACGAATTTTTCTATTTTTTACCAAATGGCTACATGGTTTTTACAGAAGCATATCATATAAAAAGAGGATATTGCTGCAAAAGCGGTTGTAGACATTGTCCCTTTGGTTTTAAAAACCCAAAATGATGAAGCATTTCTTTTTTTATTTAATTAGCGTAGTTTTATTTAATGCATGCCAAAATAAAGATAATAGTGTGTATCTAGACAATCTTTCTTGGAAAGAAGATAGTGCAGCCTATGCCCAAAATTTTGCAATCCAATTTTATAATAATGACACAAGGATACTGATTTTTAAAAGTGAAAATAGGCTTGATACCCTTTCTAAAATATACATAGGAAATAAAAATATAGAGAAAACAAATTATATCAGTGGAAAAACAAATGGGTTTGCATGCCTTTCTGCTGTTTATGCGGGCTATTTAGATGCGCTAAATCAATCCGCAAAAATTAAATTTATTGATAATGGGAAATACCTTTACAGCAAAAGATTAAAGCAATTGTTTGATGAAAAAAAAATGCAGTCTTGTGCAACAAATGGTCAACTAAATTTAGAATTATTGGCAGAAAATAAAGTAATGATTCTTGCATACGAAACAGATGGAAGCACAAACTCAGATATTATACATTTTAAGCGGTTAAAATTGCCATATATGATTTGTACCGATTTTAAAGAAAAACATCCGTTGGGCAGAGCAGAGTGGCTAAAGGTTTTTGGGATATTGTGCGGAGAGTTGGATAATGCGGAAACTTTATTTAATGAAATAGCAGTTCATTATCAAGCCACAAAATTGTATTGTGAACAAAATATAACAGAAAAACCTACGGTAATGCTTGGTGCTCTTTTTGGTGGAAATTGGAACGTGAGCGGTGGAAAAAGCTTTATAGCTGCATTAATAGGAGATGCAGCTGCAAATTATTCTTATTATTCTTATCCAAGTCAAGACAATCGAATTTTGCCTTTCGAAAAAGTTTTTGAGGATTGTAAAAACGCTCAAATATGGCTTAATCCGAATGCCTATTCTAGCTTAAAAGACTTGGCAGAGGCAGATATTAGATATACCTTGTTTAAACCATTTAGCACAAAACAAGTTTTTAATAATACAAAGATGATTAACGCAGATGGGGCCAATGCATTTTGGGAGTCGGGTGTGGTAAGACCCGATATATTGCTTAGAGATTTCGCCATTTGTTTTCATCCAAATTATTTTATAGGAGAGCAAACAGTATTTTTTAAACCCCTTGATTAAAAAAACCGCAATTTTAGTAAGTCTGTTATTGTTGTTATTATTGCTTAATATTATTTTTTGCAATGGAGTTCCTCTTTTTCAAAAATCAGCTTGGCAAACAATTTTTTTTCAGTTTAGATTACCTCGCGCACTTACAGCTTTTTGTGCAGGTGGAGTGCTGAGTATTGCGGGCTTATTAATGCAGAATATATTCAAAAATCCATTAGCAGGTCCAGATATTTTGGGCATTAGTCAAGCGGCCTCTTTGGCAGTTGCGATTAGTATTTTGTCTAACTTTGCTTTTGGCGGTATTATTATAGCCGCTATTATTGGATCATGTTGCTATCTTTTTTTATTAATTCTACTAAGTAAGCACATCAGCAATAGCACTACTTTACTACTTATAGGCGTAATGAGCGGTTTTCTATTTTCGGCTATAATTAGCACCATGCAGTCATTTAGTGCAGCAGAAAATATAAAAAGTTATGTGATGTGGGGCATGGGTAGTTTTGCAAAAAATACGCCTAATCAGGCAATAATTTTTTTGATTGTTACCCCTTTACTTTTTTTGTTTGCAATGTTTCATGCACAAAAATTTGACTTGTTATTGCTTGGTAATCAAAAAGCTTCAATGTTGGGATTAAATGTAAGTAATATTTTTATAATAGCAGTGCTTGTAGCAGGGGTGGCTACTGGCATTAGTGCTGCTTTCTGCGGACCTGTTGCTTTTGTAGGCTTGGCGGCACCTCATTTATGCAAGATGTGGTTTGCCACATATTCTCACAAGTGGCTTATTACAGCATGTTTTTTTATGGGTGCTTCTATTACACTTTTTGCCGATTTATTGGCCAGCAGTCTTGTAAGTGATATTCAATTTCCGCTCAATGCCATGCTTAGTATTTTAGCTGCACCTGTAATTTTATGGGTGATTATAAAAAGAAGAAATGAAAATTGAAAAATTAACCATTAGATACGATAAGCTTGTAGTGTTAGAAAATATAAACTTAACACTCAATGACACAGGACTGTATGTATTAATGGGCAATAATGGTAGTGGTAAGTCTAGTTTTTTGAAAGCGCTTTGTGGTTTATTAAAACCTAGTAAAGGAGCTATTTTTTTTAATAAAAAACCCATTGAAAAGCTAACTTTGTTAGAGAAAAGCAACATATTTGCGTTTGCCGATAATCCTTTTCCTCTCCCAGATTATATGACTTTAACAACTTATGTGCAGCTAGGGTTATCAAATGATGCAGCAAGATTAGGACAATCGCTCAATCAATTTGACCTTTTATCAATTGCCCATCAAAAGGTTAAAAATTTAAGTAATGGACAGCAACAAAGAGCAATGTTGGCCAAAGTATATTTTCAAAACAATCCGATATGGTTATTGGATGAGCCAACTAACTTTTTAGATTATAAAAGCACACAGTTTTTTTGGAATTTTATAGAATCGCAATCCAAAAAAAGGCTCATAATATGTGCAGCACATCATATTTCGGAACCTATTATAGAAAAATCAAATTGCATAATATGTGCAGATAAGCAATTGTTGTCCATGCCTTTAGGAAGCACATTTACCACCATTTTAGATTATCTGCAAAGATGAAATATCTTTTATATTGCATAAAGTATTGTCACACATCAAAAATGTTCATTTTGAGCATTTACTTCTGCACTATTCTAAACATATTGCCAAAGGAAGTTTTTGCTCAAAAAATCGCCATTAATTTTATTGAAATTAATGGAAATAAAAAAACAAAAGACTGGGTAATTATGCGCGATTTGTATTTTAAAGTTGGTGATTCTATTGAAACAAGCAAAATTGCAGATATTGCTTTATATAATACAAATCAATTACTTAATTTACAGTTGTTTAATAGTGTTAAAATAAATTTTATGAATGACAGTTGTTTTATTTATTTGGAAGAAAAATGGTATATTTGGCCTATACCTATTATTGAAATTGCAGATAGAAATTTTAATCAATGGTGGCTTACAAAAGATTTAGGACGGTTGATATATGGTATTCAATTTGAAAAAAATAATTGTAGAGGAAGAAACGAAAATTTATTATTGTTTGCTACATTAGGTTACACCAGAGTTTTAGATTTAAGGTACACCATTCCGGCTTTAAAAAATTATACAAATATCGGGATTTTTTCTAGTTTACAGCTACAATCTAACAATGAAACATGGTATAAAACCATGAATAATCAAGTGCAATTTTATGATGAACCGAACTCATGGTCTATCAAAAGAAACAAATTTTTGTTTTCTGTAGTAAAGAGAAAAGGCAATCAACAGTATCAAAATGTTTCTCTTTTCGTTAATAGATTTAAGGTAGCAGATACCATATTAAGCCCTTCATTAAATCCTTATATTTTAGGTGATGAAAAAAAAGTATTAAACTTGGCTGGAATCGGATATAATTTTGTGTTAGATCATAGAGATATTCGCGAACAGCCTTTGCATGGCAATTATTTTAACATAGGTTTTATTATGAGCTATCTTTCTACCGGGTTTAAAAGTAATTTTATTCCTCAATTTAATTATCGCAGCTCTCATTTTAGGCAATTAGCAAATAAATTTTATGCAAGTACGGGCCTTCACTTAAAAAGTTCGTTACCAAATAGGCAAGCCTACGTGCTCAACCGTGCACTTGGTTATGAATATAATTTAATGCGCGGATATGATTTTTATGTAGTAGAGGGCAATCATAGCGCAATATTAAAAAATAATTTAAAATATGGCTTACTTGTTAATAGAAAGATAAATTTACCCTTTATGCCTTTTGAAAATTATAAAGTAGCAAATAACACTTTATTTTTAACAATTTTTTCAGATTTGGGATATGTAAGAAATCAATATGTAAGTGCTGATAATACTTTTGCAAATACATTATTATATAGCTATGGTATTGGATTAGAATGGAATATATGGTACACTTATTTAGTGCGTTTAGAATTGGCGCAAATACATACTGGCAGAAGTGGGATTTTTTTAAATTTCAAAATGAGCATATAATCTAATTCCCGCAGCAGAATAACTGATTTTAGTTAAAAATGCTATTTTTCCTCTAATATAATGTATAAAATCTCTGCCATGATATAACAAAAAATAGCTAGCATTAGCTGCAATAGCCATTCACTATACATTAAATTAAGCGGAAAATCATCCATTGCTTTTTTTGACGATTTTATGCCTACTAGCAATACAGGTATAATAATAGGCAAGCTGATAACGGGTAATACTAAAAACCCGTTTTTTACTTTATTTGCCATTGCGCTCATTAGCGTAAACGATGCCGAAATTGCACTTCCTGCTAATAATAATGATAATAAATAATAGACTTTATTGCCGTTTTCATTCCCAATTAGTAAATTGAATGTGCCCCAAACTAAAAAAATTATGAAATTAATGAGTAAAAGGTTATAAATTAATTTTGCACGCATATTAATTTCAGGTCTAATAAGCTGTTTATAATAATTATTTGTTTGAAAAGTATCGCCTAAAAAACTTTTTGCAAGCGGATTTAATGAAGAAAACACAATAATAATCCAAAACAAACTGTTCTGAGTAGCATCATTTAGGCTAGGTATAGCGAGATATACAATAAAAACAGCACTCAAAACTTGAATGAAAATACCCACCAAAGAGAACTTGTTGCGCCACTCTAATTGCACATCTTTTATAATTATTGAAATTATTTCTTTTACCAAAACAAAAAATATTTAACTTCGCAAAGTTAGAAATATATTATTAAAAAACATGTTAACTCAATTGACAAATGAAGAAAAAGCACTTTTGGTATCAGGGCCAAATTTAGTAGCAGCCTTAATTGCGGGTGCTGACGGAGAATTCTCAAGTGAAGAAATTAAAAGGGCAGCTGCACTGATTCACATTAAGACTTTTTCCTCAAAACACGAAGATTTAAGAGAAATTTACAAAATTTTAGATCATAATGATAACCAAGAGCTGCTTGCAGACTTGATGTTATCGTTACAAAGTAATACAAAGGAACGCGGTGATTACCTAAGTGGGCAATTGGCAAAACTAAATGATATTTTGCCAAAATTAGATTATCAGTTTGCGATACTTTATTATAAAAGCTTGCTTAATATTGCAGCATTGGTAGCTAGCGTTGATGGTGGTTTTTGGGGAATGGGAGGTGCAAATGCCGCAGAAGAAGTTTTTATAAAACTACCCATGATTAATAAACCCGAAAAACGCGCACAATAAATGTTTGCAAAAATATTAATTGCAAATAGGGGAGAAATTGCCATTAGGGTAATAAGAACCTGTAAAGAAATGGGCATAAAAACGGTGGCAATTTATTCTACCGCAGATAGGCTTGCACTGCATACTAGAATGGCAGATGAAGCATACTGTGTTGGCGAACCACCTTCTGCAGCATCTTATTTGCAAATGGACAAGATTATAGAAATTTGCAAGCAAACTAAAGCTGAAGCTGTGCATCCTGGATATGGATTTTTAAGTGAAAATGCTGTTTTTGCACAAAAATTAAAAGAAAATAATATTGTGCTAATTGGGCCTTCTGCAGAAAGCATGCGTATAATGGGCAGTAAACTTGCCGCAAAGGCGGCTGTCTCTCATTTTGATGTGCCTATGGTTCCTGGTGTAAATCATGCTATATCAGATGTAGAAGAGGCCAAAAAAGTAGCCAAAGAAATAGGCTTTCCTATACTTATTAAAGCTTCTGCAGGTGGCGGTGGAAAAGGCATGCGATTAGTAGAAAAAATTGAGGAGTTTGATGCTGGTTTAAAAATGGCTAGAAGTGAAGCTCTCGCAAGTTTTGGTGACGAAGCAGTTTTTATAGAAAAGTTTGTAACTAAGCCAAGACACATTGAAATACAAATTATGGCTGATAATTATGGCAATGTAACTTATTTATTTGAACGCGAATGTAGTATACAGCGCAGGCACCAAAAATTGGTGGAAGAAGCCCCAAGTGCAGTTCTAACAGATTTGTTGAGAGAAAAAATGGGCGCTGCAGCTGTGCTAGTAGCTAAGGCATGCAACTATAGCGGTGCAGGAACAGTAGAATTTTTGCTTGATGCTAATCATCATTTTTATTTTTTAGAAATGAATACCCGGTTGCAAGTAGAACATCCTGTAACTGAAATGATTACAGGCATAGATTTGGTAAAAACTCAAATACAAGTGGCTTTTGGACAAAAACTGCCTTTTACACAAAATGATCTTAAAATAAATGGACATGCTATAGAATTAAGAATTTGTGCAGAGGATCCTTATAATAATTTTTTGCCAGATATTGGTAAATTGGAGCGATATAGAACACCAAAAGGCAGAAATATTAGGGTGGATGATTGTGTAGAGGAAGGAAGTGAAATACCTATATATTACGACAATATGATTGCTAAATTAATTGTTTTTGGTGAAACCAGAAACATAGCAATTGCCAATATGAAGCGCGCTATAAGTGAGTATGAAATAAATGGGGTAACAACAACACTTGGTTTTGGCACTTTCGTGATGAATAATGAAGATTTCATTAGTGGAGATTTTGATACTGGATTTATTAATAAAAATTTCAAGACCGATACTTTAGAGCTGCTCAATGAAAATGAAAGCAAAGCAATAGCCGCAGCAGCTTTGCTAGCATTCAAAGAGGTAAGCGCAGCACAACCTTTAAATAATATAAATTTGCCAACAAATATTGATTTTGATCAATGGTATCTTTCTAGAAAAACTAAATAAAAAAACGGTACCGCAAGTTTAAAAAAAAATGCAGTACCGTAAACCAAATTTAAACAATGAAAAAACTATCAAAAATGATAATTCTTTCTAATAAGACGTATGAAAGCTAAAAAAAGTATTTTTAAATTGTCATATTAATCTAATAAAATGAAAATAGCTAATAATCAATTTCTTATATATACATTTTTTGCTGCTTTTTTAATCGGAAGTTCATATAACACTTATGTTCATTACAATTTTGAGCACACAACTATAGATTGTAGGGCATATATAAATGTGGCTAATGGCGATTTTAAATCTGCCACAGTTACTCACCGCTACAGGGTTATTGTGCCAATTTTAGCTAAGGCTGTTAGTTTTCCTATATCATTGGTTTATAAAAAATTATGGCCACATCGTGCTGATAAAGATTGGCCTTTAAAATTAGCGTTCATGATTATAAATGTTAGCATTATGTCTTTGGCAATGTTGTTATTATACCAATGGTTGCAACGCTTTAATATTAATAACTATATTGCTTTAATAACTTGTGTCGCGCTTTTTTCGGGTAGGTGGTATAATTATATGGCAGCCTTGCCGCTGACAGATAGTTTATACTTGCTAATTGTAATTTTAACATGTTTTGCCATTACAAGTAAAAATTGGAAAATTACTTTATTATGCATATTTATTGGTCCTTGGGCAAAAGAATCTTTTCTTTTTTTAGCACCTTTACTATTTTTCTTTGGAGCGCATAAATGGAGGCAAATTCCTTTTTGGCTCGCAAGCGGTGCCTTGGTATTTGGTTTTAGATACATCATAGATTTATCAATACACTATAGTGCATTAGGCAGTATTCAAGAATATGGCGGACATTTTAATGATATTGTTTATACCTTTAAGAAACTTGCTTCAGTTAGGGGATTAGGAGAATTATTTAGCGTATTAGGGATTTTTACCTTTGCGATTATTTGGGCAATAAGTAAAATAGAAATTAGAAAAAGCATTCCTAATGCATTGTTATGGTTATTGCTTATATTTTTTTTCCATGCTTTTTTAAGTGGTGAGGCAGCAAGAATGTTTTCATTTGCTGCTCCCTTATGGGCTTTTTTATTAGCAAAAGCATTTACTGCGCTTCAAGCGCGTTTTTTAATTTTTAACCAAAGCATTTAGCCTTTATATTTGCAAGCATGAAAAAAGTGCTAATAACGGGAGCAGCTGGTTTTTTGGGCTCACATCTTTGCGATAGGTTTGTAAAAGAAAATTTTTATGTGGTGGCAATGGATAATTTAATCACAGGCGATATCAGAAATATAGAGCATTTATTTGCCTTGCCTAATTTTGATTTTTATCATCACGATGTTTCCAAATTTGTGCATGTTCCGGGTAATTTAGATTATATTTTACATTTTGCAAGCCCTGCAAGCCCAATAGATTATTTAAAAATACCTATTCAAACATTAAAAGTGGGTAGTTTAGGGATACATAATTTATTGGGATTGGCAAAAAATAAAAAAGCAAGAATATTAATTGCAAGCACAAGCGAAGTCTATGGAGATCCATTAGTTCATCCTCAAACAGAAGAATATTGGGGCAATGTAAATCCTGTGGGGCCAAGGGGGGTTTATGATGAAGCTAAGCGTTTTCAAGAAGCTATTACCATGGCATACCATACTTATCATGGTTTAGAAACAAGAATTGCACGAATATTTAATACCTACGGACCAAAAATGAGGTTAAATGATGGGAGGGTCCTACCTGCATTTATTGGTCAGGCACTGCGGGGTGAAGATTTAACAGTTTTTGGTGATGGTAGTCAAACAAGATCTTTTTGTTTTGTGGATGATCTCATAGACGGAATATTTAAACTTTTGATGAGCGATTATTCGCAACCAGTAAACCTTGGAAATCCAGATGAAATTACAATTGCACAATTTGCTGAGGAGATTGTGAAACTAACGGGCACAAAACAAAAAGTGGTTTACAAGCCATTACCTATTGATGATCCAAAACAGAGACAACCTGATATTTCGCTTGCAAAAAATATCATTAATTGGTGTCCAAAAATAGATAGAAAGCAAGGCCTAGATATAACATATCAATATTTTAAATCTTTACCTGAGGAGCGTCTATATGAGGATAAATATGCCCGAAAATTTTAAGTCAACAAAATTTAATGTTTAAATCATTTATATTTTAAATGTAAATAGTTACATTTGCCTTTCGATTTAAAAACAGAATAAAAATTATGGCAACATTTACGGAATGTATGGACACCTACAAAGCTGAGTTCAAGAAATTAAATATCTCTTTTAATGAAGATTTATTAACAAAAGTGGCAAAAGGCTTAGGGCCATCTATATATAATAAAGATGCTGCTACTTTAGCAGGGTCGGATCAAAAAGAAATTGATACTATTAAAAACAATTTTTTAATAAAAAAATTAGGCCTTACAGAAAAAGATGGATTAGATGCTTCAATTGACGTGATTGTAGAGCAATTGGGCAGAAGTAATAGAAATAAATACCGTGCAATATTTTATTACCTTTTGGTAGAAAAATATAAAAAACAAAGCGTTTATGCATAATTGATTTATCAATCAGTTTGTTAAAAAATACTTAAAAATAAAAAAAGCTGCAAATTGCAGCTTTTTTTATTTGTTGAAATCATTTTACAAAAATGAAGTTATATCATTACTCATAGGTGAAACCCCAGAACCAAAATATTTTAACAATTTGCCATTTTCATCTATTAAAAACTTGTTAAAATTCCAAGTTACAGTGAAATCATCTATTTTGTTGTTACTTTTTTGTGTTAAGAATTGATATAACGGATGTTGGTTTTTTCCTAAAACATTTAGTTTTTCTGTCATTCTAAAGGTAACTTGATAGGTGCTACTGCAAAATTGTGCTATCTCTGTTGCGTTTCCTGGCTCCTGTCCCATAAATTGATTGCAAGGGCAACCAATAATTACCAATTTATTTTTGTATGTCTGATTTAACTTTTCTAAATCTGAGTATTGAGAAGTATAGCCGCATTTTGATGCTACATTAACAAAAAGTATTTTTTTCCCTTTAAATTGTGCCATATCAATTATGCTATCTCCTACAAGTGCTGGAATTTTTATGTCATATAAATTTATAGGCAAATTATTGCTGGTAGCCGCAGCGCTTGATTGATTGCCAGAGGATGCTTTTTTATTTGTGCACGAAAATAAAATAATTGGCAAAACTGATCCTATAAAATATCCGATGGTTTTTATTCTTTTAAACATAAATAAATAAACAAATATGCTATGTTATTGTTCTATTTTTTACTATTTATAAAAATCACAAATGACGGAAGAAGAAGAAAAGCAAATAAAAAACAGTGCTTTAGAAGCGCTATATCAGGGGCCAGATGCTTTTTCACCTTATCCGCTATCGATTAGCTCGCCTCAAATAAAACCTATAGACAAAAGACTGACCAAAGCCAATGCATTGGAAACAATGAGGTATCAGGCTGACCAACAAATTAATATTTTGAAACAGCAAGCAGAGCTATTAATGTTGCAGGCAAGAGAAATAGAAGAAAGGGTAAAAGTGAGTGATGAGATTTATAGAGCAGACTTAAATTTTGAACCTGTTATAGGCACAATTTATTACCTTTATGAAAAAAATGCTAAAACTATTCTATCACTAATATCTCCAATAGAATGGGGAAAAATTCCTTATGACAATTTTAGATGTGCCGTAAAACTTTTGGCAGATAAAAGCTGGGAAGTACAAATGCCACTTTAAACCAATTTGATTTACTTATAATCAAACAACTTTAGTTTACCTTTGCCATTTCTTAAAATAATGGAAATGTCTTCTATAAATGCTTATACAAAAAGGTATGACATCTATGATTTATTGGCCTGCTGTTTATTAGCATGTTCACTTATATTTGCCCTTGATAGGGTTTTATATTTAGACAGTGCCTTTAGTTTTTTTAATTTTATCCAAACTGAAAATTTTGCCATTTCCTATAATAGGTATACCGCCATAATAGCTCAATTGCCAGCATTTTTGCTATTAAAACTGGGTTTTGGGTTAGAGGTGTTAGTTTATATTTTTAGCCTTGGTTATGGACTCGTCTATTTTTTTACTTTTTTATTAATTAAAAATACATTGAAAAATAAACCATTAGCCATAGTTTTTTTATTATGCTCACTGCTTGGCACTCATCATTTGTTCTTTGGTTTAGTTTTTGAAACCATGCTTGCTTTAAGCATGGCTTTTTTAGCAGCAGCTGTAGTAAATTTTACTTTTAAAAACCGAGCCAATCAATGGCTTTCTTATTTTATAATTCTTATTTTGGGAATATTTAGTCATCCAATATTTTTATTATTAATGATGGTTTTTATCTTTATTCATTTTTTGGCTACCAAAAGGATTTTATGGCAATTTTCACTTTCACTTTTGATACTTTATGCTATGAAATCGTTTTTATTTTTAATACCTAACCACGAAATTAACCAGTATAATAATTTGCTTGATTTGGCAAATTTTAAGCAATCATTTATGCATGAATATATGTTAGGTAATGCATGGAATTTTTATAAATTGATGGCCATTATTTTTATTTTTTTATTGATTTATTTTAGAAAAATGAGGAATAAAAAAATGTTTTGGGGATATTTATGTGGATGTATAGCAGTATATATTATTCTGGCAATTAGCAATTCAGCCGGTGATGCACATATTATGTTACAGCGAAATTTTTTAGTATTAAACATGGCAGTTTTATTGCCTCTTGCTTATTTTTATAATGATTTCCCACAAAAAATTATAACTACCCTTGCGATACCCATTGCATTGTTTTTAAGTTTAAATACCATTTCTAAAACCAGTGTTTTGTATAAAAATCGCAGAGAAACCTTAGCTAAAAACATCAATACTCTTCAAGCCGTAGCAACAAAAATTGCAATAAAAAAGTCTCAAATTGTTTCAGATGTACTCCTTTCTTCATGGGCATTGGGACATGAATCGATATTGTTATCAACCATTATTAATAAAAAATCTAGTACAATTACTGTGGTAGATACTTTAGCACTATATACCAATGGTTTTATACCTGCTTATGGGCCACCAATAGCAATAGAAAAGATGAACAAACATTATTTTAATTGGGATAGCAGCCACTATAAGCTGATTAATAAAGAATTTTTGCTAAAATAGGTTTCATATATTCAAAACAGGTTTTCATAAACTTAAACCCTTCTTTCACAAATTTTTTTTCAACAACACTTTAGAAAATCTTGCCTAAGGTTACGAAAATTTTATTCTTTTTTCTTAATAAATCCAGC
The DNA here is from genome assembly GCA_041690035.1 of Bacteroidia bacterium. GTDB lineage: Bacteria > Bacteroidota > Bacteroidia > NS11-12g > UBA955 > CALSPH01. The sequence goes on along the minus strand of JBDNFC010000047.1, from coordinate 36,721 downwards.
TTACCCATCGAAGATTCTAATTACAGCCAAAACTAATTCAAACACAAGCGCGTTCGCAATTCTCATTCTTAAATTAGAACTACTATTCTCGTGAATTAAAATCTTGTTATCTCACTTTTCTTTATGGCATTTTTGACTGGCATTGCAAACGCTAAAGCGTTATTTGAAATAAATAATATTTTTACCAATTGATTTTTAAGCAAGCACCAAATCCAGGGTAATTGATTAATAAAGACTCTATGCCAATAATTTCTAATACTAATTTTTGTTGTTTTTGCTTATTTAATTGGGTACTTAATCCAAATTTACTGTTTAATAATGACCAACCACCCATTTGAGCGCCAATATCTATTCGGTGGTTCGCTTTAAATAATTTTTTCATATAGCTTATTTGGGGTAAGTAGCCTGGCATAGCCATGTAATTAAACGAAATGATTTTTTTCACATCTTCTATCCCATAGCTTATTTGAATGGGCATCATTGTGATGCGATTTCTTTGGCGAGATTCTATATACAATAATCTTCGTAAAGAGTCAGCCCTAGATGCCACTGAAAAGTTTTGCCCAAGCGTAAAATTAAATCCAGAATAGTTCCAATTGGTGTCTTGGCTAAACACCCTAAGGTTATTTGGCAACAGGCTAATCCCTAAATTTTTTACTCGCCAACTGCTGATTTTGTTACCTTCTATTTTATAGGCCAAAAAAGATGAGCCAAATCCAAAACCAGATATAGCATTGGTATTTTGATAAGCGTTATAATTTAATTCTGCAATAATATTTTGTCCATTTTCTGATGTGAATAAGGTGTTTTTACCCTTTGTTTTAATGCTTGCATAATTATTTATTACATAAACTTCTGGTGCAATTTGCAACTGCCACTTGTTTTTATAATTTATATTTTTGTGAATATATTGCAAAGTATAAAAACCTATTTGCTTACCGTTCATGCCTAAGTTTAATACTTTTCCGGCAGATTGGCTATTGCCTTTAAATAGCAAAAGAAAAAAATCTTTTGAATATGAAAACCCACTGTAAAGAGCGGAGTTTATGCTAAAATTATACTCCTGAACACTAAATTTAATACCTGCATTTGCAATAATGCCGGTTCTATTCTTTGCCATTAGCAGCACAGTTGACTTTTCAATATTTTTTTGATTAATATTGCCTCTAAATATAAATGGCAAAGCTGCAAAGCTGTTTAAATGATTACTGCCTATGGCAAAACTTGTTGCTATTTCATTTATAAAAAATTTTGGTTTGGCACTGTCATTTATTGCACTTAATTTTATGCTCGTTAAGAGCAATATACCGATAGTAAGGGTACTTTTTATAGACATAGTTTATACTTTAAAAATAAAAAATGTTAATTAGCCTTAATTTGGTAAGTTACATCAGCGCTTACATCTATTTTGCAATAATCTGAAGAATTAATAGAAATTTGGGTATTTGGCGGTGTATTGGCAGTAAGAATAATATATGCAAATGCAGCATTTTTTATACTATTCCATTTATTGGGAGGTATATTTATAAAGGCTTTTCCTTTTGCAGCCACAGCGCCACTAGCGGCTATAATTTCATTCATATCATTGTTGCCAATGGTATCTAAAAAGCGATTATTCTTATCATAAACTGCAAGTTTCAAGTTGATACTAAATGCAAATCTGTTTTCAAAAAACAAGTATATTTTACCCTCTTTCACCCGTTCTAAATTTTCTATTTCATTTAAGTTAAAATTAATAGAATCTTTAAATTGAAGTTGGTTAAAAGACAGTAAATTCTGAAACTTTAATCGCAAGTCTATTTGAAACTTACTGTTGTAATAGATAAAATCTTGCCAATTGTTATTGTTACCATTTGGACTAGTTGCAATTTGCATGTTAAATTTAATTTTATCGGGTAGATTTTCTACAAATTGTTTTACATTGCTATTGCTATTTTGCAGTGTTACTTGTTGCACATTATTAAAAAATGGGTTAAAATTTGCCCTTCCAATAATGTAAGGATTGTTAATAACAGCTGCTGTTAGAGGAATGTCTATACCTTTTTTGCTATTGCTCGCAATAATTTTTCTGGCCAATACGCTTCCTTCTGTTCCTATGCCGTTGGTAATATTCAAATCCATGCTAACATTATTAAAATTAATATTTCCATTTAACTTTTCAAAAATTGCCATTGGAACATTATCATCACCTGTCTCATTTATGGTATTGCCAAGATATCCTATAGCATACTCTGGCACTAATTTTTCTAAGCCATAAGATAGGTTAATAGAATCATTGAGCGAAACAGATAATTTTCTGCCAGAAGAATCTAGCACCACCCGCATAATCTGATAAAAAGTATTTACTGTGTCAGTAATATCTGGGTCTTTGCCTCTATAGTCTATCACATAGCCTGCCATATCTATTTCTTTGCTTAAAGAGGTTGGTCTGCCATTTCGTGCACCCTCCACTTTTATCTCTTCATCTATCATAACGCCATTTTTTGTAGCAGAAGGTATTTTTAGGTACAAGGTCATGTTTTCGGCTATACTTGTATACAAACTTATCTTTAATTTCCCAGATCTTACTTTAATATATTTCAGTTCTGCCCCGTCAAAATATTGGCTTAAAGGCTCATCTTGTTCTAACACTGTTTGACTAGGAAAAACCGCTGTGGCCGCAGATGTTGTCAAATTGCGCACACTTATTTTTATATTCAAACCCTTATTGGCATCAATAAGCACATTGCCACTACTTGCATCTGTTTGCAAGGTTTTAATCTTTACTTGCAGCGCAGCACCTATTTGTTTATTTGCTAAATCAATAATTTTTATGGCCTTGGTATTGGGAGCCACATTATTAAAGGTGGCAGAACCTATAATATCGCCATTAGCTTTATTGATTAAATCAAATTCTAGTAAGCTCAAGTTTACAGGCAATTCGTTTTCAAATTCTAGTACCATTTCACCTGTTTTGATAGTTGCTTGATCAAAAAAATCGCTTGCATCTATATCAAAAGGTGTTAAATTGGTTTGGTTTTGAGCAGGTATACTGGTGGTAGTGCCATCCAATAATAGAAACAGGGGGTTAATTTCTCCTAAACTTATTTTTCGCTCGATACTTCTGTCTGCCAACTTTAACCTTGCCAATGTAAATGAGGTATTTAAACCCGTATCAGGTATGCTTAGTAGTCCGGGACTATTTTCATACAATTTGGTTTCATAAATGTAATCTGCATTATTTGCGCCTCCGCTAATATAGTTTCCAAACACATTATTAAATTCAATCCTACTGCTAGCAAGGGGTATTAAATAAGCAGCATCCCAATTTGCTTTTCTATCTTTTTTACATCCAAGGATTAGAAAAGTGCATAAAAAAGCAAGGATACTTAGTTTTATTATTTTCATCTTACAGACAAAGGTAAATTAATTCTTAATAATTTACTAATAGAAATCTTAGGACGCATTTTATTCAAAAATTAGAAGTGCTTAAATTTTATTTATAGCCCAAAAACAGGTTTATTTTTTGGAGAGGTAACCTCATAGCTAACTAGAATTTTATCTGTTTTGTTGCTCTTTATTTTTATGTTCCAAGTTAGTTTTCCTGTATTTACATCAAAAATGCCTTTACTTAGCTCCGTGTTTTCTATTATTATTTCATTGTTTTTAGACAGTGGTATCTGATCTTCAATAATTAAATCAATATCCGTATTGTTGGTATTATTTATTTGAATAGAATATCCCAAAATTTCTTTTTTAGTGCTTCCAAAATATTTAGTTTTGGTATAATCGCGCTCATTTATGCGTTTAATAATTATTTTAGCATCCTTGCCCAATGATAATTTTAACGTGTCGTTATCTGCCTGTGGGGATAAAAAAGTATTGCCAACATAGCTTTTATTATAAAATAAATTTACTTGTCCAGGGATAAGATTATATTGTTGCCAATTTGTAATCATAGCCGTTAGATAAACGCTGCAATCTATTCTTGGAATACTAAAATAACTGTAAGTTGCCGCTAGTTCATAATTATTTAATAAAACCAAAATTGGAGTATTGCTGCTTGGTAAATTATAGGGCAAATCTATTTGGTAATCTATTGCTACCTCTGAACTATAAGATTTAAAAGCAGGATTTTTTTTATCTTCTTTTCTATTTTCACCCCATCTGTTAGATTTAGAAAGGCTTTCAGTCGGAATATCATAATAATCTTCACCTGCGCCACTTCCGTTTCCGTAGTCTGTCCGTTCTGGGCTACTAAAATCAGCATAGCGAGGGTATAAAATAGGTAAACTTAAACCTTGATTTGGATTGCCAGTTGAAATTTCTAAAATTACATTTTCCCAATTTTCGCCCGTAAATTGTCTTACGCTTGCCTTTTGCACCAGTATAATTGGTTTTTTTATATCTTCCACCCTTGCCTCATAAATTGGATACCAAGAAGCACCTTTTGTAACATATGAAAAAGTAAGTTTGCACTGTCCGGCATTCTCTGCCGTTATTTGCACGAGTATTTTTCCATTTGGAGCAATAGGATATTTTTTTAACAATTCATTGATGTTGTTTTTAACAATGCGTTCTCTATTAGTAAATATTTTTTTTGTGTATTCTAAGTTGCTGCTTTCATTATATATTTCATTAAGTCTTTTATTATAAAACAAACTCATACGCTCCAGTTCTATTACGTTTACACCATTATTTCCGCTTAGTTTAGTATTGTTTTGCAACAAACTTATTTCTTCTTTATAAACCCTCAATTTATTATTTATTATGGTGTATTGCCTTTCAAAATATATAAGTGAGTCTTGCAATGCCCGATATCCAGGTATTTTTTCCTCATCTATATCATTATTTTTAGTTATAAAACCCGTGCTATTGACTTCGAAACCGCTGCCCGCAGATAGTACAATACTATTTGCGTTTATTTGGCTACTTAGCTCTTTAATAAAAACTTCATTGTTCCCTTTTTTTAGGTTCACCACTGCGGTTCTATGCACTTCTGCAGCATTAACATAAATTTTAGCGCGTTCTAGTTTTGAGTTAACTTCGTTAGTTTGACCAGATAAAATGGTGGAGATAGTAAGTATTAATGTTAAAAAAATGTAGCGCATATATTTTGTTGATATGTTGAAGTGTTTTAATTACGAAAGTATAGCAAAGGTAAATGATAAAAGTCAGAATTTTTTTCTTAGTTTTTAAAAAAGGGTTACTTTTGCGACACAATTAGCATAAATTAACAATTTAAAAGCATGACAAGAGGATCAATTAGCCAATTTATGGAAAAACACTACCTTCATTTTAATGCAGCAGCAATGGTGGATGCAGCAAAAGGATATGAAAAGCATTTGGACGAAGGTGGAAAAATGATGATAACCCTTGCGGGGGCAATGAGCACTGCTGAGTTGGGCAAATCTTTGGCCGAAATGATCAGGCAAAACAAAGTTCAAATAATAAGCTGCACAGGTGCAAATTTAGAAGAAGATATTATGAACTTGGTTGCGCATAGCCACTATAAGCGTGTTCCAAATTATAGAGATTTAAGTCCCGAACAGGAGCAAGAGTTGTTAGACAATCACTATAATAGGGTTACAGACACTTGTATACCAGAAGAAGAGGCTTTTAGACGACTTCAAAGCCATATAGAAGGCATTTGGAAAAAGGCAGAAAAAGAAGGTAAACGGTTTTTGCCACATGAGTTTATGTATCAAATGCTTTTGAGCGGAGAATTAGAACAATATTATGAAATAGACCCTAAAAATAGTTGGATGCTAGCCGCTGCCGAAAAGAATTTGCCTATTATTTGCCCAGGCTGGGAAGACAGCACAATGGGAAATATTTTTGCTTCTTATGTAATTAAAAATGAATTAAGTGCAAGCACCATGAAAAGTGGTATAGAATACATGGTTTACTTAACAGAATGGTATAGGGCAAATAGTGCTGGTAAAGGAGTTGGTTTTTTTCAGATTGGTGGCGGTATAGCGGGTGATTTTCCTATTTGTGTGGTGCCAATGATGTATCAAGATTTAGAATGGCAAGAAGTGCCTTTTTGGAGTTATTTTTGTCAAATATCAGATTCTACTACCAGTTATGGCTCATACAGTGGTGCTGTGCCAAACGAAAAAATTACTTGGGGTAAATTAGAAATTACCACACCTAAATTTATTGTAGAAAGTGATGCTACTATAGTGGCTCCGCTTATTTTTGCTTGGGTTTTGGGGTGGTAGAGGGAGGTTTTTAAGGAGAAACGGAACACTACATTTACATTATTAACTATTGATGGCAATATGTTTCCGGGCGAACTAATTGAATAAAAAAACTATGAAATACATACTATTTTTAAGCATAACAATAGGTTTGATGAATTGTAAAACCTCATCCAAAATAGCAGAGTCAAGGCCTAGAATTAGCGCAAATATTTACACTACACAAAAGTTAAATATAATTCAATCGAATAAATATCGTCAAAGATACGGAACACACTTCTATTGGCTCCGTATAATGGCTTTAGACCTAAAAGCTGACAGCACTTATAACATTAGCTATTGCCAAAGAAAAATAGCAGAAAGTGGAAAATGGCACGTAAAGAAAGATTCTATTTATCTTTATGAAACAAAAAGTTTTACTTTGGATAAAAAATTACCCAATGCCACTTACTTTATTAATAGCAGAGGATATATATTCTACAATAATGGCAGCGTTACTGGTGAGCATGAACGTTATTACACTGTTTTAAAAATTAAGGGCAATTTATTTGACGGTCAATATGATACCACAAAAATGGAACCCAACAAAAAAGTAATAGATATGTTGAAATGTAAAGGTAAGTATTAAGTATATTTAGATCTTTATAGCAAGGCTCAAATTTTACTTAAAAATTGTGGAACAAACTATTCAAGGCTTCCAAAAAACATCATGCTTTCGTCAATCAAAAAGCCAAACGAAAAAATTACTTGTGGTAAAATAGAAATTACCACACCTAACTTTATTGTAGAAAATGATGTTACTATAGTGGATGTCAAAGCTAATTTGATTGCTGTTTTAGGGGTATTACACACATTAAATTCGCATAGCATTCAATTGCCTGTTGCACTTTCTTCAGGAATGTATTTTGTTAAATATGGTGAGGATGTTTTTAAATTGGTGGTTGAATCGCATTAGGAATTGGCTTTGACACGATGCTTAATTTATTAATTTTTATTAGAAAGGTTTGCCATTGCCTTTTTGAAAATTTTATTAACAAAAAAAAGTGCTTACCTGAATAAGGATGCCGTTTAAAAAAAGTTTTTTTATTTTTAACCTAGATTAAATCAAATTGTATATGCAGTTCATAAAATAGTTTTTGAACTCTTAATAATAATCGCTTGTTTTGTAACCATAAGAAATCATCACCAATAGCCATGACAAAAAAACTTGTGCAAGAGTCTTTAGACTATCATCAGTTTCCCAAACCGGGAAAGATAGAAGTGCTTCCTAGCAAGCCTACATATACTAAAAAAGACCTCAGTTTAGCCTACTCACCAGGTGTGGCAGAGCCTTGCTTAGCCATTGCAGCAAATCCAGAAGATGCTTATAAATATACCGCAAAAGGAAACTTAGTAGCGGTAATTTCTAATGGCACTGCTGTGCTCGGCTTGGGCAATATTGGGGCTTTGGCCAGCAAACCAGTGATGGAGGGCAAAGGCGTTTTATTTAAAATATTTGCCGATATTGATGTTTTTGATTTAGAGTTGAATTGTGACAATGTGGATGAGTTTGTGCGCACTGTTAAAATTTTAGAACCCACCTTTGGAGGGATTAATTTAGAAGATATCAAAGCACCAGAATGTTTTGAAATTGAAAAAAGACTTAAAGAAATACTTCAAATACCAATAATGCACGATGATCAGCATGGCACGGCAATAATATCAGGTGCAGCACTCATTAATGCTCTAAAAATTGTTAATAAAGATATTGCAACTGTAAAATTAGTGGTAAATGGGGCGGGAGCATCTGCCATATCATGCGCTAAAATATTTGTATCTTTGGGTGCAATAAGAGAAAACATCATTATGCTTGATAGTAAAGGGGTAATTGATAAAAGCCGCACCAATCTTGACGAGCAGAAAGCTTATTTTGCTACTGATAGAAAAGAAAAAACACTTACAGAAGCCATGGTAGATGCAGACGTTTTTGTGGGCTTATCAAAAGGCAATATTTTGAGTGAAGATATGATTCGTTCTATGGCAAAAGACCCAATAGTTTTTGCAATGGCAAATCCAGATCCAGAAATTGAATATCCAAAGGCAATTGCCGCACGAAAAGATATAATTATGGCTACTGGCAGAAGTGATTATCCAAATCAAGTTAATAATGTACTGGGCTTCCCTTTTATTTTTAGGGGTGCGTTAGATGTGCGCGCAACATCAATAAATGAAGAAATGAAACTTGCTGCCGTGCGTGCTATTGCCGCACTAGCTCAAGAAACAGTTCCAGAAATTGTAAACTTAGCTTACAATGATAGAAACCTAGCCTTTGGCAGAAACTACATTATTCCAAAACCTTTGGACCCAAGATTATTAACTACTGTGGCCCCGGCAGTGGCAAAAGCGGCTATGGAAAGCGGAGTTGCAAAGCATCACATTACTGATTGGGAAAAATATGCAGAGGAATTGCGAAAAAGATTAGGTCAAAACAACAAGTTTATTCGTAGAATGATGGAACAAGCAAGGCAAAATCCTAAAAAGGTGGTTTTTGCTGAGGCAGATAATTACAAGATTATAAGGGCAGCAATAGAGGCCTTTGACGATGGGATAGCTTTTCCTATTTTGCTTGCTAACAAAGAAAAAATTGAAAAAATTGCAACGGAGCATCTTTTAGATATCTCTAACCTTGCTATCATAGACCCAAAATTAGAAGATGCTAAGAGAGAAGTTTTTGGTAAAATGTTATTTGAAAAAAGAGCAAGAAAAGGAGTAACACTATATGAGTGTATCAAATTAATGCGCGACAGTAATTATTATGGGGCAATGATGCTTGAAACAGGAGAGGTAGATGCATTTTTATCGGGACTTACAAGAAATTATTCGGACACCATAAGGCCCTGTTTGGCCATTGTAGGTAAAGCTCAAGATACCAAAAAAGTGGCAGGCATGTATATTATTATGTCTAAAAAAGGGCCATTGTTTTTTGCAGACACTACAGTAAATATTAATCCCAATGCAGAAGAGTTAATATCCATTATTCATCAAGTAAATGAAAAAGTAAAACAATTTAATATTACCCCAAATATTGCAATGCTTTCTTATGGCAATTTTGGATCCTCTGCAGGGGCAGATTCAACAAAAATTCAAGAAGTAGTGCGTTATTTGCACGAAAATTTTCCTGAAATGATTATAGATGGGGAGTTACAAGCCAATTTTGCCTTAAACAATGAGTTAAGAGATGATAATTATCCTTTTAGTAAATTAAATGGCAAGGATGTAAATACATTTATTTTTCCAAATCTTTCTTCGGGAAATATTGCTTATAAAATGGCGCAGACACTTGCCAATAATGAAGCCATTGGCCCCGTATTGATGGGTTTTAGAAAATCTGTGCATATATTGCAGCTGGGCAGCAGTATTAGAGAGATTGTAAACATGATCTCATTGGCTGTAGTTGATGCCCAGTTTAAGAATGAATGATAATGTTATAGAAATAAAGCAAGTTGTTTTTGGCAGCAAGATGCAATTACAATCTATTGCCCTTAGAAATGCAGTATTGCGCGAGCCACTAGGTTTAGTTTTTAGTAAAGAGGAGCTAGCTGATGAAAAACTGCAAATACACTTGGTGGCGGAGGTTAAAAAAGAGATAATTGGAGTGTTGATTTTAGTAAAAATAAACAAAGAAACCATAAAAATGAGACAATTTGCAGTAAGCACGCAATATCAGCAAAAGGGTGTAGGTAAGGCAATTGTATTGTTTGCAGAAAATTATTGTAGGGTTAATAATTTTCAAGAGATTGTCCTTCATGCAAGGGAAGCAGCTTGTAATTTTTACCTCAAATTGGGCTATAAGAAGATTGGAGCTGGTTTTGAAGAGGTAGGATTGCCTCATTATAGAATGATAAAGAACATTGGGTAAATTATTAGATAAAATAGAAAAAGCTGGCGATATAAAACAAGTAAAATTGGAGGACTTGCCATTGCTGTGTTCAGAAATTAGGGTATTTTTAATAGAAACAATTTTGGCTAATGGCGGCCATTTTGCAGCAAATTTGGGTGTGGTAGAATTGACAGTGGCTTTGCATTATTTATTAAATTTGCCAAATGATGCACTTGTTTGGGATGTTGGGCATCAATCCTACACACATAAGTTACTAACAGGTCGCAAAAAGGACTTAAAAAATATACGCAAAACGGGCGGTATATCGGGTTTTCCCAGAAGAGAAGAAAGTATTTTTGACACATTTGGTACTGGCCATAGCAGCACATCTATTTCTGCTGCTTTGGGCATGGCTATGGGTCCAGATAAGGAGGGGAAAAAGCATATTGCTGTAATTGGAGATGGTGCGCTAACCGCAGGACAAGCATTTGAAGGTCTCAACAATATGGCAATTAGTAATGCAGATATTTTGGTTGTTATAAACGATAATCAAATGAGCATTGACCCAAACAATGGCGCAATTGCTGCTATTTTAAATGACCGACAAAAAGCAAAAACTTTTTTTGAAACCTTTGGCCTATCGTATCAATTTTGTAGTGACGGAAATGATTTTAATGAGGTATTTAATGCGCTCACTGAATCAATTAAAAGCAAAACACCTAGAATTTTGCATATTAAAACAGTGAAAGGTTTTGGGTATAAAAAAGCAGAAGAAGACCATATTAGGTGGCATGCTACAGAAAGTATGGTAAAAGTATTGCCAAATTTTATGCAGAACACAAAATTCCCGAAATACCAAGAGGTGGTGGGAAAAACATTGGTGCAATTAGGCAAGTTAAACACAAAAATTAACGTGGTTACACCAGCAATGCCTACAGGCAGTGGGTTAAAGGAATTTGAAGCTCTTTTTCCAAGCCGTTTTTTTGATGTGGGTATTGCAGAGCAACATGCTGTAACATTTTGTGGTGGGCTTGCAATAGCAGGCGCTGTTCCTTTTTGTGTTATATATTCAACTTTTTTACAACGTGCTTATGATCAAATAATTCATGATATTTGCATGCAGAATATAGCAGTTATTTTTTTAATAGATAGGGCTGGTATTGTGGGGGGCGATGGGCAAACACATCATGGAGTCTTTGATATTGCATATTTAAAGTGTGTTCCTAATCTAACAATCATTGCTCCACCAGATATTCGTTATTTAAGAAATGCAATTTATACTGCAAGTATTGCTAATATTGGCCCAATAGCAATAAGATATCCTAGGGGCAGGGGAGAATATGATATTTGGGAATTGCCTTTTGAAAAAATAGATTTCAATAAAAATGTTGTGCACCAAATAGGTAAGCAATGTTTATTTTTAAATATTGGCGACATGTTGCCTTCTATCAGAGAACTTTTACCAGAGATAGATGAAAAAATAGGACCTGTAGCAGTAGAAAGTTTAGTTTGTTTAAAACCTTTAGACCACATTTATCTAAATCAACTTTTTAGCAGCTACGAGAAAATAATTATCATTGAAAATGGGGCAAAAAATGGAGGTATTGGAGAATCTATTGCACGGTTTGCCAAAGAAGGAAATTATAAAGTTAGAATAAAAATATTTGGGTTTGAGGATAATTTTATACCACATGGTGATAACACTGCGCTTTTTGAAAATGCTGGATTAAGGGGAATAAAATTTTCAAATGCTGTTAAATCTTTTTTAGAAATTTGAGAAGATAAAATAATCCAATAATTCAATTAGACAAAATAAAAATGCATGATTGGGCAAATTAGTTACATTGACGAGAAGCTCCAAAAAAGTGCTTATACTGCTTGGCTATTGATTATTTCTGTATTGTTTTTACCTACTGTTGGGCAACGATCTCTTTTTGAACCACAAGCCGCCAAAACTAAAATGGCAAATACAAACAAAATTAAATTTACTTTTTTCATACGATTAATGCTAAATACTTATTATATAAATGGAGCACAAAAATAATCATTTATTTGATATGAATGATATAAATGAAAAAATTGCGTTTTTACAAAATGTAGACACACTAAAACGGCCTTATGTTGCATCTAAATTGTATAAAAAACAAGCTCCATTTATTTTATCACAAATAGCATACCGAAACATAGCAAGGTACAAATTACCTACCTTTTTTGCAGCTAATTGTTTATTTTCTGAAAAAAGTATAGCCCAAGCTACTGCTGAGCAAGTTGCACAATATAAAGCAATAATTGTTGGAAAAGCAAAAAAGTTGTATAGCCTTACAGGCGGTTTGGGGGTAGACGATTATTTTTTTGCTAAAAATATTGATAGCCTAATAAGTTATGATTTGGATGAGGCCTTGAATAACATCGTGCGTTCCAATTTTTCTGCACTTCATGTCAAAAATATTGAAAGACACACCCAAAAAGGCGAAGATTTTTTTAACTTAAATATTGATGAAAAACAGAATGCCCTTATTTACATAGACCCAGACAGGAGATTGCTAAACAAAAGCAATAAAATTATTACTGAGTTTAGCCCCGATATAATAAAACTTGTGCCAGAACTGCTTGCGTTTAATTGCACTATCTATTTAAAACTTCCTGGAGTTACAGATATTAGTTGGGTGAATGCAAATATTTCAAATATTGATGAAATATATATTATTGCCTTGTTTAATGAGGTAAAAGAATTATTTATCAAAGTATCGCCCGGTGCAAAAAATAGTCCAATTTTAACTGCAATTCACTTGTCAAAAGAAAATGAACCTAAACAATATAGTGAAGAAGTAATTAAACTAATACTAGCCCAAACTAAAGCTGAAAAAGGGCTTTATATTTACGAGCCTTGGCATTGTATCTCTAAAATTAGACTACAGCACATTGCAAAACCTATAAGCCCAAACACACACTTGTTTTATACTAGCAAGACTGCCTTAAGTAAACATGGCAAACTTTTTATGATACACTACGATGGATTTATTACACTGCCAGAGATTCAAAAATTGTTAAAACAAAAGAAAATTGATAAAAGTGCCGTTACTGCCCGAAACACAAAAATCACCTCAGCAGAATTCTCTCAAAAATTGGGTCTAAAAACAGATGACAAAATGCACATGTTTATTTTTGGTCTTGAAAAAAAGTATCATTTTATTATTGCAGAAGTTTGCAAAGGCTAGTGGGCATAATATGTTTTTAATATAATGGTATCCTCTCTAGTTATTATTATTCGCTTTTTGAACATAAGCGGCTATTGCAGAAAGCATAGAAGGGTGCTCTGATGATGGTGCAAGAATATCTATAATAAGACTAGCATCCTCAATTGCCTGGTGTGTGGTGCTTCCAAAAGCGGCTAGGCGGGTGTCGTTTTGCACAAAATCAGGAAAATTGTCAAACAGACTTTTTATATCTGCTGGGCTAAAGAATACAATAATGTCATAAAATACTTCCTTTAGATCACTTAAATCTGCTGATACGGTTCTATACATGATGGCCTCAGTAAATATTATTTTATGGTGTGTAAAAAAATCTGGAATACTTGGCTTTCTTATATCTGAGCATGGAAAAAGAAAATTTTCTTTGCAGTGGGTTTTTATCATTTTCAAAAAATCTGATTCTGGCCCTTTGCCAAAAAACACTTTTCTTTTTCTCACTTGAATATATTTTTGAATATAGTTGCTTATACTCTCATTTGCACAAAAATATTTAAAGGTATGCGGTAACTCTACCCTCATTTCTTCTGCGATTCTAAAAAAATTATCGATAGCGTTTTTAGAGGTAAGTATTACTGCTGTGTGATCTAAAATATTTAATCTTTGATTTCTTAATTCTCTTACAGGTTCAGGGTTTATTTGTATAAATGACCTATAATCTATTTTTAATTTATGTTTTTGTTCTAATTCATCAAAAACAGACTTTCCAGATTCTGGTAAGTTTTGAGTAATTAGAATACTTTTAACCTTTAATTCTCTTGTCATGGATATGCTAATGCAACAAATCTTAAAAATATTAAAAATGGAAATATTTCAAGGCTGCAAACATACAACATTAAAAATAATTTTTTTTCGCTCTTTTTAAAAAATCCTAAATAACACATTTGTATCAAACTAATAAGTTCTTTAAGTCCCAAAAGAAAAATTAAAAGTATAGTTAAATTACTGGCGATAAAATGAGTGTAATAAAAGTAATTTATGAGTAAAACCAATCCAATGGGTATAAAGAATAAGTTGTCATTGAGCTGTTTTATGGTATAGTGTATCGCAAAATAATCTTGCATATTAAAAAAGGAAGATAAAATATATGCAAAGGTGTATTTTATAAAGGTAATTGTTAAAATCACTAAAACAACGTAAAACAAGAGCAGGTTTTGTTGTATATTATACGGCAAATTAAACCTTATAATAAGAAGATAAAAAACGGCACATGATAAAAGTAGACTAAGAATTTTACTAAAAACATTGTAAAAATTTAAAACATTAATTGTTTCATCAATCCATTTCTGAAAATAATAAGGCCTAATCGCTGCAATACTTTCTTTTTTATAAATATCTGCAAATGTTCTTTTTTTAATACTAAATAGCAGTAAGAGGATGCAAATAAATACTGTAAGCCCAGCAAAACGGACCCTATTTCTTTTAAATTCTTTATTATCACTTTGTGGAAACGTGATGAGTCTGTCTTTTCTAGCCGGCAATGAGTCATATTTACAGTTCAAGCCAACCATAGAATCTAGCAATTTTTTTACGGCTACACTGTCATTATAATATTGGCTATATTTATAGCCGGTAGGTTTGTTTATAGTTTCGCCTTCAATTTGTAGAATAGTGGTATCGAGCGTATTTATATTTGGTTGTGCATTTATAAGTGAATAATTTATTACAAATAATATAAAAATTAATAAACCACATATACGATATGAACAAAATTTTAACAAGGCTTCAAAAGTAGTTAACAAATCCAAAATGAAACTTACCACGCAGAAAATTTATTGGAATATTTTTTTGCTTACCATAAGCATAAACCAAAGAGAGTATCGTATTGCCTGTATTTATGTTTGCTCCAAGCCCAAAACCTATTGGGATATCAGACTTAATGCCTGCAAAATTTTGCGCATTATTTTTATAAGCCATTGCGTTGCAAAAGGCAAAAAAATTAGACAATTGGTTATACCGATACCTTATTTCCACATTTGTCAGGGCATATTGATCTGCAAAAAACTGTTGCTCATCAAAGCCCCTAAGGCTTTTAAAACCGCCCAAGCGAAACAATTCATTTAAAAAAATTTGTGGAGTATAAATATATTTTCCCTCTATGTTGGTATAAAGCACCCATTTATCTGAATAAAGTGTCCAAATTTTGCTACCCCCAATTTGAATTTGAAATTGATTAAAACTTAATGGAAAACTATCGTAAAGTGAGTAATTTTTTCCATTATTTTGAAACTCCATATTAACAATACGGCTATCTTTTATAATTTTTTTTGTTCCAAAACTACCCGAAAAGATATAACTATATCCCCAAAAAGGATTTATAAAGCTGCTCCATACACTGTTTTCTAAACTGATACCATATTGTTTATAATTAGTGGCATTGGGTGATGGAAAGTTTTGATTTACCCTTAATTTATTGGTATCTAAACTGATTAAGCTTGTAGTTTCATTCGAAAAAAATGCAGAGAGCAATACATTGTTTTTGTTTCTAAAATTAATAGCAATTGTTGGTTTTGTAGTTAGAAATGTGGTATCAAATTTTATTAAATCAAAGCTAAGCGTGCTTCCAAATTTTATGTAGGGCAAATAGGGTAAAACTAATTTAGAATTTAAAGATTGCCCATTTTTTAAAAAACTTTGCCAAAAGAGCGAGAACTTTTCTGCAGCACCGATGGTATTGTGTAATTGAATATCTGCTTGACCAGTTAGTAACAACTTGTTGTTATTGTTATCACTTTGGGGCGCAAATCCTGCAATGGCATCTACTTTATTGATAGTATTTTTATTAATGTTAAGTATAACCGAAGCTTTATTATTGTTAAAACTTATTAAAATTGGGCTCAAAATATTTATAAAAGGTAAACTTCTCAATTTATTTTCAATTTGCAATATTTGCTGCTCATTATAAGGCTCACCTGGATGAATATTTAAAAAATTATAAAGAAAAGCCTTTTTGATATTCAGTTCTTCATTGATAATGATGCTGTCATAAATAACGTAAGGGCCCAAAAAAAGTTGTAAAGTGGTATGTAACTCTTTTTCTAAGAAATATATTTTTGATAGCTGCAGGTTGGCAAACGGATATCCGTTATTATTATAGTGCGCGATGGTTTTTTTTGCTAAATTTTTAAATTGAGCGACACTCATTTTCCTATTCAAACCATTCTCTAGCGTTTTCCAAAGGGCATCTCTTTCCCAGCCATCCATTATAAAAGTATCAGGAATAAATTCACTGTATTGAGCACCTTTGTGTAAATGCCAATAAACATTGCTTTCTTTTAATATTACACTGTCTATACCTGCTTGCAAATAGCCTTCATATACCCATTGTTGAATAATATTTTCTGCAAATCCTGCATTTGCAAAACTATCTAATTCATTTTTTTCTGCTACGACTTTTTGATTTAAAAGGTAATAATTTTTAGTATTTTGAGCAAATAAAGGAGCGTTAAAAAAAAATAATATCAATACAATAAACAAATGATTGTGCAAGCATAGCTGACAAAATTTATAAATTATTGTTTGGTGATTCATCTTTCTACAAAGTAATTCTAATTTTAGTTATTTTGTTGTTTATGAATGTATTTTTTTTAGCTTAGCTTTAATATTTATACCAAAATTTTATGCGGTATTAAATTTCTTAGGTGAAAATAATAAATATCAAAAAAAATCCTCAAAAAATTAATTTATTTTGAGGATTTTTAGTTTGTCAAGCCAAATATATGATTGTAATTAAGCACATAATTAGCAACATTTGCTATGCTTCAGAATTTTCTGTTGCAGCTTCTGCATTGTCGTCCATGCTTTCTGCATTTGCCTCCTCATTTACTCCATCTTCTGCTGTAACAGTTCTTGATGTTCTTACAGATACGATAGCATTTGCAGGAGCATCTAGTACTTCCACATTTTTAATGCTCACAATTTCTACTTTAATTGATTGTCCTATCTTTAATCCATCAATACTTACTTCAATCACATCTGGCATATCCGTAATTAATCCTTTAAGTTTTAACTTGCTTATTTTTTTAACCAATTTGCCCCCTTGACGCACACCGGGTGAGTCGCCAATTATTTTAACTGGAATATTTAAAACAACAGGTGTTTTATCATCGATGAGCAAAAAATCAGCGTGTAAAATATTTTCTGATACGGGATGAAACTGAATATCTTGAAGTATGGCATCATAATGAGTGTTTTCTAAATCAATTTTTACCTTATATGTATTTGGGGTATAAACTAAATTTTTAAAATCGGCATGATAAATGGCAAAGTTTAAGTTTTCTACTCCATGTTTACCATAGAGTGTACATGGCACTTGGCCAATGGCCCTGACTTGTTTAGTAGCAGCTTTTCCTAGTCCAGTTCGCTTTTCTGCTTTTAGTAATATGGTTTTCATTATTTTTTTATTTTTAGCTATTTAATGGCAATACTGATTGCGTATTGGTAAAATTTGGTTGGTTTTTTTTGAATAAAGTGCTGATAGACCCATACTCATGCACATTTTTTATGGCTTTACTAAAAAGTGTAGCCGTGCTTAGTACCCTTAATTTTTGGGTGTGCTTTATTATAGGTATTGTATCTAATACTATTAATTCTTCAAGAACTGAGTTGCTAATATTTTCAAAAGCATTGCCAGATAAAACCGGGTGTGTGCATACAGCTCTAACAGAGCGTGCACCTTTTTCTTTTAGCAGTGCAGCAGCTTTGCAAAGGGTATTTGCTGTGTCTACTAAATCGTCTACTAAAACGATATCCCTATCAGTTACATCTCCAATCACGGTCATACTCGCTATTTCGTTTGCTCTTTTGCGTTCCTTATCACAAATAACCATATCTGCATTTAATGCTTTTGCGTATTCTCTGTTTCTATAAGAAGCACCAATATCTGGAGCTGCAATTGTTAAATTTTCTAATTTCAAACTTTCTATATAGGGTATAAATATAACAGAAGAGTCTAAATGGTCTACGGGTATGCTAAAAAATCCTTGTATTTGAGGGGCGTGTAAATCCATTGTCATCACCCTATCCGCACCTGCAGTGGTAAGTATATCTGCAATAAGTTTAGACCCTATAGATACCCTTGGTTTATCTTTTCTATCCTGTCTAGCATATCCAAAATAGGGTATCACAGCAGTAATGTAACTTGCACTAGCTCTACGTGCGGCATCAATCATTAATAATAGTTCCATTAAATTATCTGATGGTGCAAATGTACTTTGTATAATAAATACATCACATCCTCTAACGGATTCATGATAATTTGGTTGCATTTCTCCGTCTGCAAATTTAGATATGGTTACCTCTCCCAAAGATTGTCCATAGTCTAAAGCAATTTTTTCTGCCAGGGCTCTAGAGCCTGTTCCTGCGTAAATTTGCACTTTATTTAATATGGCCATTTTTTATTTTTTTGTTAAAAAAAGGCATGTTTATAACACACCTTTTCTAATTTTTTTTTCAATTTGTTGCCCGAGATGGATTCGAACCACCACAGACTGCACCAAAAACAGTCGTCCTGCCGTTAGACGATCGGGCAAAATTGGAGTGCAAAAATACAAAAATTTGTATTAAATACAACACATACACAAAAAAGTTTTATTTACCCAATATTATTAAGGGTTTAAATTATAAATCGGTTAGTTTTTATAGTAGTAACTAAACCTGCTTCTTGCACCAAAAATGCCATACCCGTTTTCTATATTATTAAACACAGATATATAATGCGCGTTTGGGTCATTGCTATAAAATCTTTGTGCATTGAATGTGCGGTAATATTTAAATAAATTAATATCTATTGCATCTACATAAAATATAATTTCTTTTAGGTTCGATGTTGTTAATGACAACGTAAACTCGCAATCAAATAATTGTCCATCAAATTGTTTATCTTCTAGTAAGTATATTTTATTAGAATAATTATTTTCATTTATAAATAGCAGCGGATTATTGCTATTTAATGCTTTATCTATCCATTTATATTGCGTGTCTTTAGTTCCATTTGGCAAACTCAATATTCTGAAAATTTCATACGATTTGCAACTAAATGTATAGTAATTTGCAACTATTGAGCTGTCTTTGATACTTAATCTAATTCGCAAGAGTGTATCGTTTTGTTGCACAATTACAGCAGTATCTAAGTTTGTAATATTTGGCAATAGTGGTACACAGGTTTTGGCATAGCTTGTGCCAAAATAGCTGCTAAAATCTAAGGTATAGCAAGCGCCTTCTTGCACTTTATTATTGCTAAAATATCCCCCAGAATTACTCAAAAGTTGATACGCTACTTGTGTGTTATTTTGGTCAAATATTTTCATTGACCCTTCAAAAATTGGTCTAAAACTGTCATTGCTTAATATTTGAAGAGATTCATAAAAATAACCCCCAATAAAACTATCCTTACTCAATATAACATTACATACATTCTTTTGGGGACTGTTTTTTACATTTATTATCACTGTTTTTTGACAAGAAATTACCATCAAGACGAATAAAAAAAAGAATTGTATTTTAAAGAGTAATTTCATTATTAATTAAAACTTAACCTATAACTAAAAGAGGGTATAAAAGGCAATAGTGATACTTGCACAAAAGACCTATTTCCATTTTTATCTGTGCCTGGGGTAATATAAAAAGGGTTTTGGCGGTTATAAACATTAAAAAAACTGATGCTCCATGTTCTAAGGTATTTCTTTTTTTGTTTGTTAAAATTAACAACAATATCTAATCGGTGAAAATCTTTTAACCTGCTTCCATTTCTTTCGGTATAAATATAAATGTCCTGAAAAGGGTCTTGAGATACGCTAGGATACCTGCCAGATGGCAGGGTTATAGCAGCTCCACTAGCAAAAGTCCATGCAATAAATGCGTCAATATTTTTATTTATTTTTTGATTTATAACAATACTTAGGTCATTTCTTCTGTCATATTTAAAAGGAAAAGCTTTTCCATTATTGATGCTGTCAAACCTGCGTGTATTTTTTGATAATGTGTAGGAAAGCCAACCTGTGGTATTGCCAATTTTTTTTTCTACCATTAGTTCTATTCCATAAGATGTGCCGCTGCCTACCTCAAATTTGTCTTCCCATTTTATAGCGTTTCCCACATATTCTACCCCTTCTGCATAATCAATAAGTTGGTTCATAGATTTATGAAATAATTCTATATTAAGATTTATTTTTTCATAAATTTTTTGGATTTGTAAACCAAATTGATCTGCTGTTTCGGGAGTAAGATTTTTAGTTACTGGCAACCACAAATCTACTGGCAATCCTATTGTATTATTGGTAGCAAAATGAAGGTATTGAACAGTCCGGGTATAAGATGGTTTTATATAAATTCCATTCTTGGTTTGAAAAATGGCACTTACTCTTGGCTGGGGATTAAAAAAAACTGCATCACTTGTAAAATAATTGCTATATCTAAAACCAGTATTTAGTGTAAAGTACTTGCTATATTCAAACCTGGCATCCACAAAAAGATATGTTTCGTTGGCAAAAACTTTTTGGTCTGATATCTTTAAAACTCCTTGCGCCAATTGGTTGCTCTCTATAGCAAACCGTCTTGTACTAGGCTCAAAACTGTGGTAGGTATAGCCCAAACCTGATTTTAAACGCCATTTTCTGCCCAGCCAATAGGTTATAGCATGGTTACTGCTTAAATTATATACATTAGATTTGTATGTATAATTACTCTTATATTTATCTATATCTACGCCAGAACTATCTATGGTGCGCAAGTAGTTTATGCCATTAGAATAGCCAAAATATGTGGCATAAAAATTAGATTCTAAAAACACATTTGCTCTTATTTTATTTTCATAACTAACCACAGCCAATTGATTGCCCCACGAAAGGTTTTGCTCATTGCTCTCGTTTCTTATAATAGCATCTCTTTCATCTCTTTCATAGCTATTTTTGCTAAATCCTTTATCTTTTGATGCAAATAATGTGATAGATAGTTTTGCTTTAGCATTAAACCTTTGGGTGATTTTAAAAATACCGTCATAAAAATAGAATCCAGTACTGACATTTTTAGGCTGAAAAGGTGCAATTACTAAATCTAAATAACTTCTTCTCAAGGCAATAGAATAGGTGGTTTTGGGAGATTTTAAAGGGCCATTTGCAGCTGCAGAAATAGCTATAGGGCTGACACTAAAAAAGCATTCATGCCTATATTTATTGCCTTCTTTTAAATCTATGTTTATTTGCGATGAAAGCCTTGAACCCTTATCTGCCTCAAAACCAGATTTTTGAATACTAATATTTCTTACAGCATCCGCATTAAAGGGTGAAAAAATACCTAGTAAATGACTCGGATTAAATAGCAATCCGCCATCCAATGATATTAGATTTTGATCTGGACTACCACCCCGCACAAAAAAACCATTATTGCCTTCTGTTCCCTTAGCTATTCCTGGCATAAAATTAAGGGGTCTCAAGGGATCACTTTCGCCTATAAAAGGAGGTATGGATTTTAGTTTACTGCTTTCTAGCTTTATTATACCCACCTCATTTAAAGGACTAATTGATTTTTGCTGTTTTCCAGAAATGGTTAATAATTTAATAGATTTCAGTTTTGGTAATAATATTACTAAAAATGTATCCTTTTTAGGAGCAATTTTTATGCTTCTTGCACTTCTGTATCCCGCAATGATATTAATTTCTAAACTGTCTCTAGGTGGCGCTAAAAAAGAGAAAAAACCTTGCCTATTGGTTCTGTATACTTTATCAGAGTTTGTAAAATATATATAGGCATCGGCTATTACTTCACCAGAGCTATCCTCTAATACAAAACCTGAAATATTTTTACTTTTTATTTCATCCCTTAGTTTTAATTCTTTAAAAACAATGGTAGAACCTATAATAGTGTATCTAATTTTTAGTTTAATAGAAATTATGTCTATCAGCTCTTGCAATTGATATACTCCAGCAGCAACTCTTATTTTTTTTTGATCAAATAGCGATTGTCTAAAACTAAACTGTAGGTTTGTTTGCAATGCAAGGGTATCTAATAATTCATTAGGTTTACGGTAGGTTTTTTTAAGTTTTACTGAGCCCGAAATCAAGTTTTGCCCCACAGTGGCGTTAGAAAAAAAGAAAAAAGCATACAGTACCAGTAATTTTATTAATAAAGAAAATAGATTACCCATTAATTACTTTTAATTTTTCCTCTAAGTAGTTCATTTCGTCTCTTAAACGTGCTGCTTCTAAAAATTCCATTTCCTTTGCAGCCTTTAGCATAGCTTTTTTAACAATTTCTATTTGATTTAACAACTGCTTTTTATCATTATAATCAATTATATTTTCTGCAGCATTGGATAATTCTTCCAATGCTGTTTCTTGATAGGCGTTATAATCTGATTTGCCTTTATTAGCAAGGCTAGTTTGTTTATATATTTCTTCTTTACTTTTAGAGATAGAGCGCGGTATAATACCATGTTTGGTATTGTGCTCTTCTTGTTTGGCCCTGCGTCTATTGGTTTCGTCTATTGTTTTTTGCATGCTATCTGTAATTTTATCTGCATACATTATTACTCTTCCTCTTACATTTCTTGCCGCCCTACCAATTGTTTGCGTAAGCGATCTTGCAGAGCGCAAAAAGCCTTCCTTATCAGCATCTAATATCGCTACTAGCGAAACTTCGGGCAGGTCTAATCCTTCACGCAGTAAATTTACTCCAATTAATACATCTATTTTTCCTAAACGCAGGTCGCGCAAAATTTCTACCCTTTCTATGGTTTTTACCTCGCTATGAATGTACCTGCATTTGATACCCATATTTGCAAAATACTTGGCCAATTCTTCTGCCATTTTTTTAGTGAGGGTGGTTACCAATATTCTATCTCCTATACTTATTCTTTCATCTATCTCTTCTAATAAATCTTCAACTTGATTAACACAAGGCTTAATTTCTATTACAGGGTCTAATAAACCTGTTGGCCTAATTAATTGCTCTACCAATATGCCTTCCGAAGCAATGATCTCGTAATCTGCAGGTGTTGCACTCACATAAATTACCTGATTCATCATTTTTTCAAATTCATCAAATTTTAGAGGCCTATTATCTAATGCAGCAGGCAGTCTAAATCCATAATCTACCAAGTTTATTTTTCTAGAGCGATCACCTGCATACATAGCTTTAACTTGGGGTATAGAAACATGGCTTTCGTCTACAATTAATAGATAATCTTTTGGAAAATAGTCAAGCAAGCAAAATGGCCGCTCATTTGCCTTTCTATTATCTACATATCTGCTATAATTTTCAATGCCAGAGCAATATCCTAATTCTCTAATCATTTCTAAATCAAATGTCACCCTGTCTTCAATTCTTTTGGCTTCTAAATATTTGCCATTGTTTTTAAAATATTCAACCTGCAGTACCATGTCGTCTTGTATTTCGTTAATGATAGATTGCAATCGCTCTTTAGGCGATACATATAAATTTGCAGGATAAATAATTACTTGAGATTGTTTTTCAATCACATTACCCGTTTCTGGCTCAATAGAGGCTATGGTTTCTATCTCATCTCCAAAAAAAACAATACGGTATGCAAAATCGTTGTATGCCAAATAAACATCTACGGTGTCACCTTTAACCCTAAAATTGCCTCTTTTAAAATCCGCATGAGTTCTGCTATACAAGGCATCTACAAGTGCATAAAGCAATTGATTTCTGCTAATAATATCACCTACTTTTAGCGGGATAACACTTTTTTCAAATTCACTTGGGTTTCCTGCACCATAAATACAAGATACAGAGCACACTACTATAACATCTCTTCGACCAGAAAGAAGGCTAGATATAGTTCTTAGCCTCATTTTTTCTATTTCTTCGTTGATATTTAAATCTTTTTCAATATAGGTGTTAGATGAGGGTATAAAAGCCTCGGGTTGGTAATAATCATAATAGCTTACAAAATACTCAATGGCATTATTTGGAAAAAATTGCTGAAATTCGCTAAAAAGTTGAGCAACTAAAGTTTTATTATGGCTAAGAATAAGTGTAGGTCTCTGCACTTTTTCTATCACATTTGCCATGGTAAATGTTTTTCCAGAACCTGTTACGCCCAAAAGGGTTTGGGCATTTACCCCACTATTGAGCCCATCTACTAATTGCTTAATTGCATTGGGTTGGTCTCCTTTGGGTTGAAAATCAGATATGAGTTGAAAATTTGGCATACTGCTAGATAATAACCATTATGGAAATTGTTGAAATTGGTCAAAATCAGGTTTACGTTTTTCTAAAAATGCATTTTTTCCTTCTTGAGCCTCTTCCATCAAATAAAACATAAGCGTGGCATCGCCAGCAAATTCCATTAGTCCTGTTTGCCCATCTAGTTCGGCATTTAATCCGCGCTTAATCATTCGCATTGCCATTGGGCTATGTTGCATAATGGTTTCGCACCAATCTATGGTTTCTGCC
This sequence comes from Bacteroidia bacterium, assembly GCA_041690035.1. Classification (GTDB taxonomy): domain Bacteria; phylum Bacteroidota; class Bacteroidia; order NS11-12g; family UBA955; genus CALSPH01. Next base: position 12,014 of record JBDNFC010000047.1, on the reverse strand, counting down.
TCTAATCTATCCTGACAAACCACATGATTTACTAGACCCATTTCCAGGGCTTCGTGTGCGCTATATTGTTTGCAAAGAAACCAGATTTCGCGTGCTTTTTTTTGACCCACATGTCTTGCAAGATAGCTGCTACCAAATCCAGCATCAAAACTCCCTACCTTAGGGCCAGTTTGTCCAAATCTCGCATTTTCTGATGCAATAGTTAAGTCGCATACTACATGCAATACATGGCCGCCACCTATAGCATATCCATTTACCATGGCTATAACAGGTTTGGGTAGCGACCTTATTTTTTTGTGTAAATCTAGCACATTTAGTCTTGGCACACCATCTTCTCCAATATAGCCTCCTGCACCTTTCACATTTTGATCACCTCCGCTACAAAAAGCATGCTTGCCTGCTCCTGTGAGTATAACCACCCGCAAGTCTGATCTTTCTCTAACAATATCAAATGCTTCTATCATTTGCATGTTGGTAATTGGCCTAAAGGCATTATGCACCTCTGGCCTGTTAATTGTTATTTTTGCAATTCCGTTATAATGCTCAAACAATATATCACTATAGATTTTTATACTTTGCCAATTATTCATTTTATTGTTTATTTTCTAACAAACTGATGGAAGCAATGTTGGGGATATAAAAATTAGTTTTTATGTCTTTATATGCTGTTCTTGCTGTTATTTCCTTAATAAGAAGTTCTAGCTGCGCTTTCGCTACAGTTATTAGATTGCTAGACAATGCCTTTTGTTTAATTTCTTCTTTTGCATGGGCTAATAAGTTTGTATAATCATGGGTATCAAATTTATTGAGCCAACCATTTTTTATATCATAAAAATTATAATTTGTTTCAATTGATAAAATTTCTGGAACCGGCAAAACTATTTTAGTATTTTTTTCATCTATATCAATTACTGCTTTTTTAAAATCAAAACCAATTAGCACTTTTGCATCCACTACTATCAGCGATTTTTTTGTTGATGACATTAAACCAAAAAGCTGTTTGTTTTTATCTTTAAAATCTACTATTTCTGTAAAATGTCCTTCGGCCAAAACAATTTTAAATACCTTTTCAATACTTTGCAGCAAAGTGTGCTTATCTAATTGCTGTTGATTAAAATTTGCAAAACCTTTTTTTATAAAAAAAAACCACCCGCAAATCGCAAATAGTATTAGAAGGCCAATAAAAAATATCGCATTAAACATGTGTTATAAAAGTGCTGCAAGTTAATAAAATTATAATAAAAAAGCCATTCGAAATTTCGAACGGCTTTTAGAATAGTCTATTTTTGATAGATTTAGCTTGCTTTTTTATTTTTGCAACAACTGCGCTCTCCCTCTTTAGGCGAACAGTCTTTTTTCTCTTCAGATTTAGCACTTTCTTCAGATTTTGTTCCACCGTTGGCATTGCTATTACTTGCTTTGTTTTTGCAACAGCTGGCAGCTTTACTACATGCTTTTCCATCTTTTTTATCTCCACAAGCTTTTTTTGATTCAGAACCAGAGTCGCTACTAGTGCTGTCTGCTTTGTTTACTTTTGGAGCTTCAGTTTTGTTGGCATCTTCTTTGTTGGCAGCAGTTTGCGCATAACTCATTGCAGCAAAACCAAATACCAAAGCCAATACGATTACAATTTTTTTCATATTTATATTATTTAATTATTTGCAAATTTACACAAATTCTGCGATAACTGTTTCACCACCACGCACAATATCTCCAATTTTTACATTTATTTTTACATTATCCGGACAAATGACGTCTACTCTACTGCCAAATTTAATAAATCCCATTTGTGCACCTTGCTTTACTTCTTGATTTGTGGTAATATAATATTTTATTCTACGCGCCACAGCACCAGCTATTTGTCTAAAAAGTATGGAGCCCCTATTGTTTTTGATTACTATGGTTGTTCTTTCATTTTCAGTAGATGCTTTGGGATGCCAGGCTACTAAATATTTTCCGGGGTGGTATTTATCATAAACTACTTTGCCACCAATTGGATTTCTATTAACATGAACATTTAATGGGGACATAAATATACTAATTTGTTTGCGCTTATCTTTTAAAAATTCGTTTTCTAAAATATCTTCAATCACCACAATCTTGCCATCTGCAGGTGCAATGATATGATTTTCATTTATGCGAGTAAATCTGGCTGGATCTCTAAAAAACTGAACCACCAAAATAAGAAAAACAAGGCAAATTAAAGAAAGTATTTGTGCTAAAATTTTGATAGAAATAAATTCCATAAAAAGAAAAGATAGACCAATGCAAATTATACTTGTTATTAAAATAATGGTAAAGCCTTCTTTGTGTATTTTCATAATTATTGATTAATAAACACCTCTCAATTTTTGTGTTTTTGCTACTTTGTCTATAGCTACAACATAAGAAGCAATTCGCCAATTGCATTTATATTTTTGTGCAGCTTCATACACATCGTTAAAAGCTTGTTTCATTACCCTGTCTGCCCTTCTATTTACGCGTTCTTCTGTCCAAGAGTATCCAAGCCTATTTTGTACCCATTCAAAATACGAAACCGTAACCCCGCCTGCATTTGCCAATATATCTGGCACTACATGAATTCCTTTTTTATTCAATATTTCGTCAGCATCGCTGCTTGTTGGTCCATTGGCGCCTTCAACAATTAGTTTTACCCTTAAATTTGGTGCATTGTGTTTGGTAATTTGATCCTCCATGGCTGCTGGCACAAGCACATCTGCTTCTAATTCTAACAATTCTTCGTTGCTAATAAGAGTGCCACCTTTAAAGCCTTCTAAAATACCATTATTATTATCTCTGTAAGCAATTGCCTCTGCGATATCTATTCCAACAGCATTATAATACCCTCCGCTCATATCAGATATTCCAATAATTTTTGTTCCCATCATGTTAATGAGTTTTGCAGAGATGCTGCCCACATTGCCAAAACCTTGAACCACGCAAGTAGCATGTTGAGGATTTATATTTAATTTAGCCATAGCAGACCTGCAAGTAACCATTACACCCCTGCCAGTTGCTTCTACCCTTCCAAGAGAACCACCCATAGTTAATGGTTTTCCCGTTATTACGGCTGGTGTATAGGCTCCTTTTATTTTTGAATATTCGTCTACAATCCATGCCATTTCTCTAGGCCCTGTATTCATGTCTGGTGCTGGTATATCCTTATCTGGACCTATTACGTCTGCCATTGCTGCGGCATAAGCTCGGGTTAATCGCTCTAATTCTCCTTGGCTCATATTACGTGGATCGCATTTTATACCGCCTTTACCTCCACCATAGGGCATGCCTACAACGGCACATTTCCAAGTCATCCATGCAGCAAGTGCCTTTACTTCGTCTAATGTTACTCCCATACTGTACCTTATTCCACCTTTGCTCGGGCCCAATGTTGTGGAGTGTTGCACACGGTGACCTTCGAATACATGCACGCTACCATCGTCCATTATAATTGGTAAATTTACTGTTACAATCCTTGCAGGATTGATTAATACGCCATAAATTGATTTATCTAATTTTAAAATCTTTGCTGCCTCTTCAAATCGAGACATCATAGATTCAAGTGGATTATACACTTCTCCATTTTTTTGCAAACTTGTCATATTAATTTTATGTTAAAAAAATAATAGGTGCAAACCTAACTAAAATTGTGCTTATCTTTAAAAGAAATTTGAATTTTTATTGTAAAACTGTACGATCAATTTAATTTTTCGCATTATTGTGCATTGAAGTATTCTTGCCAAAGAGAGAGTATGATCCCATCTTTAAGACCTTTGTTGGGCGCAATAATCTTATTAATGTTACTAAAAGATAATATATCAATAAATATTTTTCCAGCACTGTCAATTACTTGTGCCCTGTCTGGGTTTAGCCCCATTTGATAAATTCTGTCATGTATGCTTGTGTTTATAATCTCTTGGTTTATTGCCGCAAGGGCAGAAAAAGAAAGGGGTTTTTTTTGTGATGGATTTCCTAAACTATTTAGTTTTACAATATTGCCTCCTGTGCCTATTGCGCGCATATTTTCGTTTTTTAGTTTCATGTATTGCAGCCATTTTTTCATTCGGATTTGCTCTTGTTTATCAACAGCATTTTCCAGCATTCTTACTGTGCCAATATTAAAACTTTCGTATGCAATTACCTTTTTTTTTCTAATAACTGTTAGCTCTGTGCTTCCCCCACCTACATCTATGTGTAAAAAAGTATTGTTATTGGTAACAGTGGTTAAAATTGTATTTTGCAAAAGCTCACTTTCTTGTAAACCAGAAATTATCTCGATTTTTATGCCAGTTTTATGCCATATTTTTTCAATAATTTCTTGGGCATTATTGGCGTCTCTCATGGCAGAAGTTGCAACTGCTTTGAGTTTATCTACATTATATATTTCTGTTAAATATTGAAAAGCAATCATAGCTTTTATTAGCAAATCTTCTTTATGACTGGCAATTGATTTGGTTTTAAAAACATCATCTCCCAAACGCAGTGGCAGTCTAGTTACTTCTACTGGTTTAAAATTTGGCACACTGATTTCTAAATTTAGAGGACGCGCTATGAGCAGTCTTATTGCGTTACTTCCTATGTCTATTGCAGCAAATTTCATGATGCGCAAAAGTAGGTGTTTTAAGTTTAATCTTAGACATAGATATTGCGATTTATAAAGAAAAAAAACAAAATTAAATTATAGGTTTTCAAACAAAAATTATCAAAAACTTTAATTGTTTATTAAAAATATTATTTACTAAGTTTGCGGCTCAAAAACGGGTATATGAAAGAAAAAGTTTTAGTCATTGGATCAGAGGGACAATTGGGCACAGAATTGGTAACATCATTGCAATCAATTTATGGTTTTGACAATGTATTAGCAGCAGATTTAAAAGAGGTTTCTGTTAACGATTGCAGGTATGAAAAATTAGATATTTTAGACAAATCATCATTTAAAAATATAGTTCAAGATTTTAAGCCAAATCATATTTACCACTTAGCCGCATTGCTAAGTGCAACAGCTGAAAAAATGCCAAAATTAGGATGGGAGTTAAACATGAATGGTTTATTTAATGTATTGGATGCTGCCAAAGAAAATGATTTTATAAAAAAAGTTTATTGGCCTTCTTCAATCGCTGTTTTTGGTACAAATACCCCTAGAGAAAATACACCTCAAAATTGTGTGATGGATCCAAATACAATTTATGGTATTACTAAATTGGCAGGTGAGCGCTACTGCGAATATTATTTTCAAAAACATGGAGTAGATGTGCGCAGTTTAAGATATCCAGGCCTCATTGGCTATAAATCTTTGCCGGGTGGTGGCACCACAGATTATGCAGTAAGTATTTTCCACGAAGCACTACAAACCAATACTTATGAATGTTTTTTATCCGAAAAAACTTATTTGCCAATGTTATATATGCCGGACGCATTGCGTGCTACATTAGAATTAATGCATACGGAAAGTGAAAATGTAAAAATAAGAAGCAGCTATAATCTGGCAGGTATCAGTTTTTCACCAAAAGAAATAAGTGATGCAATAAAAAAAGAATTGCCTGATTTTATAATTAGTTATAAGCCAGACTATAGGCAGCAGATAGCTGATAGTTGGCCACAAAGTATGGATGATATTGATGCTCGGAACAATTGGGGATGGAAAATTGATTATGACCTTAACAAAATGACAACTGATATGTTACACAATTTAAGAAAGCAATATTCAGCCAAAAAATGATTAATAGGATATTTAGGGTTTTTTTATTTTTAACCATAATTTACAGCTGCAATATTGGAAAAACAGGCAACGAGATAAATAAATTAAAAGCAATGGAGACAAAAAATATTACCAATGCAGCAGACACGGCAACATTTGGCGGGGGCTGTTTTTGGTGCATAGAAACTATTTTTAGCCAATTAAAAGGTGTAGATACTGTTTTGAGCGGCTACAGTGGAGGAAACATTAAAAATCCTACTTATAAAGAGGTATGCAATGGCAATACTGGGCATGCAGAAGTAGTGCAAATAGTGTATGATAGTAGCCAAATTACTTTTGGAGAGTTGCTAGAGGTTTTTTTTAATGTGCATGACCCCACAACGATAAATCAACAAGGAAATGATGTAGGAACACAATACAGAAGCGCAATATTCTATCATACTGAAGACCAACAAAAAGATGCATTAGCCTATATAACTCAGCTAGATTCTAGCAAAGTGTTTGGCAATAAAATAGTGACAGAGATAGCGCCATTTGGTTTGTTTTATTTGGCAGAAGATTACCATCAAAATTATTTTAATCAGAATGGAGGAGAGCCATACTGTCAATATGTTGTGAGGCCAAAAGTAGATAAGTTTAGAAAAAAGTTTGAAAATAAACTAAAGTAATTTTTTGATTACCACAGATCAGCTTCTTTATGGTTACACCAAAGGTATTTTTCCGATGGCAGACCCAGATAATCATAATTTAATAGAATGGTTTGAGCCTAAAATAAGGGGGGTTATATTTTTAGACGAATGCACAATTCCAAAAAGTGTGCAAAAAGTGTATAAGCAACAATTTTTTGAGTGCAGAATAAACACTGCTTTTGATCAAGTGATACATGCTTGTGCAGATAGGGCTGAGACATGGATTTCTGACGAGATTATTGATATTTATTGCGAATTGCATAAGCTAGGATATGCCTATTCTTTTGAAACTTGGAAAGATGGCGAACTAGCAGGCGGACTATATGGAGTAAGTATGAATAGAATTTTTTTTGGTGAAAGTATGTTCCACTATCAAACAAATGCTTCAAAAGTGGCCTTGACTTTTTTAATTAACACCCTTATCGCAAATAATTATTTAGCAATTGATACGCAATTTATTACTAGCCATTTGAAACAATTTGGCGCAAGAGAAATAACAAGAAATCAATTTTTAGAATTATTAGCATTATCTTTGTAAAAAACTTAAAGTTTTATAATTATTGGTGCAAAGTTCAGATAAATATTCTACTGATTTAAAAGCTGTAATACAGCAGCTTGATGATGGCTATATAGAGCTAGATTTATACGGCTGCATCACAGATATTAATGCCTCTGCACAAAGAATATTCAATGAAAAAACAAGAATATTACTGGGCAAAAATTTTTCATCACTTTTTCAAGAAAGCACATTTTCTAATGTGGTTAAAAATTTTAAAACATTATTGGTAAAAGGAAAAGCCGTAAAATTTAAAGCCAGCATTTTAAATGAAAGCAATAATATAACCCATGTAGAAATAAGTGCAAGCATTATTTATAAGCAAAATAAGCCAATAAGTATTTACACCATTATTAGAGATATTACCGAAAATTTTAATAAACAAACTGAACTACAAGTGCTTACTGAGCGCCTTTTAATGAGTGAAACTGCTGCAAAATTAGGTTGTTTTGAATATGAATTTGGTACTAATAATAAATGGTGGAGCAGTCAAATGTTTGCTATTTATGACATAGATGAACAAAATGGTGTGCCTGATGATATTTTTATTTATGATATATGCCATGATGATGATAAAAGCATGCTTTGGGGCCAATTAGATGGTGTAAATAATAGGGGTGATAACTATAATATTATTCATCGTGTGATTACCCCGAAAAATAATTTAAAATGGTTGAATAAAGTAGGTCGTTTTAAGACGAACAACAATGGTTTTCCGCTATTTTTTGGAACTGTGCAAGATGTAACTGCCTTGTATCTCGAAAAAGAACAAAATCAAAAAAATCAACACCTTATTGCGATTGCAAATAAAGCCAATGAATTGCTTACAACAAATTTAGATACCTTAGATGCCCTTAAAAATTGTTGCGTATATTTAGCAAAAGAAACTAAAGTAAGCACAGTTTATATTTATAAAAGTATTGAAATCAGTAATACCCTAAATTTAGTTGTACATAGCAATTTATCACATAATAAAGCACAAAACATTTCGGAAAGATTAAATGCTTCAGCAGAAAGAAATGCCAAATGGAAAGAAAGGCTCAAAAAAGGTGAGATTTTAGATATAAATGATGAAAAACTTAGCAAAGATGAGAAAACTTACTTAACAAAATTGGGTTTAAAAAGTATATTGCTTATTCCTATTCAGCTTGAAGGTATTTTTTATGGCGTTTTAGGTTTTGATAATACAGATAAATTAAGCTACTGGACGTCTACTGAAAAGGAAATTTTATCCTCTTTTTCAAGAAAGTTAGGCTATTTTTTGCAAAGGGCTGATTTTTTAAATAATCTAGAATTTAATCTTAGAAAACAACAAGACCAAAATAAAGAATTGACAAAAAGAAATGCGGAAATAGACAATTTTGTTTATGCCACTTTTCACGACCTTAGATCTCCGATAGCAAATATGCAGGGCATTATTAACCTAAATAGTACTAAAAGCATATCCCCAGAAAAACTTTTATATAAAATAGAAACACCAATTAATAAATTATTATGTGTAGCTAATAAAATTGGTGATTATGCAAAAAATATAAAATTGCCTATCAGGTTAGAAAAAATAAATATTAATGCTGTTGCACAAATTGTAAACAAATATTTGACAATAAACGTAAAAAAAGAAGAACACCTCATTGAAAAAAGTTTTGATGGTGCTGAAGTATTTACTACTGATATGGAGCGTCTAAAAATAATTGTGCATAATCTTTTGCAAAATGCCCTAATATTTTCTAAATCTGCTGCCAAGCCTTGTATATCATGCTGTTTTGAAATAACGCTAAAGGGGTTGAAATTTTCAGTAAGCAATAATGGAGAAGCTGTAAGAAAAGAAACACAGAGAAAAATTTTTAACATGTTTTATACTGCAAGTAGCCTTTCTGAAGGAAGCGGAATGGGCTTGTATTTGGAAAAAGAAGCAGTGAGCGCATTGGGTGGTAAAATAAGCGTACAATCTATAAATGCAAAAACCAGTTTTACAGTAATTTTGAAAAATGGAGCAGCAAATAATAACGGATAAGAAAATTTTGTTTATTTCAGATTTTCATTTAGGAATACCAAATGAGGAGGAAAGTAGAAAAAGAGAGCTCAAAATTGTTCGGTTTTTAAAAAGCTTGGAAGAAAAAATATCTCACATTTATTTCTTAGGAGATATTTTTGATTTTTGGTTCGAATATAAAAATGCTATCCCAAAAGGATATAGCAGATTTTTTGGGCAATTGGCAAATTTATCTGACCAAGGTGTGAAACTTACATTTTTTAAAGGCAACCATGATATGTGGATGTTTGATTATCTAAAAAAAGAGTTCAATGCAAATGTCATAACCAATGAATTATTAATTAATATCAATGGGCAAAAAATTTTTATGCATCATGGAGATGGATTGGGCAAAGGAGACTATGCTTATAAACTGCTCAAAGGATTTTTTCGCTCATCAGTTTGCCAATGGTTATTTGCAAGATTACACCCTAATTTTGGTATTGGAATCGCAAATTTTTTATCCAAAAAAAGCAGGTTAGCCAATGGAAAAATTTTGCCAGAACAACCACTAGACAAAGAAATACTTTATCAATATATTGTTAAAATGCATAAAGAGTTAGCTGCTAATATTTATATTTGTGGGCACCGGCATCTAGCAATGCATAAATTATTAGCTAACAATGCGGTTTATATAAATACTGGAAATTGCTTTAAGGATTTTAACTATGCTATGTTAGTGGGTGCAAAAATTGAATTATATAATTTTGAAAAAAGTTTTGATGATTAAAAAGAGCATTAAAATTTTATTAATTATTGGTCTATTTTGTGCTTTTACAAAAGTAAATATTGTACCCTCAAAATATTTTATTTCTGCTAATGTGGCAGCTTTTGCAATTAATAAACTTAATCAAATATACATTCTTAAATCAGATAATAGCATTATTATACTCAATGATAAACGGGATACCATTATTACAAGAAATCTAAAAATAGAGGGCACTGCTAATGATATTGATGTAAACAATGTTTTTGAAACTTTATTATTTTATAAAAATATTAATAGCCTCATTTTTACTGACAATCTTTTAAATATCCGAAAAATATTAAATTTTAATGAGCTTGATAAACAATATTTTCAAGTTTCTGCCATTTGCAGAAGTTTTGACAATCAGGTATGGTTTTTTGATATTATAAGCCAAAAGGTAATTAAAATAAATGAAAACAGTACTTTGGGATTAGCCTCTTTTAACCTGCAAGCTATTGAAAATAAAACGCACAACTTTCATCAAATTGTAGAATCGCAGCCAAGGTTGTTTTTAATTGATGAAAATTTATTGATGATATTGAATGTGTTTGGAAGTCATGAGCTTACTTATAAAAGTGATTATAAATTGGGAAAAGGTTTTATGGCCAAAGATACCCTTTTTGTAAATAGCAGCAGAGGACTTAATTATTTTGATAATAAAGAAAAAAAATTAAAAATATACACGCCTACAAAGCAATTTGAAGGTATAGTGAGATTTTTTGACAATAGAAAATTAGTTTTAGCATCAGATTCCTTATTTTTGCACTTTTAATACAGTTATTTTATGTTGGATAAGTTAGAGGGCATTCATGCAAAGTTTTTAGAAATAGAAACATTATTAGGTTCGTCAGAGGTGGTAAATGATAGGCAACGATTTACAGCATTGAATAAAGAGTACCGCAGTTTAGAAAAAATTTCTATTGCATACCTTAGGTATAAAAAAATGCACGAGGACTATATTGGTGCAAAACATATACTTGATAATGAGAAGGATGCAGACCTAAAAGAAATGGCCAAAGAGGAAATGGAAGATTTGGCGCCACAAATATCCGAATTAGAAGATAATATTAAATTATTATTGATACCCAAAGATCCTCAGGATGACAAAAATGCAGTGGTAGAAATAAGGCCAGGCACCGGAGGCGATGAAGCAGGCATTTTTGTAGGAGATATTTATAGAATGTATCTTAGGTATTGCGAAAATAGAGGTTGGAAAACATCAATAGTAGATTTAATAGATGGCACATCTGGCGGTTTTAGCCGCTGTACTTTTGAGGTAGAAGGAGATGAAGTATATGGAACACTAAAGTATGAAAGTGGCGTGCATAGGGTGCAGCGTGTGCCAGAAACAGAATCGCAGGGCAGGGTGCACACATCTGCTGTTTCTGTTGCAGTATTGCCAGAGGCAGAAGAAATAGATTTTGAGCTTAAAGACAGTGATGTAAAAATGGAAACGGCAAGAAGTGGTGGAGCTGGTGGGCAAAATGTAAATAAAGTAGAAACTAAGGTGAGATTAACGCACATTCCAACTGGTGTGGTGGTGGAATGCCAAGAGGGCAGATCTCAATTAGCAAATAGAGAAACTGCAATGAAAAATCTAAGAACTCGCTTGTTTGAAGCAAAGGTGCGTGAACAAGAAGATGCCATTGCTGCGCATAGAAAAACAATGGTTAGCACTGGTGATAGGTCTGCTAAAATAAGAACGTATAATTATCCTCAAAGCAGAATTACTGACCATAGAATAGGGCTAACCGTTTATAATTTGCCCGAGGTAATGAATGGCAGCCTTGAGGAAATTATTGATAAATTGCAAGTTGCAGAGAATACGGAACGTATGAAAGAAAATTTAGTAAATTAAGCATGGGCTGGTTTTTGCCCCGAATAGTTTTATTATAATAATGCGCATATCTTGTTTTAACCTAGGCTGCGCATTATAGATTCTACATATACCCAAAATTACTTCAAACACAGTCGCGTCAGTGATTTTTATTCTGAAACCTAAAATTCGCGTTAGATATTCTGCTGCAATTGAAAAACCCGTTAATTCAAGAATCTATTTTTTTATTAAATCCATATTCAAAGATTAGAAATCAAAGCTAGATCATTGATTTTTAGCTATTTTAATTTTCGCAACGAATCCTATTGCGTAATCTGGTTTAGTTCATCATTAACCATTCATCATTAACCCTATTCCTTTATAATTTTTATAGCGATGTCTTTTCCTTTGGTGGTAAAAATATGCATAATATATGCGCCTTTGGGCAGTTGTGATAGATTTACTTGCTCAAAATTTT
>JBDNFC010000046.1:0-66864 GCA_041690035.1 Bacteroidia bacterium | reverse complement strand
CGATTACGATAGGTATGACCAATTGGCCTATAACCTTACTGCCGATACCATGCTTTGGTATAAAAAAGGCGAGCCTGGCATTAGGGGCAGCATTGCTACTCCTTTGGTTTTGGGCAACAAAGTAATGTATTATGTGAGCCGTGAAATGATTTGTTTAAACCCACTAAATGGTGAGCGTATTTGGACTTTTACACGCACCCCTGCAGATGATATAAGTGCCTTTAAGACAGCCAACATTGAAAGGATTGGCAATACCATTATAGCAAAACCAGATTATATATACATGTATGGAGTAGATTTGCAAACTGGCAATACTTTGTGGACAAATGCAGAAAATGCACCCATACCTAATACTGTTAGAACTGCACTAAACAAAGTATGGTTTGCTAGTGGTGGTTTATGGTGTATAGATGGTTTTACAGGTAAAGCCTTAATTAAAGGGTCACGTTTAAAAATTAATGGTCCTTGGTTTAGTCCCATTGCTATAGATGAAAAAACAGAATATATTTATACGGTAAATAATGGTATTATTTATTGTTTAGATAGTAAAGTGTTGATGGAGTAAAATTTTTAACCAAGCTCTTTCAAAGTTATAACTTTGGAAAAGCTTGTAATAGATGAAAAAACGGGTTATATTTACACCTAAAAATAAGGTATTATTTATTGCTTAGATAGCAAGGTGCTAATGGAGTAAAATTATATAAACGCAAAAATGAAATGAAAATTAAAACACTTCCTCATCCATACAGAAAATGGACATTGTTTTGCCTCATGGTTTCTTTTAGTGTCAATGCTATTGCAGATAAAAATAAGGATATTATTTTAAAAGGAGGATTTAACATTTCTAATGTTTATGGTTATCATAATTATTATTTTGGCCCTAATTTTGGTTTTAATTTAGGGGTTTACACACAAAAAAACATAGCAGATAGGATATCCATAAAATTGGGGATTGAATATACCAAGTTAGGCACGCAGTTTGATGTTATAGATAACACTAATGGGTTTCGTAATATTAGAGAGCGGCACCAATTTAATTTTTTAATGTTCCCTATCATTTTTGGCTATTCTGTTGGCAAAAAAACAAACCTCGAAGTGGGCATGCAGTTAGGCTACTTTCTGGGCCAAAGGTTAAAAAGCAGGTTTACATTTTCTGACCCACAAAAACCTGACAGTGTCTATATGCATATTGCAAGGGGTGAATGGGATCAGAAAACATTTAACAATGGTTCGAATTATCATTTTAGTCCTATAAGGGTGGCATTACATTTAGGGGTCAATTTTAAAATAAAGCCACAATGGTCATTACATTTTGCCATTTTAGGTGACGCCACAGATATGGTTAGATCTATGCCTAGTAATTCAATTTTTGCCCCAATTAATCAAACTAATTTAGTGTTGTCCAATTTTTCCTTTCAAAGTTCTGTTTGTTATTATTTAAAAAAATCTGATAAGGCTGAAAAATAAAATATATTTTATTTCCTTGTGCATCATAAAGCAATAAAGAAGACGAAATTTATTTTTTTGTACTTTTTTTGAAAACAAAGATTGTACTATTCTATAATAATTTTTTGAGTTTTTTGATTAATTCTGACAAAATAAATACCAGATAATAGCTGATGTCGAATTACATTTTCTCCTTGAGAAATATTGCCAAAAAGCAATTCCTTTCCTTCAATATTGCAAATGCTATATTTAGTTTCATTATTGGCATTTATGATAAATTGATTATTATTGTTGGGATTGGGGTAAACACTAAAACTTGGCTTATTGATATCCCCCACATGAGATTGGTTTATACCACAATTGCCATTTATACCACCCTTTGCATAATTGCAAACCACTTGCCAAGCAATGCGCTGAAAAACTGCCGCTTGAGCAGGAGTAGGAATAGGGTTAGGTTGCGAGGTATATGTACTATAATTTATACCCCATTCGTCTGTTAAACTATTGCTTAATCCTTCTGGAGATTGCTTGCTTAGTGAGCTATACATTACGCAAGCAATAAAGTATGCGCCACGGTAGCTGTTGTGAATATAATCCGTATAGAGCTCACTAATATTAGTAATACCAGGCACCTTGCCAGCAGCTATACTATCGCTCAATACTTTTATAGCCTGCCCTGCTGGAATAACAAAAGCCGTGTTTGCTCCAAAATTTTTATTTACAGAATCTGCCATAGATTCCCATTTAACCAAATCTTGAGCCAGCCGTGTGTTAAAAGCTATGAGGGTGTCATTGTCATCTACAGCAGCAAATCTATTATTCCAAGGCTCCCAAACATTGCAGCCATTTCTGGTACCAGAATAGATACAATGCCATGTTTCATAAATGTAAAGTTTTAGGTTAGGATTGCTTTTTCTAGCAAATTTGAATAAGGTATCTATGTAATAATGGGTATTGTTCCATTGCATATTGCCTTTTAAAGGAATAGCTTCTGTGAGCACAAAGTTGGTATACCCAGGCTTGTTGAGCGTAGTATCCCAAGAACTGCCTTGCGAGGTTGTAGGGTTTGTAAAATGCCAAATCAATGGCGCACCATTGCCAATATTGGCGCGGTATTTAAAATTAAGTGAAGCATTATTTGCCAATTTCTGAACCATGTTTGGAGTATGGAAATTAATCAAACTATGTCCTAGAAAAAAAGTATTGTTCTGGGCATAAGTGAATATGGAGTGCGCAAACAAAAGGTATAAAATTATATGTTTTTTCATTGTTCAAATATAAAATAATTCAAATGAATAATAATTTCAAATGAATAATTGGCAGGTTTGGATGAATATTTGAAGGTTTATTGTTTAATAAACCCATATTTTTTCATTAAAATCCAAAATAAAGATTATTGCTATATCAATACCCGATGGGCATTTGTATAAATATTAAATCTATGAGAAGATAAAAAACCAATGAGGGTGATACTAAACTCTTCCGCCAATTCTACCGCCAAGCTAGACGGGGCGCCAACTGCCATAATAAATTGAATGCCTGCCATGGCTGCTTTTTGAATTAATTCGAAACTTGCCCTGCCGCTCAAAAGCAATAAACTATTTGCAATGGGCAAGCTATTAGTTTGAAAAGCAGCACCAATCAATTTATCTAATGCATTGTGCCTGCCTACATCTTCTCTTAAACTCAATAAAACCCCCTCGCTGCTAAACAGTGCAGCAGCATGTAATCCACCAGTATTTTCAAACACTGCCTGTTGCTGACGCAATGTATTGGGCAATTGCTTAATAATATTTTTATCTATTTTTAACGCTACTTTTTGAGGTGTCAGTCTACTCACAGTTCTGATAGCATCAATACTTGCCTTGCCACATACACCGCAGCTGCTGCTTGTATAAAAGTGTCTTTCTATTTTACTTAAATCTATTCCTTTTGAGGAGTTTAATAACACATTTACTTTGTTTTCCTCAAATAGCACTTTGAGAACCTGAGAATTTTCGAAAATAATTCCTTCGGTAAATAAAAAACCAAGTGCCAAGTCCGTATCTGCTCCTGGTGTGCGCATTGTAATAGATATATTCTTATCAATTATTGGAGGCATATTGCTATTGATAGTTAAGCTTATTTGCAAAGGCTCCTCTACCGCCAAAAAATCGGGGGTTTGATGAACCTCTGTTTCTGACACCTTATGTATATTAATTTGTTTAGTGGATTGATTTTCCATTTATAATTTTTTTTATTTGTGCGCAATCCGCTTGAGTATCTATACTCCTAAGTTCTTCTCCCTGAACAGAAACCAAGGCAATATCATGTTGTCTCAAAAGATATTGGATGCCATAATTTTTTTGAGCAATAGCTTTAGAAAGTAACTGAAAAAATTTCGGTTCATAAATAGCCAAAGTAGGAATTATTTGATTTGACATTTCATCATAAAATAAGGTTGCTACTTTACTTTTGTCTCTATGCTTTAATAATGTTTCAAGATGATGGTTGGTTAACAAAGGATAGTCGCAGGCAAGCACTAACCATGCTGTGTTAAAAGTAGTAAACGCTGCGTGAATTCCTGCCATAGGACCAATATCTTCAATTTTATCTACTACATAATGATAATCATTAGATTGAACTATAGTTTTTTTTATAGAAATATAAGTTGGCAAACCCATGGCAATTAGCATATCTGCTAAATGATATTTTTGAGCTTTTTGATGGTAAACTAATTCACCTTTATCCATTCCCATTCGCAAAGATTCGCCCCCAGCCAATATCAAAGCATTTATATTTTTACCCCAACTCATAGATTTGATTTATGTTTAATATTTCACATCCTTGCAAATGGTATTTTAAAATTACGGATTCTAAGAGAGAATCCCTTACTACTAAGATAGTTTTTTGTTGTTTTGCGCTCCATGTTTTGATCCAATTGGATAATTCAGGCTCAAAACCTTGATCATGCATTTCTAATTTCCCAATTTCATCTATGATTATCCAATCTAAATTAATAGGCAATGTGTCATCAACTATCTTTTTAGCATTTTCAAAACCTTGCCATGCAAATATATACTTACCCACAGCGATGTCTTTTACATTTGCCCTTTCTGCAATTTGAAAAGCATGAAAATCCTGTTTTGAAATATCGTATAAATACCTTAAACCTCTCTTATCAATATTTAAAAAACCAGCAATATTTTTTTTGCTCAAGCACCAATTAAATAGCGCAGCGCTTTTACCAGATTGGACAGGACCAGTCAATATCTTAAAGTTTTTATTCATATTTTCTGTAAATACTAATTACTAATAAGCCCAAAACAAACTCTTTAATTAACCTTATTCGCTTATATTTTACTCTTATTCTATCATATAAGGGTTTGGCAAATTTTTTAATTAAATCTAGTTCTTGATGGACAAGCAAAACATCTGCTCTGTTATTAAACTTTTGGTTTGATAGCCAATGTCGCATCTTACTTTGCCACAATGGCAAAATTATAATTAACCAAATACATAAAATTAATGCTGCCCTTATAATTAAATGCAAGCCCTTTGCTAAACCCGATTGAATATCGGTATTATAACTTATGGCAAGCACAATAATGGCAACAATTAGGCCAAAAACTGCCCATTTATTTTGTTTTGGGTTACTTATTTTTATATTAGCTTCATTGGTAGTAATATCATTATACCAATTTTTTCTATGCGCTATTTGCTTAGGGATTTTCAATATCCAAATACCTAGTAAAACACCCCAAAACAGATAGATTAAACAATAGATAAGTACAATGTAATTGCTATAAGAAAATGCGCTTGTAAACCCAAAAGATTGTGCTGCAGAATGAATAAAAATGTCAATTGCCTCAAAAAAAGATTTTCCAAAAAACAACAACAGCACCAATAATTTTTGTGCAGCAGACTCTGCCATACATAATACCGCAAATGGAATAACCGCCCACTTGTAGGCTGTTTTATTTTGAAATATAAATGCGCCTAAAACACCCTGAAAACCGACTGCCAAGTATGATGTTGGTGGGGAGTAAGGGCTTACTACAGCTTTTATAATCAAGACAATAAGTGTGCATTTGAGCAAATCTTGCATTGGATTATTGCTATATTGTGCAATGATGGCAATAATTAACACAGCAAATCCACCAATAAAAATACCAGTAAAAGGCAAATGCATGGCATGCATCATACCTCCCAAACCACTCTCTACCAGCGCCCAAAGGGAGGTAAGCGAAAGGATAAGCGTTTTATTTGACGGACATGGATTCATTTATTTTTCTTATTGCAATATTTAAGTTTGTTGAAAACCATTATTTTTGATTTTTTTATTATTTCAAATTATTTTTTCAAATAAACAATAATGCTGATAATTCTGCAAGTAATTTTTCACTGATATTCCCTAGTTAATGCATTTTGGGGCAAAACATCTCTTTTAATTAACCAAACAAAAGAAGCAGCAGCGCCCAAAACGAGTGCATTAGCATAATAAACCATGGGGATATTGATGCTGTTATTATTATAAATAAAACCTGTAACATAACCCCCAAGAATTATACCCAATTCTAAACCAATAAAAACTGTTGCATAAGCTCTGCCTTTTTTTTCTGGCTCAGCAATATCTGTGGTCCAAGCAAAAACAGTAGGCGAAGATGCACCTTGACAAAAACCCCAAATAGCAACTAGCCCTAACATCAATGGTGGACTGCTAACATTAGCTATAAAATACAAAATTATACTCATGGCTGCTAAAGCCACTCTAAATACCCAAACCCTGCCATAAACATCAGACAATTTAGCAATTAAAAACCGCGAAAGCACAGAAGAAATAGTAAGCACACTAAATGCCAATCCTAAATTTTCTATCCCTAATAATTTGCTATGATCTGGTGCAATTGTTAAAAATGAACCAAAACCAAAACTGAGTGCAAAACATATTAAAAAAGGGCCATATACCATTGGCTCATAGAAATCTGACATGCGTATTTTTAACAATTTAGGACTAAATTTTTGAGGATTTGGAGCAGTTTCTGGCAAACTTTTAAAAGTGGCAATAGCCATTATAGCCAAAATGATAGAAGAACCAAATACCGCATTAAATCCAAATTTATTAAATAACCAACCGCCTATAAACGGCCCAATAGCCATGCCTATGTTATTACTCATGCCTTGAATACCCATGCCTAAACCGCGTTTATCTATAGGAGCAAGATCTGCTACATAAGCGGTATTGCCTGTGGGGGTAAATCCTGTGGACATGCCATGCAAAAAACGAAGCAATAAAATACCTGCCACACTGCTTACAAACAAATATCCAAAGCCTACAAAAAAACAAACCAAAGCACCAAATACCATCACCGGAACCCTACCAATTCTATCAGTTAGGATACCACTAAATGGGCGGCTAATAAGTGCCATGATTGCAAATAGGGCAATATGATACCCTTTGTACGCACCACCACCCAGTTTTTCAATAAAACTAGGCATTACAGGAATTACCATCTGAAAACTTGCGCAAAACAGAACACTTCCTAAACACATTATCCAAAATGGACGAGAAAAAGACTTCGTAAATAATTTTTTTAAATAGTGCAATGCTAATCTAGTTTTAGCACCGCCATAAATGCAGATTGAGGCACCTCTACAGAGCCTAATTGCTTCATTCTTTTCTTTCCTTCTTTTTGTTTTTCTAACAATTTTCTTTTTCTAGAAATATCACCTCCATAACATTTTGCTGTTACATCTTTGCGCATGGCAGATATTGTTTCCCTAGCGATTACTTTCGCTCCTATTGCAGCTTGTATGGCTATTTCAAACTGCTGTTTTGGAATCAATTCTTTTAATTTTATACATATTTTTTTTCCCAAATCATACGCCCTATCTCTGTGGATTATTGCAGAGAGGGCATCTATTGGCTCTTTATTAAGTACAATATCCATTTTTACTAAATGGCTTTCTTTATAGCCAATCTGATGATAATCAAAAGACGCATACCCTTTCGAATTAGACTTTAATTTATCATAAAAATCAAAAACAACCTCTGCCAAAGGCATTTCAAAAACCAGCTCTACCCTGCTTGTGGTTAAATATACCTGATTAACAATTTGTCCTCGTTTTTCCATACACAAACTGATGATAGGCCCTACAAATTCTGCCGCAGTAATAATATTGGCTCTAATATAAGGCTCTTCCACCATTTGTATTTTGTCAGGTGGTGGCAAATCTGTAGGGTTATTTACTTTAATAATTTCGTTTTTAGTGGTATAAGCAATATAGCTTACATTGGGCACAGTAGTAATTACCGTCATACCATACTCACGCTCTAAACGTTCTTGAATAATTTCCATGTGCAACATACCCAAAAAACCACACCTAAAACCAAAACCTAAAGCAGCAGAACTTTCTGGTTCAAAAACCAAACTTGCATCATTTAATTGAAGTTTAAACATACTATCGCGCAATTCTTCATAATCCTCGGTATCTACAGGATAAATGCCTGCAAACACCATTGGCTTAACATCTTCAAACCCCTTTATTGGCTCAAGTGTAGGATTGACTAGTGAGGTGATGGTATCGCCTACTTTTACCTCTTTAGCATTTTTTATTGCACTCACAATATAACCCACATCGCCTGCCCTCACCTCTTGGCGAGGCTCATTCTCTAATTTTAATACGCCCACCTCTTCTGCATAATAATCCATTTCAGTGTTCATAAATTTTATGTTCTGCCCCTTTGTCATCACACCATCCAACACCTTAAAATAGGCGATAATACCTCGATACGAGTTATAAACTGAATCAAAAATAAGTGCTTTTAAAGGCTTATTTTCATCACCAATAGGATGAGGTATACGGTTTATGATAGCTTCTAAAATATCTGGAATTCCTAAACCTGTTTTACCACTAGCGTGTATAATTTCATCTCTATCGCAGCCAATTAAATCTACTATTTGATCCTTTACCTCCTCTGGCATTGCCCCCGGCAAATCCATCTTATTCAATATCGGGATAATCGTAAGTCCATGATCTATAGCTAAATATAAATTACTAATTGTTTGTGCTTGTATGCCCTGTGCAGCATCTACAATAAGCAATGCCCCTTCGCAAGCTGCAATAGAACGCGAAACTTCATAACTAAAATCAACATGGCCTGGAGTATCTATTAAATTTAAAACATACTTTTTCCCTTCATGAATATGATTCATTTGTATTGCATGACTTTTAATAGTAATGCCTCGCTCCCGTTCTAAGTCCATATTATCCAAAAGCTGATTTTGCATCTGCCTTGCATTAATAGTTTGAGTAGTTTCTAATAAACGGTCCGCCAAGGTGCTTTTGCCGTGATCTATATGAGCAATAATACAAAAATTACGAAAATGATTCATGAATGGGGCAAAGATACTTGCTAAATGGATTAATAGTGCAATTTATTTATCAAAAAAAGATGCAATAGATTCAATATTTTTTTAATTATGAAATAAAACCAAATGATTTTCGTTTTTGTTATACATAAACCCATTGAATATTAACACAAAAATACTTATTAGAAACTTTGAATTCAAAGATGCCTATCAAATGTGGATGGTAGAAGAAGCAAAAAATAACATTGCCGAACTTAAACACATTTATGAAAATTTTTTAATCCAGAATCAATCTGAAGAGGGTATTTTTGAAAAAGGGCAAGGCTATGAAGCGTTTTTATGGCGCAATACAGCAGGTACTTTAGATTTTAGAAACATCATTGATTTTTGGAGAACAATCATTGTAAATCAAGGATATTACAATTATGTTTCGGACATAAAAACAGCACATTTAGATGGAGGTGTAAAGCTATTCACAGAGAGGCATTACTTAAAGCCCAAACTAAATGCAGCCATTTTAAAAAACCCAGAAACCACCTTTGGCAATATTTCTTTAGAAATGGTTGCAAACCACTTAGAGCAATATATTAATATGCGCATTGTGGTAACAAAATACCCCAATAAAGCATACTTTTCTTTTGAAGCATTGCTCACATTGCTCTTTAGCCAGTCAGACACAAAGCTAAAATAGACATAGCCTTGGCTAACTATTATTTAAATTCTACGCCTAATAGTAATTTTTCATTGCGCATAAAAAACCAATTAATACTAAGCGAATAGCAGTCTAATAAACCTAATGTTGACTAAATTTGTGCCAAATACATCTAAAAAATGCCTTGTAAAAGCGCACAATATGCTTATTTTTGCACCACAAAAAAATACGAATATGACCAAAACACCAATAACTGTAGCACATGGCGATGGAATAGGACCAGAAATAATGGAAGCTACCCTCAGCATTATGGCTGCAGCCAACGCCCAACTTGATATTGAAACGATAGAAATAGGAGAAAAAAATTATCTTGCTGGATATACAAGTGGGATAAAGCCGGAAGCTTGGGAATCATTAAACAGGACGAAAGTTTTTTTAAAATCACCAATAACCACACCATCAGGTGGAGGATATAAAAGTTTGAATGTTACCATAAGAAAAACTTTGGGATTATTTGCGAATACACGTCCTTGCATAAGCTATCACCCATTTGTCAAAACCAAACACCCCATTATGGATTTGGTCATTGTTAGAGAAAACGAAGAAGACACATACGCGGGTATCGAGCATCAACAAACAGATGAGGTAACCCAATGTTTGAAACTAATTACAAGGCCAGGTTCAGAAAAAATTGCCCGATTTGCATTTGAATATGCAAGGGCTTATGGCAGAAAACGTATTACAATAATGGTAAAAGACAATATCATGAAACTAACTGACGGCTTATTTCACCATGTTTTTAATGAGGTGGCTACTGAATATCCCGATATAAAAACTGATTATTATATAGTAGATATAGGTGCTGCAAG
This sequence comes from Bacteroidia bacterium, assembly GCA_041690035.1. Lineage (GTDB taxonomy): Bacteria > Bacteroidota > Bacteroidia > NS11-12g > UBA955 > CALSPH01. The sequence continues at coordinate 56,545 of JBDNFC010000046.1, read as the reverse complement.
ATTAGCTGACACACCAGAAAGATTTGACGTAATCTTATTACCAAATCTTTATGGGGACATTTTATCTGATATTGCTGCTCAAATAACTGGTTCTGTGGGTTTAGGAGGATCTAGTAATATTGGCGATAATTTTGCAATGTTTGAAGCAATACATGGCTCTGCTCCCGATATTACAGGTAAAGGAATTGCAAACCCATCTGGTTTAATATTGGGTGCTATTGAAATGTTGGTTTATATTGGTCAGCCCGAAGTGGCAGAAAACATCCATAATGCTTGGCTTAAAACACTAGAAGATGGCATACATACTGGTGATTTATATACAGAGGGATTAACAAAAGAAAAAGTGGGTACACAAGGTTTTGCAGACGCAGTGATAGCAAGATTAGGACAAAGGCCAAACACCTTGAAATCTGTGGATTATAATAAAGAATCTACCAAAAAAATTCATATCAAGATAAAAGACACTGTGAAAGCAGAAAAAACCCTTGTAGGAGTAGATATTTTCTTACATTGGGCTGATGATAATAAAAATGCTGAAACACTTGGCAAAAAACTAATCAATTTTAAAGAAGGAAATTTAGAACTTATTGTAGTTACCAATAGAGGAGTAAAAGTTTATCCAAAAGGGAATGCAGAAACATTTTGTACAGACCACTGGCGGTGCAGATTTACAAGCCCAGCAATGGACAAAGCAGTAACTTATAACGATGTTTTAGAACTATCAAAACAACTTACAGATGCTGGATTTGACATCATAAAAACTGAAAATCTAGTAAAATTTGATGGTAAAATAGCTTTTAGTTTAGCTCAAGGACAATAATATTTGATTTAAATTTTAGATAAGTTTGTTGGAAAAATTGTGGATAATTTTTACTTGAAAGTTTAAAAAAATATATTTTCTTGATTTAAATATTATTAAAAACAAATCTAATAGATGAAAATTAAAACAATATTGGCTATTGCTTTCATTGCAATGACGTTTAAAGCAAAATCTCAAACCTTTTTAGGCACTCAGCTCAACGCAACAAGAATAACAGGGTATGGAATTGGGCTTTATGGATTAGGTATTAATTCCTCATTTTTATTTAAAAAGAAACATCCGATAAGCATTAGTTATAATTATTATTTACCTTTTCAAAAGCAATATATTGATGTTTTTGAACCAATTTCTTCGGCACCATCTGGCACACCAAATTATAATAGAGTAACAAAAGAAAAGCTAACTTTTTCAAATATATTTATTGGGTATAATATTCATCCAAAAGGTATAGACGAAACAGGGGTTTATTTTTTAGGAGAAGGTGGTTTGGCATTTATGACTTATACATACCATCAACCTGGATTGGGTGCAAACTATGGAGGTTCAGGTGGCGGATTTAATATTGAGGAAGCTATAATTGGACCTTATTTTGGTTTTGGTGCAGGTTATCAATTGATATTAGGCAATCGTTCTAAGATTTTTTTTCAAGGCAAATTGAACTCCGAAAATTTTACATGGGGTGATCAAACCGCTGTTGCGCCAACTTCTATTCCTACATCGTTCACATTAAATATAGGTTATCAAATATTGCTAAAATAATGCCTTATCGATTGTTTCTAATGCAATCTAAGTAGTTTTTATTCTCTAACATGTATGTTTAAGCAAAACAAAAATTATATTTGCGCTTTATGATGCAAATAAAATCAATTGCAATTATTGGAGGCGGAAGTTGGGCAACTGCTTTAGTAAAAATATTTTCTGAAAAAACAGATATCACCATAGATTGGTGGATGAGAAATCAAGAAGCGGTAGATCACATTCTTGCCTTTGGCCATAATCCTAACTATATTTCTAGCATTGCTTTTGATAAAAATGTAAAACCAAGCACTGATCTTTTGTCTATTATTCAAAAAAACACTATTATCATTTTGGCCACTCCTGCAGCATTTTTAAGCGGACAACTTTCAATACTGCCTAAAAATGCTTTTGAAAACAAATATATTGCCACCTCAATAAAAGGCATCATTCCAGAAACATATGAAGTAGTAGGACAATACCTCATTAATCATTGGGGCATTAGCGCGCATCAATTGGCAGTGATAACGGGCCCTTGCCATGCAGAGGAAGTGGCTTTAGAAAAATTATCTTATTTAACAGTTGCTTCTGTAAATAATGATTTTGCAAACACGCTCAATGATTTAATAGTTTGCAGGTATATTAAAACCAAGATAACAGAAGATGTTTTTGGTGTAGAATATGCAGCTGTGTTAAAAAATGTATATGCCATAGCTTGCGGTATTTGCCATGGACTGGGCTATGGAGATAATTTTCAAGCCGTTTTGGTATCTAAATCATTGAGCGAAATGGAGCAATTTTTAGTAGACTGCCACACTCAGTATAGAGATGTGAAAGAAAATGCATATTTGGGAGACCTCTTGGTTACTGCCTACTCACAATTTAGTAGAAACAGAACATTCGGCAATATGATAGGAAAAGGATATACTGTTAAATCAGCTCAAATGGAAATGAACATGATAGCAGAAGGATATTTTAGCACCAAAACGATGTATAAAATTAATGAGAGCATTGGCAGCAACATGCCAATTTTAAAAGCTGTGTACGAAATCATTTACGAGCAACAAAATCCTAAAAAAATATTTACTGCATTAGAACCCCTGCTAAGTTAAGCCAATGCACCCAAAACCAATATTTAGTAAAGACCTAGTTTCTAATTTAGAAAAAGTAATCGCAATTTCAAGTGCAAGTAGATGTGTATTAATTTGTGATGAAAACACAAAAAAATATTGTTGGCCAATTATTAAAAAAATAAAAGTACAACATTTTATTACATTTATTGCAGGAGAAAATATAAAAAATTGGGATCATATCGATAAAATTATTTCAAGTCTCTTAGAAATCAATGCGGATAGAAAAACCTTGATTATCGCATTGGGCGGTGGAACTATTTTAGACCTTGCAGGTTTTGCAGCTTCTATTTACAAAAGAGGCATAAAATATATAAATATACCCACTACCCTGCTCGCTATGGTAGATGCAGCAATAGGTGGAAAAACAGCTATAAACTTTATGCATAATAAAAATGTTGTTGGAAGTTTTTACCCTCCAATAGGTGTATATAGTGATGCTATTTTCTTAAAAACTTTGCCAGAAACTGAAATAATAAGCGCAAAAGGTGAAATTATAAAACACAGCATTATTGCTGGGCAATTTATAAATTTAGAAGATTTAAACATTGATAACAAGAGTATTTACCAATGGGCGATGATAAAATATAGTATTGTAAAGAATGACCCACTAGAAAATAATAATAGATTGATGCTAAATGCAGGTCACAGCATTGGCCATGCTTTAGAAAGCCATTTTTTGGCAATAGGTAAACCAATTTTGCATGGCTTATGTGTAGCTGCGGGTTTATGGATGGAATCATATATTTCAAAAGAATATTTCAAAAAATCATTTGCTTTTGAGTTAATAGAAAAAATTATACCCGCATATTTTCCTAAATTAATGTTGAGTAACCTAACAATTGTAGATATAGAAACTTTTCTATATCAAGATAAAAAAAACAGCAATAACGAAATAAATATTATTGTCTTTTCGGGTGCGCATCAGTTTGTTCTGAAACCCATAAGCATTGATATGATTGCAAATGCTATTGCAGCTTACCAAAAATGTTGAGCCTAAAACATATATCACAAAAATTAGAAGGAACAGTATCATTGCCTTACTCAAAAAGTATAGCAAACCGGTTACTTTTTTTAAGAATGTTACAAAATAAATCTATAATTTTTGACATTACTAATTTGAATAATGATATTAAATTGGCACAGGAAGCCACAACAGCAATAGCACAAAACAAGTGCGTTTATGCAGAAGATGCAGGCACCGTATTTAGATTTTCGCTTGCTTTGGCAGCAAGCGAGCCATTGTTTAACAACATGATTTTTGCCAATAAAAGATTAATGGAGCGTCCTATTTTACCCTTAATTGAAATACTACGCAGTTGGGGTGCAGAAATATCCATTAAGCCAGAAGGACTGTTGGTAAAAGGAATACAATTTAGCACCCAAAGATTATTTTTACCGCCCTTTGAAAGCAGTCAGTTCATAACAGCTTTATTACTTATTGCACCCAAATTTGGACTTTCATTATCAATTTCGCCATTTCAAACCTCTTATGCGTATATAAATCAAACCATTTTATTAATGCAAACACAGGGTTTTGATATCTTGCAAAACAACACAAGTATTGCAATCAAAGCAAAAATACCAGAAATTAAAGTAAAAAATGATGCAATTGAACTAGATTGGAGTGCTGCTTCTTACTTTTTTTCAATGGCAATCATTTCTCCAGTATCAAAAATATTTTTAAATAACTTAGATTTTTCAAAGCTTCAAGGTGATTCGATATTTATAAAAAACTGGATTGATATGGGTATTTTTAGTATTGAGAAAAGCCATGGTGGAATCGTTATTTTGGGCAGTGACATTGCACAAATACCAAAAGTGATTGATTTTTCTGATTGTCCAGACATTTCAATGAATTTTATTTTTGCAATGGCATTAAAAAACCTTTCTTTTGACGCCCTAGGACTTGGCACGCTGAACAATAAAGAAAGTAAAAGGTTATTAATTCTCCATAAAGCATTGCAAAAAATGGGAGTTAATATTACTTCAATAACCGAAAATTCTATCTCTATCTCAGGATGCAGTATAGATGCTGAACCGCTAATTTTTAATGCTTACCAAGACCATCGGTTGGCAATGACATTTGCTCAATATGCACTAATTGGACATTGCAGTATAGAACAAACGGAAGCAGTTAATAAATCTTTTCCTCAATTTTGGGAACAACTTTCAGCACTTAATTATGAAATAACATGAGTAGTAATTCTTTTGGAGAAATTTTTAAAATCCATACTTTTGGCGAGAGCCATGGTAATATTATTGGAGCTGTCATAGATGGCTGTCCGGCAGGAGTAATTGTGGATGAGGCCTTGCTGCAGGGTTTTATGAATGCCAGAAGACCAGGGCAAAACCACCTGACTACATCGCGTCAAGAGTCAGATATTCCAACAATAGATTCCGGAATTTTTGAAGGAAAAACAACAGGTGCACCTATAATTGTAAGTATAAAAAATGAAAATACTAGACCACAAGACTATGATGCTATCAAAGACATTTTTCGCCCATCGCACGCAGATTATACCTTTACACAAAAATATGGCATAAGAGACTATCGCGGAGGAGGCAGATCTAGTGCAAGAACGACCGCAGCATGGTCTATTGGAGGAGCATTTGCAGCCATGTTGTTAAAATCGGTCAGCAACATAGAAATTTGCGCGTATGTTTACCAAATTTATCAACATAAACTAAGCAAAAAACCAAGTTGGCAAGAGCTGCAAAATATGCAAAGCACAATACAATGCCCCAGCCAAAGCATTGCTAAAAAAATGGAAAAAGAAATAGAAAAGGCAAAGAAAAATGGAGATAGTCTTGGAGGTATCGTTGGTTGTATAATAAAAAATTGCCCCCCTGGCTTAGGTGAACCACAATCTTTAAAATTACAAGCTATGTTGGCAAAGGCCATGCTTTCTATCAATGCAGCAAAAGGATTTGAATATGGCGCAGGATTTGATGCTGCGCTTTATAAAGGCAGCGAGTTAAATGATGAAATATTGAAAGTGAAGGCAAGTGGAATAACCACCTTAAACAATCACAGTGGGGGTATATTGGGCGGTATTAGCAATGGAGAAAATATAGATTTTAAAGTAGCTTTTAAACCCACTGCCACTATTGCATCAAAACAAAACACCATAAATATCGAAGGTGAAAAAATAAGTATAGCTATCAAAGGGAGACACGACCCATGTGTAGTGCCGCGTGCATGCGCACTCGTATCTGCGATGGCTTGGCTGGTAATGGCAGACGCCTATTTATTGGCAAAATTGAGCAAACTATAACCCATGAACCCTGTTGAAAAAAGGCTCAATGAATTATATGCAGCCTATAATCACCTAGATTTTATAAAAAATGACCCTATTTCTGTCCCGCATCAATTTAGTTTAAAACAAGATATAGAAATAGCAGGGTTTTTTGCAGCTATATTAGCTTGGGGCAATAGAAAAAGTATTATTAATAGTGCCCAAAAAATTATAACAGCAATGGATAATTCGCCCTATGAATTTATTACTCAGCATCAACCAAAAGATTTAATTTCAATGCAAGATATTAAACACCGAACCTTTAATTCCACAGACTTGCTTTATTGTATTGAGGTTCTAAAACTGCATTATCAAAAACACAACAGCCTAGAAAATGCTTTTTTCACTGCCAACGAAAAATTTGATGCTTATAATGCCTTGAGCAATTTTAATAGCTACTTTTTTAGCTTATCTGATGCTCCTTTAAGAACGCAAAAACACATTGCAAGCCCTAAAAAAAATTCTGCTTGCAAAAGATTAAATATGTACCTAAGGTGGATGGTGCGCAAAGATAAAAGTGGTGTTGATTTTGGTATATGGAATAAAATATCACCATCCCAATTAATGATGCCCTTGGATGTTCATGTAGTTAATAGTGCTGCAGAGCTTTTGCAGCTAATAAATATTAAGCCCAATTGGAAAGGCGTATGTGAAGTTACCCAATTTGTAGCCAATTTTGATCCAAATGACCCAGTAAAATATGATTACGCACTTTTTGGATACCAAATAGAAAAAAAAATGATTTAAAAAATTATTACATCTTCGTTTAGTGTCATTTCGTTGCTTTTGTAAACTAAAAATATAGTTGAAAGTTATTTTTGAAAACGCATAGATTTTTAAAAATAAAAGCAAGACAAAGTGATGCTTCATGTTAAACAATGATTTATTGGCATGGCACTATGCTTTTTTAGTGAAGAACAATGCAAATAACAGTGATTTTAAGGAGCAAATTCATACTCAGTTTCTAAGTAAGGTAGAAGAAATAATTATGAATAATTAAAAAATAAATAATTTACACGCTGAAAAAAACAATGTCAGAAAAACGCTACTAATCTTGTCTTAATTTTGCATAAAAATTATTACCGCAAAAATTTTCGAGTTTTTCGTGGTATTGATTAATAGGATAAATGCCATCATTTAGCAAGTAAAAAATCTGATAATTATGACTTAGCAAATCATAAAAATCTTTAAAAAAATGTCTTGAAGAGAGCATAGCGCCTCCAAATTCAAATTGAATATGGTTGATTTTTTTGCCTTTTAATAAGTTCGAAGCTCCTAATAAGATAGTATATTCTGATCCTTCTGCATCTATTTTTAACAAATCTATAGAAAGTATATTTTTGGTTTCAGCAAAGCTATCTAAGGTTTGGGTAAGCACACTTTCACCTTGTTCCCAATAATGTTTGCTATGTGTTCTTTTAATTAAACTATTTAATTTATTATTTGCCTCAGAAATATACATTGTAGCATTTCCATCAAAATCACTCAGCGCTATTTGGTGCAAGCTAACTTGGCTATTTAAAACAATGCTTAATTGGGCAAAGCTACTGCTGCATGGCTCTATTGCATATATCTGGGGAGATAGAAAACCCCTTAAACATTTTTGGCTATACTCGCCCATATTTGCGCCTACATCAATCACCAACGGGCTGCTATAAAACTGGGATAAATGGGTAATTAAATAATTTTCTGCTATTTCTATGCGTTCATCATTTCCAAAATTTAATCCTTCATTTACAATATTTTTATAATCAAATAAAATGGGTGCAAATGAGGTTTTTCCCAAGTTTTTCCGCAACCAATGCTTAGTAATTTTATGGGCTAATTTATAAATCATTAATAGCCAAAATAGGATAAGAAACGTTTTCCTCCATCTGCCCCGAAGCCTTCTATTTCTACCTTTCCATTTCTAGCATTAAATGCAGCAATAAATAAATTGGGGTCATCATAAACTTTTCCATTAAACTTAGTAATAATAAAACCCTCTGTAATTCCATAATTAGCTATCAATCCCCTTTCAATCCCTGTTACTTTTATACCTTGCCCATATTTTTGTTTTTCCAAAGCAGATAATGGCGAAAAAGTTGCTCCAAGTTGGTCACTTCGTATTGCATTTTTAAACTGCAATTGCTTTACCTTTTCGGCAGAAATAAGCACTATGCTAAACTTTTTTACACTTCCATTTCTATTAATTTCTACCTCTACCTTATCATTAGGTCTATAGTAAGCCAATGCTTCATCATAGGTAGATTTTGCATCTACTTTTTTTGCATCAATAGCGGTGATGATATCCCCAATTTTTAGCCCTGCCTTTTCGGCTGGCCCATCTTCTTGCAAAGAGGCAATAAATGCTCCATTTTCTAGCGTAATACTGAACTCCTTTTGTCGCTTATCGTTTATATCTTCGGTTTCAATTCCCAAAAATGCCCGAGATACTTTTCCATATTCAATAAAATCTTTTATAATTTTATTTACAATATTGCTTGGTATTGCAAAACCATATCCATTATATGACCCAGTATTGCTTGCAATTGCTGTATTTATACCAATTAGTTGTCCTTTAAGATTTACCAATGCGCCACCACTATTGCCTGGATTTATAGCCGCATCTGTTTGAATAAAACTTTCGATAGGAAACTGATTATCAACAATATTAATATTTCTGCCTTTTGCAGATACAATTCCTGCAGTTACAGTAGATGTTAGATTAAAAGGGTTTCCAACTGCCAATACCCACTCTCCTATTTGCACAGCGTCACTATTGGCAAAGGCAACAAAAGGTAAATCTGAACGCTCTATTTTTAGCAAAGCAAGATCTGTACTTGGGTCTGCACCTATTAACCTAGCTACATATTCTTTTTTTTGTTCAGATAGAATAACGCTTATTTTTTCGGCACCAGCTATCACATGATTGTTGGTTACTATATACCCATCTTTACTAATAATAACCCCAGATCCAGTACTTGTTATTGCTTGACTTCTGCTGCTATATGGGTCAAAAAACCAACTAAAAGGGTTAGCATTAATAGTGGCCTGCGAAACGGTTTTTATAAATACCACTGTTGGAGTGCTTATTTTTGAGGCATCAATAAAAGAATTATCTGCAAAATTTTGCATAGAAACCCTTTTAAAAAAAGATTTATTTGATAAATTTTCTTCAGTAATGGCAGCAGGATTTTCAACTTTTTGTAGCCAAATAGTTCCCAAAGCTCCAGCGATACCACTCACAAAGCCAATCATTCCTAAAATTAATAAATGTTTATATTTCATAGCTACAATAAATTATACAACAAAATTAAACTATTTTCTTTTTTTAATGCATTAATCTTATCAACTTTGCAAAGTTTAAGACAAACAAAAATAATAATCAGATGAAATTATCAACCACAACAAAATCAATTTACAGCGCACTAATCATAATAGCCTTAGCAGCTTGTAACCAAAATGCTTCAAAATCGGCAGAAAATCAAGACCTTAACGATGATACAAACATGCATAATCATGAATCAGCACCGATTAATACTTCCGTAGAAATCAGGGCAGATCAATCAATATATTTCCCAAATCTTACAGAGGGACAAGAAATAAGTTTACCATTTGTTGTAGAATTTGGGGTAAAAGGCATGGAGGTGGAGCCTGCAGGACCTATTAATGTAGATAAAGGGCACCACCATCTATTTGTAGACCAACAGCCAACCCCCGCTGGGCAAATGGTACCCATGGGTGCAGAAGCAAATGGTTATTTTCATTTTGGAAAAGGGCAATTGAAAGATACCCTTACTATTGCAAAATACACAAAACTTACTCCAGGCGAACATACACTAACTTTGCAATTTGGTAATGGAGCGCACTTAAGCTATGGCCCTGCAATGAGCAAAACCATTAAAATAAAAGTAAAATAATTTGCTAAAATTTTTGGCTTTTGGTGCACATCCAGATGATGTGGAAATGGGAGCAGCTGGAACATTGCTTAAATTAAAAGAAAAAGGGCATTGGACTGGCATCATCGACTTGAGCAAAGGCGAATTAGGCACTAGGGGTGATGCTACATTGCGCGCATTAGAAAGCAAAGCAGCAAGCCATTTATTAAAATTAGATGCACGTATGCAGTTGGATATGGGTGATGGAAATATTGTAAATAATGAAAAAAATAGAAAAGCCATTGTAAAAACAATTCGCAAGTTTGCACCAGATTTTATATTCATTAATGCACCACAAGATAGACACAGAGATCATGGGGAAGCAGCTGCATTGCTTATTGATGCAGCATTTTTAAGTGGTTTGGCAAAATTTAATGTGGGAACAGCTGATAAACCCATGAGACCAAAAAACATATTTCATTATATCCAAGACCAATACTTGGCGCCACATTTTGTGATTGATATAAGCAAAATTTATTCTCAAAAAATGGAGGTTATACTAAGCTACAACTCGCAATTTTTTAGTCCCAATGTTGTTAATCAAGGGCCAGAAACTCCAATATCATCGCAATCATTTTTAAATTTTTTTAATGGAAGAGCAGCACAAATGGGAAGATTGATAAATACAGAAATGGGTGAAGGATTTATTGCACATCAGCCTATTAATTTGACAGAAATGAATTGGGAGATTTAGCTTGCTGCTTTCTATCATTCTTTATAGAATTGGTGATGTCAAAGTAACTAATGTCAGATTGAGCCTGTAGCCTTTAAAGAGATATATTCATTTAAAGTGTTAATGGTTAAATCTTTAGGATCAGTATAGATACATCTTATGCCATAATTTTTTAATAGACCTAGCATTTTTTGCTTGTCTGCAAGATACTTTTCTGCCACCGCATATTCATAAATTGCAGCTTTACTATTATTTTCTAAACTATAATATTTTTCTATTTCTGTGTTTTTAAAAAAAATTAAAACCAAAACATGCTGTTTAGCAATCTTTGATATAATTGGTAAATTAATTTCAAGAGAACTCATAGACTCAAAATTAGTGAATAAAAAAAATAGGCTTCGCTTTCTTGTTAATTTTTTAAGGGCATAATATAAAAGTAAGTAATTAGATTCTGTAGTCCTATTTTTTTGATTGTAAAGGTGATCATTAATAATAGAAAGCTGTTTTTTGCTATTGGCTGCGGGTAAAACACTGCCTAAAGTATCCGAAAAGGTAAGCAAACCTGCTTTATCTTGATGTTGCAATGCAGTATTGCTAATAACCAAAGAAGCATTGATAGCATAATCTAGTAAACTTAGGCCATTAAAGGGCATATTCATCACATTAGACTTATCTATTATGCAATATACCGCTTGCGATTTTTCATCTTCATAATGGTTTACCATCAAATCGTTCTTTCTAGAAGTGGCTTTCCAATTTATGCTGCGCACGTCATCTCCTAAAACATAATTTTTAATGTGGTCAAAATCATAACTCTGCCCAATTTTTCTTACTTTTTTTACTCCATAGAATAAAACACTGTTTTTAATATTTGCCAAAGCATATTTTTTTAATTGTATAACAGAGGGCTGAACCTTAGCTAAAAATGGCAAATGCTGCTCAAACCTTCGTTCTAGAAACCCGAAATTTAGGCGAATAAAAATATCAATATAATCAAATATGTATTCGCCCCTAACATTTGCAATAATTTCATAACGAATAGTTTTCTTTTCCAAACTTTTAAATTTGTTTGATATTTTAAAATCTCTTCTATCTAATGCAAGGGGCAAATTATCATACATGCTTATTCGGCATGGCACTTTTAAATGATTGTGCAAGAAATAGACAATAGTTTCATTATCGCCTAAAGACAAATTAGTGCGCAACAAGCGTGAAATGGCAAAAGGTTTCTTTTGAGAAAATAATTGAGCAATTTCCAATCCAATAAAACCCAAAAACACCAGTGCAAAAAAGATTAATGGGGTAAAAATAGCAGGAAACAATTCCACAAAAAAAAGTGAAATACCCAAGCCCAAAGCCACTAAATAAAATCTATATGTTGGGTAAATTTTTAACACTTAAATATTTTAAAAATACTACCTAGGTACTTCAATACTTGCAAAAATCTCTTGCACTACTTCTTCTACTTTTACACCGGTCATTTCGCGTTCTGGCTGCAATATTATTCTATGGTATAGCACAAAACCACTCACATATTTTACATCATCAGGGATTACAAAATTTCTCCCTTTTATAGCAGCAATGCACTTGCTAGCTTTCATAATATTAAGCGATGCACGAGGACTGCCGCCCAAGAAAATATCATCATGCATTCGCGTTGCACTTACAATTTTGGCAATATAATTTATAATTTGTTCTGAAATTATCACTTTTTCTATTTCGTCTTGACACTTTAGCAATAAATCAGGATGGATTACTGAATTTAAAGTATCTATTTGTTGGCTTTTAAAATCTGATTGGTACTTCTGCAGAATTTGCACCTCTTCTTCCAGGCTGGGCAATTTGACAATTATTTTAAACACAAATCTATCTAACTGAGCTTCTGGAAGCTGATAAGTACCTTCTTGTTCCACCGGATTTTGTGTAGCCATTACAAAAAAGGGTAATTTGAGTTTATAGGTATGGTTATCATTTGTAACCTGCTTTTCTTCCATAACTTCAAAAAGCGATGCTTGTGTTTTTGCTGGAGATCTATTGATTTCATCAATCAGCAAAATTTGGGTAAAAACAGGCCCTTTTTTAAACTCAAATTCAGATGTTTTAAGATTAAAAATAGACGCGCCTGTTACGTCACTTGGCATTAAATCTGGCGTAAATTGGACCCTAGAAAACTGCAAATCCATTGCTTTTGCAATAGATTTAGCCATCAAGGTTTTGGCAACTCCAGGCACGCCTTCTAATAAAACGTGTCCACCTATAAGAAGTGCTGCAAAACTGAGTGTTACAACCTCATCTTGCCCCACTATTACTTTGGCCACCTCTGTTTTTATATCAGCTAGGGCTTTTGATACATAAGTGTCACTGCCCGTTTGTTCTAGTGGCGCTTGGCCATCTTCGATTTCTATATTATTTTGCATATATTGATTTTAAATAGTTAAAGTTCTTTTTAAACTTAGAAAATTGTTCTTTTTCCCAAATATCTTTGTTTGAAATAAAGTTACACACATCGAATGCCTCTTTTGCAGTGCCTGCCAAATTATTAAGGGCATTAGTAGATTGCTGTGCTTTCCAATATTCGAAACTGGTTTTCATATAATTAATTAAAGTTGTATGATTATTAGCAGTATAAAGCATTGCAGCTATATTTTTTATGGTTGTTATGCTTTTGTTTTGAGGCGTTTGATAAATTGATATTACCCGCAATCTTCTAAAACTTGTAAAGAAAATAAATACTGCTGCAATTATCAATAAACTATACAACGACATTTTAAACCATTTTTTACTCAATATATATTTTAAAGGTGATTGGCTGCTCTTAACACCAAAACTATTTATTTTAAAATTACGCGCCTCTATATCTACCAAACACCTATCATTGTCTAAAACTTTTAAAAGTTGGATGGGCAAATTAAATAATTTGTCTTCTGAAAAAAAATAGTTGCTAAGCAATATAGGATTGTGCAACAGTATTACCTCTCCTGCCCCTATTTTATATTTTACCATTATTACTTGCTCTTTCTTATCAATGTAAGCCAAGTTTTCATGGTTTAATACAGGCGTAACTCCGTTTAAAAAGTCATTGCCAAAAAAATAATTCTCATCAATAAATACCTCTTCAGTATCTGCAGATTCATCAATAGTTGTACTATCATCAATTTTCTCGGTACTTTCAAATAAATTAATCGCTTGTTTATCAAAAGTCTTATTAAGCGATTTTTCGTTGAAATAATTCCAAGAAATAGCAATTTCATCTTTATAATTCTCTTTTACCCCAACCCTGAAAAAATTAGAATCAAGAATATTATTGCTCTGCAAAAAAACATTAATTTTGGGTATTGAATTTGTTCTAAAACTTGCCAATTGTGCAAAAATGCCAAAACGCAATAACACGGTATCGCTAATATCATTATAAGCTAAAAAAATACGATTGCCTCTTTTAACAAAATCATAAAGTGTATCAAGTTCTTTTTTTCTATAAGTTAAATAGTCGCCTGTGGCTATGTAATCTGTTGGTTCTTTGCTTTGCAACAAAGCTGAAATAGCAAATTTCTCTTTAAATAATGTCGTTTTATAACTGTTTTTTAATGTAGACTTTAAGGCACTAAAACCGTATGGTTGCATATCATTGTACTCCAAATTATAGGTATTCCAATTATATTTTTTTTCTGATTGCTTTACCAAAAAGATTAAAGCCAATATTAATGATCCAATAATGCCAAAAAAAAGTATATATTTTTGATATACCTTCATTAATTTTTATAATTATTAATTAGGTTTTTAAACTCATTAAAAGCAATCAGGCTCGGCACCTTTTCCCCATACCAAAGCACATCATAGCGCAATGTGATTTTATTCAAATTATCTTGATTGATTTTTTTTGTAGCCTGTGCTTCGTGATAATAATCCCAGTTGGTTTTCTCATTTCGCCAAAAAATTAGATTTAATTTTACCAAATCTTGCAACAATTGAAGGTATAATATACGACAGGCCAAGCGGTAATCTTCGTTGAATAAATAATCTTTTAATGTATCATTCAAATTCAGTTTTGCAAAATCATCACTTTCCTTATCCGAACTATAAAGTGATTTAATCTCTTTTTTTTGCTTTATTATAAAATAAATAAAAATTATAAATATAATAAAAAGGGCAGATGATAATAGATACATAAATATATTATTCTTACTTTTGCTATCATTAAGATTTAATGGAATTTGCTTAGAATCTTGTTTAGTTTTTGGCTTTTTCTTTAACATTTTTTTACTGTGTGCCTCATCGCTGTAATCCAATAGCTCATTTTGCTCCTTGGCAGCTTTAGAAAACTTATTTTTGTCGTCTAATATTAAGCTATAGCCAAATAATTGAATAAAAAGAAAGCAAATAAATAATAATTGTTTTTTCATTCTACTCTTTCTCAAAACCTAAAATTTGATCATTCAATACCATATTTGCCACATACCGTTTTGTCTCTGAGCGTTCATAAAATTCTTTATTAAACAAATAAGTGGCAGCATTGCTCAGTAAGTAGCAAATAAAAAAGAAATAAATAACTGTAAACATCAAAAAAGTGATGAGCACCGAAATTACAGTTTGATAGCTTAAATCTTCTTTTACATAAAAGATATTTACAACCTCTTGAATAGTCCAAAATAGCGGACTATGAAGCAAATATGCCACAAAAATAGCTAATATAAAAGCACTAAATACATTTGTAATTAAATTAAATCTAGACAACCCATAAGTTAATGATTTATAAATTGCTTTATTAAAATTTTCTTCAAAAAATAATGCTGGAATTAAATTCATATAATAAATTAAAAAAGCCAAATTAATTATCAATGGCAAATTATAAAAAGCTAAAAACAATAAAACAGTTGCAAAAGATACGGCCACACATTTTAATATACTAAACTTTCTCTTTTCATTTGTATAATAAGGCAACACTTTGTTAAACACAAAGTACAAAATACAACCTAAAAACAGGCCAATGGGCAAACAAATAATCTGTTGGAAGAAAATCATTAAATTTTCTGGTAACTGTCCTAAATTATAAAACATGTTAAAAAACTTTTCAGAAGAGCTAATACCACTAATAGCTCCAAATTTTAATTCTTCAAAAAAATCTTTTTCCATCAAGTAAATTGTGACAATTCCTAATATCGAAAAGAACAATCCGTTTTTTAATATATGCTTGCTATAAAGTCCAAATATTTCTGTGGCTATTTCTAGTGGTTTTTTAAATTTTAAAAACGGCAATACCGTGATTACTGAATTATCTAAAACATCAAAAGATTCATCTTTATTAAACCTTCCTTTTTTATAAAGCAGGTATGGGTAAATCACAAAATAAAACAGTGTAATTAAGAGACATAAAACTATAAAAGAAGCACGCACAATAGCAGGCAATTGGGTGTATCTGGTTAAAAAAGCTTCAATCACAGCTGCTAAAATTGTAAAAGGTATAGTGGCAATTAAAATTTGCACTCCTTTTTTAGCGCTATTATAAAATGATTGTTTAGTAGAAAAATTTCCTTTATTAATAAGCCCAAGCCCCATCACAAATCCTGCACCACTCTCTATAATAAGCATTGCAATTTCAAAAGTTCCGTGCATCCATACAGCCAGATTAAAATCGCCTGCTACCCCCCTAGAATAAAAAAAATGCATAAAAACACCTAGCATAATACCATTGATAACCATAGAAAATAAACTGCCAATACCAAAGAGGGCACCAAGCGAAAAGGCCACCAATCCAACTTTTATATTGTTAAAAGCAATGGTAACAAACATGTCAAACTCTGGCATGCTGCCATAAATGGCCATAGGGTCTCCGCTTTTTATGTTTTCTAAAGAGGTAATAACATAACCACTACCCAAAATATCTGAGCTAAAACCAACATCTTTAGCTGCAGAAAAATATCCGGCAGCTACAAAAACAGAAAAAACCAAAAATACAATAAGCATCATCCACCTAGATTCATACATTGCTTTGGGCACCGTGTTTTTCCAAAAAAACAAATAATTAGGCATTAGCTTTGTTTGCTTATTAACAAGGGAAAACTCTATTTTGGCTAGCAAAAAATTTAGGTAAACTTTGATAGATCTGTGTTTATAATAAGTATTTGCTATCGATGCATCTAGACTAATTTCAGCATAAGTTTTTAGTAAATCAGTGTTTTTAGCAATAGATTGTTTTTCAAAATCTTGCCATTTTTTCTTATTTTTATTAATAAAATCTGATTCTTTCATGCTATAAAGCGTATTCAAATATCTACTCTTTTTTTAAAGATAAAAAACTTTTTTTTAGGCAATTATATTTTGTAAAACAGTTATCCAATCTTCATTTGATTTAATTTCATAGGCTTGGTCAATACCAGCTGAAAGAGCAGCATTAACATCCCTAATATTATCACCAATCATAAAACATTTTTCTTTGATTCCACCATATTTTGCAAGTCCCCTTTCTAACATGCCACCTTTTGGTTTTCTGCAAATACAATTTTCTACTTCTGAATGATGTGGGCAGTAAAAAATATCTAAGATAATGATTCCTGAATTAATGAATTCTGATTGCAATTTTTGATGAAAACTTTCTAGCGCCTCTTCTGTATAAAGTTTCTTGGCTAATCCTCCCTGATTGGTAACAATAACTATTTGAAAACCCAACTTTTTGATTGCTAAACAATTATTAATAGTATGAGGAAGAATTTTAAAATCATCAATTTGGGTAACATAATTGCCTATTTCTTCATTCAACACACCATCTCTGTCTAAAAAAGCTATTTTTTCTATTTGCATGGGTTAATTATTCAATTTTTATAACGTATTTTGCAGCAAATCTAATACAAGTGACAAATAAAATTGTAATCATACCTACATATAACGAAAAAGAAAATATTTCAGCTATAATTTCTGCTGTTTTTCAGCTTCATCACGATATAGATATCCTAATAGTAGATGATAATTCTCCAGATGGGACTGCAAGAATTGTAGAAGAAATGAAAATACTATTTCAAGACAGATTGCATCTATTAAATAGAAAAGCCAAAAACGGTTTAGGTACAGCATACATTGCTGGTTTTAGATGGTGTTTAGAGAAAAATTATGAATTCATCTGCGAAATGGATTGCGATTTTAGCCACAATCCAGCTGATCTTAGCAGATTAATTGCTGCTTGTCAAGATGGAGGAAACGATATGAGCATTGGTAGCAGATATTTAACTGGTGTAAATGTGGTTAACTGGCCAATTGGAAGGGTAATCATGAGTTATTATGCCTCTGCATATGTTAGGTTAATTACAGGCATGAAAATTAGAGATACTACAGCAGGATTTGTATGTTATAAAAGTGATGTATTAAAAAATCTAAACCTGAATAAAATCAAATTTAAGGGTTATGCATTTCAAATAGAAATGAAATTTAAAACTTGGCTAAAAAAATATAAAATCATTGAAGTACCGATTATTTTTACAGATAGAACTCTTGGCATTAGTAAAATGAGTAAAGGAATTTTTAAAGAAGCTGTATTTGGGGTGCTAGAGATGAAAATAAAAAGTTTTTTTGAAAAAAACTAAGGGAGTATACCTGCACCTTCCCTAATCAAAATCGGGTCTAGCCCTGTGCAGTCTATGATGGTAGAGGCCAGAAGTTCACTATTGCCGCTCGCAATAATTAAATCTACTTTCTGCTCCCATTCTGCAGCAATTTCTTGTGGATCTGTAAGGTACTCCAATATTTCATCCTCACTTTTTAATGAAGCACTTATCAATGGTTGGCCTAAAACAGCAATCAATTGCTCACAAATTAAGTTATCGGGTATTCTGATACCAATGGTTTTTCGTTTAGATAAAAAGATTTTGGGGATAGTGTTACTGGCATTGAGTATAAAAGTAAAAGGCCCTGGCAAGCAAGCCTTCATTAATCTAAATATTTTAGTGCCAAACGGGGTGGTATAAATGCCAATGTCCTCTAAAGAATTTAGCAATATAGAAAGGTTTGAGCGCTCTGGTTTTTTACCCGCTAAATTACAAATTTTTAGCATTGCTTGTTTTTGATTTAGCGCACAAACAAATGCATATACACTGTCTGTGGGTATGATAGCAACGCCTCCATCATTAAGCATTTTTGCTATTTCTTTTATTTCAGCGTACTGAATATTATATGGATCAATTTCTAAATACATAAACAAGAATCACACATTTAAAGCAGGATTTTAATATTTGTTAAGGCAAGTTATCCCCAAATTTAATACCGAAGGCAATACCAGAAAAATGTTTCCATTGCGCTCTCATTTGTTTTCCTTCATTTATTGGGTCCACGTCTACATCGTCATCATAAAGCATTTGTGTAATCAAACTTACATTAATGTACTTATTCACTTTCAGATTTATTGTATTTTGCCAGTTTATGTCTATTCGTTTAAAAAGGTAAACAGATTTGTAATTATTAAAAAGCTCTAAACGTGACTGAATGGTAACATTTTTCATAATTTCTTTAGATACCTGAGTATTAATATACCAGCCCATTTCGGTTCTAATATTTTTATTGCTGTCCAATCCAAAAGAAGGAGCCAGCCTTGTGTTCATAACATAAGTGTATTTCAAAGTAAGTGGCGAAACAAATACAGAAACTGCCTTGGCGGGTTTGTAATCCACCCCTAAAGAGGCATACCCAAAGGCTTGAGATAGAAAATCAGAAACTGGCAGCCTTTCTCGTAATTTATCATCGGCTTGATAGCCAGCAAACATTTGAGTGTTCAAATTAAATAAAGCAGCATAATTTATTTTATCATTAATTTTACGCCCATACTTAGTTTGATAAACTAACCTGTCATCTGCCTTCACAAAGGGATTGTTAATTTTTTTAATATCACCATTAGGGTCTAATGCCCCTTTGGGATCATCTATTTTCATTGATCCATTCTGCACTGCGCCATAATTCAGGTCTAGGTAATTTTCCCAAAGTCCATTACCTTTTTTGTACACTGCATATAAGCTTCCGTTAAAAACTATACCTGTAGAATTGGAGCCACCACCAGCCCAATTTTTAAAAATAGTATTTGATGCATTAATGTTAAAAAAACCTCCTCTAGTCCAACCGGATTTGAATTCTTTGGCAGCAGCAGCTGCTACTTGTACATTTTTTTTTACATCAGCTTCTTCGGCTTGAGCGTTTAAATGGAAGGTTGCTGATAAAACAATAGCCACTGATACTATTTTTTTCATGTTTTTTATTTTAAAAAAAAGTGCTACACAACGGATATTGTGCAGCACTTTAGTTATTTTTTATATTTATTTTTTTAATGAATCTCTTATTTCCATTAGTAAATCTATTTCTGATGGCCCTGCAGGAGCGGCAGCAGTTTCTGGTTTTCTTACTTTATTATATGCTTTTACAATTATAAACATTACTAAACCAACATTTATTAAACTAACAATTGTGTTAATCCAAGCACCCCACTTAATAGCATTTTCTGGTTTAGCATCCACCCCATCAGCAGACACAACAGCCTCACTGAGTACTATTTTTAAATCTGCAAAATCAATACCTCCAGAAAAATGACCTACAATTGGCATAATAATATCGGTAACAAAGCCATTAATTACAGCACCAATTGCTCCTGCCATAATCACGGCAACAGCAAACTCTACGACATTTCCTGTCATAATAAAATTTCTGAATTCTTTTAACATATTTTAATTAATTTAGCTGGATGGAAATAAATATTCAGTTTATTTTTATATATTAACAGCTTACTCAGAACTAGCTTACTGCTTCTTTTACTAATGCAGCAGCATCTTTTAAAACAATTGCAGAAGTTACCTTCAAGCCTGACTCATCAATTAATTTTTTTGCCTCTATTGCGTTTGTTCCCTGAAGACGAACAATTACAGGAACATTAATATTTCCTAAATTATTATAAGCATCTACAACTCCTTGCGCTACCCTATCGCACCTAACAATTCCTCCAAAAATGTTGATTAAAATTGCTTTTACTTTGGGATCAGAAAGTATAATTTTAAAACCAGCTTCCACTGTTTCCGCATTGGCTGTTCCACCTACATCTAAAAAATTAGCAGGTTCTCCACCACTTAATTTAATGATATCCATTGTAGCCATTGCTAGGCCTGCACCGTTTACCATACAGCCCACATTGCCATCTAATTTTACATAATTTAGGTTATATTTTTTTGCTTCAACCTCTGTTGGGTCTTCTTCACTTTCATCGCGCATTGCGGCATAATCTGGATGTCTGTAAAGTGCATTGTCATCAATATTTACCTTTGCATCTACAGCTATAATTTTATCATCACTGGTTTTTAAAACAGGATTAATTTCAAACATATCTGCATCGCTACCGATATATGCCTTGTATAAATTGGTAATAAATTTAGTCATTTCTTTAAAAGCGCTGCCAGACAATCCAAGGTTAAAAGCAATTTTTCTGATTTGAAAGCCCTGCAAGCCTACTGAAGGATTTATCCATTCTTTAAATATTTTTTCAGGATGATTTTCTGCTACTTCTTCTATATCCATGCCCCCTTCTGTTGTATACATGATAACATTTTGTTTTTTTGCACGGTCTAGCAACACACTAATATAAAATTCCTTTGGCTCATTGGCTCCAGGATAATAAACATCTTGGGCTATAAGCACTTTATTTACCTTTTTGCCAGCTGCTCCCGTTTGTGGGGTTATTAATTGCATTCCAATAATTTGACCTGCTTTTTCTTTTAAGTCTTCAATGTTTTTGGCTAATTTTACCCCTCCACCTTTGCCTCTGCCACCTGCATGTATTTGTGCTTTTACTACCACCCATTCTGTTCCAGTTTCTGCCTGCAATTGTTTCATTGCTGCCTCAGCTTCTGCTACATTTTGGGCTACTATGCCTTCTTGTATATTTACCCCAAAAGATTTTAAAATTTGTTTTCCTTGATATTCGTGGATATTCATTGATTTTTATACGCTATATTTCGGCACAAAGTTACTTTTTTTTATCATTTAGAAGCAAAAAAAATGGTTTATTCTTTTTTACGAATAAAAATAAAAATTAGCACCTATTTTTGTGCAGTGTTAAAAGCCCTTAATATAATTAAATCCTACGGACAGATAAAAGTTTTAGACAATATTAGCTTGACGCTAAATAGCAATGAAATTGTTGCCATAACTGGAGATTCTGGAGCTGGAAAATCTACTTTGCTCCATATTTTAGGCAGTTTAGATAAGCCAAATAGTGGAGAAGTATTATTTGAAAACTTAGATATTACAAAATTAAGCGAAAAGAAACTCGCCCAGTTTAGAAACCTGAGCATGGGTTTCGTTTTTCAATTTCATCATTTATTACCCGAGTTTAGTGCGGTAGAAAATGTCATGTTGCCAGCACTTATTGCAGGCAAATCAAAAAATGAAGCTAAAAAAAATGCTCAAGAACTTTTAAATGACTTGGGTTTAAGCAACAGATTGGATAATAAGCCTCACCAACTTTCTGGAGGTGAACAACAACGTGTCTCTGTGGCTAGGGCCTTAATTAATTGTCCAATGATGGTTTTTGCAGACGAACCCACAGGTAATTTAGATTCAAGAAATGCTTTAGAGCTGCATCAATTGTTTATGCAACTAAGAGATAAGTATAAAAGTAGCTTCATCATTGTTACACACAATGAAAATTTAGCAAAACTATCAGACCGTGTTTTAAGAATACATGACGGAAAGCTCCTAGAATAACTAACTTTATATAATTATAAATGGAAGAGGCTATCTTGCTTTTAAAAAAATATTGGGGATACGACAATTTTAGACCCGTTCAAGGAGAAATAGTACAGGATGTTATAGATAATAAGCATTGCATGGCACTATTGCCAACCGGAGGGGGCAAATCTATTTGTTATCAAATACCAGGTCTTCTTCAAATTGGCATCACTTTAGTTATTTCTCCCCTTATCTCTCTTATGGAAGATCAAGTAGCTACATTAAAAAATAAAGGTATTTCTGCCATTGCATTAAATGCACAATTATCGGTAACTAAACAAAAAATAGCTTTAGAGGGCATAAGAAATGGGCAGTATAAATTTGTTTATATTTCTCCAGAAAAGTTGATTTCAAAAAATTTTCAATCATCACTTGCTCAAGTAAATATTAGCATTATCGCAATAGACGAAGCACATTGTATTAGTATGTGGGGATATGATTTTAGGCCATCTTATTTAAGAATTATAGAACTTATAAATCTATTTCCAAATGCTAAAGTGTTGGCACTTACTGCTAGCGCTACCAGCAATGTTGTGCAGGACATAAGGCAAAATTTGGACATTTTAGATGCAAGGCTATTTAGGGGTTCATTTGTAAGAAAAAACTTGCGCTATATTATTCTAAAAGAAGAAAATAAAATTCAAAAAATAATAGAAATTTGTAAAAAACTAAAAGGAACAGGTTTAGTATATACAAGAAACAGAAAAACCACTGTAGAAATTAGCAGGCTGCTTGTGTTAAATAATATTGCGGCAGATTACTATCATGCAGGATTATCGCCAGAACAAAGAGGTATAAAACAGCAGGATTGGACACGAAACCATCAAACAGTAGAATCTATCAGAATCCTTGCATGCACCAACGCTTTTGGTATGGGAATAGATAAACCGGACGTTAGATTTGTGATTCATTTGGAACCTTCGCCAAGTTTAGAATATTATTATCAAGAGGCAGGACGTGCTGGCAGAGATGGTAAAAACGCATTTTGCATTATGCTTTACAATCAAGAAGATATCAAAAATTTAAACCTACAATTTGAGAACAAGTTTCCAAACCATGCTGCAGTGATAGCGACTTATAACAAAATATATAATTATTATCAAATTGCAAAAAATGATGGAATAAACAAAACATTTAAGTTTGATTTAAACGCATTTATCACATGGACCAAAGAAAATAGTATTACCATTGTTTCTTCACTAAAGCTTTTGCAATTGCAAGGTGTGTTTGACCTTTCCGAGAATATATTTTCGGGCTCTAAAATTCAGGTTATTGCAGATACACAAATTTTAATAAACTTGCAAGAAGAAGATAAACCAATAAATAAAATTGTGCAATTTTTATTTAGAAATTACAGTGGATTATATCACGGAAAAACAAAAATAGATGAAAAAAAAATTGCAATCAACACAGAATTACCAACGCAAATAGTTATAAATATACTCAATAGGTTGGCAAAAATTGGGTTAATCATATACGAGCCACAACATCAAGCACATAAAATTACTTTTTTAACTGCTAGAAAAGAGCACTTTGAGCTAAATGCTAAACATATTGAAAAACTAAAATCTAACCTTAGCGTAGGTTTAGACGGCATGTTAAAATACATTCATGATGATAAAAAATGCCGCAATTTACAAATCGCACATTACTTTGATGACGATTATTGCATTCCCTGTGGGCATTGCGACAATTGCTTATCTATTAAAAGAGGTGAAAATTACAACACAATATTTGAAAAATATTCGATAGAAATTAAAAAAGAATTAAAAGCAAATATTGATAAAAAGGGATACCTTTTATTGCTAAACAAAAATAATAAATGGCAAAAACTAATAGTTTTGCAAGAGTTAATAGATCGAGGGATAGTGGCCATTAAAGCAGAAAAAATAGCGTGGTTGAAAAAGTAAAGGTTTTTTTTCTAGTCAGCAATGATTTGTTAACTGACCAAAGAATGCATCGTATATGTGAAACATTGGCGACTTTACAAAACTATGAAATACATTTGATTGGTAGAAAACTATTTGATAATGAACTGCCTGCATATTTATTTAAAGCAAAGCGGTTAAATTGTTTTTTTAAAAATGGTAAATTATTCTATATTGAATTATTTTTAAAACAATTTTTATATTGCATAAAACACGCTCCAGATATTATTTGCTCAAACGATGCTGACACCTTATTAGCAGCGCATTTTTATGCAAAAAGAAAAAAGAAAAAACACCTGCACGATGCACATGAGCTATTTAGCCAAGTGCCTGAAATTAAAGACAAAAAAACTACTCAAAAAATTTGGCAATTTATTGAAAAAATCGGGTTTAGAACCGTGAGTAGATGTTATACAGTTTCTGAACCGATAGCCAATTATTATCAAAAATATTTTGAGCAAAAGGTACTTTTATTAAAAAATTATCCTAGAAAGAAAAAATATCAAATTGAAAGTGAAAAAACATATGATGTGCTATATCAAGGTGCTATTAACCAAGGTAGGGGATTAGAAATACTAATAGATGCAAGCATTGCTTCTGCTTTTTCGCTGGCAATTGTAGGAGAAGGAGATTTAACAAATTGGTTGAAAGAAAGAATTGCCAACACCGCTCACATAGCTTATTTTGGGCGAATATTGCCATCAGCACTAGATGAAATAACACCAAAAGCACGCATTGGTTATAACGTATTAGACAATTCTTCTAAAAGTTATAATTTTGCACTGCCAAATAAAACATTTGATTATATGCAATTTGGGTTGCCGCAAATTATTGGTAATACGGAAGAGTTGAGGTTATTAAATAAAAAACTTACTTTTGCTATTGAGGTAAATTATAATGCTATTGAAGTACAAAATGCAGTAAAAATGCTTTTATCAAACCAAGATATTTACAACTTACTTGCTAAAAATGCCTTGCAATTGTCTGAAAATTATTGTTGGGAAAATGAGGAAGGTAAATTAATTGAAATTTATACAACATAATATTGCATAAAAAAATACATATCGTAGCTTTTGATATTCCATATCCTCCAAATTATGGAGGAGTAATAGACATCTATTACAAATGCAAGCACCTATATAAATTAGGCATTAAAATAGAATTGCATTGTTTTGAATACGGCAGAAAACGGAGCGTAAAGCTAGAAAAATATTGCTCTAAAATTAATTATTATAAACGAAAAAAATGGGTATATCCATTTAGTCATATACCCTATATTGTTGCAAGTAGACAAAGCAATTTACTTATTTCTAATCTTAATAAAGACACCGACCCTATTTTGCTAGAAGGATTGCACTGCGCAGGAGTGCTTTTGGACAAAAAAATAAATCCAAAAAGATGCTATGTTAGAACCCATAATGTTGAGCACCATTATTATGCCAAACTAGCGCTATTGAGTACAAATTTTTTAAAAAAAACGTATTATAAATTTGCTGCTAAAAAACTTGCTGTTTTTGAAAATATTTTAACCACTGCCAATGGCATTTTAGCCATTTCAAAAGCAGATTTTACCCATTTTAGCAAATACAACAAAACCCATTGGATTTCAGCGTTTCATTCATCAAATACAGTAAATATTAATAAAAATATTGGGCAATATGCACTATACCATGGTAATTTATCGGTAGAAGAAAATGACAATGCTGCTTGTTTTTTGGCAGAAAATGTTTTCTCAAAAGTTGATATACCTTGCATTATTTCTGGCAATGGCCCAAGTAAAAAATTATTGCAGCTATGTAAAAATACAAATATTACTTTACTAAGCAAAACAAGTAGCAAAAAAATAACTTCATTGATCCAAAATGCACAAATCAATGTATTGATTACTTTTCAGCAAACTGGTATAAAACTAAAATTACTTAATGCGCTATTTAAAGGCAAATTTTGCTTAGTTAATCATGAAATGGTTGCAGACACAGGATTAGATAAACTTTGCATCATTGCCACAGATGCAAATGATATGATAGAAAAATTAAATGAATTAAAAGGTAAAATATTTTCTGAGCAAGAGATTGCAATAAGAAAAGAATTGCTATCGCCAGATTTTATGAACAATATTAATGCAGAAAAATTGGTTGAAATAATATTTTCTAGTCATTGATTTCTAAAACATTAAATTAATATCTTCTTAAATTCTTTGCAAATTTTATTTCAAAACACTATTTATAAAATCAGCTATTTTACAGTAAATCTATTATATATATAATTGATTTTAATATTGATTCTATCATGATGTCTATAGTCAAAAAAATACTATTGATACCTTAAGCAATATACAATAAAAGCTATTTGAGTTGCATATTTTTTTTGTTTGGGCATTAAAAAACTAAAATTTTAATTTCGATATAGAGTACAATGCAAAAAAAAGCCCGCTATTAGCGGGCTTTTTTTTAAAAGATAATTATTAAGCTAATTTTTTGGCTTCTTCTATCCAAACATTCCATTGCTCGATACTCGTCATACTATCGGCTTTTTCAAGCTCTACTATTTTTGCCTCTGTTAGGTTTGCTAAATCTTTATAAGTAGAAATGCCTAGCGCATTTAGCCTTTTTTCAAAAGCCGGACCAATTTTACTAATTGCTTTTAAATCATCGCCTTTACTTACTTTTTTTGCAGTAGCTTTTTCTTTTGTTACTTTTTCTATATTTGGCTCAACTTTAGTTTCAGCTTTTACTTTTGTTTCTACTTTTGATTTTGCCTTTACTTCGGTTTTTGCTTCTACTTTGGATTCTGCCTTTGCTTCGGTTTTTGGTTCTGCTTTTGCTTCAACTTTCTTTGCTTTAGTTGGTGCACTTTCTGCTTTTTCCAAAGCTGCTTTTAGTTCAGCAAGTCCACCCCCCATTTCACCCAATGTAGATCTTTCAACATTGCTATTTAAGTTCTTAATGGTTTTTGTCGTTCTTTTTTTAATATCTGCTTTATCGTTTTGATCACGCTCATCGTTTTCTCTCTCTTCTGCTTTCCAAAGATTGGTATGAGAAAGAATAATTCTGCGATTCTCTTTATTAAACTCTATCACTTCCATTTCTAAAACTTCGTCTACTTTAGGGTTAGTTTTATCTGCTTTTTTCAAATGACGTGTTGGCACAAAACCTTCAATGCCATAATCTAATTGCACAGTAGCGCCTTTATCGTTTATTGTTGCAATAGATCCATTGTGTCTGCTGCCTTCATTAAATATGGTTTCAAAAGTATCCCAAGGATTTTCTTCTAATTGTTTGTGTCCTAAACTTAATCGTCTGTTTTCCATATCTACATCTAGCACCAATACTTCTAACTCTTGGTCTTTTTTCACAAACTCTGCTGGGTGATTGATTTTTTTATTCCATGATAGGTCAGAAACGTGCAACAAGCCATCAACACCTTCTTCTAATTCAACAAATACTCCATAGTTTGTCAAATTTTTGATAATACCTTTATGTTTTGTTCCAACTTTAAATTTAGTACCAATAACAGCCCATGGATCTGGAACCAATTGTTTAATACCCAATGACATTTTATGCTCATCTTTATCTAGCGCCAATACAATCGCTTCTACGTCATCACCTACTTTCAAAAATTCATTTGGATTTCTAAGGTGCTGACTCCAGCTCATCTCTGATACATGCACTAAACCTTCTACACCTGAGGCCACTTCTATAAATGCACCATAATCTGTAAGTGTTACTACTTTTCCAGTTACTTTACTTCCTTCTGCAAGAGACGGATCAAGCTGACTCCAAGGATGCTCTTGTAATTGTTTTAAGCCTAATGAAATACGTTTTTTCTCATCATCAAAGTCAAGCACCACAACAGTGATTTTCTCATCTAATGATAATACTTCTTCTGGGTTGCTAATTCTGCTCCAAGAAATATCTGTTATGTGCAATAAACCATCTATGCCACCTAAATCAACAAACACTCCAAATGATGTCATATTCTTTACAATGCCTTCAAGTATTTGACCTTTTTCCATTTTAGAAAGAATATCAGATTTTTGTGCTTCTATATCATCTTCAATCAAAGCTTTGTGTGATATTACAACATTCTTAAACTGTTCGTTAATTTTCACTACTTTAAACTCCATATCTTTACCTACATATACATCGTAATCTCTGATAGGTTTTATATCTATTTGAGAACCTGGTAAGAAGGTATCAATTCCATAAATATCTACTACCAATCCTCCTTTTGTTCTAGATTTAACGTGTCCTGTAACCGTAATTTCTTCTTCCATGGCTTTAACAATATCACCCCAAGCATGCTCTTGCCTTGCTTTTCTTCTTGATAATATTAGCTGTCCATTGGCATCTTCTTTGTGTTCAACAAAAAGTTCAATTTCATCGCCTACTTTTAATTCATCGATATTTTTAAATTCATTTGCTGGTACAATACCATCTGATTTAAAGCCTACATTTACAACTACATCTTTGCCGCTAAAAGCTACAATTTTTCCTGTAACAACTTGATTTTCTTCAATATTGCTAAAGGTGTTAGTGTAATTATTAGCCATGCTAGATAATTCATTTTCACTGTAGGTAGAAAAGCCTTCTTTGTCCATAGACCAATCAAAATCTTCGTGCTCTGCAACGCTAGAGCTTGATTTTTTTGCTGGTTTTACTGCTTCTTCCGTGGTTTCAACTGTGTTTAAAACTGTGTTAGTTTCATTTTCAGTGCTAGGATCAACGGCCTCCTTTTCCAATTCTTGTTTGTTTTCTTCTGTTGTCAAAATTTTAATTCCTCCTTTACCTTTTATTTAAAAAGGGCTGCAAATGTACTTTTATTATTTTATATTTCAAAAAAAATATGCCGCAATATTTATTGCCAATGCCATTAATTTATATCTCTAATACCATTATATTTGTAATATGTTTAAAAATACACTTTTGGCTTTTTATGCAATTTTATTTGCATGCCCTGTCTCTGCGCAAACAATAGAGCTGCCAAATCAATACCTGTCACATCAATATAACCCAGTGTTATATAATGCTATAGAAATATCGCATCAAATATTAGAAAAAGAAAGTTCAACTATAAAGCAAGACAGCTGGTATTATTTTAATTCAAGCCACCCATTTTATATTTACCGTATACCAAATAGCGCGTTAGATAGCAGTGGCAACATAGATATATCTGACACCCTTAATTATTATATAGCACGAGCAAGCAATAAGTTAAAAGAAAATGAAATTGCCTTTATACTTATCAATAATGGAAAATATTTATTAAAAAAAAGTATTGAATTAAAATCAAATATAGTGATTAAAGGTAGTGGAATAAATCAAACAGAATTTTATTGTCAAGTGGGCGAAAATAAACCTTGTTTTAACTTAAAACCGGCTGAAATATTACCCATTGCTGAAACACCCTTAATATTTTCTACCCCTAAAGGTAGCGAATATTTGATATTAGACCGCAATATTTCAAATAAAATTTTAGACTTTGAAAATAGACAGCTTTTTGCAGCAATTGTAAAAATAAACGACAGTGGTCTTATTACAAACAATTGGGCAAAAGGCAGTATAAAAGAACATTTTATACTAAATGACCCCCAGTTAATTAATAATCAATACTATAATATAAAACAAAATGCCTTTTATAAACAAGACAAGGACATACTTTTTTACAATGAAAATTTAAACATTGTTTCTACAGCCTTGCAATACGAAAGTGGTGCTCAAAACACGAAAATTTTATTTTTTGATGAAATTAAAAACGCAGGATTAATGTGCTTTAGTATTAAACGATTGGATACAACTGCAAGCCAAACATCAAATATATTATTAACCAACGCAACATTTTGTTTGGTAAAATCTATCAAATCTGAGCAATGTAACTTTGCACATATTACCCTCAACAACAGTTTTATGAACTTGATTAAAAGAAATTTAATACTCAGGGCCAATAATTACGGCAATGGCGGCAAAGGTTATGGAGTGGTATTGCAAGAAGGCTCATCATCAAACACCATTTCTGACAATGTTTTAACCCAGTTAAGACATAGCATACTTCTACAAAGTGGTGCAAATAAAAACATTATTTTAGCAAATTATTCCAGCAATCCTTTTTGGACCGATGTAAGATTACCTGCAGATGCAGCAGGCGACTTGGTATTGCATGGAAACTATCCTTTTGCAAATTTATTTGAATTTAATGTAGCTCAACAAATAGTGATAGACGACTCCCATGGCAAAAATGGCCCTTTCAATCTATTTAACCGAAATTGGCTACAAAACTATGGCATATTTTATTCAGCTTCTAATGGCTCTGATAGTCAAATATTTATTGGAAATGAAATCACCAACATCGCTTTTTTAAAAGGGCTGTATTTATTACAGGATAAAGGTCACTATCAATATGGAAATTTGGTAAAAAATAATTTAACACCCACAAACACTTCTGCTCAATACAAGGTAAGCTATGCATATCATTCTAGCAATATTTTTGAAAGCCCTTTTACCTTAAATATTCCTTTTTTCTATAGTTTAGTAAATCTTTCTAAGCCTCCATTTGGCAATCCTTTTAACAACCAAAAAGTGAGTGTTTCACTTTCAAGAGGATTCGATATTCCCGACTGTTTTGACTCCTTTTTCGATATTTACCAATTTACTAACGCTGCAATTTATGCGCAAAAATCTACTTTTAAAATTTTTCCCAACCCCAGTCACGATGGTATATTTAATTTAGAAAAAACAGGCAATTTATTTGTCTATGATTATTTAGGAAAATTGGTATTGAAAAAAAACATAGCCGCTGAAAACAGCAGTTTCAATATTTCAATTTCAGGAATTTATTTTGTAAAATTTGAAACCAATGAAGGAATGTTTTTTGAAAAAATCATTGTTCAGTAATAAGGTAGAATTCTAATAATAAATCGATAAATACTAAAGTTATTTCGATAGATAAATGATTTATTTTGATTTTATTCTGCTATTATTGCATGTCATAATTAAAATAAAAAAAAGAAATGAAAATTAAATTAAAAAGCATAATATTTGCGATTGCACTTCCCGCTTTGCTAATCCAATCTTGTAAAAAAGATGATCATGATCACGAAGAAGAACTCATTACCACTTTAAAAGTAACCTTAACACCCGTTGGTGGTGGATCAGCTAAATTTTTTATATACAAAGACTTAGATGGCGATGGTGCCAATGTAGCTTCTATAGTTACAGACAGTTTAGATAGCAACAAAATATATAATTTAGTTTTAGAATTTATTAACGAGGCAGAAAATCCTGCAAAAGACATCACTGCAGAAATAAGAAATGAAGGTAAAGATCATCAAGTATTTTACCAACTTTCCAATTCAAATCTTGGAACAATAAAATACACTGATGCCGATGGTGATGGCAGGCCACTTGGCTTATCTGCAGAATTTACCGCATCAAAATCTGTAAAAGGGAGCCTAAAAATTACACTAAGACACGAACCCAATAAAGCAGGTAATAATGTTGCCAATGGAGACATTACAAATGCCAAAGGAGAAACAGATATCGAAGTTGATTTTCCGATTTTTATTAAGTAGCCTCTTAGTCCAATTAATTTTTCTCGCCCCCAATAATGGTTTTGGGCAAGAATGCAAGTTCAAGTTATCAGGCAAGGTGCTTGATTATGAGCATGAGCTTTCTTTAACCCACACCATTGTAAAAGTTAATAACAGACCTTATAATACAGATAGTGCAGGTGTGTTTTTTGCAGATAGCTTATGTGCAAAAATACACCTTAAAATAACACACCCTGGCTGCGAAACACAATTAATATATTTGGTATTAACTAAAGATACACAAATTACTTTTTACCTAGAACATGATTACCATCAAATAAAGCCACTAGTGTTACAAGGAAAAAGCCATGATGAATATCCTCTTTTTAGATTAAATAGCAATCAAATTATTGCATCAAACGAAAAAAGCTTTGCTGATATGGCTAGTGCTTTACCTGGTGTTTCTGTTTTAAAAACAGGCAATGTTTCAAAACCTATTATCGATGGATTATATGGCAATAGGGTGGGTATAGTAGATAATGGGGTATTATTGAATAGCCAACAATGGGGCAATGACCATGCACCCGAAATAGATGGCTTGACTGCCTCTAGCATTAGCCTAATTAAAGGCCCAGAGTTACTCTCTTACCCTTCTGCTGCTATAAGCGGCATATTAGTAATAGAGAAAAAAAACATCGATAAAGACCCACACTTGCACGGATTGGCAAACTACACTTATAGCAGCAATGGCAGAGGGCATAATGCAAATATAATTTTAAACAAAGGTGGAAAAATTGGTTTAAGAACCATTATTACCTATAAAAATGTTGGCGATATGCAAACTCCTCGATATTTTTTGACCAATACATCAAAAAAAGAACTCAATTTTAGTTTACAAGCAGAAAAATCAGGTGAAAAAAAATTTTGGAGAATTAATTACCAAATTTTTAATTCTAATCTAGGAATTTTAAGAGGTGCACATATTGGCAATTTAACAGATTTGAGCAATGCAATAAATGCAAGTGTTCCTTTTTTTACAGAAAATAATTTTAGCAGAAATACAATGGCGCCTTCTCAGCAAGTTACCCATCAAACACTTTCTTTAAAAAAAATGTGGTTTATAAATTTAAAAAACACTTGGTCTTTCATTTATAATGCCCAACAAAATACTAGAAAAGAATTTGATATAAGAAGAGGCAATAGAACCGATAGGCCAAGCCTAAGCTTAAATAAATGGGGCCATTATGCAGAATTAAAACTTAGTAAAAATCTAAGTAAAAATCTAAGCTCAGAGTTTGGTTTTCAACCCTCTTTTGACTGGAACAACAATGTAGCTGGCACAGGCATATTACCGCTCATACCTAATTATAACAAATTTGGTGGTGGCATCTTTGGATGTCTAAATTTAGATAAGAAAAATAGCCATTTTAAAACATCAGCAAGACTAGATTATGCACATATAAATAGTACACTTTATCTGCGTACAATTGTAGGAAATATACCCAAAAATGATAAAAAACAATTTTTAGGTGCGAGTGCAGCAGCAGGTTTTTTGCATAATTTTAAAAATCAATTACAAATAAAAACAGACCTACTTTATGTGCAAAGAATGCCTGGAATTAATGAACTTTATAGTTTTGGCTTACATCAAGGTGTGAGTGGCATAGAAGAAGGCAATAGTTTATTGAAAATGGAAAAATCATTAAAATGGCAAATTGCAATAAAAAAAGAAATACATCATGCCTTGAGTGTTTCTTTAGAATCTTTTGTGCAACGAATAAATGGATTTATCTATCTACAACCACAACCAGATTTTAGGCTAACAATCAGAGGTGCTTTCCCACTCTTTATTTATCAACAAACCAATGCAGATATTTTAGGATCTACATTTTTTGTAAACTATGATCAAAATAAAAATTGGCTATTTAATGTAAATGCTGCTTGGTATGCTGGCTATAATAGGATAGATAAAAATAAACTCATTTATATTCCTCCAGCGCAGTTATCAGGTTTAATATCATATAGAAAAAAAATAAATTATCACACATCAAAACTTGAAATAAAATTTCAACCCAGGTATGTATTAGCTGTTAATGGCATAGAAGCAAATCAAGATTTTAAAGCCCCACCACCCGATTTTTTTATTGCCAACCTATCCTTAGCTTTGCACACCCAATTTTTTAATAAAGAAATGACGTTTGGCATTTCAATTGATAATGTTTTTGACCATTCATACAGAGACTATCTAAACAGAATGCGATATTTTGCCGATGAAACAGGCAGAAATATTCATTTTAAACTTGTAGTAAATTTTTAATAGGCATTTAATATAAAAAACGCCAGCTTACCTATTGCCCATTTATACAATTAAACATTTGCAGCAATGCAGTCACAATATTAAACCCAGATTACGCATTAGCGTTTGCAATGTCAGTCAAAAATGCAATAAAAATAAGTGGGCCACAAGATTATAATTAACGAGAATAGTAGTTCTATTTTAAGAATGAAAATCGTGAATACGCTTGTGTTTGAAGTAGTTTTGGCTGTAATTAGAATCTCAAATGCGTAATCTGGGGTAAAAAAAAATTGTTATTTATCTTTATGTATACTGCATTAAAGACTTTATACTATTTACTATTTACTATACATAGTAAATAGTAAACTAATTATTGTATATTTGTTGGATTAAATTATGAAAGCTCGGCAACAAATAGCGCTTCTTTTTGAAACTAAAAAACAAACTTCTGTTGCACAGATAGTAAGAGAAACCGGTTTCTCTAAACAATTAGTCCACCGAATATTGTTGGATTTTATTGCGCTAAATAAAATAGAAAAAAGAGGTTTGCCGCCAAAAACCATCTATTGCAAAAAAGAGATAGAAACAGCAAACATTATAGAAGAGCCTCTCGTAGAATTTAAAACTAAAGACACCATACTAGCAAATGAATTTTTGCTTATCAGCGCCACAGGAGAATATATAACAGGAGAAAAAGCCTTTGCCAATTGGTGTCTAAAAAGAAAATTGCCTATAGCTAAAACATGGGCAGAATATAAAACAACACTAAAAAAATATGCGCAATACTATTTGCCAAACGGACTAATAGATGGCACAGATAAACTAAAAAAAACCGTTGGGTTCTCGCATATTTTTATTGATAGCCTATACTACTTAGATTTTTATGCAATAGAGAGATTTGGCAAAACCAAACTAGGCACTTTGCTGCATTTTGCCAAACAAGGACAAAACAAATTTTTGATGCTAAAAATACTAAATGAAATAAAAACAAAAGTAGAACAATTTATAAAAGAGCAGCAAATAGAAGCCATTATCTTTGTGCCCCCAACCATTAAAAGAGAGGTTCAAATAATGACTTTTTTGAGAGAAAATCTACACTTTGGGTTGCCTCAAATCAATGTGATGAAAATTATCAATCAGATTGCTATTCCACAAAAATCACTTAATAAACTAGATGAAAGAATTGCCAATGCTGATTACTCTTTTATGGTGTATGACAGCAAACCCTACAAAAATATTTTGATGATAGATGACGCGGTAGGATCTGGAGCTACCCTCAATCAAATTGCCAAAAAAATTAGAGAAAAAAACTTGGCACAAAAAATCATTTGTCTAGCTATTGTGGGCAGTTTTAAAGGTTTTGATGTGATAACCGATGTATAAGTTACCATAAAAAAGTTTACAAATACCTTTTTTTAAAATTGAAAATAATTAACGCAAAAGCATCAAATCTGTATGATAAATTAAATTATCTAATACAAAAAGACACTTGTATAAACCCGCAGATTGAAAATTACTGTAAAAACCTATTTTTGCTCACCAAATGTTAACAGATAATTATTCATTTGATAATGAGAAAATTGAATTAATTGAAACTTGTTATTAAAAGAAAAAGACCTAGCCATATCAATAGGATAATAAAAACGTGAATAGCTGCTCGAAAAATCAAGAAAATTAATGGTATTAATTTCAATAAAAGAATCGTAATAAAACTTAAAATTAACTAAATTGCCAATTGAATCTACCCCATAAATTAGCCAAGTGCTTTCTGTAATTTTATAGGCATTTGAAAAATGCAAAAAAGCATTGTTTTTTATTTCAGGTTATTTTATTAAAACATTTTTTTTATACATTTTCTATATTATCATTATTGAGTGTTGATTTATTTAATCAAAAACCATCAATACACATTGACCCCCTAAAAAAAATAGTAGCAATAGGTTCAATATTAATCATAGTTTGGTCATCATTGCCCAAAACCACTGGACAATAGAAAAATAATTGAGCTGGCAATATTGCATTACCCAAATATTTAGTTACTTGCGTATTTTTATGATATAAATTGCCTCTAGCAATAGTATCCATTTTAATATAATAGCTAGTTTTGGGATTTCCTTGGGTTATTTTTCCATTGCTGCCCCATAGTTTAAAAAGCGTTTGGGCATTAACATTGCCTATAATCAGGAATAAGAATACTAAAATCAAGTACTTATTTTTAAAATAGCTTTTGCAATTGAAACTTTTTTCTTCGGCTCTAATTTCTTTTAAGTATCAATCTAATAATATCATAATCCTTAATATTTTCTTATTTTACTGCTAAAATCTATTATTATTCAACAATTATTATACGAACAAACAAATATAATTAATATTTTATACAACATCAATAGCGCAAATTATAAAAATTATTTCAGCTATTCCAAAAACCATTAAACTAAGCAAAAGAGTTAGATTTTGGCACACTATGCAAATAAAAGAAGGAGTGAATTCTAATCTATTTTAAGCGCCCAAAGGTTTTATATTAAAACTTAAGGTTGCTCTGCATAGCTATCTTGCAATCTCACAATAGAACGAGGTGGAGCCAGCCTAAGGCTAAAGTTTTCTTTATCTGCCTTTTCTGCCAGCAGGGGTATTTGCTCATTAAACTTAGGGTCGCTGCTTAGAATATAAAAAACACCCCTAATAAAATTTATGTATATCCAGTCATTTTTTGTAAATTCTATATAAATGGTAAAATTATCGCCACTACGCTTTTTTTCTATTTCATATAAACAATCAAAAGTAGTATTAATAAGATTATCACCCACTTGATATAATTCTATACCACTTTTACTATAAAGCGCTCTTTGGGCAGGTACATGTCTTAAATTATTTATTCTAAAAACTAATAATCCATCGGCATCGCTGCCATTATAAAATTTATTATTAGAATTTAAGCCATTGGTGGCTTTTATAGCCTCTTTTTCATCATCAAAGAAAGCCCCAAAAGCATTTCTATTATCGGGGGTATTGCTAGCCGCTTTTACACCGCCTGCATCAGTAGCCATCTTTGCTATTTGGGCTGTGATCTCTTTTGGCATCGGAAACTTAAAAATATTAAGGGTGTTAAAAGTAAAAGAAGTATCCAATTTTTGATAACTTGCTTGCCCTGCCATATCGATACGCACATCTTTATACTCAAATCCAAAATCTAATCTGCCATATGCATCCAATCTACCTGCTACAGGGTCTATTGTCATATGATTACCAATCAAATTTCTATCAAATAATTTAGCCTTAGCCCCCATTACCAATAGTTTTTTGGTATAGTCATAATAAAGCACTCCTGTATCAGCAGTTATTTCATCGTCAGTATAGCGAGTTTTCCAACCTTGAAAAGAAGGATAATAACCACTGCCATCTGTATGGGCATAAATTCCATTTGGCAACTTTCTGCCATCCTCATCTTGAGGGATACCATAATATATTACTACATTATTTCTATCAATACTATCTCTATACCTCGCCCACTTGCTAGGAAAAGAATCAAAACCATGCAATGGTTTTACAAAACCAATAAGGTGAGGAAAAGAGGAGTAACCTTTTACACGCATAATTCCTTGATAAGCAATTTTTCTATCTATCTCAAAATTTTGAGACTCTTTTATGTAGGCATCTGCTAAAACTATTTTATTGCTTGCATAAATGCTGTCAAAGAATATTTGTTGTTTGCCATTTTTGTTTTCGTATTTGAATAGCCCATTTGCACGCAATGAGTTTCTGCCCCAAATGTATGTTTTACAATTAAAAAATTGGTGAAACTTATCATCCCTATTAGCGTCAATTTTACTACTATCTAGTCTATCTATCACAGCATTTTCGCGCACTATAGCCTTGCCATCTGACGGAAAAACCCTGCTATCTGCTACATCTATGTACGGTATTTGGTCTATAGCCAATACTCCTGTTTTTATATTAAACAAAGCATGTTTTGCTTCAAACTTCAAAGAATCTACACCATCATTTGTAGCAACAAAATAAGGCTTTATACCTGCCATATTTCCTAAATTAATATCTAATGTACCTGCATCCATATTCCACTTATAATCGTTTAAATTAGATGCATACTTATTAAAAGGAAGTTGGGTAAGCGATCCCGCAATATTGGAAACAAATTTTCCTTCTCTTTTTGTAAAATCCAAATTGCTTTTTAAATCACCACTTTGAAAGGCAATTTTTGCAGGGTCTGCTGCATAGATTTTAATTGCAGAGGTATCTGCTTTAGCGCCATTGGTGGCAAAAGTCATATTGCTAGATGTAAACTCTGCTTCATTCCATGTTAGAATTCCATCTCCTTTTATAGCAGTGGGTGTAACTTTCATTGTACCAGAAAAATCATACCCCATTTTAAAAACTTTAAGTTTTTCTTCTCCACTCGTTTTTATGGCCATATTATCTGAATAGGGATTAAACTCTGTTGCCAAATTTGAGCCCACCACTGCAGGGTATTTTACAGACTCTGGCATAGTAAATTTTTTAGCAGTGGCTATACTTTTGCCTGGCAATAATAAAAAACTCTCCGATTCTACGGTACTGCCATTATATTCCATCTTGCCTGTACCATATAGACCTCTATTGCTCAAACTAATCAACATATCTCCCTTGCCTTTTCCTTTATACATTGGATAACCCCCTGTCGGGGTGCTGGTTTTAAACCCAAGCGAAAAATCTTCTTGAATACTGGCTTTATATCTAAAATCCGGAAAAATATCATCTGATATAAATGTACCATCAAATTGCAAACCTTGCACGGTAAAGTTATCCATACTGTCTATTTCAAAAGGATCTACAATAAATTTAAAATTACCAGCTTTGTAGGCATTATTATGCGTTTCTGGCCTATCATAAGTAATTTCTGATCCTTTTTCACTCTTAAATCTTGGATATTCTGGAAAATCTATTAAACCTGATTTATTGGTAGGTTTATCTATTTCTAGTGTACCATAAAGGTTAGTTAATACACTATTTACCTTGCGCATACTATTATTGCTATCAGGAAAATATAGGCGCAAAGAATCTATAGTAGTGGGTAATATGGCAAATCTGTGGTAGTCAAAAATAAAGTTTTTACTAAATAAATCAAATCTGCCGGCACGCATCATACCACCAAACATAAAGGTTCTATCACCTTTTACGGATATAGTTTGCTCTGTTGGCAAAGCAATTACATTTTGTGAATCAGAAAAATTAAACCTTCTTACACCTTCTATTGTAATATTATTATTTAACAAATTTAATGTAGCATTGCTTTTAGCAGCTATAACGCTAGAAAATCTAATAACATCATAATCTTTGGTTTTCATATTATTAAAGTAATAATTATACAGCTTTGGCTGCGCAAAAATCGTATCTGTTTTAGGATCATATCTAATAAAACCATCGTCTGCTAAGTCATAAATTTGTTGCTGCAAGTTCTGCTTTGTATTTTTTCTATGTTTTGCATAATCGGGTAAGTAAAATTTCTTTACACGCTCTTGCATTAAATAAGCCATAATTAATTCTATGGGATTATAAGCCAACATACCTTGTATTTTTTCGTACCTAAATTGTTTATAGAAGCTAGATGATTCTATGGCAGCTGCTTTGTCATTGCTAATGTTGTCAAAATCTACAAATGGGGTACTTAAATCCCATTTTATATGGTCTGTTTCTATGGCTAAATTGTGATAGTTGTCAATAAAATTTACCCTTGTCAATCCTGCTTCTCCCCTGCTAATTACCACAAAGTTTTTTCTAAAATTAAAGTTGAATATAGCCTGAGGATGATAAACTGTTCCTGTATCCATTAACACAGTAATTTCTGCGCTTTGCGACATCAATGTGCTATCTACAATCTTAAATGTAGACGAATATGCTATAATTTTCGGCTTACCTTTAAACAAAAGTTCAACCTTTGCAGGCCTATCGCCAATAGATTGAGAAAAAATATCTGTGCCTTTTACAGATAACCCTCCAAAATACTTTGCACTTGTGCCTATCAAATTTTTAATTTCTACAGCAGATTCATAAGTGCTAAATTCTGGAAAACTTGACTTGTTTACTTGATTGCTATCTGTGGAATATGAAACTTTATCTTTAAACTGTCCTTTAACAATACCTGCAAAATACTTTTTATTTGTATATAATGCATTTTGTACAATTAGCTCATTGCTTGATAAATCTATCTCGTATAAACTAAATTCTACAAAAGCCTCCATATTTCCATGTCTTGCCCAAGTAACTCTGCCACTTGTAGCTTTCCATATATTCTTGTCGGGAAAAAAAATACCACTAGTGTTTTCTATCACCATACTATCAATAGGTCCTTTGCAAACAAAATTGCCTTTGCCAAAACTGATACTCAAATCTCCAGCACTATTAAGTGTAAAATCTCTTGACTGCATAAACCACTTTTTTTGTCCGCTTTCATTTATAATGTTTTGGCTAAAAAGGGGTATGATGGTATTCATATAAGCTACCATACCTAATTTATTTGCAATCATATTTTTTTGACAAATCGCCAAAAAGTCTGAAAGTAATTTTATTGGATAATTACCCCCGACCCATGCATTAATACATTGGGTTAACAATAAAAAATGAGGGTTTGGATTAAAATTATTCATCAACATTTCATTTGCCAATTGATTGATACTATTCCGCTCTGCTACAGGAATTTTGCCAGTAGACCAATAAGTCTTAAATAATTTAGTTACCTCTTTTGCCTCTGAAGAATTAATGTTATTTACAAAACTATTATACTCTTCTATGAATTTTGCAGAGTCTCTAGAAAAACTCTTTTGGGCATGCAAATTTGTTATAAATAACAAGCAGATTAACAAAAAAATATTTTTTAAAAAAAAATTCATATATATATTAAAATATGGGCTAGTATTTATTTAACGCAATAAATATTCCAAATATTGAATGTTCCAAAAAATTAATATTTAAGCATTGGCAGCTTTCACAATTCCAATAAACGAGCGCGCTTCTAGTGCAGCACCGCCTATTAATCCACCATCTATATCTGGCTGATTAAATAATTCTTCGGCATTGGTTGGCTTTACAGAACCCCCATACAAAATACTGCAATTTTGTGCAACTGTTTCACCATAGTGTTCAGCTATCTGATTTCGCACCATCAAATGTATTTCGTTGGCTTGCTTTGGAGTAGCTGTTTCGCCAGTGCCAATAGCCCAAACTGGCTCGTAAGCTAAAATAACTTTGCCAAAATCTGTTGTTGATAAATTAAAAAGACCTTCTTTTATTTGATCTCTTATTACCTTAGTATATTCTCCGCTCTTGCGCTCCACTTGGGTTTCACCAAAACAATAAATTGGCAAAAGACTATTTTCTAATGCTAATCTAATTTTTAATGCAAGGAGTTCGTTTCCTTCATGGGCAAATTGCCTTCTCTCTGAATGACCAATTATGATATATTTTACTCCCAATTCCGAAATCATACTTGCAGCCACTTCGCCTGTATATGCCCCTGCAGATTCATGATGGCAATTTTGTGCCCCAACAGCAATTGTTGGATGATTATTTAGTAATTTAACTACCGCTGCCAAGCTAATAAATGGAGGGCAAATAATCAATTGAACATCGCTTGAAACTTCATCTTTGTAAATACCTGCTATCTCTACAGTTAAGGCTAAAGCCTCTGTTAGATTGGTATTCATTTTCCAATTTCCTGCTATAATTTTTTTTCTCTTATTCATTAACTCCTACTTTATTTTCCCAAATTCTATTCTCAGACTCCATGTCAAATATACTTTTTAATAGATACTCTTCTTCCAATTGCATTTTCTTTTTTCTGCGTTGATATACTAAACTTGCTGTTTGTAGTGCCTTATCTATTTGATATGTTGTAAATCCTGCTGCTCCGCCCCAAGCAAATGAAGGTACAAAATTTCTAGGAAATCCACTGCCAAAAATATTGCACGAAACCCCAATAACTGTTCCTGTATTTAACATTGTATTGATGCCTGTTTTACTATGATCTCCCATAATTAGACCACAAAACTGAAGCCCTGTTTTTTCAAATCGTTTACTAGCATAGTTCCATAGTTTCACTTCTTCATAATTGTTTTTTAAATTAGAATTATTGGTGTCAGCTCCCAAATTACACCATTCGCCTATCACACTATTTCCTAAAAAACCATCATGTCCTTTATTGCTATAACTAAATATTACAGTATTATTTACCTCTCCGCCTATTTTACTAAAATTGCCGATACTTGTGCCTTCATAAATTTTACTGCCCATTTTTAGTACGGCATTTTCACCCATAGAAAAAGGCCCTCTAACCATGCACCCTTCCATTATTTCTGCATCCTTTCCTATATAGATTGGCCCATTTTTGGTGTTTAATATACTTGCAACAATTTTTGCTCCTGGTGCTGCATAAATTTGCGATTTATCTCCTATGATTGTGTTGCTATCATCAATTGTTGTACTATATTTTGAAATGTCTAAAAAACTAAAATCATGTATAATTTCTTGACCATTTTTTACAAAAATATCGCTAGGATTATTGAGTATATTTACACTTTCCATAAAAGGCATTTTGCGTTCTTGTTTAGTATGATAAGCTAAAACTGTATCTTTTTGCATAAGGTAGTCGCCTGGCTGTAATGCCAAAACTGCTTGAACAATCATTTTATCTGGGATGAGTCTTCCATTTATAAAAAAAACCGCATTGATGCTAGGAAACAAGTTGGCTAAGTATTTATCTGTCTGAAAACCAATGGCAGATATTGGAAGATAGTTTTTCCATTTATCGACCAACGAAAGCATACCGCAACTCAATAAAGCACATGGCCTAGTAAAGGTTAGGGGCAATAAATTTACCGATTGGGCATCATCAAAAAAATTAATATCCATAAAGGTTGTTAGCGATAAACTATTCTAAACTTTTTAATAGTTCGCTTAACTTGGGCGTTAAAATAATTTCTATTCTTCGATTGGCTTGCCTAGCGTCTGCTGTATTTGCTTTGTCTATTGGCGAAAATTCTCCTCTGCCGCAAGGAATAATTTTGGTTGGGTTTACCTTGCCATCTTCTACCAATATGCGCACAATTGTGGTTGCCCTTAATACACTTAAATCCCAATTATCTTTTATTACACCTTTGCCTAATAATGGCACGTTATCTGTGTGTCCTTCTATCATTATTGTGATATCAGAATTTTCATTTAATGCTTTGGCAACATTTAATAGCACTGCTTTTCCCTTTTCATCTATGGCATAAGAACCAGATTTGAACAATAGTTTTTCTTCTAAACTTACATAAACTTTTCCGTCTTTTTCTGTGATAGTAAGCCCCATATTATTGTAGCCCTTTAGTGCATTGGCTACATTTTTGTTTAATGCTTTTACCGCAGAATCTTTTTGTTTCAATGCCTTTTCTAGCTCCAAAATTTTAGCCTCCCGCTCTACTAATCCTAAGCTTAAATTTTTGTTTTTTCCCTGCGATGCAATAAATAATTCTTCTTTTGCAGCAAGTTCTAATTCTTTTTTCTTTAACTCCTCGGAGCGTTTGTTTAACTCAGTCAACATTTTTGAATTCTCACTCTCATTATTTGAAATTGTTTTTTGCTGCACTTGAGTTAAGTTTTCATAAGCCTTTATTTGCATATCTAATGCCTTTTGCATAGCAATGCTGTCTCTTTTTAGATTTTCTAATTCTTGTGTCAATTTTATTTGCTGAGCAGTTAGCAATTGTTGATCCTTTTGCAGTTGATCTATATTAGTTTGCATTGCAGCAGTTTTTGCATTTAGATTTTCTACCTCAGATTGCGATTGCAAATATTTGCGATGCGGCACGCATGAATAAACCAAAACCAATAAACTAAAAATTGTAAATAACCTTTTCCATTTCATTATGCAAAAATAAGCACAATTTATAAATAATTTTATTTTAGTAATCAACAATACAAATTTGCATTAAAATCTAAAAAATAAATAGATAAAAATAAATAGATAAAATAGAAAGTATACTTAAAATAATTGATTGATTTTCATTAATCTAAAGTGACAACATAAATAGATTTTTTCAAAAATAATATTTTGTACCAGAAACCAATGACTACTTTTTGGCTTTTAAAGCAATTCCAAGTTCATCCAATTGAGGGTTGGCGATTATAGAT
Organism: Bacteroidia bacterium; assembly: GCA_041690035.1. Lineage (GTDB taxonomy): Bacteria > Bacteroidota > Bacteroidia > NS11-12g > UBA955 > CALSPH01. The sequence goes on along the minus strand of JBDNFC010000046.1, from coordinate 12,310 downwards.
GGGGCATCTATCATAACATCTCTTCCCATATTATTTTTTGGAAAAGCAATATAATCTCTTATACTTTCTGAACCACCAAGCAATGAACATAATCTATCGAAACCAAATGCAATGCCACCATGCGGTGGTGCGCCATATTCGAAAGCATTCATTAAAAAACCAAATTGTGCATTTGCCTCTTCTTTAGTGAAGCCCAATAAATCAAACATAGTGCTTTGAAGACTTTTATTAAATATTCTAATAGATCCACCACCGAGTTCTACCCCATTGATTACCATATCATAGGCATTGGCACGCACTTTCTCAGGACTAGTTTCTAGCAAAATAATGTCCTCTATTTTTGGAGAAGTAAATGGATGGTGCATAGCATGAAATCGATTATGCTCCTCATCCCACTCTAATAACGGAAAATCTACAACCCATAATGGGGCAAAAGTATTGTTATCTCTCAAACCGAGTGCCTTGCCTACTGCTAATCTTAAAGTGCTCAATTGAACCTGTGTTTTTATCAAATCTCCAGATAGCATAAACAGCAAGTCACCCTCTTGAGCCTTACAATGATCTACCCAAGTTTGCAATTGAGCCTGATTATAAAATTTGTCTACACTAGATTTATGCTCTCCCAATTTACCCACACGGCAATAAACCAATCCACTAGCGGCTATTTGTGGCGTTTTAACAAAGTCTGTCCATTCATCAATCTGCTTTCTTGTATAATAAGCTGCATTTGGCAAATTTATTGCAATTACTGATACTGCATTATCAAAAACATTAAAATGAACGCCTTGCACCAAATCTAAATTTTCTCGCCCACCTTTTAAATAATTAAATTTTATATCAAACCTTAAATCCGGCTTGTCATTTCCATAATAATAAAAGGCATCTTGATAAGACATTCTTAAAAAAGCTGATGTTTCAACACCTTTAATTTCTAGTAATAAATGGCGCACCAAATCTTCAAAAATATTCAAAATATCCTCTTGCTCCACAAAACTCATTTCACAATCTATTTGAGTAAATTCAGGCTGCCGATCTGCGCGCAAATCTTCATCCCTAAAACATTTTACTATCTGAAAATATTTGTCCAATCCCCCTATCATTAACAATTGTTTAAAAGTTTGTGGAGACTGTGGTAAAGCATAAAACTCACCTTGATTCATCCTGCTTGGCACAACAAAATCACGCGCTCCTTCAGGGGTTGATTTAATTAAAACGGGGGTTTCTATTTCCAAAAACCCTTCTTTACTTAGGTAATTTCTTATTTTTTGTGCCAAAGTATGGCGCAGGATTAATTTTTCTCTAACACTATTTCTGCGTATATCTAAATACCTATACTGCATGCGCAATTCTTCGCCTCCATCGGTTTCATCTTCAATTGTAAAAGGAGGCAATTTAGCCTTGTTTAGCAACAAAATAGAGAATACTTCTATTTCTATCTCACCTGTTGGGTTTTTAAGATTTTTATTCTCCCGTTCCTTTACAATCCCACTTACTTGAACCACATATTCTCTGCCTAAATTTCTAGCCTGACTCAATAACTCTTCATTAAACTGAGCGTTAAAAGCCAATTGTGTAATGCCATACCTATCGCGTAAATCTATAAACGTAAGGGCTCCAAAATCTCTGTTTTTTGCAATCCAGCCAGCCAGTTTTACCTGTTTACCAGTATCTTTAATGTTTAATTCTCCGCAATGATGTGTTCTATAGCCCATTTATCGGCAAATATAAGGCGATTAAAACTTATTTTTTGGTAAAAGTATAAAATTGATTTTTAAAATGGATGACACCAATCTATACCCAACATTTCTGCACCTATTTTATCTACCTTCTCATTATCGCCTATCATAATGACCTCATTGTGCAACAATTGTAACTTTTCTAATGCCAATTGAAAAGGAATGGGTGACGGCTTTTCTGCACCAGCCTCCTCACTACTAATCATATATTTTATCCATTGTGATAATTTAAGTATATCAAATTTTCTTAGTTGAATCTGCAATGTCAGGTCTGTTATAATGGCAATGGGTATGCCATTTATCCTACATTTTTCTAAAAAGTGTTCAGCCTCAGGAGCTAATTCTATCTTGTTTAAGAAAGCACTCCAATACACTTCCTCCATTTTAAGCGTAAAACTAGCGTCTATTTTTTTGAAAACAGCATTAATCATTTCGTTGGAATAAAGCAATCTGCTGTGGCAAGCAGCTTGTCCATGCAATCGTTTATGTACTTTTTCTCTTGCCATGCCATAAATCCCTTCAGCTGTTTCTATGTCTAAACCATATTTATCACAAAATAATGCTAATAATGCATGCTTTGCAGCTTGATGACAAGGCTCATAATGATACAATGTATTGTCTAAGTCTATTAAAACTCCCTTATATTGTTGTAATTGAATATCTTTGAACATGCTTGTAAGCTAAAAATTAAGCCTCTTTTGTGGCGGTGCAAATTTAGTAAAAAAACTTTTAGTAAATTTTTACTAAATTTGCATAATCAAAAAAACTATGTGCGACCTAATATTTGATTTCTTTAAAAACCTTAATTCTTTTGGGGGCATTTTATGGATAGGTGAGCCAAATGGACTTATAATGCTAAAAAAAACAGATTGGTTTATCTTTGCTTTTGGAATACTATTATCAAGTTGTTCTCTTTTTTTGATATTTATGGCAAGACAGTTTTTAGCAATATTTCCACTATTTGGATTGCCATTTTTATTTATAAGCATCATTATTATATTGAGTAAAATAATTTTTAACATTTTAAGATTAAAACATAAATCATGTGAAATCACTAGAGAAAAAATTTTAACAAATCAGAAAAAAACACATTTCAAAAGCCACTTATTCAACAATACATATTCAAAATCAATGCTATATAACAAATTAAGTATGGAGAAACTACATATAAAATTTAATTGCAACTAAAGGTAAAACTAAAAAAAAGAATAGAAAGCAATGCATTTAATAGCAGATAGTGGAAGCACAAAAACTTCATGGAAAATTGCAGGAAAAGGCGATTTTAGTTTAACAACAATAGGTTTTAACCCTATGATTCAAAGTTCTGAAAATATGAGCGATGGGCTACTTGTGCCAGAATTATTAGTTTTAGCCAATGCTATTTCTAAAATTCATTTTTTTGGCGCAGGCTGCAGCAACGAAAGTGCTAAGACTAAAATGAAAAATTGCTTAAAACAAATTTTTAAAACAGCCGAAATAACAATTTTTCATGATATGGATGCAGCAGCCATAGCCCTATTTGGTTCTAAAAATGGCATTGCCTGCATACTAGGTACGGGAAGCAATATTTGTGAGTATAATGATGGTAAAATTATTCAACATTTTCCTTCTTTAGGGCATATTTTAGGCGATGATGGTGGTGGAGTAGATATTGGAAAAATTGTGCTTAAAAAATATGTGCAACAGCAGCAACCTTGGCAAACTTTATTGGCTGTCCATGGACTCACAACCGACCCTAAAATTATTGTATCAGAAATATATAATACTGCTAAACCAAACACCTATATTGCTGCCTATGCTAAAGTGGCATTTGCAAATATTGATAATCCGGTTTTTTATAACATCATTAAAAGTAGTTTACAAAACTTTTTTACTAATCAAGTTTACGCCTATACAAAGCAGGAGAAAAATATCGGGTTTGTAGGATCTATTGCTTTTTTTGCTCAATCAATCATTAAAGAATTGTGCTTAGAAAACGATTTAAAGTTTGTGCAAGTAATTCAATCTCCAATAGATAATTTAGTTGCATTTTATGAAAAGTGATTTTTGCTAATGCTCTTCTTTGTAATAGATTTTATAAAACTTTTGCCCATTCTCATCCTCTCCTTGCGATATTAATTTTCTGTCGCCATGAATATAAATATGAAAATTTTTATCCAATTTTAGCACACTTTTAAAAGCCTTGGTTTGTTTTTTTAATGCTTGATTAGAAATGTCAAATTGTGTTTCTATTTCAATATCATTCTCTTTTTTATACTGATTATTGTATTGATTAAAAGAGGATATTAATGTTTCACTTTCCAATACCTCTGCCTCAAAAATATCTTTTACAAAACTATCATGCTTTTTAAAATATTCAATAGAGCGATTCAAATAATCTATTTGATCGGCTTTTGAAACTTCAAAATCTTTATCTAATTGTTGCGTTATATAATTTTTTGCCATTCCTAAAAAATGATTTGTTTGCTGATAATTATTATTACACGTCAATACACTAAGAAAATCATCTTTCCAATAATGTGCCTCATTATTTTTGTTGGTATTATCTATTATAGATAGCAAAAAACCTTTGTCGCTATCTTGGTTAAAAATGAGACATCCTTTGTCTATTTTATTCATATTTATTCCTTCCCTGCTGTTAATATTAAACCCATCTTGCTGTTGGATCAATTCTAGAAAAGTTTCTTTATTTTCTGACTTAAATAGGCCTATAGCGTCTGTTTGCATTCCATTTATTACACAATTTTCAAAATAAACTGTCATAAATTCCCCTCCTTTAATTTTTGGATGATTGCTTTGATTATAAAGGTGTTGTGCTAGATGTTGTGAATATTCAAAACAGGTTTCAGGCTGTGCAAAAATGGATGAAACAGCTGTATAAACCTCGTTTAATGCCAAACCCATATCATGGTAAAACTGATATGTTTCTTCTGATTTAAAATTAGATTGAAGATATGCACTCATAAGTGATGACAGATCTGCATCAAGATTTACAGGCTTTTTTGAAAGAAAAAATTGTTCATCTGCAGATTTATTGCCCACCCTATGAATGATTAAATGTGCTAATTTTCCTGGAATAAAAGATAAATTCATTTCATTAATTGTTTATTAATTTTAATTGCTAAATAAGCAGTTGGCTAATTATAATGTGCAAAAATAGCTAATTATAAAGATGTCTATGCACATAATAAATTTATTTATGGTTTTATGCATCAATGCAGCTTAGATTGCAATTCCTTTTCACTTTTAAAACTTTGGGTTTAAGCTTTGATTGCTTATCTTTGCCCCAATTATATAATGGCAAAAAAACAGATTAACCCCACGGATTTACTTCTACAAAATATTGTAAAAGGAATGCAAGAAAAAAAGGCGCTTTCTATTTCTGTATTAAACCTAGAAAAAATCAATGCATCAGTGGCAGATTTTTTTGTTATATGCCATGGCTCTAATCAGCGTCAGGTAGAGGCAATATCAGAGAGTGTAGAAATTGAAGTTCATAAAGCACTAAAAGAATGGCCTTGGCATACAGAAGGGCAATCAAATAGTGAATGGATATTACTAGATTATATTAACGTGGTAGTGCATGTATTTATGGAAGAAAAGAGAGAATTTTATGCCCTTGAGGAACTTTGGGGTGATGCAGAAATTACCCAATTTGAATAAATAAACTCAAAAAAGTCATTTTCAAACTAGAAAAATTATCAGGGGTTCAATATATGGTTATTGCGGTTAGTGCATTTGCTATAATGAATGTTGCTATAAAATATCTTAAACACTTTTCAGCAATAGAACTTGTTTTTTACAGAGCTATTATAACACTAATTATTAGCGGATATTTTATTTACAAAAACAATGTAAAAATAAAAGGAAATAACACAAAATTACTCGTTCTACGTGGCATTTTCGGGTTTTTAGGACTACTTTTTTACTTTGTTACGGTTCAAAAACTTAATTTAGCTAATGCTGTCATTTTACAATATACCAGCCCGATTTTTACTGTACTCATAGCAAGTATTGTGCTAAAAGAAAAAATATTAAAACTTCAGTGGTTTGCGTTTTGCATTTGCTTATCTGGATTGCTTATGATCAAAAATTTTGGAAAAATAGAACCAATATATTTTATGCTTGGTATACTTAGTGCATTTTTTTCTGGCTGTGCTTACAATGTAATACGAAAATTAAAAACCTCTGAATCGGCTAATCTAATAGTGTTTTACTTTCCATTAGTTACTTTACCTGTTGCAAGCATTTTGCTAATTATAAACCCTCAATTTATTATCCCAAACATTGTAGATATTTTCTGGCTATTATTAATGGGTTGTTGTACTCAAATAGCACAGTTTACAATGACTATTGCATACCAAAAAGGCAGCGCAGCCAGAATTTCTTCTATAAGTTACCTCGGTTTAGGATATGCTTTAATTTTTGGAGCACTATTATTTAAAGAAAAACCCAACTATTTGGAAACAGTTGGGTTGGCCGTTATTCTTATCGGTGTATTAACAAATTTGTATGCTACCAAAATAATTGATTTATACAAAAAGGCAAGGCATTAACCTTTTATTACTTTTTTCTCAATTACCTTATTTTCTTTCTTAACCTTAACAAGGTAAAGTCCATTTGGCAAGTTAGAAATGTCTAAATCTAACATTTCATTTTCATTTGTTGTTGATTGATTAAGCACCTCTTGACCATTAATATTGTAAACCGTAATCAATTGAGCTCCTGGAGCATCTATTGTATATTTTCCAGTAATAGAAGGGTTCGGGAAAATATTAAAAACATCATTTATTGATTGTATTTCTGCATTTAATCTAGCATTCCAAATATTTAAACTGAGGACAACTGTATCAGATATGTATGTAGTATCATTTGTTAAAATAACCTTTACTGAGCCGTATCCTCCCGTATTATCATCCATTCTAAAATGAGCTATAAAGCTTTCCTTTTTTCCGCTGTCAGTAAAAAATTTTCCACTGTTATCGTTTTCACCTCTACACAAAAATGGGTCGCAGATGGCATTTCTCCAGTTGCTTGGCAATACCCGTATTTGCCTTTCCCATGTATAATTTTTATATTTACTTGGATTTACCATTTCTACATGCACTTCAAAATCTTGTGCTCCAATTTTTGTAATAAAATCATTTCTAAAAACTGAATCTTTGCTAAAATATTGTGCATTTGAGATGTTGATTGTTAGCACAGTGATAAGCAGAGTTGTAAATATTTTCTTCATTTTAAGCTTTAATTTAAGTTTAACAAAAGTAGTTACATTTTTAATATCAAACAAGTATTTCTTACCAGCGTGCTAAAATAATTAACAAGCGGACGTTAATCCCTCTAAAAAAGAAGAATACAGTTAATTTTGCTATATAATTATTAAAAAAAACGAGTTTAAATTTAACTGTTCAGCAATGTAACATTGCATTCTTTTCGAACAGAAAATTTTCTTACTTACAGCAAAGTTTTAAAACTTATATCCAAAGATTTTACTCCATGTGTTAAAGCACCCACGCTTATAAAATCAACTCCTGCTTCTGCATAACTTGCAATTGTAGATAGGTTTATTCCACCACTTGCTTCTGTTTGTGCTGCACCATCAATTATTTTTAATGCAGTTATAATATCTTTAGGCACAAAATTATCTAACATAATTCTATCTGCTATTTTGCAGTTTATTGCTTCTTCTACCTCTTTTAAATTTCTTGTTTCAATTTCAATAAATAATTTGCTCGCTCTTTGGCTATTATAAAGTTTAGCTTTTTCTAAAGCAGGTCTAATTCCACCACAAAAATCCACATGATTATCCTTGAGCATAATCATATCATAAAGCCCAAACCGATGATTAAAACCTCCCCCTAACCTAACTGCCCATTTTTCTAAAAACCTAAAATTAGGGGTGGTTTTTCGGGTATCTAAAATTTTACATTTAGTATGATTTACTTCCACTACATAAGCTGCAGTTAATGTTGCAATAGCGCTCATTCTTTGAATACAATTTAATAAAAGACGCTCACCTTTTAGCAAAGCATGAATATTTCCTTCTGCAACAAATCCGACCATTCCGTGTTCAAAAATTTCACCATCTTTAATGTTAAAGGCAATTTTCATGTTTTTATCAAGCTGCAATAAAATAGATTCAGCAAGACTAATACCAGCTGCAATTCCATCACTTTTAAAAATTAGTTTTGCTTTTCCAGTAGCTTCTTTTGGAATACAAGAAAGTGCACTGTGATCGCCATCGCCTACATCTTCTATCAGAGATTGATTTATAAAATTTCTTATTATTTTTTTATTTTCTTTTATCATTATTTTAGGATGCTGCAAAAATAAGATAAAAGCAATATATACCTATAGCACAATTTTCAATCTGCCCAAAATTTCGCTCATAAAAAAATCCTAGTTAATTAAACCAGGATTTTTTCAGTATTAACATTTTAGGAAAAGCGATTGGTTTAGTCTATTTTAATTTCTTGGATTTTTTCCACTCCACTTATTGTTGTTAAATAAATTTTAGCCTTTTTGTTTCCTGCACTGCTCCCATAATCAATTATGGCAAACCTGTTGCCATTATCTGATTTACCAGAATGTGAAAGTGTGGCATTGGCAGGATTATTTTTGTCAAAATATTGTTGAACAATTACTTTTGCCTGATCTGCACTAAACATTCCTTTACTTCCTGGTAAATCTATTTCTAAGGTTCTATTAAAATGAACAGATAAAGTACTTGCATCTTTTTTTCTAAATCCATTAACCACATCCACCATGATATCATTTAATGGACTTGCAAAAGCAAGACCTACTAACATTACCAAAGAAACTGTAAAAAACTTTTTCATTATATTTACTATTTAACTTTAACATAACAAATACTTTGCCAAAGTAATTAAAACCCGATAAATAGAATAGATAATTTAAAATTAAATTTTTAAAAACAGACTATATTAAAGACAATAATGGCTATTTTGCATAATTTACTGCCCTACGTTCCCTTATAAGTGTTACCTTAATTTGACCAGGGTAAATGAGCTCTTTCATAATTTTATCTGTTATTTTGAAAGAGATTTCATCTGCTGTTTTATCATCTACTGCATCGCTGTCTACAATCACCCTCAATTCTCTGCCTGCTTGTATTGCAAATGCTTTTTCAACTCCGGCAAAGCTTAGTGCTAAATTCTCTAAATCCTTTAATCTTTTTATATACTTTTCACTGTCCTCTCTTCTTGCTCCTGGCCTTGAGCCGCTAATAGCATCACAAGCTTGTATAATTGGAGATAACAATCCGGTCATCTCTATTTCGTCATGATGGGCTCCAATAGCATTGCAAACTTCTGGATGTTCACCATATTTTTCTGCCCATTTCATGCCTAATAATGCATGTGGTGTTTCTGCATCCTCGTCTGATACTTTACCAATATCATGCAGCAATCCTGCTCGTCTTGCCAGTTTAGCATTTAAACCAAATTCTGCCGCCATGGTAGCGCATAGATTAGCTACTTCCCTGCTATGGCGCAGTAAATTTTGCCCATAAGAGGAGCGGTAACGCATTCTGCCTACCATTCTTATAAGCTCTGGGTGTAAGCCTGTTACCCCTAAATCTATCACTGTTCTTTGACCTATTTCTATAATCTCCTCTTCTATATCCTTGCGTGTTTTTTCTACTACTTCTTCAATCCTTGCTGGGTGTATTCTGCCATCTGCAACTAATCTATGCAATGATAACCGGGCTATCTCTCGTCTTACAGGGTCAAAACCAGATAAAATTATCGCTTCTGGTGTATCGTCTACAATAATTTCTATACCTGTGGCAGCCTCCAAGGCCCTAATATTTCTGCCTTCCCTTCCTATTATGCGTCCTTTAATTTCATCATTATCTATGTTAAATACGGTTACAGAATTTTCAATGGCTTGCTCTGCTGCTGTCCGCTGTATGGTTTGCAATATCATCCGCTTAGCCTCTTTTGTAGCATTTAATTTAGCCTCTTCAATAATTATTTTTGCAACACTTATTGCATCTGTTTGAGCCTCTGCTTTCACTGCTATAAGCATTTGCTCTTTAGCTGCATCACGACTCAAACCAGCCACTTTTTCTAATGCCAATAACTGCTGTGCAATGGTTTTATCTAATTCAGATTGTTTTAATTGTGCTACTTCCACCTGTTGCTGCATTTGCCCTGATTTGCGCTCCAAATCTTTTTCTTTTTGTTGCAAACTATTTAGTTTATCAGTAAAACTTTGTTCTTTTTGTTTTATCCTATTTTCTGCCACAGACAATTCTTGATTTTGTTTACTTTTCTCTTTTTCAAAATCTGATTTTAATGCAATGTATTGCTCTTTTGCTTCTAAAATTTTGTCTTTTTTAATGGCCTCTGCTTCTTGCTTAGCTTCTCTAATAATTTGCTTGCTTTTGGAGTCTGTTTTTTTAGTATTCATGCTATTTGCAATAAAAAAACCCCCTGCTCCGCCTAATAAAAGGCCAATAATTGTTAATACGATTTCCATTTTTTTCTTCTTTTTTTATTTTATAAAAAAAAACTAATGTAGGACAATAAAACAGAATTTAATTAGAAAGAATGACTAGCATTATTTATCTTTTGTTTTCAAAATAGTTTCTATTTCAACTATTTTGTCTAACAGATTACTATCTATGGTATGCAGGGTTTTATTTGCAGTTAGGGCATCTGTTGCAAACTCTAAACACACCATGGCCAATAAATCTTGCCTATCTTTAAACGAAAAACTGTTGCTATAACCCAACATTTTTTCATTTATCAACTTTGCAGCTTTTCGCAAATACTCCTCTTCAAACTGCTTTACCCTTAGCGGGTATTGCCTTTCTGCAATGGTTACTTTTACTGCTATTTCTTGCTGATTTTGCAAAATTATTATTTCATTTCTTATTTTTTTCTGTCTAAACCTTTAATAGTTTTAAACACTGATTAATTTCTTTTATCTGTTCTTGAATAGCTTTTTTTAATGCTTGCTTTTCAGAAAAATCAAATTGAGAAATTATCATTGCAATATTACTCATTTTTTCTTTCTCTTCAAGATTTTCTATACTATTTTTTTGAATATTATTTACTTTTTTGAACAATGTGTTCTCGTTTCTAAGCTTTGCCGCCTCTGCCACTAATGCCTTATTCTCATTTATCAAATTTACCATTTGTTTGTAAACAAGATCTAATCGATCAATTACTTCTTTATTTCCGATAGCATAATTCATTTATTTATCGTCTTATTATGGCGCCCAATTCTTTTTCAAATTGTTCAATTAATTTATTTGCTATTGGATCTATTTCTTTGTCTTCTAAGGTCCTATCTATATTTTGCCAAATAAAACTAACTGAATACGATTTTTTTTCTGCTGAAAGTGGTTTACCTTCAAAAACGTCCACCACGTTTATAGATGTTAAATAACTGCCTGCTACCTTTTGAGTAATTTTTTCAACTTCGCTAAACTTAACTTTTTTATCCACCACCAAAGATAATTCTCTTCGCATGCTTGGAAATATGGCAATATCTTGCAAACTAAGCGATGATGTGGCCAACTGGATTAACTTATTAATAGATAGCGTTGCAAGCACAACAGGGTTATTAATATCATAATTTTTTAAAACTTTATTTTCCACAAATGATGGAGGTAAAACCAAGCAGTTTTTAATTTTTTTTACATCATTAATACCAAAAGCATTCATTAGTTCTTGAATAATATTAAATAAAAAAGAAGCATTTACTTTTGTAGCAGTAAACTGCCACGACTCCTTATAAACGTTACCTACTAAACCCAAACTTAAATGATACTCTTCAATAAATTTGCCATTTATTTGCTTAAAAACCGTACCTATTTCATAAAATTTTAAATCAGTATTTTTTCGTTTTATGTTATAAGAAATCGCATCCAACATTCCTGAATTTAAACTTGTACGCAACAATGCAGTATCGGTGCTTAACGGATTTGTGATTGCAATGCTTTGAAGTTCTCTTTCATTTTCTGAAACAAGGCTATTATTCATTATTTCGGTAAAACCTAATCCCTGCATAATACCACTTAACTTTTTCTTTGCCTCGAATAATTTATCAGAAGGAGTGTTATTTATGAATAATGTACTTTTACCCTTTAATGGAATATTGTCAAATCCATAAATTCTAATAATTTCTTCAATAACATCTATCTCTCTAGTAACGTCAGCCTTAAAAGCAGGCACTAATAGATAAAGGGCTTCGTCTGTTTGCTCTGTTATTTCTATTTCTAAATGTGTTAATATTTCTATGATTCTAATGATGGGCACTTCTATTCCCAATACCCTTTTTATTTGACTAAGTTTTAGCGAAATCTTGTGAGGCTCTATTGGTTTTGGATAAACATCCATAAAGTTGCTGCCAATATTGCCACCTGCCAGCGAAAGAACTAAATCTGCGGTTTGCAGCAGTGCATCCATACAAATTTCAGGGTTTGCTCCTCGCTCATACCTAAATGAAGCATCTGTATTGAGTCCAAATTTTTTGGCAGTTTTTCTAATACTTGCTGCATCAAAATAGGCGGACTCTATGAATATGTTTTTAGTATCATTGCT
>JBDNFC010000045.1:0-3235 GCA_041690035.1 Bacteroidia bacterium | reverse complement strand
AAGGCTACATATTTCTTCTATACTGCCCACCTACTTCAAAAAGCCCTTCGGTTATTTGTCCAAGTGAGCAATATTTTGCAGCTTCCATTAATCCGTCAAATATATTTTGATTTTTAATAGACATTTGTTGCAGCATAACTATCAATTGTGGTGCTTTATCTGCATTTCTGCTTTGCAAATCTTGGAGCATATTTATTTGATATTGCTTTTCACCTTCTGTTGCCCTTATTACCTCTTTTGGCAATACAGTGGGCGACCCTTTGGAACTCAAAAAAGTATTTACACCAATAATAGGAAACTCTCCCGTATGTTTTAAGGTTTCGTAATAAAGACTTTCTTCTTGTATTTTTCCGCGCTGATACATTGTTTCCATAGCACCTAAAACCCCTCCCCTTTCTGTTATTTTATCAAATTCTAACATCACTGCTTCTTCTACCAAATCGGTCAGCTGCTCTATAATAAAAGCACCTTGAAGTGGGTTTTCATTTTTTGCCAAGCCCAACTCTCTGTTGATAATCAGTTGTATGGCCATTGCCCTGCGCACAGACTCTTCTGTTGGTGTAGTAATGGCCTCATCATATGCATTAGTATGTAGGCTATTGCAATTATCATATATGGCATAAAGTGCTTGCAATGTGGTTCTGATATCATTAAAATCTATTTCTTGAGCGTGCAAACTTCTGCCCGATGTTTGTATATGATATTTAAGCATCTGACTGCGCTCATTGCCGCCATATTTTAACTTCATGGCCTTGGCCCAAATTCTTCTTGCTACCCTTCCTATTACTGCATACTCTGGATCGATACCATTGCTAAAGAAAAAACTTAAATTTGGCGCAAAATCATCAATATGCATACCCCTTGCCAAATAATACTCCACATAGGTAAAACCATTGCTAAGGGTAAATGCAAGTTGAGTTATTGGATTGGCGCCTGCCTCTGCTATATGATAACCGCTAATGGATACTGAATAAAAATTTCTAACCCTATTTTCTATAAAATACTGTTGTACATCGCCCATTAATCTCAAGGCAAATTCGGTGCTAAAGATACAGGTATTCTGGGCTTGGTCTTCTTTTAATATATCTGCTTGCACAGTACCCCTAACCTGACTTAGTGTTTTAGCTTTAATCTGTGCATAAACATCTTTGGGCAATACTTGATCGCCCGTAACGCCTAGCAGCATTAGACCCAAGCCATTATTTCCTTCTGGCAATGGCCCCTGATATGAAGGCTGCACTTGTCCTTTAGCTTCAAAAATCAATTTAATTTTAGCTGTTATTTCACTTGTTAAATTATTTTCTTGAATATATAATTCGCACTGTTGATCAATGGCTGCATTCATAAAAAATCCTAAAAGCATAGGTGCAGGCCCATTGATGGTCATAGAGACCGATGTTTTAGAATCAGATAAATCAAAACCCGAATACAACTTTTTGGCATCATCCAAACAGCAAATACTTACCCCTGCATTGCCTATTTTTCCATAAATATCTGGCCTAATATGAGGGTCTCTGCCATAGAGTGTAACAGAATCAAATGCGGTGCTCAATCTCTTTGCAGGCATAGCTAAACTCACATAATGAAATCGCCTGTTGGTGCGCTCTGGACCACCTTCACCTGCAAACATTCTTGTAGGATCTTCTCCTTCTCTTTTAAAAGGATAAATACCCGCAGTATAAGGGAAATTGCCTGGCACATTTTCTTGAAGCTGCCAACGCAATATATCTCCCCAAGACTTAAATGCAGGCAGGCTCACTTTTGGAATATTGCTGTGGCTTAAACTTTTAGTATGCGTAGCAATGCGCAATTCTTTATCTCGCACCTTAAAAATATATTCATCGGCAGTATAAAGCGCTTTGAGCGCATCCCAACCTTCAATTGCCTCTAGGTTTTCAGCTGCTAACTGTTTTTTGCAATTTTCAAATAACTGAATTAAGGTTTCAATAGTATCTTGATAATTAGCTTGTTCATTTGCTGACATATAGCGGCAAATTTAAGATTAAAATACAATAAAAAAGAACATTTAATAAAATTAATGCCCCAATACACTCCCTATTTCGTTTTACTTATTGGCAATATGCCATTATACCCAAATCAAGCCCTCCAAAGCATTGCCATATTTTTGAGTGGCATTATTTTGTTTTCTAAACCCACTATACCAAGCCAAAAAAGCATCTACTTGATGCATGTTGTCAAATTTTGGCAAATCAATATTTATTTTAAACCCGAGTTCATCAATAAAATTTTGAGTTATTGGTGCTTTTTTTTTGGGGTATGTTTTGATATCTAAATGTTTTATCAATGCTGCTGGATAAGTTTCAAAAACTGGTATAGGTTCAATCTTACTTTTAAGGGCGATGGCTCTTGCTGTTAAACCTCCCAAAAACATCGGACTCATGGCATTTAAGGCTCTATCTGCCTGCCGGTACATAAAATCGCTGTATGCAGAATTATAATAAGCCCAAGGCAAACTTAAAGGAGCATCTAGCATCATAAAATCGGGCCTATTTTGCACTACAAAATCTAAAATATAAGCATCTGCGTCTGCTGTTTTTAAAACTTGAAAAATATTAATATTTTGCAAGTTTCCATAACACAAGGCAGTATTGCCGCTATATTTGCTGCCATAGTCAACCCCTATCCAAGTATCCCTTGGCATTAAACAATGGTTTTATACTCGCCAAAAAGCTCGTTTAATTTTTTGGAACGATAATCAAAGATGGATTGAAGTTTTTTTCTGACAAAAACAGTATTGGCAAGGCTACCTAGTATGCCAAGAGGCAATTTATAATCTACTTTATCTATGATTTCTACACCACCTGGGATAGTTTTAAAAAAATGTTTGTGATGCCACAAAGCATAGGGACCAAAGCGCTGTTCATCGACAAAATATTTTTGATATTCCACATGAGATATTTCTGTCATCCAAGACATGGGTATGCCCAATAGCGGCTTCACTTTATAAGTAATTATTTGCCCTGCATACATCGTTTCTTGCACATCGTTTGAGGTGATTTCAAAACCCATATAAGCGGGGGTGATGGTTTTGAGATTTTTTGGAGAGGAAAAAAAATCCCATGCTTCTGCTAAAGTGATTGGCAATTTTTGATGTGTGGTGATAGAAAAAAATGACATATAATTATCGAAACAAACTAATGTAGCAATGGTTTTTATTTTTAAGGGGATAAAACAAGTGTTATAGGCGGCCAAAATTAAGTCAGGCTGTGTCTTT
>JBDNFC010000044.1:0-1682 GCA_041690035.1 Bacteroidia bacterium | reverse complement strand
GAAGTGTTCATCACCACGGCTATCCCTTTAGATTTAGTGGTAACAGGTAGAGTATAGGTAGTATCTTCAAACACCACTGACAATGAACCTGGAAATGGGTTGAAATTAGAGGCAATGTAAAGGTTATTATCTCTACCCATTTTTAATTTAGATATAGAATATGATCCTTGCTCAAAGTTTGCTAATTCTTTAATCCAAATTATGGAATCAAAACTTGAATTATACTTGGCAATAAATGCTTGTGCATTTTTGCTACCCTTGGGTTTTTGAATTAATGCACTATCTTTTGCGGAGTAAAGGTAAGTAGTTGCACCTTGGCTTCTTAGGTGAAAGGTTAAATATATATATCCCTGGCTGTCGCTTTCCACGTAGCCAGCGCCTTGTATTCCAAACATAAAATAGCCTATAGTAAAACCTACCTGTTTAGATATAAGTTGATAATTAAGAACATTGCCCGATGAATCATATGTTGCTGTTAATAAAACAACTGAACCGCCTAGACCCGAGGGCACAACAATACTATCATTTTTACTAAAATATACAATACCACCAACGCCACTAAGAAAGCTTCCATAAACTACTATTTTATTGTTTGTAACAACATTTACACTTGCAATTGTCATGGAGGAGGTGCTGTTACGTTGAATTGAACGCATCCATAAAATTTTTCCATTTTTATCTTGCTTACTTAGGAAGCAGGCAGGTCCGTTTATTGGAGTTTTGATGTTTTTTAAAGTGATATCTTGTACCTTTACAGTGTCTGTAAAGGTGCCAACTGCGTATGTATTGTCTTGATTATCTAGGTCTATCCCTATTACTCTGACTGAATTCTGTGAGCTAAATGATTCCGCCCATTTGTGCGTTTGTGCATTAACATCCGTTAAAAGCAGCATTAATATACAAAATAATACCTTATTCATTTAAAGTTGTTAAATTTAATTATTGCATTCCTTCTTCCACTTCTATTGTATGACAAACTTATATTGGATGAAAAAGTTTTATTACCCAAACTAGCAGCATCATACAATATTAGCAAATAAATATTACCTACTTCATCAGTTGTAATATCAATTGGCTCTATAGCAACATTTGTTGCTAAATCTGTAGAAAACAACCAAATTAGAGAACTATCAAGGGTAATAGATGAAATTAATAAGTTATTGGTATTGGTAGAGCTGCTAACAGAAATATTTGCACCTTTGAACTGAAAAGAGCCGTTGTTCTCTCTGTAAAACGAAGTGGCTAAAATCATGTTTCCGTCAATACTCCTAAATACCAAAGGACTTCCTAAATTCTGAACACCAACTCCAAACATCCACTCAGTTTCCTGTGCGGTAAGAGTAAAACTTAGCATAGATAAGAATAATATGTAAAGGATTTTTTTTATTATATTAAATAAAACAAGGAGAAGAGCATCTCCAATCCCTGTTTATTGGTGTATTAATTGATTATTGTCATTTTTTTGGTTTCAATAGTAAAATTTGTCTCTAAATCCTAAAGCTTTTGATTTTATGGCCTACAAATTAAAGAAATTATATATGTATATATATACTTGTATGTATATATATCGACAAAACATTGCTTTTTATCGACAAACGGCAAAAAACCGTATTCTTTAGGTACGCCTTGGACATCATATCCCCGTATTATTGCATAATCAAACTAAACTTATTGTATTTATT
>JBDNFC010000043.1:0-3513 GCA_041690035.1 Bacteroidia bacterium | reverse complement strand
TTAGATAATAAAAGAAGTAGGATTGAAAACTATACATCTAGCCTAACCATTCCCTATAAGGAATTTAAGAATTACTTCAATAAGAAATCCAGCCTATATGCAAGTTTAGATTAATGAAATCTAGAAACATAAAATACAAAGTCCAATTTAATAAAGATATATAATGTCAACACCTCAATTTTCTTCTCTATTTTCAGAATCGCCAATTACAGTGTACTGAATATAACATTTTAAGCCATTTATAATCTTGGTTTTGCCATTTACATAAAATACGGTGTCGGGTAAAACAATTGGAATCTAGGTTTTTACAGGAGGGATTTGTATGGTATCTTTTATTACCATAGCATTTTCTTTTACAACTTCTTTTCGAGCATTGTTGCTGCAAGAGCAGATGATAAATGTTATAAAAAGAAATATGTTTTTCATGTTAATTAATAAGAATAAATTTTGGTATGGCACTTTTCTTTGCAATAGTTCTTGTGGGTTCATCACCAATTGGGTAAACGCCTATTCTGTTGCTGTCACTACTTTCAAAATGAATACTAACGCCCAATTCATCAATATACAAATATTCCATATCGCTTAATAAGTCTATTTTTAAGGTTGCATAAGGATATAATTTTAATAGTTGTTCAATAGTTGTTGCTGTGCTAACATTGCCAATACTGTACTTTTTATTTAAACCATAAATTTGACTACAAATACTCCTTGTCATGTAAACAAACATTAACAATTCGCCCTCCACACTTATTTCATAACCCATTTGCTCATTGTTGTCATAATAGCCATAGTTATTTGCAACGGTTTTTGTAAAAATAGCATTGGGGTAGATGGCTTTAATATCTTCCAGCGTCATTCCCAAAGCCACTTTTGCAAAGTAGCACACTGGCTTAAAAGAATGACCCATTAAATGAAACTCCTTTACCTTGCGCAATACGGTATCTTGGAATTGGTAGATACCACTTGGCAATATATCTGATTCTATTAAATTTTCATTGGCATATTTTCCATTCATAGCATAACTGGTTAATATGGTTAATCGGTCATTTTTTAATCCAAAAGCACTTTTGGCTTTAGTTTCTTTACTATTCTCATTATTCAAATGATCATAACGATGTTCCGGAATTGATAAAACTTGCATAGACTTTAAATCAATAAAATATAAGTTTCCCGCATTTCTTTCAATTACACCAATAAAAGTAATGAACTCATTCAACAATAAATACCTCTCATTAACAGAAGTTCCGCTAAACTGGTAATAAAATCGTGGCAGATTAGTTACAAAATCCAGAGTATAAGCCTTGTAATACTTATCCCCCAACCTTGTTATCCAAATTTTTTCGGGTTTTAGATAAGTAGCAAAACTATCTTGTATATAAGAAATAAAAAAATCATTGCCTTGGGTGGTCGCTTTCTCTTTTAGCTTAGCCACTTTAGGGTCGTCCATTTTTAAAGAATCTACACAACTAAGCGGATGAAATGGAATAACAAATTTGGATTGAGCATTTATCGTAAACGCATACAGCGTTAAAAAATAAACTACTGTATTTTGCAAAAATTTCATAATACAAAGGTAGAAGTTTGTTTTGAAATTATTAGATGCACTTCGCTAACAATGAGATAATTCGAAAGAAAAGTACAAAATTGAAAAAACCTCGAAAAATATGACTATATTTGTCATGTTATTAAAAGTCATTTATTATGAAAAAAGAATTTGGATTATTTTTGAGCAATGCTCGTAAACAAAAAAACCTTAAAATTAGAGAAGTAGCCTCTTGGCTTAGCGTGGATGGCTCATTAATTAGCCGTTTTGAAAATGGAGACCGGCTACCAAGCTTGGAGCAAATCAATAAATTAACCTCCGTTTTAGGCGTTTCTAGAAAAGAAATTATGATACAATGGTTAAGCACTCAAATTATAAAAGAGTATGGAAACTACGAGTATGTGCAAGAGGCTATTTCTGTGGCGGAGAATCGCATTGCTATTGTGCAGGCCAAAAAGGCCATTTCTACGCCCTTGACTTTGCTAAACACAATCAAAGAAATAGATTTATTAAAAAACAGTTTGGATGCTTTGAGGGATCAAGATAGTTTTAAAATTGCAGATGCTTTATCCTTAGAATATACTTATAATAGCAATCAGATAGAGGGCAACACCCTTACTTTGCAAGAAACAAACTTGGTTGTAAACGAAGGGATAACCATAGACGGTAAAAGTATGAGGGAGCATTTAGAGGCCATAAACCATTCTGATGCCATCGCTTTTGTAAAAGAATTGGTAAACAAAGACACCGCTATCACAGAGCGCATTATCCTTCAATTGCATAATCTTGTGCTGCGTGGCATAAATAAAAACTACGCAGGCAGCTATAGAAATGTTCAAGTTATGATTACTGGCAGCGCACATATACCTCCTGCTCCCTATTTGATTAGGAAACAAATGGAAGAAATGATGTTTTGGTATGATGAGCATCGCTTGGTTTTACACCCTGTATTATTGGCCGCAGAAATGCATGAACGCTTAGTGAGTATCCATCCTTTTATTGATGGAAATGGCCGCACTAGCAGGTTATTAATGAACCTGATTTTATTGCAAAATGGCTATGCCATTGCAGATATTAAAGGAGCTGTAAAAAACAGAATGGCATATTATGACGCCTTAGAGTCTGTTAGAAGAGAGGAAAGCAAGCATAAGTTTTTAGGGTTTATTGCTGAAACAGCCCTTTCTTGTATGCAAAGGTACTTGTCTATACTTAAAGGATAAAAACGGGGTGTGCTGCTAAAGAACAGTACACCCCGCTTTATTTTAAAACCCTAGTTTTTCCTTAATAACACATATGAGTCGGCCCTTAACCTCACAACAAGGACTTCAAGATTTAAACTTGATTCGAACACAATCTTTTCCAAATTTTATTTTCTGGTTGGTGTTCCGCCACCAACCAGCCAAAGTGTTTTGTTTCCACTTAAGCTTCCGAACACCTATGGTGATAACACCGCGCAGGGAGCAATTTTAAAGTTTGTCTAGTTTAGTAATAATCGCCTTTTGATCTACTATCGTTTGCACAAAATAGATATCAGTAGGTAAATAACTAAGGTCTAAGCTAATTATGCTAATGTCATCGAAATATTCAATTAAGCTTTGGGAAAGGATTGTTTTACCTTGTTTATCATAAAGCGTTACTTGAATATTTTGAATATCTGGTATAATAATTTCAATCTTAATTTTACCATTACTCGGGTTTGGAAAAACACTTACTTCGTTAATGGATATATTTTTCTGACCACTTATTTTTATTACTTTACTGTATTCAAAAGAACCATTAAAGTCTATTTGTTTCAATCTGTAGTATGAAATGGATTTAGAGCTATCCACGTAACTGTAATAGATTAGTTGATTTGAATTACCCGCTCCATTTATTTTAGCAATGGTTATGAAGTTAACTCCATCAGAACTGTTCTGTATTTCAAAATGAGAATTATTGTATTCGCTAGCAGTAACCCAAAACAATTTGTT
>JBDNFC010000042.1:0-2282 GCA_041690035.1 Bacteroidia bacterium | reverse complement strand
TCATCCTCTAAACCATAACCCAATCTCTTCTCTAAGGGAGCAACTGGCTCAATTTTGTCAATATTTCCAAATTCATCAACTTCAAATCGAATTAACAAAATTCCAGAAATACCCAATTCTTGAGCAATTTTAGGCATTTTAAAAAAACTAGAAATAAATTGGGGTAAGCTTGATGCTGTTTCAGTGATATTAGAGTTTACAAAATGCTCAAAAAAATTATGAAACTCTATATTGTTAAATGAATTAACGATTAATGTGGGACTAGCCATATAACCTTCTAAATCTTCTAGTGAATCTCGCTCTCCATTTTTATAAATGCCCTGAGTTTTTGTTTTATCAAACAAGCATATCCTAAATCCATGTAGCATGCTATCCTTATAATTGCATGAATCTACTAAAATCGGCTTTGCATTTTTTATAGCAATTCTTGCATAATTGCCCGCTCCATTTGTTATTTGACCATAAGGCATAGGTTTTCCTGTGGTATCAAAAGTTGCTAAGGATATTAATTTGTGAATATACATAATTCCTTCTTGGCAAATAGCACCGTTGCCATAGTATGTTGTAAATTTATGTAAACCTTTATTTTCAATCCTCTTAGTAACTATTACTCCTTTTTGATTTCTAAATACACTTATATTATTTTGATTCTCTGAATAGAACTTTGCAAAAGTATCTCCACTTTCATATAATGAAAAATTATTTCTGATAGGCTTTCCACTTTTATATTCTATTTCATAATAAGTGTTTTCTACCAATCGGTAGTACCATTTACCCTCTGCTAGACCATTTATTTTAAGCCCTCTAAAATGTTTGGATGTATCATCAAAATATATTTTTTGTTCATTTTTTTCAGAAACTGGGTAATAAACAAAACCCATGTTTTTACTATATATCAATGAATCATTCTGATAAAAGTATGTAGTTGTATCAGCTGTTCTAGATTCGATAGATTGTTTTAGCTTTCCTGTCTCATACATTTCTTCTTTTTTTAACATCCCATTGTAATTGTAATAATACCAAATACCCACCTTTAAACCCATATTATACTCCCCTTTTTCTAGAATAACAGTGCTTCGGTCTATGTTTTTTGATACCGTATAACTTCCATGTTTTAGTGCACTAGGATTCTTAAACACATAATAGGTTAATTTAGTTCCATCTTCTTGTTTTTCAGTCTTTTTTTTCACCTTTTGTGCATTTGTTTCAATGCAATTTAATAGCAAAAGCATTGCTATACCTATTTTTACTATTTTCATATTATTTAATGTTACAAACATATAAAATTTAACACAGCTTATTTTATCCAAAATTTTTTTAAAAATATAAAAGCAATCATATAAAAATATCACACCATATAAAAACGTACATTTATTTAGTATTGTAAAAAAAACAAGTAGTTACAAATGTATATCTTTGCAAAAAAAATGAGTAAAGTTGATTTTATAGCCGAACTAACTTGGCGTGGAATGTTGCACGACATTGTGCCAGGAACACAAGATTTATTAAAAAAAGAATCGGTGTCGGGATATATAGGGTTTGACCCCACGGCAGATTCGCTAGGCATTGGGCACTTAGCTCAGATAATGACACTACTCCATTTTCAAAAAGCAGGACATACTCCTATCGTTTTGATAGGAGGCGCCACAGGTATGGTGGGCGACCCAAGTGGCAAAAAAGAAGAACGCAATCTATTAGATGCAGATACATTAAACCACAATGTAGCCTGTATTAAAGACCAATTAAGTAAGTTTTTAGATTTTAAACAGCCATCAAATGCTGCGGTGATGGTAAATAATTATGATTGGTTTAAAGATTATAAATTTCTAGATTTTATAAGAGATGTAGGCAAACATATTACCATAAGCTATATGCTTGCAAAAGACAGCGTACAAAAAAGACTAGAAGCAGGAATGTCTTTTACAGAATTTAGCTATCAGTTGGTGCAGGGATATGATTTTTATTGGCTGCGCACAAATATGAATGTAAAGTTGCAAATGGGCGGCAGTGATCAGTGGGGAAATATTGTAACGGGTACAGAATTTATAAGAAGAAAATCTGGACTAGATGCCTATGCTCTTACCACAAAATTAATAACCAAAGCAGATGGCAGCAAGTTTGGCAAATCAGAATCAGGCAACATATGGCTAGATGCTTCTAAAACATCGCCTTATCAATTCTATCAATTTTGGCTTAGGTGTGCAGATGAAGATGCCATTAGCTTTATAAAAATATTTACCCTTTTGAGTCAAAAAGATATTGAAGAAATGATATTAAAACAT
>JBDNFC010000041.1:0-10730 GCA_041690035.1 Bacteroidia bacterium | reverse complement strand
GCGAATGTCTTCACTCAGCATTTTTAAATTTCCAGGGGTAGCTAATTTTGCCATACTCTGAGGAATTAGGAAATTTCTTCCATATCCGTTCTTCACTTCCACTACATCATCTTTAAATCCAAGCTTATTTACATCTTGTGTCAATATTATTTTCATTTCTCTCTTTTGCGCTAATTTTTAATCTTTCAAACCATCTGTAACAAAAGGCAATATTGCCAAATGTCTTGCTCTTTTTACAGCTACTGCAACTTTTCTTTGAAATTTCAAAGAATTGCCGGATAGCCTTCTAGGCAATATTTTACCTTGATCATTTACAAATTTTAATAAAAAATCTGGATCTTTGTAATCAATATGCTTTATGCCGCTTTTTTTGAATCTACAATATTTTTTTCTATTCAAATCTGCATTTCTTGAGTTGAATATAAAGTTATTATCTGTGTTTTTATTTTGCTTGCTCATTTTATACTGTCTCCTTTTCTTTTTTAGCTACCTTGCCAGATTTGAATTCTCCGTTTTTTCTTCTTGCGTTAAACAGCAGTGCATGCTTATCTAATTTTAGTGTTAGATAGCGCATTACACGTTCATCGCGTCTAAAAGCTAGGTCTAGCACTTTTACAAATTCTGCAGGAGCAGAAAATTCGAAAAAATAATAAAAGCCTGAACTTTTCTTTTGAATTGGATAAGCCAATTTTGTTAAACCCCAATTGTCTTCATTGACAATGTTACCTTGGTTTGCAGTGATTAACTCTCTATAGGTGGCCAAAGCTTCTTTTAGCTGTTGGTCAGAGAGCACGGGTGTAAAAATAACCGCTGCTTCATAATTAATGTGTTCCATGTTTTGTTTGTGTTGTATTTTTTATTAAAATGGGCTGCAAAAGT
This sequence comes from Bacteroidia bacterium, assembly GCA_041690035.1. Lineage (GTDB taxonomy): Bacteria > Bacteroidota > Bacteroidia > NS11-12g > UBA955 > CALSPH01. Next base: position 9,851 of record JBDNFC010000041.1, on the reverse strand, counting down.
AGTTAATTTTTTTTGTTTTTACCAATCTCTCTTGCAAAAAAAATATATTAGCATTATTTTGATTATTCGTTCGATTTTATTGATATCTTAAAATTAAAAAATCCCACATCATACTTGTATAATGTGGGGGTTTTTAATTTAATCATAAAATTACTATTGCGTTTTTCCATCTTGCTAACTAAAGATAGCAAACAGTTAAAAACTTTATTCTACCATTAATTTTGCTTGATAATTGGTATTTGCTATTTTAATAATATACATTCCTTTTGCATAGTGTTCCACATTTAGGTTAAAAGATTCTGAAGGATTAACATTCTGCTGTTCAATTAATTGCCCCATAGTATTAAATACTTGTAAAACTGCACTTGATGTTACATTAGTTAAATTAATGCTTACAGTATTATTTGCAGGGTTAGGATATAGTTTTATATTGTCATTAATAGATGCGATAGATTTTATCCCCTTTGAATTGTCTTTTACACCTCTAACAATAATGGCATAATTGGTAAGGATAGGTTTTTGGTAGTCAAAATAAATAGATGCTCTGTTTCTAATAGAATCTCCAATTGCTAGGTTGCCATTTATGTTTGCTTCAAATGCAATAAAGCCGTGGCTTGCTGATTCGTTGGTATTGCTGTCTGGCAAAAGAATATTGTTAAATTCCCAAATCAATGTTCTGTTGTCTTGCACTCTCAAAGAATAACTTGCAGGGTGGCTAGTGGCTGTTATCACTAGATTTTGCAAACCTAATTTTTGAGTAAAAGTATCAACTATTATTACATTATACGCAGTATCATTGCCCGTGTTTTGAAAATGAATATGGTATTTAATGTTAGTTAAATTAGCGGTTATTATTCCCTCAGGAGAACTTTGCTTAATATTAGGGTCCCAAGCTGCGGCAACTATTTGAATAAGAGTATCTAAATTGTCCACTGGAAATGAATCTCCTAAAGAATTTACTACTTCTGCTCTAAACATAATAGAATCACCTACTTGTGTTGATGCAAAATCACTTCTAAATTCTAAAATAACCTTTCTTTCTTCACTCCAATCTAAGTTTGCAAATTTATAGGTTAGTTGATTGCCAATAGTGCTAAATGGACTCGGAACTGAGCTTATTAATGAGCACACGCTTGGAAAATTTAATGTTACAACACAAGAATCTGACAAGGCACTATAGTTTTTTACTTTTAGCTCATAATTATCTATAAACCCTTGTCTGGCTCTAAAACCTAACCGAGCATTAAATTTCACACTTAGATCTCTAAAAGCACTAAAATGTAATGGCAAATCTGCAGAGGTGTATGTATTTCCAGTAACAACTGTTATTGTTGATACTGTGCAAGGCAGAAAGTAGCCAGGTTTTTGCAAATTGGGCGTATAAGTGTATGTGCCAGAGGGCACTGTTATTTCATAGTTTCCAAGAGAGTCTGTTACACAATAAAATATATTTGTACCATTATCAAATGTTAAAGACAAATATTTGAGAGGCACATCTCCAGCAGAAAAATTGCAACTAGAATCTTCATCAAAATACATTCTTCCCATCACAATAGCACCCTCACCTAATTCTACGGCTCCTTTAATCAATATGTTTGAACCCGCAATTATAGCTCTATTTGGTCCAGCAGGTACCGCTATTCCCTGAACTAAATGATTGTTTGTGGTAGTTGTCCATATATTATTGCTAAAATTGTAAAAAAATTGGGAATTTTGACCCCAATGGCTTAGAAATAGAAAGCTATCTTTAAAAGTTACACCACTAATTCTACTAATTGGATTTGTAATATCATTGTTTAGAAATAAAAGAGCGCTGTCATTTTCCCAAAGTTCTAATCGTCCATTAGATTTTAAAACAACATACTGTGAATCATTTCTCACCCAAAGACCATTAACAATAGAAGGTGTTTTAATTCTTGTTGCAGAAAAATTTACCCCATCATAATAAATAATACCAGATGTTTTGGAAATATTTACTATACTATCTATTATACCAGAAAAAAGTAAATTATTGCCCACCTTATTCAATCTAGTAATCTTATTCGCCCATGATGTTTCTTGTTGGTAAATTAAAGTAGTATTTCCGAACGTATCTAATGCAAATACTTGAACAAATTTACCACTTGGGGCATAATATAATTTGTCGCCAAAAGTTTCAATTTGATTAGTGCTTAGCATAGAATCATAGGGCCATGAAAAAGTAGGGTAGCTTGGCAAGCTATCCCAAGCCGTTCCATTAAATTTAATAATGCCCAATGGTTTATTATTTGGCCTAACTAAGCCAACGAGCGCATCGATAAAACCGCAAACATATAGTTCATTATTAAACTCATCAATATCACTAATCATACCGCCAATTGGCCCAAATTGAATAAGAGGCAAACTGGTCCAAATAGTTCCATCCCATTTGTGAATTTTAGCGGTTCTTGCAATACGATTAGATTCTGTAATATATAAATTGCCATTTACACACTTAGTTGCTTCTAAGCGAGATGCTTGCGCAAATCCTGCTCCCCCATTGATGCCATTGCCTAGTTTTTCAAACACGTATCCTGATGGCTGTGCTGAGCATAATTGTGCGCTGAGAAAAAAGATAAAAATACTTAAAATTTTTGTTGTTGTTTGTTTCATGATATTATTTATTTAAAGTTTATATGTAAGATTAATTGTAAAATTGTTGAGTTTTGCACTAACTGTTTCTATGTTATTAGACAATCCTTTAATTTTTTTAATGGATGAATAATTATAGCCAAAACCTAAGCTGATGTTATTATAAATATCCCTATTTATTTGTAATCCATAGCTTAAATTATTAACGCCAAATCGTGAACTTGTATTGCTAAAACTATTTAATTTTAGGGTTTGCATGTCAAATTTTTCATAATTACCTGCACTGCTTTTTAGTAGACTAGCGCCAAAATTAGCTCTCACATTTATTTTTTTATAAATTTCTAATTGGTAGAATATTTTTAAAGGAATATTTATGTAATTAACATTGTTTTCAATGTTGCTTATTCTTTTTACTTCAGGTATATCAAGATATCCTGCAATTTTTCCATTTAGATCTATCACTTGAACTTCGTTTAAAGCAAAATTGGTTTGTTGTTTTAATATTACACTTGTGCGCTCCAATCCTAAGGAAAATCCTATACCTTTATATAAAGCTTTTTCGAAAAAGAAACCATAATTAAACACTGCACTTTTTTTAACCCCATTTTGAGACAGGGCTTGATAATTTCTATTAAGAGAGTCTTTATCAAAACTAGCAAACTCGGTATGAAATTGTTGCAAGCTGGCAGTGCTTATTAAACCAAAACTATAATTTTTACCAAAGCTAAAACGATAATTGTTTTTAACATCTGTTTTTATATTCGCCAGATAATTAATTGCAACATTATATCCTTGCAATTCATAGAGTGGGGTTAGTTTTTTTGACAAGAAATTGAAAGGCAATATTCTATCGGCACGTTGATTTATAGAAGTATCTAAACTACTGCTTGTAATCGATGTGTGGCCACTACCCCTAATTTCATCACCCTGTTTTATGATAGCATTAAAGGGTTTAGGATTATTTTTTAACACCGCTGTTTTTTCAAAATCAACCTTTTGTTTTTTATCAAATTTATTAGTTAAAAAAGGCTTATCTAAATTCAAGTTTGGGTTCTTTTTAAAATCATTTTTTAAATGATTGTCTTTTGCAATAGCTGTTTTTTGCTGGTTTTTTTGTTGAGAAATTTGGCGCACAGGCATATTTTCATTTTTTAAGAAATACCAAGCACCTAATCCTGCAACAAATAAGACAAGGGCTAATAATGCTGTTTTTTTAACAAGTCTAAACCAGTATAAGTAAATGATTTTTTTGTATTGGTTTTCTGATGCTAATGTTACATAGCTTAACTTTTGCTGCAGCGCATTGTCTAAATCAATGTGCGTGTTTTCAAAATTCGATAATTTTTCCAAAAATTGCGCATAATCTCCTGCCCCATTTTCTTCATAATTTTGTATTAAATGATTTAACGCATCATCTAGATTTATATGTGAATTCTTATTTTTCATTTGATAAAAATGATTTTAAAAATTTTCTGGCCTTTGTTAATTGAGATCTACTGCTGCTGCTGGTAATTTTTAATATTTCTGCTATTTCTGTATGACTTTTTTTATCAAACACAAATAAGTTAAGCACAATTCTATAGCCTTTAGGCATATTTTGAATGGCAGCAAATACTATTTCTATATCATAGTTCAAAATATCTTTTTCTACAAAAACAGACTCCTCTTCTACTAAATCAATATCCTGTATTTTTAAAAACTCTGTTTTTACTGCACTTCTATAATAATCTATGCACGTGTTAATGGCTATTCGCTTTGCCCAAGATTCGATTTGTTTATTATTCTCTACTTTATTTAGATTTTTATAAATTTTAATAAAAGATTCTTGCATCAAATCTTTTGCCTCATCATTATCATTGGAATAGCGTTTGCATATTGCCATTAACTTAGGAGCTAATTGATTGTATATTGTTTCAAATGCTCCACTTTTCCCTGAAACAAAACTTTGTGTTGCTGCTTTCAAAATTTCTGCCGCATCAAAGGTAGTTGCTTTTTTTATATTGTGTAAATATCCGAACATTTCTATTTACATAACGCAAAAAAATAAAAATGCTGCCTGAGAAAAATTAATTTATTTAAAAATATTGATTTTATTTGTAATTTTTGAGCTGCTACAAAAAAAAATACAAGGTATTAATGCCGCAAAATCAATATTTTAGCATACAAATGGATATTTTTATTGCCAAAGCCTGTATTATTTATATTTATTTTATTCTTTGCAATGCACCATAATTAAACTAGTTTTACTGATGGTATATTTTTATGGTTAGTATATTAATTCTATCTTAACAGAAAGTATAATAAACACCCCGCTAAATTATGTTTAATCCCTGTAAAACATAACTTTTATATTGCATTCCTATAAATATTTTCTTAAAAACCAGAGTAAAAACTAAGCACAATTTTGAATAAACTTATGAACTGCAGCTAAGCCTATCACATCCTATTTTATTCTTTGCCCAATCAGGTCGCTTAGCAAACCAAATCTCATTTTCAGGCTGCTCATCATAAGGAAACTGCAACATTTTAATAAAAGTATGGAGTAAATTTTCTTCTCCGTTTTCCACTTCATCAATTACCAATTGTGCCATATAATTTCTAAAAATATATTTGGGATTCACTGAGTTCATTTTAGCTATTCTTGTTAAAGACAATTCTTTTTCAGTATTTATTGCAGCAGCATAATCGTTCAGCCATTTTAAAAATAGATCTTTGAAAGCGTTAAATTTAGACTCGGGCAAATATGAACAATCAGCTATTTTATTGATAAATGCAGATGTGTTATTCGGTTCAAATACACTTAAACTTCTAAAAAACAGCGTAAAATCAATTTCAGCATTTTGCATTAAAGCAAACAAATCGTTTATTAAGCGAATATCCCTAAACTTTGATAACCCTAATTTAGAAAAAATCATTTCATTATACCCTAATTCAAAATTCTGCTGTGTTTCATTTAAAATAGCTTGTAAAATCTCTTTATTAGGCATTAATGGCAGCAGCGCATTGGCAAGCTTGGTGAGATTCCATAAAGCAATGCTTGCTTGGTTGCCATAACAATACCTTTGCTCCACATCAGTAGTATTTGGTGTAAAACTAAAATTAAATTCTTCTATCCAGCCATAAGGGCCATAATCTATAGTATCACCCAAAATAGACATATTATCGGTATTCATCACTCCATGCACAAAACCCACTCTTTGCCAATCGATAATTAAATTCATAGTGCGTTTGCATATCTCACTAAACAATGTATAATAGTGTTTATCATTGTTTTCAACAATGTAGTTATAAAAATGCTTAATTATAAAATCAAGTAACTTTTTTAGATTAGCAATATCATTTCTAGCAGCAAAAATTTCAAAGCTACCAAACCTTATAAAGCTTTCAGCTACCCTGCAAACAATGGCACCTTTTTCGTTTTTCAAATTCCCATTATACATCATGTCTCTTAGCACATCATTGCCAGTGCTTATTAATGACAATGACCTACTGCTTGCAATACCTAAATAATGCATTGCTTCTGCACAAATATACTCCCGAATAGAAGACCGCAATACCGCAAATCCATCTCCATTTCTTGAATAGGGAGTAGGTCCTGCTCCTTTTAATTGAAAACTATGTTTTTTATTATTTGCTTTAATATCAAATAAATTAATTGCCCTACCATCGCCCAATTGTCCTGCCCAATGTCCGAATTGATGACCTCCATAACACATTGCAAAAGGTGTGGTGTTTTGCAAAATATTCGTTCCAGAAAAAACTTTTATGAAATCACTATTTGCTAAGTTAATACCTAAATCTTTGACCAATTCATGATTTTGAATCAATAATTTAGGAAGTTTTGGAACTGTTGGATAAACAATAGAATATGCAGCTTCTAAAACCTGTCTTGGAGTGTTTACCAATATCTTGTCGCTTGATAAGCTTGACAAAAAATGATTTGCTAACTTTAAATTATGTTCCAAATTATCGGGTAATTGCTAATTTATTTGTGTATATTCTAAAAGTGAGTTACCTAAAATTGTAATGGTGCCTCCACTTGATTCTGCAGCAAATTGAAAACTAAATGTACCATTTGCAGTTGGCCAAAGCGTTAACTCTATCACTGCCATATTATTGGTCGTGGCAGCAGAAGATGTTGAAATAAAAACTACACTAGAATTAAAACGGGAAGCAAATTGGGATGTTGTTGTTGTAGAAGGCACTGTCATGGTAGACCAAATATTCCCAGTAATAGCAGGTATACTTAGCCTTATACTTTCATTTGTAGCGCTTGAATTATACAACAAATACGCCTTTACCCGATATCGTTTATTGGCTTCATAAGAAAACTGCAATGTATTTACTGTTGCCAATGTAATATTTGTTACTGCTTGGGTGGTGGCTGTTAATAATGAATTAGTTACAAAAGTATTTTCTTTTATAGTGATAACATTTGTGCTTGGGTTAATCATCAATATACTATCACTGCTGCTGCTAGAAGTTAAACCTGCAATTGCTAAGGTGTTATGAACTGTAGTAGTTATTGTAGTAGCTTGATTTAGGCTTCCACCTAATTGCACATTTCCACCTGTTTTTGTAATGCCATTACTGCTGCTTCTTACTAAGCCTGATGTATCTGCTTTGCGCAAATAGGGGTTTAGCATTGTGGCGGTATCGGTGTATTTTACCCTGGCTTCTATTCTAATCTGAAATGCAAGGATTGAATCATATAAGCTAATAATTCGCAACTTTTCAAAGGGTGTTAATAGACCTGCATTTATCCCATTGGCAGTATCTATGTTAATTTTTAAAGAGTCTAAAACCGCACCTATATTGTTACTAAGTGTTACTGCAGGAGTTTGAGAAGTTACATTTTTTTTATCAGCATTAGTTAATCCTGCGCCTAAAATTCCACCACTTTTAGGTATCACATCATTCGCTACGATCCATTTATTATTTCCTTGACAAATAACAGAGGTAAGTTGATATTTTGTTAACTGAACCCAAGCGGTAGTATCATCAATGGAATCATTTGCATTTGGAATAATAGTTACAACACCGGTATTAATTCTTTTAATAAAATAAATTCTGCCTTTAGCCGAAGATGCAGGGGGTAATGAGAGTGTAATATTTGAGCTATTATTGCAAATAATAATAAAATAACCAGTATCTAAATTGGTATTAACAGTAATTACTGAAATTTTACCACCAAAAGAGCCATTAACATCTAAAGAAGATTGGGGTAATGAAGTATTTATACCCACTCCACTTTGACCGCTTAGGTTCATAAAGGAGAAAATACTCATGATAAGAATAGAAAATTTTAATTTCATATTAATTTGATTTTATAAACGTTTTGTTTATTTGTTGATTATTGATTTTGAAAGACATGATATAAACACCAGCAGGTAAACTGCTAATATCTAAAGTGTGTAAATTATTTCCCATTGTAATTATTTTTGAATCTTTTTTAAGCTCTTGGCCAAGCAAATTATAAATATTAAAAGATGCATTTTGATCTTCTATATTTGCAAAGAATGTCAATGACAATATTTTGTTGGCAGGATTAGGATAAAGTTGCACTTCTAAAAGATTATTTGCGTTATAAAAATATACTGTATTAGATAACAACAGTTGCATATCTCTATTACTTGAAATTCTATAATAGCTATTCCTATTTATATCAAAAAGGTTGAAATACTTATCAGAATAAAGTATATTTCCTTGATTTTTTGAAATGTAAATACTGTCAATTAAATAGAATTCTTTAGCATTTAAAGATTTAAAAATATAAAGATACTTTATTGTTTCTAAAGCTGAATAAGTACCAAATAATTCAGGTAAATTATTGACCCATCTGCCTTTAATCGAAATTTCATTTATTGGCAAAGGAGAAATAGGGTCTCCAACACCAACAGGCATATAAAACAACTGTCCTAATGCAGTGCTATTTAATGTATCAATTTTTCTTGCTGAATAAGGATTTGTACCATTCGCATTTTGGTCATTCTCCCAATGCCATGTACGATCAATGTAACTATACCATGCAACGATACTTTGTGGTCTATAAAAAATAGGCAACTCTTGAGATGTTTGCCAAATTGGGGTATACAATAATTTAGCCCCACCAGCGGTTTGCTCATTTATTATCCAAGTATTGTTAACTGCTGAAGATAAAATTGGTGTAGAATCTCCGCTACCCCAAGGAAATGTGTAATGAAAATCGATGCCATTTTGCACACGAACACCGTAATAATCTGGGACACCAAATTCTTCTAATATAATGGGTGCATATGCATTGGCAAAGCTGTCATAAGCTACCGGGTATAATATTGGCTGACTGCTATTGAGTTTATATAAAAGACATCTTCCTTTATTCACAAAAAAACGATTGCTATTATTATTATTCTTCCAAATTGAATTATTTAAAAACCATAAATCACCATCGCCTATCAAAGCATTTCCATTAATAAATAAAAAACCAGTATCTGCTGCAGTTAAATAAATATTACTGTTATAAAAAACTCCTTTTAAATTATTTTGATAGATGGAACCAAGATAGAAAGTATCTGATAATGTATCTCCTATTATTTGAAAGTTATATCCATAAAGGTACAAAATAGATTTATAATTGCCAGTCACTTTGCCTCTGTTTTCAATGTTTCCATCAATAGAAACTACAACATTAGCAATGTGAATGTGGCTATTTGAGCCAATAAATAAATTGCTCTGACCCGTTAAGTTTAAAAAAAAACTAAAACCCAATAAAAATATTAAAATACAGCGCATCATTAGAAAGTTATTGAAACATAAATAAAACCAATGATAAGAACAAAAATAATGGAAAAAGTTTTTGAAACATAAATAAAACCAATGATAACAACAAAAATAATGGCACAGATTCAAAAATATGGCTATAAGAATTAAGGCTAAAATTAACATTTCGAATCATTGCCCATGCTAAGCTTAAAAAAACCATTATTATGCCAGAAAAACCGATAATACCAAAACCAGAAATAGCAAAAATTTCAACACAAATTAAAAAAACTCCAATTAAAAAAATAAATATTTCCCAATTTACTTTTAAACCCTCTACGTATACTGGGGCAAAATAAAGCAAAGCTGCAATAACTGCAGCAATGCTTGGAAAGCCCAAACCGGGTGATTGCAGTTCGAAATAAAGCCCAAAAATAATGCCGGCAATTAAAATACCGCGCACCGCAGGATGAAGCAAAAAACCAATAAACTTATCCAACCAT
>JBDNFC010000040.1:0-5827 GCA_041690035.1 Bacteroidia bacterium | reverse complement strand
TTTATAAATAAAATCACAGATCGTTTTATAGACTTTAGCACCTCAGAGGTTTTTGGCAGCATGGCTTTTAGAAGCTCAGAAACTGACCAAACTGTGGCAGGAAGTGCTGGTGAGGCCAGATGGACTTATGCAGTAAGCAAAATTGCTGGCGAGCATTTAGCACATGCATATATCTCACAGCATCAATTGCCAGTGGTTACTGTTAGGCCATTTAATGTTTACGGACCAGGACAAACCGGTGAAGGAGCAATACAAATATTTATAAAAAGAGCGCTCCAGAATGGCAAAATTATGATAGATGGAGATGGCACCCAAATACGTGCTTGGTGTTATGTGGACGACTTTGTAGAATGCTTGATGCAATGTCTTGAAAACCCCAAAGCTATTGGACAAAGTTTCAATATTGGCAATGCTAGGGCAGTTACAACTATATTGGGTTTAGCCCAAACCGTGTGTAGGGTATTAAAATCTGATGCTACAATAGAACACATGCCTCCTTTAAGCGCAGACATTGCTTTGCGCATTCCATCTGTAGAAAAATCGGAGGAGTTATTGGGTTTTAAAGCTCAAATTGATTTGGAAGAAGGGATCAAAAGAACCGCAGCGTGGTTTATAGATAATAATTTGGTTTAAATTATGGAAAAATTAAGTGCTATACTTAGACCTGTGAGAAGAGAGGATATTGAGCGGTCTCTTGTATGGAGAAATAATTTGGACACTAAAGCAAGAGCTATGTCTTATAGGCTTCCAGTAACTGAATTAATGGAGCAAAAATGGATAGAAGAGGCAATGGATGGAAATAAAAACCGCATTGTATATGCCATTGAGGAAACTGAAAACAATACCCATGTTGGGTTTGCTGACATTAGTGAAATTGATTATTTTAATAGAAACGCACATTACTCAATTTTAATTGGCGACCATAGTTATAGAGGAAAAGGAATTGCATCCGAAGCAGTTAAACAAGTATTAACATATGCCTTTAACGAACTCAATTTAGTTAGAATTTATGGCGAAATAGCAGAGGATAACGAGGCTTCTTTAAATTTTCATTTAAAATTAGGATTTAAAAAAGAGGGTGTTCAAAGAAAGCACTTATATCAAAATGGCGTATATTTGGATAAAATTTATGTGGGGATTTTAAAGGAGGAATTTAATGCACAATAATTGGATATTTTAAAAGTTGGTCGGATTACCGACTATTAAAAGCTGCTTGAGTTAAAAGCTACTTCTGTATTTTATCAATTGGTAAAATACCTTAATTTTGTTTCTTACTTATTGAAGTCAAATCATGAAATTATAAGACTTTATGAAAACAATGAGCTAGTTGCAGCATTTCCTTGTTTGGTTAAAGACGGAAAGTAAGGTGAGGTTTATAGAATGTAAATAATAAGATTTAGTTATAAGTTTTATATAAAAAGTAAAGAATACAGTGAATATATTAAATAGCAGTCAGTACATAGATTATATAAAACTTGTGGCTCAAATCAGGGGCACTATGCTTTATCATCAACTCAATTACATTAAGTTTGCTGCAGAGTTATTAAACGCAGAGTTGCTAATTTTTGCTGAATATGAGAACGAGAAAATTACAGCTGCTTGCCCTTGGATAGTAAAGGATGGGGAATATGGTAGTGTTTATAATAGTTTGGCCTTTTTTGGAGCTAATGGCGGTATATTAGCAATAAACCAAAAAAATGTTAGTATTTTTGAGAAAAAAATGTTGGAAGAAATTACTAAACAAGCAGTTTCTTACTCTTATATTACTAATGTATTTGAGGACAACAAGTTGGATGGCGACCATTTTTTAATGCAAAATAGAATTGCTCAAGTAACCACCTTACCTAAAAGTGCTGATGAAGATGCCTTAATGGGGATTTTTCATTTCAAAACTAGAAATATGGTTAGAAAAGCATTTAAAGAAAATATCGTATTTTCTACAACACAAAACCTCACTTTTCTAAAAAATACCCATGTTCAAAATATGCATGCCGCTAATGTAACTCCCAAGCAGGATATATTTTTTGAAAATATAAACAATTTTTTTGAATACGGCCAACATTATGAAGTTTTTGAGGCTGAAATAGATGGCGAAAAAGCAGCAGTTTTACTAGTCTTTTATCATAAAAATACTGTGGAATATTATATGCCAGCTATAGCGCTAGAGCACAGGAATAAACAGCCCATGTCGGCTCTTATTTTTTATGTAATGCAATATTGCATTAAAAACGGCTTTACCACTTGGAATTGGGGAGGAACACCCTTATCCAATGAAAACCTTTATCGTTTTAAAGCTCGTTTTGGAGCCCAAGATATGCCCTATTCTATACAAACCCAAATAGTTGATAAAACAATACTAAGTCAATCATCCGAAATTTTATCAAAAGCTTATCCTGGAATGTTTGTGGCTCCCTACGATGCCCTTATGCCTTAATTATTCTTTCGTTTTTTTATAAAAATAAACAAACTCATTTATTTTCTTCACCTCTTTTAGGTTGTATTTTTTTAAGCTTTCACCAAAAATATGTGGTTGGTAATAGATAAACACCTCATTCACTTCCATTTCTGATATGTTGTATTTAATGGGAATGGTATAGCCTTTTTTCTGTGCAAGGCGTGTAATGTAAAAATTAAAATATGGCGTGTAAACGTCATCTGTTAGAAGGGTGTGGTTTTGTAAATCAATTTCTCCATCAATGGCACTTTTTAAAAGGTAAGAGGGCTGATAATGGCTTTGTTTTTCCCAATCAAAAAGGGGTATAGATGAAATGTATTGCAGGTTTTTGTGATACGGAAACCAGAGGATTGAAGCAGTTATTACACTTAAAATGCACAGGGATATTCTTTTTGAAAAGCAGTCTAAAATAAATATTACGTTTAAAGTTACCACTATTGCCAAAAAAGGGAAAATAGGTGTGTCATACCAGAAAATTTTGGTTTTGGAAATGGAAATTATAGCTAAAAAAGTGATTATAAATAAAAGCGCAAACAGGGCTAATTTTTTTTGTGCTTGATTTTTTGAAAAATAAATTAAGGGAAAGGCCAATGGTATGGATAAAATGAAATAGGGCGCACGCTTATGAAAAAGGCTAAAAAAATAAAAATCCCATGATTCTTTATGGTTGTCTATAGCGCTAGAGAACCTACCATAAAAATCATTGTGCCAAGCACTTTTTAGATATCCCGGGTCTATGGCTTCTCTAAAAAAATAAAATACTAAAATAAAGGTCAAAGGAATAAGCATGGCAAAATATAAAGCCTTGTTAAAGAGGAGAAACCTCAGCTTTTTTATAAGTATTGTCCATATAAATAAAAATGGCAAAAGCATAAATGGCACGGAGGCTTTGGTGGCAATTGCTAGTCCAAAAAAAAATGCTGCCTGATATAAAAATTTTCGCTTTTCTGTTTCCAAGTCAAGATAGTATTGGCAGGCAATTAAAGCAATCCAAAGGGTTACAAGCGCGTCAAAATCTCCTGTTCGTACGCTGTGCAATTCAGTATACCCAAAGCTACTAACTAAAACTAAGCCTGCAAATATTCCCCACTTTGGTTTTTTTTGCGTAGCATTAAAAAAAAATACTAGGGTTATAATTGTGCAAACCGCTGCAAATGCAGAAGGTAACCTCATGGCAAATTCAGGATTATCCGTTAATAGCATAAATATGACTTGCAACCAGATTAACAAAGGTGGCTTGGTATTATAATGGTCCGGCTTACCTTCAAAATAGGTAACCAGTGGCTGATTATTTGCCAGCATCTCTTGCATATTAATGGCTTGCCTAGACTCATCCCATTGGTAAATGGGATGTGCATCTAATTTGTAAAACAAGGGAAAAAGGATAACAGGTAGCGCAATAATTAGGGATTCTTGGATTTTTATAATCTTAGACTTTAAATTGGTATGCGATTAATTTGCAATTGCGATTTTAAATATAATAATACTTTTTTTGTTAAATAATAATTTCACTACTTTTGAACAAATAAAAAGGCTGACTAAAAATTATGGAAACAAGAAACCTGTATTTTGATAATATGAAATTTATTCTTATTTTTTTAGTCGTTCTTGGTCATTTTGCAAATCTTCATAGGTTATTACCAATTATGGGTGGATTGAATAATGTAATATATTCTTTCCATATGCCATTGTTTATTTACATTTCTGGATATTTTTCTAGAAATGTAGTTCAACCGAGAAGAACAGGCATCGATAAAATTCTGTTTATATATGTGGTATTTGAGGTATTGAATTTTTTATTTACAAAATTTACTTCACTCGGATATGGTTCTTCTAATTTATTTGAACCAACTTATCAAAATTGGTATATTCTCGGAATATTTTTCTGGAGATTATTAGCGCCTTGTTTTAATTTTTATCCAAGAAAAATTACCATTATTGGCGTTATTGCTCTTTCAATCATAATTGGTTTTTATAAAGACTTTAACACGTTCTTAGCCTTATATAGAATTATATATTTTATGCCATTTTTTGTACTTGGCTACTACTCTGATAATTTCTTTAGCTTTAAACAAAAATTTCAGAAGTATACATTAATTTTCACTCCTTTACTAATTTTAGCTTTGTCTGCCATATATATTTTATCTGTTTATATCCCCAACTGTAACTCATTTTTAAGTGATGCATACACTCCAATTTATGGATATAACATTTATGATCAAAATAAAATTCATGTTTTTTTAATTCGTATGTTCGGTTTATTCAGTTCATCTATTATAAGTTTCTTAGTACTTTTTATTATTCCAGAATATAAAACCATTTTCTCACATTTAGGCGGACGCACCATGAATGTTTTTCTCTTGCATATGTTTTTAGTTTTTCCTGTAAACGCACTCTTTAATGAATTGAAATTAAATAATCTCATGGTGTTTATATTTTCAATTATAACATCAATAATAATTACCTATTTTCTATCTCTTAAATTTATTGAACCTATTGTAAAACCTTTTACCAGTTTTGAACATTTACAATCATTCCTTTCCAAAAACCCAAAATAATCTAGTTGTCTGTTAAATAGACTATCACTGATAGAATTATTTTTTCTATTGAAGATGAAACTGCAATTCACATAGGCTTTATAGAACTAAATACCATTGATTATTTTAGCAGAAACGCATATTATGCAATTGTTATTGGAGATAAAACTGCAAGGGGAAAAGGAATTTCAAAAAGTGCGACTCAATTAATTCTAGAATTCGCTTTCAATAAGTTAAATTTGCATAAAGTATGTTTACAAGTGGCCGAATATAATCAAGCAGCAATAAATATATACAAAAAAATAGGGTTGAGCAAGAAGGAGTTTTAAAAGAGCAACTCTTTATGGATGGGAGTTATCACCAAATGATTTGTATGGGATTTTTTAACCAAAATTTAGCAGAAAAATAATTGATTTTTAGAAAATTAGAATTGGCCAATGATTTCATTGACTATCAAAAATATATTGATATTCAAAGTAAAAGCATGTTATATCATAATCTAAAATTTATTAATTTCATTGCCAAAATACTTCAGGCAGAAAAAGAACTATTTGCCGTTTTTGATAATGATAAAATTACGGCTGTATGCCCTTGGATAGTAAAAAAAGGAAATGCTGGCAAGGTATATAATTCATTGGCTTATTTTGGTAGCAATGGAGGCATAATAGCCAATGATAAAGAAAGCAAGGAGTCTATTGAAGCCCAAATGCTGGATTATTTGAATAAAAATGCATCCGCTTTTGCTTATGTAAGCAACCTTTTTGAAGACAATAGATTAAAGCACAATTCGGATTACATTACCCAAGAAAGATTGGCACAGGTTGCAATACTTCCA
>JBDNFC010000039.1:0-7605 GCA_041690035.1 Bacteroidia bacterium | reverse complement strand
TTTATAAATAAAATCACAGATCGTTTTATAGACTTTAGCACCTCAGAGGTTTTTGGCAGCATGGCTTTTAGAAGCTCAGAAACTGACCAAACTGTGGCAGGAAGTGCTGGTGAGGCCAGATGGACTTATGCAGTAAGCAAACTTGCTGGCGAGCATTTAGCACATGCATATATCTCACAGCATCAATTGCCAGTGGTTACTGTTAGGCCATTTAACGTTTACGGACCAGGACAAACCGGTGAAGGAGCAATACAAATATTTATAAAAAGAGCGCTCCAGAATGGCAAAATTATGATAGATGGAGATGGTACCCAAATACGCGCTTGGTGTTATGTGGACGACTTTGTAGAATGCTTAATGCAATGTCTTGAAAACCCCAAAGCGATTGGACAAAGTTTCAATATTGGCAATGCTAGGGCAATTACAACTATATTGGGTTTAGCCCAAACCGTGTGTAGGGTATTAAAATCTGATGCTACAATAGAACACATGCCTCCTTTAAGCGCAGACATTGCTTTGCGTATTCCATCTGTAGAAAAATCGGAGGAGTTATTGGGTTTTAAAGCTCAAATTGATTTGGAAGAAGGGATCAAAAGAACCGCAGCGTGGTTTATAGATAATAATTTGGTTTAATATGACAATTATGAAATCTTCTATTTGCAATTTAAGACCTGTAAACACAGAAGATATTTTACGCTCCCTTATTTGGCGTAATGATGATGATGTAAAAAGAAACTTACTAAGTTTTAGACTGCCAGTTACCAAACCAATGGAAGAAGCCTGGGTGCAGAAAGCCATGAATGGAGACACTGATAGAATTATTTTTTCTATTGAAGATGAAACTGCACTTCACGTAGGCTTTATAGAACTAAATACCATTGATTATTTTAGCAGAAACGCATATTATGCAATTGTTATTGGAGATAAAACTGCAAGGGGAAAAGGAATTGCAAAAAGTGCGACTCAATTAATTCTAGAATTCGCTTTCAATAAGTTAAATTTGCATAAAGTATGTTTACAAGTAGCCGAATATAATCATGCAGCAATAAATATATACAAAAAAATAGGGTTTGAGCAAGAAGGAGTTTTAAAAGAGCAACTCTTTATGGATGGGAGTTATCACCAAATGATTTGTATGGGATTTTTTAAGCAAAATTTAGCAGAAAAATAATTGAAGTTTAGAAAATTAGAATTGGCCAATGATTTCATTGACTATCAAAAATATATTGATATACAAAGTAAAAGCATGTTATATCATAATCTAAAATTTATTAATTTCATTGCCAAAATACTTCAGGCAGAAAAAGAACTATTTGCTGTTTATGATAATGATAAAATTACGGCTGTATGCCCTTGGATAGTAAAAAAAGGAAATGCTGGCAAGGTATATAATTCATTGGCTTATTTTGGTAGCAATGGAGGCATAATAGCCAATGATAAAGAAAGCAAGGAGTCTATAGAAGCCCAAATGCTGGATTATTTGAATAAAAATGCATCCGCTTTTGCTTATGTAAGCAACCTTTTTGAAGACAATAGATTAAAGCACAATTCGGATTATATTACCCTAGAAAGATTGGCACAGGTTGCAATACTTCCAGATAATGTTGTAAATAATGGTGAAAATATTTTAGAAATATTTCACTATAAAACCAGAAATATGGTGCGTAAGGGATTAAAGGAAAATATTGTTTTTAGAACCACAGATGACTTTAGTTTTCTTCAAAAAACACATTGCAAAAATATGGAGGCAGTTGGAATAGCGCCAAAAGAAGCACTTTTCTTTGAAAATCTTCCTAATTTTTTTGAAAACGGAAAAGACTTTCAAGTATATGAAGCATTAATTGACGGTGTGCAAGCTTGTGCATTGCTGGTTTTTTACCATCAAGAAACAGTAGAATATTACATGCCTGCAATATTAGCAGAATACAGAGACAAGCAGGCACTTTCTGCGCTTATATTTTATACCATGCAACAAGAGGTAAACAAAGGCCGCAATATCTGGAATTGGGGAGGAACACCAAAATCAAATGAAAATCTATACCGTTTTAAAGCAAGATGGGGAAGCACAGATTACCCCTATTTTTATCAAATAAAAATTAATGATAAAGCCATTTTCAAACGGTCTGTGGAAGAAATCACAAATCAATACCAAGGCCTATTTGTAGCCCCTTTTGACATGCTAAATGGCAATTAATATCCTTGCTTATTTTAACACCCTTTCAAAAAACTGGCTGATGCTTGGTTTTGAAAGTGTGTTAATTTTAAAATCAACTAACTTTAGTTTATCAGCAGGTATTTTATCTACAGGGTAAAGCATGGCTTTTGGCTTTTCTAAAAAAATTATTTTAGTAATGCTTTGATTTTCTAATATAATATTCATTCGCTCACAAGCAATACTATTCATGCCTGTATATGTGCTGTCATTTTCTTTTGCATAATAGATGCTTTCTGCATTATGCAGCACTTTTACTGTTTTAAGTTTATTGTTTTCAAAAAAATTAAAAATAGTATCCCCTTTTATTTGGTTATAATGCCCCACATATTCCTCTTGAATTATCCATGCACTGTCAAAAATATTCATTTTATTTATTCGATTATTTTGCAACAAAATAGAGATGAATTTTCCATAAATTTCATTTTCTTGTGTCCATAAAATTGGTTGATAATACATTTCTATCAAAGAGTCTGAAACATTGTAAATAAGAGAGTCTGAAACGCCATCCATTTCTAAGGTTTTAATTTTTGCATTTTTATAAGCACTCAACTTTCGCATGGTGTCATCTGAAATATAATTAAAAGTATCAGCAATTAGCCATAGGGTATCATCGTCTTCCATTGCTTTTTTAGCCAATGGATTTCCAAAAATAGTCGTTAACCCTCCGTTTCTGTAATGAAAGCCCTTTTGCCCATATAAAACCACCTTTTCTGCAGTATCTAACATTTTTATATTGCCAAAAGCTTTCCCAATTGCAGCAGTTCTATCGTAAAGCATGCTATCTGCAAAAATGGTGTTTTTATCAGACTCAATACTTGCTCCCTTGGTAAACAAAGATTTTTCTGTTTGTGTATTATACCATCCATACTTGCAATAAATAGTATTACTTTCCGCTTTAATCGTTGTTGGTCCAAAGAAAAAAGCTGTATTGGTTGGGGTATGGTATTGCAAAGTGTCAGACTCCATAATATATTCTGGATTAACCAACCTTACTTTATTTTTAAATCCATACATTTTTGTATTGCCCGAATAAGAACCATACACACTAGTTAAAGTGTTGTTTTTGCTAACAATTATTGCACTGTTGCTGTAATAGCCAAATTTTGCTTTGGTATTATAATTCAACGAGTTTGTGTTTAAAGTGCTTTCACCATCGTTTAATACTACATTGTTGGTCATAATAGCTTGATTGGTATTGCCATAATAGTATAAATTGCCTCCTGTAACTGTTGTACCTGGCTGAGTAATCACTACGTTGCCCGTTGCCTCTACTTCATTAATATCATCATATAAATATGCTTGAGTGCAAGTTAGCGTCATATCACCTTGGCTGAAAGACACATTACCATTACAAACTTTAGCTTTTCTGCCATTTTTATAGCCCAAACTTAGTTCGTCTACATTATTGATAGTTATCTTTTCTTGCCCGCACATAAAGATTGGAAACAAAACCATAAAATAAAAAATAACTCTCATTGAAAAAATAATACTGCAAAATTAGTGCAAATTTTATCAAGCATGCTTACTTTGCAGCAAAATTTATAGTGATGGATATTGTTTCAAGATTTTTATCTCTTGTAGCAGCTAATAAGATAGGCTCAAAAAAAATATTGTTAGCATGCAGCGGTGGCGCAGATTCTGTGGCACTGTTTCATCTGTTTTACGCTCATAACATTTACTTTGAAGTAGCTCATGTAAATTATGCTCTGCGCGGAAAAGAAAGCGAAGAAAATGCTTTGTTTGTAAAAAACCTCTGTAAAAATCATCAAGTTAAATACCATTTACTAAATGCTCCAACTATAGAATCAAAAAAGGGAGTTCAAGCCAAAGCAAGAAAAATAAGGTATGATTTTTTTAAACAAATTATAATAAGTAATCATTTAGCATTACTTGCAACAGCGCATCACAGGGATGATTTGATAGAAAATAGCATTTTTAGATTTATGAGAGGTACAGGGTTAAAAGGATTGATACCAATGCAAACCTTGCAAAAACAGATTTTTAGACCCCTGCTACATTTTAACAAAAATGAAATTTTATCCTTTTTAAAAGAGCAAAATTTGGATTTTAGCCCAGACAGTTCAAATCAGGGACTAAATTATAGTAGAAATATTATAAGAAATAAAGTTATCCCTGTTTTTGAAACTATTTTTAAAGACTATGATACTAGAATATTACATACTATTAGCCAAGCAAAAAATGACTATGCCTTGATAAAATTATTGCTAGAAAATGAAATTAATAGTATGCCAAAAACTTATTTGCTAGAGGATAAGCGACTTTACAACAGCTCATTTTGGTACTATTTACTTAGTATGCACAAAATAAATCAGGCGCAATCACAACAAATTGCAGAGGCATGTTTTGAAAAAAGGAATGGTTTTAGCCTTGTGATTAACGAAATTTTTATATCTATTATCAATTACACAGTTCAGATAGACTATTTACCAAAGCAATTAATTAAACCAATTGTGTTAGAAAAGGTGATTAATCAAATAATCCCAGCTGCACAATATCAAATTGAATTTGTTATAGAAAATGAAATCCCAAATCAATATTTAGAAAATATATGCTATTTGGATTTAGATAAACTTGATCTTCCTATCACAATTAGACACCCCAATGTGGGTGATAAATTTAGACCACTAGGCCTTAAAGGCCATTTATTAGTAAGTGATTTTTTGAATCAACAAAAAATCTCTGCCATAAAAAAACCAAGTGCACTTTTGCTTTGTAATAAAAATAATTTAGTGCTGGCTAGCTTACCTTACAGAATAGATAATGCGGTAAAAATTGATTCTAGCACCCGTAGAATTATGAAAATCATACTGCATAAAAATACCATTTTGAAATAAATAATGCGTTTTTATTATAAAATTTAAAAAATATTAAATGCTTTTATTTCGTTTATAAACCAGATAGCCTCCTTTTTTGCCTAAACTAAAAAAGCCATTTTTTGCCATAGGTAAATTATCATTGCCTATTTTATAGATTAAATATACTGGCTTATCTACTGCACTGTCTAATAAAAATCTCTGCTTTTTTGATTGCAGTAAGTCGTACTCTTTTGCGTTGAGGTCTTGCAATTTTTTACCAAACAATGCTTTATTTTGAAAAATATGTAATCCATCAGTCAATTTTAGCGGTTGCATTTTAGCATAAAAATAATGGGCATAACTTTTAAAACCGATTGTTTCTATATATACATCTTTGCCTACTTGGCTTTTATAAAATTGAAACAAGTCTTTTTGCAACTTTGCATCTATTACTGGCACAAAAAGTAGTGCTGAAAAATAGCAAACAAAAAAATTAGTTATAAATAAATGAATAATGTATTTTTTATTCCAAAAGGCAAGAAACAATACACCCATAAGCGCAATAGCCAATAAAGAGGCTACAATTGAGGACAACATAGAAAAATTGGAATTTACCTGCAATACTGTCAGCGCAAAAACATCCTTGATTTTACTTAATAAAAATGTGTGTTTACCCAAATTATTAATATAAGGAACAAGAGATAAAAATAAGATAATTGGAAAACCACTTAACAAAAGAAACAACTTTTGCCAATTTTTAATCTTAATGTTTTCTGCAAGCAATTTATCTATATAATATGCAGCTAAAAAAGTGAGTGGTAGCCAACACAATGAACTGTAATGAATTATCTTAGTTTTAACTATCGAAAAGAGAATAAGCACTACCCAAAAGAGAATCTGAAAAGTAATAAAAAAGGGTTTTTCTCGGTGATTTTCTATTCTTAAAAAAAAAGCTTTAATGGCAAAAAATGCAGCAGGAAAACAACCAAAAAACAACACTATAAAGTGATAATAAAAAGGCTGCTGATGTCCTGCAACATTTTGAGTAAGCAGTTCAAATTGATATTGCAAAAATCTTTGTATAAACCAAGTCCCATTTTTTAAAGTCTCGGGCATAAACCAAGCTGAAACAATACCCAAAATTATAAAAACAGCAAGCACAAATGCAAATGGCTTGATAAAAATTTTTCGGGTAAAGAAACACAAGATAAAAAAAACGAGTAAAAAAATTAAAAGCGCTACGGGACCTTTGGTTAAAATGGCTAAACCTACAAAAACAGCACCCCAAATAACATTGGCATTATTATTTTCTACTTTTTGAAAATGACTATAAGCCAATGCCAACTGATAAATAGCCAAAAATATAAAGAGGTTAAAAGTGGGGTCTATCAGCCCGGTGCGTATATAAAAATGAGGGATAAAACTACCAAGGTAAACAAGCACCCATACTGCAGCCAAAGAAGGTCTAAAATGTTTTACCCCTATAAAATAAATTAAATTTAGCGTGAGCAGGCTTGATAAAACAGTAGGAAATCGGGCTGCAAATGCATTAATACCAAATATTTTCATGCTTATGGCTTGCATCCAAATAAACAATGGAGGTTTTTCCCAAAAGGGTTCAAAATTTATAGTAATGCTGCCCCAATTATTTGTAACCAACATTTCGCGCGCATTTTCTGCAAAATTAATTTCGTCCCAATCAAATAGATGCACACTGCCCAAAAATGGCAAAAAACAAACCAAGCAAAAACAAGAAATGGCAAAAAAGGTGGCAATATTATACTGTTTCATTGTTAATTGATTTAAAATAGGGAAAAGATAAAAGGCCTAAATAAGTGGCAAAAGAAATTATTAAACCAAGAAAAAAAGAAACAGAAACATCAATAAAAAAATGCTGAAAAAGATATACCCTAGATAATGCCACACATAAAGTTATGAAAAATAAAATAAAATGAGCGATTTTTTTATGTTTACTTACACCAAAATATAAAGCCAAAATAGTGCAAATACATACCATTGTTAATGTATGTCCGCTGGGAAAACTATTAAATAAATGTATTTCGACCCCAACTACTTGATGTATAAAATCAACATTGCTTATAAAATGTTTAGGACGCAATGCATTGCTAAATACCAAATGTTTTAAAATTGAGGCAATTGCTGAACTTAGTATTATTGAAAAAATTGCAATAATTGCCCACTTAATCTCCTTTATCATTAAGAAAAAAAATACACAAAGCACCATTCCATAAATTTCGCCTAAAAATGTTACATATTTAAAAAACATGTCTAAAAAATCATTATGAAAACCATTAACTGTAATTACAGCTTTTAATCCACCAAAATAAAAGTGAATAAAAATCCCTAATAAACCCGCACCGATTATTAAAAATACATAAAGAGATGATCTGTTTAATGAATTCAACATTGCTAAAGGCTACATATTTCTTCTATACTGCCCACCTACTTCAAAAAGCCCTTCGGTTATTTGTCCAAGTGAGCAATATTTTGCAGCTTCCATTAATCCGTCAAATATATTTTGATTTTTAATAGACATTTGTTGCAGCATAACTA
>JBDNFC010000038.1:0-8801 GCA_041690035.1 Bacteroidia bacterium | reverse complement strand
ATTGCTTCTATTAATTTTGGATGCAATTGCATCTCTTCAAATTTCATATATATCTGCAAAGGTATGCCTTTTATGGCATTAAAAGACCATGCTAATTCAATGATGTGTTTTCATAATCTATAATTAAACTTTCGACACACTATGCTTTCTGCCCAATTTTAAAAAATGCTAAATTCTACTTCTTTAATGCCAATACTTGCCTTTTCTTTACTTTTTTGCAGTAATCTATAGCGTATAAACTATATATAATTTTTAATATACCCCTAAAATTGTTGAATCGTAAAAAATATCTGAAAATCAAAATATCTAATCAGCCGTAAGTTAAACTAATTGATTGATCAAAATAAATTTCTAATGATGAAGGTCAATTAATAATCTAGTTTTAATAAAAAAAGCCTTCAAGAGGCTTTTTTTGTGATCGCGACAGGATTCGAACCTGTGACCATCTGCTTAGAAGGCAGATGCTCTATCCATCTGAGCTACGCGACCTTATTTAAAAATGAGGTGCAAAGATAAAGTTTTGGTTTTGCTTTTTCAAAAAAATGTTTAATTTTATTTCTTTCAAAAGATTTGATTTAGTTTTGTAGGATATGTTAAAAGTTGCACATCGCATTAATACAATCGAGCAATTAATGCTTGTTCCTTCTCATTACGGGGTAGAAATTGATATCAGATACCATAATGATTTACTAATTTTGCACCATGATGCTTTTGTAAATGGTGTCTTATTTGAAGATTGGCTCAAGTATTTTAAACATAAACTTATTATTTTAAATACCAAATCAGAAGGTATGGAAGAAAAAATATTGATGTTACTTCATCAATTTGGCATAGATAATTATTTTTTCTTGGACCTTAGCTTGCCTTTTTTGATAAAATATATGTTAAAAGGAGAAAAAAAAATAGCCATTCGCTTCTCAGAATATGAACCCTTGGATTTAGCAATGTCATTTGCAGGAAAAATAGATTGGGTTTGGATAGACTGTTTTAGCAAATTACCGTTAAATGCTGATAACTACAATCTATTAAGTAAATACTTTAAAATATGTTTGGTTTCACCAGAATTGCAAGGAAGAGACATTTCAGAAATTGAAAAATTTAAAACAATAATTGCTAATATGAAAATTGACGCAGTTTGCACAAAATATCCAGAATTATGGTAACATTTATATTACATTACTGGCTATATTACTTGAAAAAGAAATCGATTTATCTTCTTTTATTAAATTAAACCCTCCAAGCACATTTTTCACTAAATCAAACCCCGCTCTTTTTAAAATGCTTGCTGCAATCATACTTCTGTATCCACCTGCACAATGAACATAAATTGCGGATTTATTTTTTTCAACTTCTGTTGTTCTATTAATCAATTCGTTTAGCGAGATTAATTTAGCATTAGCTAAGTGCAATGTATCGTATTCGCTTTCTTTTCTAACATCTATAAGCTGGATTGCATCTAATTTATAATCAATGCAAAATTCTTCGGCATCTATACTCACAATCATATCTATTCCTTTACCAGCATTCTTCCATCCTATAAACCCACCTTCTAAAAAACCAATAATATTATTAAACCCAACCCTTGTGAGCCTAATTACACTTTCTTCTTCTTGACCAGCAGTGCAAACTAACATGATTTTTCTGTCTAAATTAAATAATTCAGCAGCCCAAATTGCATATTGCCCATTTAATCCAATATTGATACTAGAGGGTATAAAGCCCTCTTGAAATATATCAGGTATGCGTGAATCAATAATCAAAACACCTTCTTTTTGTAAAAAATCAAATTCAGCCAAGCTCAGATTTTTTAAACCTTTCTCTTTTAATAGGTCTATATTTTCATAACCATTCTTGTTTAAAAAAGCATCTTCAAAAAAATAACCAGGTGGTGGCTTTATGCCTTCAAGCACTTGTTCAATAAATGTTTCTCTTGATAATGACTGAAGTGCATAATTTTCCTCTTTTTGTTTTCCAATTGTACTAAAAGTTTCTGGTCCTAAGTTTTTACCACAACTGCTGCCAGGGCCATGAGCTGGATAAAGAATTACGTTGTCAGACAAATGCATAATCTTCTTATATAATGAATCATATAGCCACGAAGCCATTATTTCTTTTGTATATTGCTGATTTTTATCTAATAAATCGGGTCTTCCTACATCACCCACAAAAAGTGTATCGCCAGAAAATAGACAATAATCTGTGTTATGCTCATCCTTTAAAAGATAGCAACTGCTTTCTATTGTATGCCCTGGAGTATGCAAAACTTCTATAGTTAATTTACCTATTTTTATCTGTTCTCTATCATTTAATATTTGACAGTCAAAGCCAGTTGTTGCCTCAGGTCCATATATTATTGGGGCTCCTGTGGCTTTAGAAAGGTCTAAATGACCGCTTACAAAATCAGCATGAAAGTGTGTCTCTAAAATATACTTTATCTTAACATTTCTGTTTTTTGCTTTCTCAATATAGATATGGTAATCTCGAAGTGGGTCTACAACAGCCGCTTCACCATCACTTTCTATCCAATATGCCGCCTGAGCCAGACAATTAGTATACATTTGTTCTACTATCATTGGTGCAAATGTAATGGCTTAGTTTACTTTTTGCAATTTTTATGAGCATATTTTTGGGTAAAAAACAGGTTTTTAAATAATCTCAATCAAAATCATCTTACTATTGTTACATTTCCTTTTTGTTGATAATTATTATTATCCCATCCTGTATAATAAGCAATCCAAATATAAACATTATCTGCAGTATTATCGTTTTTATATACCGATGACCATTCTGCATTTTTATCTTCACTATCAAATACTTTCTCACCCCACCTACTAAATACCAATATTTGATATGTTTTTACAAAAACATCTACAATGCCCCATTCATCATTTCTTCCATCTCCATTCGGAGAAAATGCGGTTGGAACATGCAGTAATGGCGGCTGTACTAAATAAATGGTGTTAGATAAACTAATTCTTTCAGGTGTGCTTTCATTAATATAATTATTTGCCCTGTATTGATAATAATAGCCTCCCCAATCATAATCTAGTTTATCATCAAATCCTGAAATTATTGTACCACTTTTGTCTGCTATGTGTTTTTTTACTATGTTTCCAGTATCTACAATGCTATAAATATCATATTCTCTTACCCCTTGTGCCCAATAAGTGTAGGCATTGCTGCTAAGGCTAAACGAAAAAGGGTTTGCAACACCTTTTAGCAATATGCTGCAGCTAGTATCAGAGTTTTTGCTTTTATGCCCGCAGTTGTCCTCTACAACCATATAATAGCAGTAGGAAGATTGGTCTACATTCACTTTGTAGTCGTAAAAAATTGTATCAGATATATTTTTGTGATAATCGTAGTTTTCAAACTTTTCTTTACCCATTACTCTTTTAAATAATCTATAACCTCTAAAATCTGCCTCATTGCTTTTTTGACAAATAATTTTTATAAAACTATCCTTTTCTACAGTCACTAGTACAATTTGAGTAGCAGTAATTGGTGTAAAAAACTCATCTTTTGTGCAAGTTTTGAGCAAACTTGTATCAAAATTTCCACAAATATTTTCCGTTATAAAAAAGTAACAATAATTATTATTAATAAAATCTATTTTTTCCAAATCTGAGAAAGTTCCTTTTTCGCTGCTGGTAAAAGTTTTTAAAAGTGTTTTTTGTCCTAAATTATTTGCTCTTACTAACCTTGTTTCTTTATAAAATTTGGTTTTATTAAACGCCTCCCATGTAATTGTTGGCTTTAATAATTCGTCAAATATAAGACAAAAATTTGTTGGTCCTAAAGCAATATCAGGCGCTTTTACAACTATTTTTATTACAGAAACTATACTATCAATAGAAGGGCAACCATTATCTTTTGCTTTCAGATAAATCAGTAAAGTGTCTTTAGAAATAAATGAGCAGTCAGGAGTCCAATTAAAACCAAAAGCTGCCTGCGCTAATCCATTTGTAATATTTATGATAGGCTTTTTAATAATTGATAAAGTATCATAAAAACCTATTGCACTTATGTATAAACTATCGTGCTTATCATTATCGATTGCATTGATTATAAAATTTAAGTTGTCTAAAGCATAAATTTCAAAAATCGTGTCCCTTAATTTTGGTTTTCTATTAAAATTTTCTAGATCAATTTTAAAAATAGCATTATTACACCCTGGTGCATTTTGGTTAGGTGTTGGTCGTTTGCCTAAATTCGTTCTGCTCCAAGCATCTATAGTTGTAGGGAATCCGCCATTGGTATTGCAACTTGCACAAACAGATTGATAAATAATACCCTTTGGGTCAAATCTGCTTGTGCCACCATCAACGTGTTCTTCATTTGAGGATGTAGTGCCCCCAAAGTATGAGCCAAATAATAATTCCTCCAAGTCTTTTGAAAATACTGCTAAATAAAAATCAGACCCATCAGTGTTGCGCTGCAATGCATCACTAGTAATTGGCATATTTAGTGTGTTTCCGCCATTTGCAGTTTGGTTTGCACCACCTCCCCAACCACTAATAAATACCCTATCACATGCATCAACTAAAAATGCAGATGGCGATATATTTGCAGGTTTTGTGCCACTACCAAATACCAAGCTTTTATCAAAATTACTGAGGTTGCTATCCAATCGCATAATAAATTGTCCACTATTTAGATTATTAAATGTATTGCCACCAATTGGAAAATTGCCTGTTGTCTGCCCAAAAATATAAACCCTTCCAGTTTTATCAGTTTGTATTAAATAGCTCTGATCTTTTCCATTAGTTCCTATGTATGTAGAACCGCCATTTCCATCACTCTTGTTTAATCTTGTGATAAAACCATCCGTTTTTCCTCCATTAAAATTTTGACTATAAGCATTTGTTAATGCAGTTAGTCCATTTCCATCACACCCTCCTGTTATATAAACATAATTTCCTTTGCCCATTACTATCCCATTTCCGCAGGTATTTCCATTGCAACCAATATAAGTGCTCCACTTTAAATTGCTCAAATCTGCGCTTAATTTGAAAACACAAGCATCTTGAGTACCTCTTTTTTGTAATTGTGCACCATTCAATACTGGAAAATTTGGAGAATTAGTAGAACTTGTAATATAAATATTATCCCCTTCATCTATTATCACTTCCCCTCTAAAATTATCTGCATAATTATTTAATAAATTTCCTTGAGGATTATTAGTGCTTTCATTGCCATTTAATCCATCTGCTCCAGACCCACCTATATATGTGCTTGCGCTAAATCCTCTTCCATCAGGCATTATTTTCATTACAAAAATATCAAAGTTTCCCCCATTAATCACTTGAAAGCTGTTCTTGTTATGTATAGGAAAATCCAATGAGTTCGTACTCCCAAAAATTACTAATTCTCCAGCATTGTTTACAATCATTGAATGCACATGCTCCTCTAATGAACCTCCAATATAAGTGGCATAAAGTCTTGCAGTACCCTTGCTGTTATACTTGCTAATTCCTACATCTATTATTCCTCCATTATACAACTCATTGAAAGCGCCAGCCGTAACAGGAAAACCTAAACTAAAAACACTGCCTCCTGCATACCCATTGCCAAATTTATCGTATGTAGCGGTATAACCAAAATTATCAGCTACAGAGCCACTGTAAGTAGAAAATATTAAAATTGGATCCACCAGCATTTCCCGCTCTCTTTGCCTTCTAGAAATATTTGCCGAGTATTCAAAGCTTACAATATTCTTTTCTAAGGTGTATTTTGTAGATACTAAATCTCCGTTATAATCTAGTGTTTTTGGTATGTATTCTGTAATTAATCCTAAACTTGTTTTTATGATTAACTCATTTTCAGATATGTTTATTTTCTCGGCACCCTCTATCAATATACTAACTTGATTTAGTTTTTTACCCTCTTTTAGTTTAATATCATACTTTAACTTGCCACCAACGATAGAATAAATTATATCTATACCTTCATAAATATCTTTCAAAATAATCTTTTTGTAATGCAATACATTCGATTGCCATTTTTCCGCTTCGCCAATCATGTAGTTTGAATAATCCGACAGCGTATCATAACCTAATATTTTATGATTTTTATTGCAATTAACATAAGTGTAAAATAAATGATGACTTTTAATTGTTGAAGCTGTTTTAAATTTATGAATACTGTCAAATATCTTTCCATCTACATATTGGTAACGAATGTTATTTTTGCAAATAAAAACATTTAATCCGTTTAGCTCCGCTTTAAAAACTATTTCTTTGTCCCATTGTCCTTTATTTTCTGTAAAATACCCTCCTCCAAATACTTTTTTTGAATTAAATATTAGAATAGCAAGTAGCAAGTAATAGCAATGCTTTAGGATAGAATATCTTTGTTTGTTTGTCACAATTTAATATATATAACGAAATTTTATCAAAAATAGTTGCTTTTTTATATTTAAACAAATAAAATTGCCTACCTAATATGTTAGATAAAAAACTTAAAATACTTTTTTACGGTACCCCAGATTTTGCTGTTGCTTCGTTAAATTTGCTGTGCCATTCATCATTCAATATTATTGGAGTGGTCACTGCTCCAGATAAACCAGCAGGCAGAGGCTATAAATTGAGTGTGTCACCAATTAAAATTGCCGCTCAAGAATTAAAATTACCCGTTTTTCAACCCGATAATCTTAAAAGTCAAGAGTTTCATAATATACTCCTACAATTAAAACCTGATATCCAAATTGTAGTTGCTTTTAGAATGCTCCCTAGTATAGTTTGGGATTTTCCCCCTCTAGGAACATTCAATCTTCATGCATCCCTTTTACCCAATTATAGAGGTGCAGCCCCAATTAATTGGGTATTGATTAATGGAGAAAAGGAAACAGGAGTTACTACTTTTAAGCTAAAGCATCAAATTGATACTGGCGATATCGCACTTAGCAAGAGAATAGAAATCCTAGCAAATGATAATTTTTTTACACTCTATAATAAACTAAAAATTGAAGGAGCAAAATTACTTGTAGAAACTTTAATACGAATTATAAATAATCAATTAATACTCACAAAGCAATCTTTTGGCATTAAATTAAACACAGCACCTAAAATTGTAACTGCTAATAAACTCCTTAATTATGAAAATACTATTTTACATAATTTAAACATCATTAGAGCATTTTATCCTTCACCTGGAGCATTTAGCTATTTTAACAATAAGATTTTAAAAGTCTTTGAAGCATATCCAATTAGTAAAATAACCAATATTCAAGTAAATAGTGTCCAAATACTTGATAATAGAATAATTTTTTCATGCTACGATGGCGATTTAGTTATAACTTCTTGTCAACTTGAGGGGAAAAAGCGATTGGATGCACAAGATTTTTTAAGAGGATTGTAAATTTATTATGCTTATAATCAACTTTTTATAAATTATTTAAAATAAATTATACATATTTTATACTAAAAGTTTGGTAGATTAAAATTCTATATTACATTTGCAGCCCCGTTCACAACTAGGATTGCAAATGTTTCTCTCCAAAAATAAATTAAAAATATTTTAAAATAAATTTGGTAGATTAAAATAAAAAATATTACCTTTGCATCCCCTTTTGAAATAGGGAATATTTAATAGTAACAACTAATAAATAAACGTTCTTTGAAGATGTTAGAAATAGCAGAACCCTCGAAGATTTATCTTTGAGAAAAAACTTGAGAACCAATCAGATTCTTTTACTATGAAGAGTTTGATCCTGGCTCAGGATGAACGCTAGCGGCAGGCCTAATACATGCAAGTCGAACGATCGTTTTTAGTTTACTAGAAACGGAGTGGCGCACGGGTGCGTAACACGTATGTAACCTACCTATATCTGGGGAATAGCCCCTCGAAAGAGGGATTAATACCGCATAATATTATTTGAAGGCATCTTCAGTTAATCAAAGCTCAGGCGGATATAGATGGACATGCGCAACATTAGCTAGTTGGTAAGGTAATGGCTTACCAAGGCTACGATGTTTAGGGGGTCTGAGAGGATGATCCCCCACACTGGTACTGAGACACGGACCAGACTCCTACGGGAGGCAGCAGTAGGGAATATTAGGCAATGGAGGAAAGTCTGACCCAGCCATACCGCGTGAAGGATGATGGCCCTATAGGTCGTAAACTTCTTTTATATGGGAAGAGATAACTCTACGTGTAGAGAACTGACGGTACCATACGAATAAGGATCGGCTAACTCCGTGCCAGCAGCCGCGGTAATACGGAGGATCCAAGCGTTGTCCGGATTTATTGGGTTTAAAGGGTGCGTAGGCGGATTTTTAAGTCAGTGGTGAAAGCCTCTCGCTCAACGAGAGAATTGCCATTGAAACTGGAAATCTTGAATGCGGTCGAGGTAAATGGAATGTGTCATGTAGCGGTGAAATGCTTAGATATGATACAGAACACCAATTGCGAAGGCAGTTTACTAGACCGATATTGACGCTGAGGCACGAAAGCGTGGGGAGCGAACAGGATTAGATACCCTGGTAGTCCACGCCCTAAACGTTGATCACTCGATGTTGGCGATATATTGTCAGCGTCCAAGCTAAAGCGTTAAGTGATCCACCTGGGGAGTACGTCCGCAAGGATGAAACTCAAAGGAATTGACGGGGGCCTGCACAAGCAGTGGAGCATGTGGTTTAATTCGATGATACGCGAGGAAGCTTACCATGGCTTGAATGTTAGTGACAGGTTGAGACATCAACTCATTCTTCGGAACACAAAACTAGGTGCCGCATGGCTGTCGTCAGCTCGTGCCGTGAGGTGTTGGGTTAAGTCCCGCAACGAGCGCAACCCCTATCTTT
>JBDNFC010000037.1:0-3476 GCA_041690035.1 Bacteroidia bacterium | reverse complement strand
TCAAACAATGCAAAATAATAGTTTATTAAAAATTACACAACCATTTAGCAACAATATTTATTGGATACAAGCTGGCGGAGGAAATACTTCAATCAAAACAGAAAATTTAATGCGAATAAAAGCTTCTGGCTATCGTTTTGATGAAATGGACGAAGACAAAGGGTTTGTAGATTTAGATTTTAATAGAATTGCGTTTTTTTTTAGTAATTGTGGTGATAATGATGAGCATTCATCAAAATTAATAATACATGAATCCATATTGGATCCAAATGGTGTTTTGCCTAGCATGGAAACTGGATTTCATGCTGTTTTAAAAAAATGTGTTATTCATACTCATCCCATTTTACTCAATGTTTTTTTATGCGCTCAGGATGCGCTTAAACATCTTGCCAATTTCTTTTCGCTAAACAGTTTCAATTTCGTTTTATACACTGCACCCGGTTTTAAATTGAGCAAAAAGATGGCATCTACAACATCTTCCAATATTGTGTTTTTGCAAAACCATGGACTAATTACACATGGTGATAATTGGCATGAAGTGCTTGACATTCACCTTCAAGTGCACGAAATTCTTCTTAGAAAATTGAAAATAAATTTGCCAAAATGTCCTTATTTATCTCCTAAGCTTGATTTTTTTGTGGCAGTTATTGATTCGCAGTTTAATGCAATAATTCAATTAATTGACTGGAATAAATATTTATTGCCAGATCAAGTAGTGTATTTATACAATAAAGTTAGTGATAAAGATAGTTCTGCACCAATTTTTGTAGATATAGATCAAGGGTTGATACACTACAATCTTAATTTAAAAAACGCAAATGCGTGTAATGAAATCATATTTAGCATCATATTAATTTATTATTTTCAAAATCAGTTAAAACTCAATGCTAATTTTCTTAAAGAATCAGATGTTTTAGAAATCATAAACATGAGTATAGAACAATATCGACAGAATATTTTAAATAGCTAGAATGCAAATAATTATCCCAATGACTGGCTTAGGCAGCCGTTTTGTAACAGCAGGTTACAAAGATTATAAGCCAATGATTGAGATTTTAAATAAGCCTGTGATAGCTTATTTATTGAGCATGTTTAAACCATCAGACGATATTCATATTTTATTGCGTTCTGATTTTTATGAAGATAAATTAATGGTGGACTATTTGCTTAGTTTGCACCCAAATATAAAAGTTCATGCTTCGCCAATGCACAAAAAAGGACCTGTTTATACCCTCGCTCAACATTATAGTATATTAAGTAAAAAGGACCCTATTTTAGTTTCTTATTGCGATTATTATATGCATTGGGATTATTCTAATTTTGTAACACAATGTAAAATAAATTTGTATGATGGCGCCATACCTTGCTACACTGGATTCCATCCACACTTATTACACCAAGATAATGTGTATGCTGCATGCAAAGTGGATGAAAAAATGCAATTAATTGAAATTAGAGAAAAACACAGTTTTATGGCAGATAAAAATAAAGACTACCATTCGGCAGGAGCGTATTATTTTAGAAATAGAGAAATATTAATTGATTATTTTCATCAATTATTGATGTATGGACCTACTTTAAATGGAGAGTATTATGTCAGTTTGGTGTATAATAGAATGGTGCAAAATGGTTTAAAAGTTTGGGTTGATGATAAGATAAGTCATTTTTGCCAATGGGGCACACCTAAAGATATGGAAGAAAGTATAAATGGGTTAAAAAAAATAATTAATAAGGACGAGATTGAAGATTCTGAAAGCCACTTATATTGGAAAAATTTTTTAAAAATAGAGCAAAAAAAAACACTTTAATTTGAGTAAAGTGTTTTTATTAAAAAAAGAAATATTTTACTTCTTCTCGTAGCGTTTTCTAAATTTATCAATTCTACCAGCAGTATCTATTAAGTTTTGCTGACCTGTATAAAAAGGATGTGATTTGGATGAAATCTCTAATTTATACAAAGGATATTCGTTGCCATCTTCCCATTTAATAGTTTCTTTTGTTTCTACCGTGGAACGTGTAATGAAAGAATAATCGCAGCTAAGGTCTTTAAATACCACTAATTTATAATTTTCAGGATGTATGCCAGTTTTCATTTGTTTTTATAATTTTGAACTGCAAAAGTAAATATATTTTGTATTTATTCCCAATATTTTTTTCTTATTTTTTTTTAAGTAATAGATGATATAAATGGGTAAGAAATATATCACTAAATTATAATATAAATTGTTAATAATCATTGTTTTAAAAATAATTTATATCAAATAGTAATAAAAATTAAATAATGTAATTGTAATTTAAAAAACTTTTATAGGTTTGTACTCGTTAAATTAAAAAAAAAACATGTTTACAAAAATAGCAATAATTGGAGCGGGCACGATGGGGAATGGTATAGCACATGTATTTGCACTGCATAATTTTTCAGTAAAATTAATAGATGTAAATCAAAATGCATTAGATAAAGCATTAATAAACATTGAAAAGAATTTAGACCGTCAGGTACAAAAAGAGCAAATAAAGATAGAAGAGAAAGAAAGGGCATTGAGCAATATACAAACCTTTAATACTTTGGCAGGTGGATTAACAAATATAGAATTAGTAATAGAGGCAGCTACAGAAAACGAGGAATTAAAAATGAGCATTTTTAGAGATATTGATGCAATTGCTCCCGAAAATGCAATTTTAGCTACCAACACTTCATCAATTTCAATTACTAAATTAGCAGCAGTTACTAACCGTCCAGAAAAAGTTATTGGCATGCATTTTATGAATCCAGTGCCAGTGATGAAATTGGTGGAAGTTATTGTAGGATATAGCACTGATAAGAATGTGCTTAATTCTATTATGAAACTTAGCCAACAAATAGGTAAAAGTCCTGTTTTGGTGAATGATTACCCTGGTTTTATAGCCAATAGGATACTTATGCCAATGATAAATGAGGCAATATATTCTCTTTTTGAAAGCGTGGCAGGTGTGTATGAAATAGATACGGTTATGAAATTAGGAATGGCTCATCCAATGGGGCCTTTGCAACTTGCAGATTTTATAGGCTTAGATGTTTGTTTGGCAATTCTAAATGTGTTACATACTGGTTTCGGCAATCAAAAATATGCACCATGTCCATTATTAGTAAATATGGTTGCTGCGGGTAATTTGGGAGTAAAAACTGGAAAAGGTTTCTATGATTATGCACATGGACCAAAAGATGCACCAGTATCAAATTCGTTTATTAAATAATTATCAATCTATTAGGTAGTTTGCCGTTGTCTATAGTAAGATAATTCTATTTTTTCACCTATTCATACACCAAAGTCTATCAACTCTTTTGAGTTAAGAAGGTGCAATTTTTTCTTTAATAGTCATATAAAGGTTTTTAGAGGTTTACAATTTGTTTACAATTTAATGTTGTAAAATGCATTTGCTGACATTAAAAATCATTACATTTGAAAATATTATGGCATGGAAAACTTTATCTGGTG
>JBDNFC010000036.1:0-10757 GCA_041690035.1 Bacteroidia bacterium | reverse complement strand
TGATAACAAAGGACAACATAGCTTACTGGACTTTTGAAAACATTATGTTGCCAATTGCAGAAAATAATAAAGCAAATGCCTCTGGATTTTTTACCTATGGCTTTGTGATGAGTGATGTTGCACAAAAAATAAACGAACAACGCTTTGACAATACCGCCTCCATCGTTTTTGATTATCAACACCAAACCCGCACCAATACTGTTAGCACTATTTTAAGCAGTTTTGTAGGTATCACAGACATTGCGCCTGTAAGCACTCAATTACTCATTTATCCAAATCCTGCAAAACAACAAATTATGCTCAAAAATGCAATATCGGGTGATTATAAAATTTATAATGCCATAGGTATATTAGTTATGGAAGGCATTTTTAATCAAATGAGTAATACCCTTGATATCAATAAATTAGATGCAGGAATTTATATTATAAAAAATGGAGCATCTAGTACCACATTTATAAAAGAAAAATAAGGTCCAAAAAACTACTTATTTTATCAAACACTTAGTTAGTATTATTATTCCTTGCAAAAATGCATCCTTGTATATCAATGAGTGCTTGCAAAGTATTGCATGTCAAAGCTATCCTTATTTTGAGGCAATTATTTGTAATGATAATAGTTCTGACGATTCTACAAAAATCATTCAAGCATTGGCAGATAAAGACCCCCGTTTTATATTAATTAATAATACAGGTGAAGGAATAATAGCTGCATTAAATACAGCCTATGGGCAATGTTTGGGCAATTATATTACTCGTATGGATGCAGATGATATTATGCCAAAAGATAAAATTGAAACTTTATTAAATGCGCTTATTGATTGCAAAACGATAGCAGTAGTTACTGGCAAGGTATCTTATTTTCCTATTCAACAAATCAAAGAGGGTTATCTAAAATATCAAAACTGGCTAAACAAACTCGTGGATGAAGAAACTCATTGGGAAAATATTTATAAGGAATGTGTGATAGCATCTCCTTGTTGGATGATGAGGCGCGATTTTTTTGAAAAAATCGGAGGTTTTAAAAGTGCAAACTACCCTGAAGATTATGACCTTGTGTGGCGTATGTTTCTAAATAAAACTAAGTTAATTGCAATTCCTAAGATACTCCACTATTGGCGCGATCATTCAGCTAGGGCCTCTAGAAATGATGCTAACTATAAAAATCAAACCTATTTTTTACTAAAACTACATTATATGCGCCAATACTTACAATTAACAAATGAAAACTGTATAGTTTGGGGTGCTGGAAAAAAGGGGAAAACCTTGATAAAGGCATTGCAATCATATGCTATAACACCTAAATTTTGGATAAGCAATAATAAAAATAAAATTGGTCATCAAATTTACGATATTAAAATTAATAGTCCTCAAATATTGGATACTTTCAAAATAAATTACAAAATATTAATTGCCGTATCAAACTCTAATGAAATCAATGAAATAGAAACTTTTTTAAAAGAAAAAACTTATCAGGCTAGCGTTAATTATTTTATATTGGCATAAGAATTGATAATAATTTGCCTATATATAAACACAAAAAGATGAAGAAAATTTTATTTATAGTTAGCCTAACCAGCACCATTTTTATCAATGCTCAAACATCAAATCACGCTTGGGGCATTGGGCTAAATTTAGGCACCAAAGATTATAGAGGCGATGGCGGAAGTGGTATTTTATTTAATGATGTAAATTTAAACCCTGGTTTGCGCATAGCACGCTATCTATCTCCCTCTTTTGATATGGGCTTGAGCGGTAGTTTTGGTAGATACGATTTTACAAACACTGCAAAAGATAGTTCTAATAATCTATTTCCCGGATTTAGAACCACTGCATGGGATGCCAATATAAACATGAGGTATAAATTTAATAACGGCTATATTTTGAAAGAAAATTCGCTGTTTCAGCCTTTTGCAACTGTAGGCATAGGTTATGCAAATTTTATGAATAGAAAAACAGCTTACAATAATTCTAATATTAAAGAAGGAGGAATAAACATTCCTTTGGGTGTAGGATTAAATGTTAAAATGAACAAAAGATGGGCAGTTAGCTTAATGTCTACTTATAATTTTAACAATGTAGATAAGTATGATAATTTAAGCGATATAAAAAGAAATAATGATAAATATTTGCACACCTCTATTGGAGTGGTTTATCATTTTGGCAAAGAACAAGAGAAAGATTCCGATAGAGATGGTGTGGCAGACGATAAAGACAAATGTCTAGGAACAGAAAGAGGAGTAAAAGCAGATAAGGATGGTTGTGCAATAATTGCACCAACTACTTTGGTAAAAGTGCGAGAAATTGCATCAAAAATATATTTTGAAACCAATAGTGATATTTTAAAAGAAGCGTCTAAAAAAGAGCTAGATGGATTGGTAGAGATTTTAAAGTTAAACGCTCAAATAAAAATTGATATTGAAGGCCACACAGACAATGTGGGTGCAGCAGATTATAATATGGAGCTATCTCAAAAAAGGGCTAGCGCAGTTCGTCAATATTTAATAGAAAAAGGGTTGGCACCTGATAGAATTATTGCAAAAGGATATGGACAATCAAAACCTGTGGTAAGCAATGACACCATAGAGGGAAAAGCTCAAAACCGAAGGGTAGAACTTATTTTACACTATTAAACTACTGAAAAAATCTAACAGTAAACCCTTATTGGGCATATTAATTTTGCAATCAGAATTAAAAACAACCTAGCGGATATTAATTAGATTTGGTCAATATAATTGCCGCAGCTTATCACTCCTCCGGATTTCCCTTTAATTTTTTGGCCAAAGGAATATAGAAAAACCAAACTGTGCAAAAGTACAAAAACAAGAGAATAAAAAAGAAAATTGTATCATTTTGAGCTAAAAGCAAGTTTATATTAGAATAATTTTGGATAGAAAAAGCATTTTCAACTCCCCTATCATTATAAAAAACTTCAGAAGATTCGCTCAAAGCTAAAATTATTCCATAAAGTAGTATCCAAAAAAGAACTGCAGCTACTGCGGCAAGGTTAAGCAAAACTTTGGCCCATTGTTTAATAAACTTTTTATAAACGGCTAGCAAACCTAAAACAATAATAAAACCATCAAAAAACAATAAACTCCACGATAAATTTAATGGATCAACCATTTTTGTTAAAAATAAAAATAAGGCAATTACAAGGCTAATTATGCCTGCATATATGACTGCAACCAAGAAGGCCCGCAAGCCTGTTAGCCTGTAAATTAAAATTGAAAATGCTATACTAACACCAAAATACAGTAAGCCCAACAGCATAAGAACCCCTCCTAAATAATTCCAAAATTTTAATTTCAATTTCCATATATTATTGTAAAAATTATTTAGTCCACTAAAATTTATGTAATAACCTGTATTGTTTTTCTTATAATCGCCTGATGGCGCATCCGAAATATATTCATTAAAAGCTCCAATAAATTCCTCTCTTGAATAGTTCCAAATAGAATCTCTAAAAGCAAGTTTTATAGCTGCCTGCTCATCAAAATAATGGATAATATTATATTTATCTAAACTCCTTTTAAAATTTGTCAATAATTTTTTGAGTGCAAGACTGTCTTTTTTAAGTAATATTTGGGCACCTAATGCATTAATTTTTTGCCTACTATAAATATTGCTATCACGTGTATTTACCATACCATTTTCTATATTGTCATAGTTAAAATATTGCTGACAATAATAATAATAACTATATTCCTCATTATAAATTTGTTTAGGCAGTTGCTGATTTTTAATTCCTGAATCATCTATTGCCGCCTCAGCGGCCGTCTCCACAATTGCTATGTCATGATTATCCCCATATCTGCGATTAGGAAAAAAATTACTTCCATTAATAAAAACTTTTGCTTTTTTTGGCAGCTTAAAAACTTTTCTAATAGAGTCTTCATATTGCAAAATAAAGTTTGTCAAGCTGGTATCCACCGCGCCATTATCATTATAAAAAAACTGCCGTTTGCTTAATTCCTCAACATTACTTTCTGACATGCTGTTTAATTCCTCTAGCTTGCACTTAGAAGATTTTTCGTAAGAGCTATTCACATGGGGCAAAAACATCATTGCCAAATTAGTTTCATTCTCAAAATTTATAACTTCCTTAGTGCTCAATGCTGCATTTGCACTTATAAAATAACCCAATTTGAATGAAAAGTAATAGCACATATTGAGCAAAACAATTGCTAAAACCAATAAAAATTCTTTTACCAAATACCCTTTTTTGAGCGGATAAAAATTAGTAAAAGCATTGTTTCTTGCATATCTGCTCAACCAAATGATAAAAAAAAGAAGTGAAACGATGATACTAAGAAGAACCAAAGTTTGCTCATTCATATATAATGTGTACAGTTGAAGTTCTACATAACCACTAAAATTGAGCACACCCAATAATAGCATAAACAAATTTAGCAACAAAGCTATTGCCACTGCAGGTATAAATTTGGTATTCCACAACAGGGGAAAATGAGTGAGTATGTATTTATTTAATTTTTTTAACATCGCTTGATTTATAATGATTCAAAAAATCTTCTTGAACTTCTAGAAATATCTCTTATTGATAATATCTGCAATGAAGATTTTGCCAAAACAGACAGCAGTTCATTCATTCCAATAGTTTTATCAAAAACAACCACAAACACTCCCCCATTATATTTAATACTTGTTGGATTTAATATTTCTAGGGCATTGTCTAGTGCAATTTTTGCTATGTTTCCTTCTATTTCAAAAACAGATTGTACTTGAACCAAAGCTTCATTATCAGAGAGCTTTTGATATTTGGGCACTCCATCTTTAAGAAAAATTACAGCATCTGATACTTTTTCCACTTCATACAATTGTTGTGAACTTAAAAAAATACCAAATGGCGCAGTAATGGATTGTGAACGGTACTTTAAATCTTGCAATATGGTTTGTTGTGCAAATATATCTAAGTTTGCCAAGGGTTCATCTAAAAGCAACATTCTTGGTTTTTGCAATAATACCCTTGCTATTTCAAATCTTGTTTTATAACCACTGCTTATTTGGCTCCAATTCATATCTCTAAAAGGCCTAAGACCTAAAAGTGCAAGCATCATCTCTGCCCAAAGCACATTAGTTTCTCCATTTCTGCCATAAAAACTATTCGTAAAAAGCAGGTTGTCATAAAGTTTTCCCTGCCAGC
This sequence comes from Bacteroidia bacterium, assembly GCA_041690035.1. Taxonomy (GTDB): domain Bacteria; phylum Bacteroidota; class Bacteroidia; order NS11-12g; family UBA955; genus CALSPH01. The sequence continues at coordinate 5,596 of JBDNFC010000036.1, read as the reverse complement.
TAGGTATGCGTTGTGGCACAAAAACCACATCACTATTTAGCTGATACGAATGTTTTACAGCTTTGGTAAAATGGTATGAGATATTGCCAATACTGGGCAAAAGCGAACCACCTAACATACGCAAAAGTGTAGTTTTTCCATTCCCATTTTCTCCTACTAAGCCTATAATTTCGCCCTCGTGTAAAGTTCCATCAATATTATTGATTGCAAAACCACCTTTTGAATACGTTTTTCCCAATTTGCTAAAACTAATAATTACTTGCGCATCGGTTTTATGAAAAGGCAGTTTTTTTGCAACATCATTAAGCAAGTTATTAGATTCAATTGCAAAATTGGTATATAAATCTTGTTTATGTTCTTTTTCGTACAAATCATGCAAAGCTAAACACTTTTTAAACAACGATAAATCTTCTGTATCAATAGTAACATCAGTAATTCTGCGCAATGCAAGGCTGTAATCTTTGCCTTTGATAAAATCGCGTATTTCAATAATTTTAGGATGCATCTTTTTTTTAAATAGCTAAGTGTCGGTGGTCAAAAATAGGTTATAAAATTATTAAATTTGTAATAAAATAAATGCCTGCAAATAAGTTATAAATCATAAAATAAAGCGAAATAATCGCATTATTTGCCATGATACATCTAATATAAGATGGCATTATGAAAAACAGAAGTGTGAATTATTTTTATTCAGGTGCAGGAGCAGGATTTTCTTCAGGCGCAGGGCCTTGCTGCATTTGGTTAGGATCAAAATTCATTTGATTTGGTGCAGGTGCAGTGGTTGCAGGCGCATTTTCTTGTGCACGCTCTATATCTTTATTAATGGCACCTTCTGCCTCTACTCCTTCCACATTTTTGGTATTGAAACCAGATGCCAGCAGCAATAAAACTGCCAATGCGCCACTAATGTACCAGGTAAATCTTTCTACGCCTTCTGAGGTTCTTTTAACCCCAAAAATTTGGTTAGCTCCTGCAAAGTTATTTGCTATTCCGCCACCTTTTGGTTTTTGGATTAATACTACAAGTACCAAGGCCACTGCTGCTACAAGCGCTAATATTGTTATTAAAGTTATCATAAACTATGTTCGTTTTTCAGTTTTTTTATAAGGGATGCAAAGTAAATGCTTTTTTGTGGATTTTTCAAAGCTAATTTTTCATAAACTTTTATTGCCATTTCTGGCGCGCCTTGTGCAAGATAAACTTTGGCTAAAGTTTCGCTCACGATCGCGTATTCTAAACTATCACTTACCGCAGATTTTTGCTCTGGTTTATAAAAACTTGGTTTTGTTTCTCCGGGTTTTGGCTTACTCGCTAAAAAAGCTTCGAGCAGCTTACTCGTTCTTTCTATGCTGTGCAAAGTTTCTTTCTCGGGCAGCTTTTCAGTATTTACTTCTGCTGCAGAGATATCAAAATGAGTATAGCTCAACCAATCTGTAAACTCCATAGGCTCAGCGTCAAATTGAAGCAAATTGCCCAAAGGGCTGCTGTTTTTTTGATCCGCATCTATTAAAACCTGAATTTCCTTTTTCGATGTTTTATCGATTTCTTGCACTTCAATTTGCTCATTTTCTAGCAAGTCTAGCGCTTTTTTTGCCAACAATATATTTTCATTTTCATCATTATAGATGCTGCCATTATCAATATTGAATGGTGTTGCAATTGTTTTTTCAACATTTATTTCTAGTTCCAAATCAACCATTTCAGCTAATCTGTCTTCGGCTTTTTCTGAGTCAGAAAGCAGTATAACCTCTTGTTCAAAAACTAATTTAGGCTTATCAGCCACTATATTTTCAATACCCTCTTGCGCAATTATTGGCTCTGCTGTATCTATTCTGATTTCTATTTTAGGTATTATTGCATCAATTAATGCTGTAGGAGATAATTCTTGTTGCTTTTTAGGCAATGTATGAATATAGTTATAAAGCCATACCCTGTCATCGCAACAAAGCGAAGCTTTTCTAATCTGTTTATCAAAATTTGGGTGGCTGCTTTGATGCCATACTTTTGCCAAAATAGCCTGAGCAGGTGCATAAAAAGGAAATTTGTTTACAAAATCTTGCAATTTTACAATCTCTTCTTCTTTAATGGCAGATACATCTTGCAGCCATTGAGCGATATTATCTTCTGTTATATTCACCATTTTAATGCAGTTTCATTAAATACATCTGTAACTAATTGGTTTGTAATCTCATCAATTAGCCCACTTTCTATTGATGCAAAATTCTTTGAAGCCTCAAAATCCGCAAAACGAGAAAATGTTTTTTCAAAATTTTCTTTTTCATCTAATACATTTATAAAATTAACTGCTAAATCTATTTTTAGTCTGTTAGAAGTACCCCCTTGCACAGTTTGCCTATTTACTGGCTCCACGCTATAAAGCACTATATTGCCTTTAAATTGCCAATCGCCATCAGCAGTAATTAGTTTAAGAGAGGTTTGCCTGATAAACTTATCTTTCAATTTTTCTGTAATTACTTGCGATAAAAGGGGGTTTACCAAAGTTGCCTTATTATCAAACAAGGCAATGGACACCGTTTTTATATTTGGTGGAATATTAATCCCACTTAGCCCATATTTTACTGTTTTGCAACCAATAATTTGCAAGAAAAGTGCTAAGAACAATAATTTATTCCATTTCATGTTGTTTGATTTTTCGATAAAGTGTACGTTCAGATATCCCTAAATCTTCAGCTGCTTTTTTCCTTTTTCCATTATTGCGTTGCAATGCTTTTTTTATCATCGATATCTCTTGATTTTCTAGGCTAAAACTTTCATCATAGTCTACAGTTACATTGTCTTCCATATCTTGCTCATACTCTTTTTGATTATGCTGATTATAGGCATTGTCTTGTATTACTTTGCTTTGTTCCAATACTTTTAGCCCAGTAGAAATTGGCATATTATCTTCAAATTTTTTATACTCCTTTTCTGGACTAGACTCCCCTTGCAGTATCCCAAAAACTACTTGTTTCAGCTCGTTTAAATCTTTTTTTACATCATACAGCACTTTATAAAACAATTCGCGCTCATTTAACCCAGTTTTTTCTTGCTGCTGCTCCGCAAATAAAGCAGGCAGGTGTGAATTTATGGGGGGCAAATATTTTATCATAATATCTTTTGTTATTAAAGTATTGCTTTCTAAAACACATATTTGCTCTGTAATATTTTTGAGTTGCCTAATATTGCCTGGCCAAGGATAATTAGAAATTAACTGCAATGCCTCATCATCTAACTGCACAATACTGGTGTGATATTGCTCTGCAAAATCTGCTGCAAATTTTCTAAACAGCAAATGCACATCTTCTTTGCGTTCACTCAATTTGGGCACGGCAATGATTACGGTAGCTAATCTATAATACAAATCATCTCTAAATTTTCCTTGACTTGCGCGCTCCAACAAGTTGCGGTTAGTAGCAGCCACGATACGTACATTTGTTTTTTGAACCTCTGATGAACCTACTTTTATAAACTCCCCATTTTCTAACACCCGCAGTAATCTAGCTTGGGTAGAGGCTGGCAACTCTCCCACTTCGTCTAAAAATATGGTGCCACCGTTTGCTGCTTCAAAATAGCCTTTTCTTTTGTCCAATGCGCCTGTAAATGAGCCTTTTTCATGCCCAAACAATTCGGAATCAATCGTGCCTTCTGGTATTGCTCCACAATTTACAGCTATAAACGGCCCGTGTTTTCGCTTACTAAGGCTGTGCATGATTTTAGAAAAAGATTCTTTGCCTACTCCGCTCTCTCCATTTATGAGTACATTAATATCTGTGGGAGCCACCTTAATTGCTGTTTCTAAAGCATGAATGATTTTGGGTGAATTACCAATAATATCAAAGCGTTGCTTAATTGATTTTACCTCGTTTTCTAGTATTGCCATTTTTTTTATGGCACAAAAATAATATTTTTATGCCATTTTGGCAGAAAAAATATTCATAAATCGCTCAAAGCTTTTCAAAAACCGTTTAAAGCTAAAATAAAAACTTTAAATAGAAGAAACTAGGCTACACAAATTAAAATATATTAGCACCAAACTTTACAAAAAAATCTTGAGTAAGCATTAAAAAGAAAAAAATAACACTCAATAGTATTCTAAGTGGAATAAACAAACCCAAAAAATAAACCTTAATATTATGATAAAACTTCCAATAAAAAACTTTTTTCTAAAAGTTATCCACTTAAACAAAGTAGATTTGATTGAACAAGTAAATACCAAAAGTGTGCCAAAACAGCGTTTTTTATTAAACAATAAGTTCTATTTATTTTTTTTGTCTAAAATTAACATATTTTTGATTCTTTAAAAATGAGGTTGTCAAAAATAAAAAATTTGGAAATGCCAAAAACATTATCATAAATTTGTGATAATCAAACTAAAATAATTTTATGAAGAATAATTACAAAGCGCCAAACTCCGCTGTTTGCACACACACACACACACACACACACACACACTAGCCCTATTGCCAAAATAGGCTATGGGGTGTTAAGTTTGTTTTTTATGTTTGCCATCATTTTAGATATAGAGGCACAAACTTGGACACCGGGTGCAGCTGGCGCACCCGAAATAACCACACCAGGAAAAGTGGGTGTAGGCACCACAGTGCCCGAAGGCAAGATAGAAGCTAGCACCTGCACCCCCACAGAAAATGTAATTATTGCTACTAAGGTAGATTGCAACCCTCCCAACCCCAACGGACCCATTGGTACAGGCCCACAAAATCCTGGATTTAATCCTCCAGGCCCTCCAAATCCGGGTAGTGGCCTTTTGGTATCTGCTGCCGGTTCATTCTCATATATTTTGGCAAACGCCATCAATGCAAATGTTACAGCAAGTGCTATGTTAGGGCATCATTTAGGAAACGGTTCGGGATTGGGCAATGCGCCATTATTTTGGGGAAGAACCCAAGCATCGGGCTTCAATTTTGCTACAAACATGCCTACCCCAGTGCAAACCACCACCCGATTTATAGTATTGCCCAATGGCTACACTGGTATCAACAATGCCTCGCCAAGGGTAGAGCTTGATGTGATAAAACAAGGCTACTCTGGCCCTGTGGCTATATTTGGAGTTAGAACCCTAGGTGGCCCTGCACCTGCATTGGTTACAGGACAAGAAATACCTGCACCGCCCGCTGGCACACAAATGGTGCGCACCCAACAATTGGCGGTAGTGCCATATTTAAGTGGGGGAAACTACAATAAAATTTGTCAAGCAGGAGACTTAGGACTTATTTTTACAGACGGAAAAGGTCAAGGTAGCGGAACAGGAGGTAATTTAGAGGGGCATAACACCAACGCAGGATTAGTTATTGCCCCATTTGCAGCCACCACAGGCCGCAGCGGAGGCATAAGAATAGCACACAATGGCGACATTGATTTAGCAGGTCAAGTAAAGGCTATAAAAGTAACGGTAAACACCAAATGGTGGCCCGATTTTGTATTTGCACCCAATTATGCGTTAATGCCGCTAGACAGCGTGGGCATGTTTATAAAAACCAATGGCCACTTGCCTGGTTTTAAAACCGACAGCATCCTAATAAATGAAGGCATAGACATAAGTGAAACCCAAGCCCTGCAACAACAAAAAATAGAAGAG
>JBDNFC010000035.1:0-3879 GCA_041690035.1 Bacteroidia bacterium | reverse complement strand
TACACTCGGGCTTGTTTCTTGTTGCCATTGGTAGGTAACGGCTGTGCCACAATGAGCACTTTGAAGTGTAACACTATTTTCTGGACATGCTTTAAATGAATCTTTAACCAAATTTACATCCACTTTATTGGCTAAGCCCTCTATCTCATAAGGGCCAATATCGATTTGTTGGCATTGTATTCTGGGGTTTCCGTCCATATCTTTGGTTGGAAAAGTATCATAGCTAGGAACACCTAAATTGCTCATTGTTCCTTTTTCATACATATACCCTGGGCTATTGCCACAATTATTAACCAAGTGAAAATCTAAGCCAGCCTTGTAACCTGCAACGCCATAAGTGGTAGGAGCATTAACAAATGCGGGAGTGATATCATAAATATTTTTTGCACTGATAATGCGGGCGGTATCGGGTGCAATAAAGCGATTAAAATTTTTGGTGGCAGCTGTACCGCCATCGATGATGCAATTTTCAATTTTATTGATAGTACCATTGGTGATAGAGCTTAAACCAGTAACAACATTGAGTGTTCTGCCATTACTTTTGTTATTGTAAATAATACTGTTGAATATATTGATACCAGTATTACCTGGGCCATCTGCTGCAAAAATGCCTGCTCTAAAAGTATCAACTATATCTCCATTAAATGCAATTAAACTATTATAAACATTCAGGTTTCCATCTTGCCCAACATAAATGCCATTGCTGTTATTAGTTAACCGGCAATTATAGAGGTTTACTGTGGCATTGCGTTCTGCCGTAACGCAAAAATCTAAGACATCATTATTTTCCCAGAAACAATTATTGAAACTAACCAAAGGATTTTGAAGAGCAAAAAAACTTCTATTTATAGAATTTTTAAAAATCGTATTGTTTACCACTAATCTATTACTTGTAGAATTTTTGGAATAAATATACAAGTCATTTGTAGCATTATCAAATCTCACTTTGCTTGAACTGTTTCCATCAAATAAGCAATTGTTTAAGGTTACCAAATTATTTACAGAGGATTCAAAATTCATATCTAATGTTCTTCCTTCACGACTATAATTTTTAATAAACTGACAATTATTAAAAATAAAATTGCCATTATTTCCACTCATCGAGATTGCACCTCCAAAGTAAGTAGCATAATTATCAATAAAATTACAATTATTTAATTCAATATTTCCACCGCCTAGTCCCAATGAACCTGCTGAATATCCGCTATTACTATCCAAAGAATTATTGGGAGACCATACCTTGAATTTTGTAAAAACGGTATTATTAAGTTTGCCTTCACAATTTGTAAAAACAACTGGCACAGCAGAGTTGTTGCCAGTTACCCTATCATCCAAACCTTCATTCTCTAAAAACAAGCAATTGGCTATGGTGAAATTACACTTAAACATACGCAGGGTGGAGTAAAAACTACCTTTATTTCTATAAAAAACTGTATTGTAAATCCCTACTTTTTGGTTGGTATCGATATGTAATACTCCTGTATCAGTCTTAAAATTGTAGGTTAGGTTTCTACCATATTGCAATTTGCTGTATTTAAACAAAATACTATCTTCCAAAAGGCTATTTTTATACACTTTTATTCCTTTCCATCCTGTGTTGGGGTTTGAAGCCGTAAACAAAACCGTATCATTTGCTTTACCCAAAGCCTGAATACTGCCATATACCCTTAAACGATATTGCCCCTGAAACTCAACCTTTACTCCTTCTGTAATAGTCAATTTTTGCCCTGCTGGCACCGTAATATCTCCTTGCACTAAATAAGGAGAGCCTGCCTTGTTCCATATGCCGCTAACATTACCTGCATTGATGGTGGTTGGCTGTGCCCCCAATTTATTGGAGTGAGCCTTACCAAAATATAAAATTAATGCTAAGATGATGATGAGTATTGTTTTTGTTTTCATGGTTTTTTTGTGTTTGATTTTTGTTTTACTTGATTTTTTAATCATATTGGCTGCGAGGTGATAACAACACGTAGGTCAAAGAACTATCCTAAATTATCTTCCCTTCAAGTCTTGTTTAACTATAAGGGGGCATAAATTAAAATCACAATCTTTCATTTCATATTTTTTTCCATTTAGCATATAACTAGCAACAATTAAATGCTTATCATGTCCATAACCCATTTCCATAAATATAATATTAGCAAATTTAAAACTATAAATTTGCCCACTTTTAGAATATATTTCTAATATAAAATCATAATCCAAATCACTAGATGATATTTCTAAAAAATAGTGATTTCTTAAAAAATTGTAGTATTCAGCTTTATTTCTGTAAGTTATATATACTTTTACTATACTATCAAAGTTGCTACCTTTTTTATACAATGTTAATTTAAACTTTTCAACCCATAAACTGGAATCACATAATTTAAAAGATTTCGAATTTATAACTAATTTTCCATTTGAATCGTTATTATAACAACTAACAAATCCTAAAATTAATATTAAAAACACCAAATATTTAAATACCATTTTATTCATTTGTAGCATAAACGAACTGATTATATACTTTACTGCTTAAATCGTCCTCAGATACATCCACATCCCATCCTTTTTCTTCGCCCCACGATTGAACTTTGAATTTGTGATAGGTTTTGCCATCTTTTTGATAGGTTGAATGTGAACCCTGTATATAGGTAACCGCATGTCTGCCAGAGTTATTACTTTGCAGTAAACTTGCATCAATACTTAAAATTACATCTCCTGTTGCTGATAGCTTATCAAATATTGCCATTTTTTGTTCTACATTAAGAAATAACATTGTTTGAACACTAGCCTTATTATAAATACCTAAATCAACAAGTAGACTTGAAGCAACAGACATTAAATTTCCTGCTCCCCATCCATCTTTATCAGTCCCATCAAAATCAATGCAACAATTTACATTATCTTGAAGTGCCGATAGAATCAACCAATCAGCTTGATAAAGTTCCCCACTTCCTTTGTAAACCTTAGGGTTGTTATTCACTTGAACTTTTTCTAAATGATCATCGGGGTCAATTTTATAATTTCCTACCTTAGCCTCACCTTTTTCGTAAAGATCCATTACAGCTGCCTTAAAACTTTCAGAGTTTTTCAATATCCACAAATAAGTTACTGAAGCAATAACACAAGTTCCTCCAATTTGATTAATTAGATGTGGATTTAAAATTAATTGGTTTATTCTATTTTCTAATTTATCTTTCTGTAGGTACTGAGTAAATTCTAACCCCTCAAAATCTATCCCATCTATAACCCTATTCTCCGCAAAAGCATATGGGCTATTCCAAGGATAGGAGGCAGCCAACGGATCTACAGACCAGAAATGCCCTAATCGCGGGTCATACTCCCTAAACTTAAATTGATAATGATTACCCTCTCCACTTATCTCATTTGTCTTCTTAATTCCCTCAAAACCAAAGAAATAATCTCTAATTTTTATTTCCCTCCCCTCCATACTTCCTCCAAAAGCATAATAATCTGTAGCAGTAACAATATACGGGTGGTAGAGGTCGGCAAAGGAGCCCACGGGTCCGCCACCTATTATAATGGCTTCTTTTCGGTCTTGTATGGTTACCAAAACATTGCCTAAATGGTTGCTAAGGTGCTTATTGTTGTATGTTTTTAAAGGTATAAGCGAGCTCGGTTCGCGCAAGTCTTCACACCGCCTACTTGGTTCGTACTGTTTATTTCCCCTTACTTGCATACATTCTAAGTTGTTTTGCAAATATACAGTTTTTTTGTAACTATTTTAAAGATTGCCATTTTTGTTTTTATGGTTTTTTGACGGTATTTTTGATATCCATAAATTTTAAGTGTTACTTCATTTCATTTCTTTCTTACTTTTTTTCATTGCCAAAAAAGTAAGCAAAAAAGCTAGGCATCATAAATAAATAT
>JBDNFC010000034.1:0-3057 GCA_041690035.1 Bacteroidia bacterium | reverse complement strand
GTGATTGGCAATTTTTGATGTGTGGTGATAGAAAAAAATGACATATAATTATCGAAACAAACTAATGTAGCAATGGTTTTTATTTTTAAGGGGATAAAACAAGTGTTATAGGCGGCCAAAATTAAGTCAGGCTGTGTCTTTACCCAAAATAATTTTAACAATCTAGGGTTGATAGACATTTGTGGTGTTAAAGTGCTTTGTAATGTCTTCTGTACTTACTTTTGCGCTAAATGAAGGGTTATAAATTTAATGTGAGTTACGCGTTAGTAAATTTAGGCACAGACAGCATTTTGGCAGACGACAGAGTAAGCTGTGAACTTTCTTTGGCCACCAATCTTTATTTGAATGATATTAGCGCTATAAATCCTGTATTACCCATCAGAACAGCGATACCATCACAATTACCCAACACGACCCTTAATTTGTATTTGAAGCAAAGTCAAAGTTTTGCATCTAAATTTTATCTTTTTTTCCTGTATCAGTTATTATTACTAACAATAAAAAAAATAATGATTAAGGATGTGTAGCTGCATAAGGTCAAATACCTAAAGTATCATTGGTCATAATGCAGAAACCAATTACAGAAAATTAAATTATTTTCCCTAACCCAAGTGCCGGCAAAATAGTGCTAGATGATAAATTATTGAATACTGTTTTTTTAATCCATAATAGTCTAGGGCAGCTTGTTTTTTCTGGTAATACAAAAACAGAATTAGATTTGAGTAACTATAAAACAGGTATTTACCACATTTCTTTTTATACAGATGGTTTAAGCATCTATCAAGAAAAAATAATTTTACACCCTGCCCAATAAGGCTATCAATTTCAGCAAAAAGTTTATTTCCTAATTAATAAAACATCCTTTTTGCTGCCTATCAGGTAAAAAACAAGTTGCAAAGGAATTTTTTTGCCTAAATTTGCAGTTAAATATTAAATTTGAATGTCTGCTAACTGGATTGCCTTTATTGCCTCAAAAAAATCCGTTTTTCAAAAAGACAGTTTCTCCTCCATTATCAGCAAAGTAGCTGTGGCAGGTATTGCCATTAGTGTGATGGTAATGTTGGTGAGCCTGTCCATATTGCGTGGTTATAAAAACTTGGTTAAAAACAAAATGGCGGGCTTTTCTGGCCACATACAATTGCAAAGTATGGCAACAAGTCAACACTATGAATATGAACCTTTTTTGATATCAGCAAAAGAAATAAAGAAAATTAAAGAAACCCAAGGTATTCAAAGCGCCTATCCCATTATACAAAAAGCATGCATCGCAAAAACCCAAAATGAGCTAGAAGGGATTATTATTAAAGGATTGATGGCAGATAATGACAAATCATTTTATGAAAGCATTATCAAAACAGGTCGCCTACCCGTTTCAGATAAAAATGGACGAAGCAATGAGATTGTTATTTCTTCAAAACTGGCAAAAGCATTAAACTGTGATATAGACAGCGTGATAAGGCTTTATTTTTTTGGTAAAGAAGGTTTGCGGGCACTTGCTCCAAAAATATGCGGCATATACAGCACAGGGGTAGAAGAGTATGATAAAAGCTTTGCAATAGGCAGTTACCAAGATTTGGTGAGTCAGGTGATTCCGCGCGATTTATATAAAAATAGCGTATCAACTCAGCAATTGGCAATTACTCACTTGGAAATAAAGGTAAATAATTTTAACAATGTAGATAAAGTCACTGACCAACTTAATGGCAAGTTGAGTATTGACTTAAAAGCAGAATCAATTAAAACGCTTCAAGGGCAGGTGTTTGAATGGTTGGGCTATTTAGATAAAAATATTGAAATTATACTTATTCTGATGGGATTAGTTGCAGCAATTAATATGATTACAGCAATTCTTATTTTAATAGTAGATAGCACTGCATTAATAGGCTTGTTAAAATCTTTGGGTGCAATCAAACTAAGCATCGCTCAATTTTTTATCTACTTGGCGCTAAACATTGTTGGGCTTGGGCTAATCATTGGCAATTTTATTGCGCTTGTGCTTATTGCTTTGCAATATTTCTTTAAAATTATAAAGCTAAATGAAGAAAATTATTACACAGATTATGTACCTGTGGTTTTTTACCCTTTAGATTTTTTTTTAATTAACTTATTTACCCTTTTTATTTGTATATTAGCCATGTATTTGCCAAGCAGGTATGTTGGAAAAATTGAGGCAGTAAAGGCGCTTCGATTTAAGTAAAAACCTTCCTCTAGCCAAATTATATTGCTTCTAATTAATGTTGGCATCATTTAATAAATTACTAAAAAGCTAAAATTTGTTTTAAGCAACTTTTAATAAATTTAAAAAAATACCTAAATCTTGGTATTGGGCTTTTTGCTTTTTGCAGTTTGTTTGTAGCATGAAAAAATTTAAAAAAATAGTGTTGCTTTCTATTTCAAGTATTTTAATGATTTCCTGTTCTAAGGATGCAGCCGATGCAGCCAACAGTTCTGGATTTAGCGCCACAGACATACATGGATTATGGAAACATTCGGCCTCTGGTTCAAGCTATTCCATTTCTGGAGTTAGCAGCAAAGGTGGTGGCACGGGAAAAGTAGCCGCAGTGGGCACTGCATTTCCTGCTGGTGCATTAAATGGCCCTGCGCTCACTGAGGTTACCTTAGTTAGAGGTGGATATTGGGAGGCCGAAAGCCATACTTATTATCCATCAACAGGCTGGACAACCTCCTCCAAAACCATCGGACTGGCTATGGCAAGCGATAAAAGATCTTTTAAAATTGGAACTGCAGTCTATACAAAGTAATGGTTTTTATTTGTAAACTATTTTTAAAGGTGACTTAAAGAACAAAAAACACCCCAAAATTGGTGTATTTTTTGTTATATTGCTTTTTATAAATTTTTTTTAAAATTTAGTTTCATTTAGCCTTCATGCCTATTGAGATTAATAAATTTAAAAAAATACCTAAATCTTGGTATTGGGCTTTTTGCTTTTTGCAGTTTGTTTGTAGCATGAAAATACTTGATTATTCCATTTATAAAATAAAAACACTTACTTGCAATACTTTTATGGTTGAAATTATGAAAAATTACTTCGCTCG
>JBDNFC010000033.1:0-22489 GCA_041690035.1 Bacteroidia bacterium | reverse complement strand
TTACAAATGCCCAGCAAAGAATTGCTACTTATGGTGTAGAAAAAACAGCAAATTGGGTATGCAAAATTTATACTACTCCTTTTGAAATGCGACAATATACCTTTAACAATGGTTTAACAGTTATTCTTGCAAGAAATACAAGTATGCCCACTATTGATACAAGAATCGCTGTGAAAGCAGGTAGCAAAAATGATCCTGCAGATGCAACTGGATTGGCACATTATCTAGAGCACATGTTATTTAAAGGTACAGATAAATATGGTAGCTTAGATTATGAAAAAGAAAAAATTTGGTTAGCTAGAATAGATTCTCTCTATGAGGTGTATAATAAAACAATTATAGAAGCTAAAAGAAAGCAAATATATGCAGAAATAGATAGTTTTAGTAAAATAGCAAGTCAATATGCAATTGCCAATGAATATGATAAAATGATGCAAGGTATAGGAGCTACCGGCACTAATGCCTATACAAGTGTAGAGCAAACGGTTTATGTAAACACTATTCCTACAAATGTGATGCATAAATGGATAGAAATTGAAGCGGAAAGATTTAGAAATCCTATTTTACGATTATTTCATACAGAGTTAGAAGCAGTTTATGAAGAAAAAAACATCAGTTTAGACAATGATTATAGTAAAGTGTTCGAAAAAATGGATGCAATGCTATTTAAAAAACATCCTTACGGCACCCAAACTACAATAGGAACAATTGAGCATCTTAAAAACCCATCGCTTATTAAAATTAGAAACTATTATAGTAAATATTATGTGCCAAATAATATGGCAATTATTATGGCAGGAGATTTAGGATTTGATACTACAATTAATATGATACTTACTCATTTTGGTTCTATGAAAATGAAACAAATACCCGCATTTGATTTTGCGATTGAATATCCTGGATCAACGCCTCAAAAAGCTGAAATTTCTGGAAAAACTGAGCCATCTGTTTGGGTAGGATATAGGTTGCCAGGCACCAATACTAAAGAATCTATTATGGCAGAAATGGTAGACATGTTATTAAATAATTCTGTTGCAGGTTTATTTGATTTGAAATTAGTAAAGGCACAAAAAGTGCTCAACGCCAATTCATATATCAATGGAATGAAGGATTATTCTATTCATTATTTATTCGGTAATCCAAAAGAAAATCAGAGCTTACAAGAAGTTGAAAAATTACTAAAATCTCAATTAGATTCGCTGCGAAATGGAAAATTTAGCGACAATTTGCTTAAAAGTATTTTGCTAGATAATAAAATAAGCAGAATAAAAAGGTACGAATCCAATAGTGGTATTATTGCAGATTTAACAGATGCATTTATTTATGATATAGAGTGGATGAGCTTTTATAATAGAGGCTATATCCAAACAAGTTTTAGTAAAAAAGATATTGTAGAATTTATCAATGAATATTATACTCAAGATCATGCAGTAATTTATAAAAAACAAGGCAAACCTGATAAGTCTGTAAGCATTGATAAACCAAAAATTACGCCAGTTGAGCTAAATAGAGATAAAACATCAGCTTTTGTAAACCAAGTAATGGAACAATATTCTAGCCCCATTATGCCTCAGTTTACTGATATAAAAAGCGAAATTATAAAAGAAAGTGTAGGCAAAGCACCACTTTGGTATATAAAAAACAAACGCAATGAATTATTTAATTTGTATTATGTGTTAGATCTTGGAAAATTAAATGATAAATTATTGCCTTTGGCCATTAATTATCTAAAATATGTGGGCACAACAGATAAGAATGCAGATGCTGTTGCCAATGAGTTTTATAGTTTAGGCAGCAGTTTTTCGGTATTTAGTGGCGAAACAGAGAGTTATATCTACCTTTCTGGTATTCAAGAAAATTTTAATGTTTCGGTAAATTTGTTTGAAACTTTATTGCAAAATCCGAATGTGAATGAAGAAGCATTTAAAAGCATGATTGCAGATTTGAAAACAGAGCGTGCCAACAATAAAACAGAAAAAAATTATATAAGTAGTGCATTGCGAAACTATGCAATGTTTGGCAAAGAAAATCCTTTTAACTATAACCTTAGCAATGCCGAATTAGATAAATTAACTGCAACACAGCTTATAGATTTGATAAAGAAGTTGCTAAAATTTCAGCATACAATTATGTATTATGGTCCAGAAGATATTGCTAAAATAAAAGCAAGCCTTACGCTATCACATATACTTCCAACAGATTGGATGCCGGTGCCTGCAAAAAAGGTGTTTACAAAAATAGCAAACAGCAGTACCAATATCTATTTTGCGCAGTATGACGATATGGTACAAGCACAAATATCGTGGTATAAAAGGGCAAATCAGTTTGATGTTAAACAAATGGCTATTAGCAATGTGCACGGAAATTATTTTGGCGGTGGAATGAGTGGTGTAGTTTTTCAAACTATCAGAGAATCCAAATCTTTAGCATACTCTAGCTATTCAAATTTTAATATGGCAAATGAAAAAGGAGAGTATAATACTGTTTTATCCTACATTGGCACACAAAGCGATAAAATGAAAGATGCCATAAACGCAATGAATGAACTGCACATTAATATGCCATTGGATAGCACAAATTTAAAACTTGCAAAATCTGCGCTAATAACAGAAATGAATACAGATAGAAAAGAAGGCGTAAATGTGTTTTTCTTCAATAAAAGTCTCGAAAAAATGGGTCTAAAAGAAAATTATAAGCCAGAAATGTATGCAATGATAGACAAAATAAGTGTTGTTGATATTCAAAAGTTTCATTCAGCTCAATATAGCCAAACCCCTTTTAACTACTGCATTGTGGCCGATAAGAATAAAGTAGACATGGTTTATTTAAAGAAACTTGGTAATATTGTTGAATTAGATTTAACAGCCTTATTTGGCTATTAATACCAAATTGCAACTACTTTTCTTTTAGCCATTTTTCAAAATCTTCAATAGATTTTGTGTTTAAACAATAAGTTTTCTCTAGCCCGCCTTTTCTTGCCACATTTATTCCATACCGCATGTCTGTTAATCCTCCAATAATGTGTGCATCTGGATTAATACTAATCAACACGCCTTTTTGCATGCAATAATCAATGTAGCGCCAATCTATATCTAGCCTATATGGGTGTGCATTGAGTTCAATAGCAACATTGTTTGTAGCACATGCATCTATGATTTTTTTGTGATCAATTGGATAGCCATCGCGCATTAAAAGTAAACGACCCGTTGGATGGCCTAATATTCTTGTGCAAGGGTGCTCTATTGCTTTAATTAATCTTTTCATGGCTTTTTCTTCTTCCATTTTTAGATTACTGTGAATACTTGCCACTACAAAATCAAATTTGCCTAAAACATCATTTTCATAATCTAAGCTTCCATCTGCTAATATATCAGATTCAATGCCCTTATAGATTTTA
Source organism: Bacteroidia bacterium (assembly GCA_041690035.1). Classification (GTDB taxonomy): domain Bacteria; phylum Bacteroidota; class Bacteroidia; order NS11-12g; family UBA955; genus CALSPH01. The sequence goes on along the minus strand of JBDNFC010000033.1, from coordinate 19,092 downwards.
AAATTACTGTATTTTTTATTAAGAACATCGATTTCGTCCCATTGTTTAAAAACTTTATCTAATTGCATACCGCCTGCATATCCTGCACTTTTGCTGTGGTCGCAAACCCCAAAATAGCTTAAATTTAGTGCTAAACAGGCTGCAGCCATTTCTGATAATGTATTCATTCCATCGCTATAAGTAGTGTGGTTATGCAAGCACCCTTTCAAGTCTTGTTGGACAATAAGATTTCTTGGTTTTTCTATCCAATATTTATTTTCTGTTTCTCTTACTTCGGCAATAATAAAAGGTTTATTTTGCTTTGTAAATAATTCTTGTTCACTATTGGCATCTATTTGATTTATCTTCAAAATATTTTGAATTTCTAGGGGAGTATTAAGCTGATATTGCTGCCAGGCTATATTACTGCGCTCGAAAAAATAAATAGAAAAAAGAAGGCTATTATCAATCTTACATTTGTAAATATTTTTATTAGATTCGTCTTGTATTAAATCGTAATTATTCAATAAAATTATAATGGACCTTTTGTAGTCTTCATCAATGATTAATTCTAGGTGGCTTATGATAGCATTTTTTCTGCAAAATTGGCCTACCCAATGATAATCGGATTCTGTTATTATGGTTAAGAGACTTTTATTGATTAACTGTGTATATTTTTCTGCTTTCGCCCAATGAATTAGTCCTTCACTGTTTAACGAAAATTGCAATGCATCAAGCACTTGCTGCTGTGTTTTTTCTCCAAAACCTTTGGCCAAAGCCAATCTGTTTTCTCTACATGCATCTAGCAATTCTGCTATTGAAGTAATACCCATTTCTTGCCAAATAATTTGAACTTTTTTTGGGCCTAATCCCCTAATTTTTAGAATTTCTATTACTCCTTTTGGCGTTATGGATAACAATTCATCTAAAGCAGAAAAACTGCCCTGAGCTATAATTTCTATAATTTTATCTGCTATACTTTTACCAAACTGTGGCATTTTATAAAGCTGCTCTGTTGAAATATTGGTGAGAAGTTCTGGTGTTTTTTTCTTGATATTGAAAGCTGCATTTTTATAAGTGTTTACCTTAAAATTATTCTCACCATGCAATGATATTAAGTTTGCATATAAGTCCAAAATTTCTGCGATTTTATCGTTCTGCATTTGCAATTTTTTCAAAAAAAATAGCGATAAACATTTATTTTACCGCTATTTTACTTTTATTTATTTGTTTTTTAATTACTTACTGCATTTAAAGCATCGTTCATACTTCTTACAGCAGCTGCACTTTTTTCAAAAAGAACTTTTTCATTATCGTTAAGTTCTAATTCAATAATTTTTTCCCAACCATTTTTGCCTATAATCACAGGCACACCAATGCAAATGTCTTTTTGATTATATTCTCCATCCAGATATACACAACATGGAAAAAGTTTTTTCTGATCATTTACAATACTATCTACCAATGCTGCAACTGCTGCACCTGGCGCATACCAAGCAGATGTGCCTAAAAGGCCTGTAAGTGTAGCGCCTCCAACCATGGTGTCTGCTGCTACTTTATTAGATTTTTCAGCATCTAAAAAATTGCTAATAGGTATGCCATTATAGGCTGCTAGTCTTGTAAGGGGTATCATTGTAGTATCTCCATGGCCGCCTATTACCATGCCGCTAATATCTGATGCTGGAGCAGATAATGCTGCAGATAAATAACATTTAAATCTGGCACTGTCTAAAATTCCTCCCATACCAATAATACGTTGTTTTGGCAATTTGCTCTCTTTCAATGCCAAATAGGTCATGGTATCCATGGGATTACTTACTATTACTATAATTGCTTCTGGTGAATGAATTAATACATTTTGTGTTACAGATTTTACAATCCCTGCATTGATTCCTATAAGCTCTTCTCTTGTCATACCAGGTTTTCTTGGTACTCCACTGGTAATAACCACGACACTGCTGTTGGCAGTTTTTGAATAATCATTGCTGCTGCCAGTAATTCTTGTATTAAAACCTTGCATTGTCGCTGTTTGCATCATATCTAATGCTTTGCCTTCTGCAAAACCCTCTTTAATGTCTAATAATACTACCTCTGATGCAATTCTTTGATGTGCAATTACATCTGCACATGTTGCCCCTACGTTTCCTGCTCCAATTATGGTTACTTTCATTTTGCTTATTGTTTTTTTGCTTTGGTGCAAATATAGATGATTTACAAAACCTTGCAAAGCAGATTACTTATTTTTAACGAATTAAACCTCTATTTTGTCAATCTAAATTTTATAAATTTTTAAAATGTAACAAAATTAGGATATGATTTATAAAAAAACATTTAGTGCTGTGGCTTTTGTTAGTGCAAAAAACGAGTTAATCGCAAACAATCATAAATAAAAATTCTAGAAAATACTGTTCGTTATTTGTCTTAAAGCGAAGGTTTACTTTAGTTTTTGATTGAAATTATAGCCAATACTAAAAGCAGGTGCCCACTTATTAAAATTGCTGTAGTAGTAAACTGGTAAACCTAGATTAATTTTTTTGTTTTTACCAAAAGCAAAAAAAGGACCAACACCCAAAACAGGTGTAATTGATATGCTAGGCTTGTTTTCAAAATATCTAAGTGATGGCAGCATTCCTAAGCCAACATTAATTTTTTTAAATACAAATACGATGCTTGGACCGCCTAAATTCAAGAATAAACTGTTAGAAAAATTGCTAGCAATATTAATCTGACCTTGATAATTTATTGAAACTTTTTGCGCTATGGCATTAAACGACCAAATATTATTTTTTAAAAAACTGAGTATTATAATAAGTGCGATTTTGCTAAAGCGGTACTTTTTTTTCATTAATTGACGGCAAATATATAAAAAATTGATAAATACACTATATTAGATATGAATATTAATAATTGGTAAATATAAATTTAAAACCTTAATTTGCATAAAAATGAAAGAAATAATTGATAAAATAAAATTATTATCAAACGAGCTTGGGGCAGAGATTATAAGTATAAGAAGGCACATTCATCAACACCCCGAATTAAGTTTTGAGGAAAGGCAAACCCAGCAATTTATAAAAGAGAAATTAGCAGAAATAGGGGTAAGTGCTACTGCGATTGGCAATACAGGCTTGGTGGCTTTAATTGAAGGAAAAAATAAAGGGAAAGTATTGGCATTGAGAGCAGATATGGATGCTTTGCCAATTGTAGAAGAAACAGAAATTGAATTTGCATCCAGAAACAAGGGCGTAATGCATGCTTGCGGACATGATGTGCATAGTGCGTGTTTGATTGGTGCTGCTACAATTTTAAAAAAGTTATCAGCAGAATGGAGTGGTACAATTAAATTAATATTTCAACCAGGGGAAGAAAAATTACCCGGTGGAGCAAGTTTGTTAATTAAAGAGGGTGTTTTGGCTAATCCTAAACCAGATGCAATTATTGGACAGCATGTAATGCCATGGATAAAAACAGGATCTTTTGGCTTTAAAGAGGGACTTTATATGGCAAGTACAGACGAAATTTACATTCAAGTAAATGGCAAGGGCGGGCACGGTGCAATGCCGCAATATGCCATAGACCCAATAGCGATAGCTGCTCAAATAGTAATTTCATTGCAACAATTGGTGAGCAGAAAAGCGCAACCAACAATGCCAAGCGTTCTTACTATAGGTAAGATAAATAGTGATGGTGGAGCAACCAATATTATTCCTCAAGGTGTAAAAATGGAAGGAACTTTGCGCACTTTTGATGAAAATTGGAGAAACGAAGCACATGTGATTATTAAACAGATTGCTGAAAAAACTGCTGAAGCTTTTGGCGGCACTGCTGAAGTAAAAATTGTGAAAGGGTACCCTTTTCTTAAAAATAATGAAGATTTAACAAAATTAGCTAAAATTGCTGCAAAAAACTATTTAAGCAAAGATAATATAGAAGATTTAGATATGTATTTGGCTGCAGAAGACTTTTCGTATTATAGTCAAGAAATTCCTGCTACATTTTATCGCTTAGGTATTAGAAACGAGGATAAAGATTGCATCTATCCAGTTCATCATCCAAAATTTAAGGTTGACGAAGATGCACTGCCATTAGGTGCTGGCATGATGGCTTGGTTGGCTATAAATTATCTAAATCAATAAAATGACTTTTAATTTTTCAGATACAGAAAAAGAATCTTTATATGATAATATTGAGTTAAAAAGTATTAGCGATATTATTAAAGAAATTAATTTAGAAGATTCAAAAGTTGCTTTAGCAGTAAATGCAGCGCATAAAGAAATTGAGGCTGTAATTGAAAAAACTATCGCCCAGTTTAGTCTAGGTGGCAGATTGTTTTATATAGGAGCAGGAACAAGTGGTCGCTTAGGCATTTTAGATGCAAGTGAATGTCCACCTACCTTTGGGGTAAGTGCAAATATGGTTATAGGCATTATAGCTGGAGGAGATACCGCAATTAGAAAAGCTGTTGAATTTGCAGAAGACGACTTAAATCAAGGTTTTAAAGACTTGCAAAAATTTGGTATTAATACTAATGATATGGTAGTGGGGATAGCTGCAAGTGGCAGAACACCTTATGTAATAGGAGCTGTAAAACAATGTAAAATACATAAAATACCCACGGCATGTATTGTCTGTTCTGGCAAAAGTGAATTGGCAGAATTAGTAGATTTTCCGATAGAAATTTTAGTCGGGCCAGAATATATTACTGGTAGCACAAGGATGAAAAGTGGCACTGCTCAAAAAATGGTTTTAAACATGATTACTACCGCAACTATGATTAAGTTAGGTAAAGTGAGCGGAAATAAAATGGTGGATATGCAGCTCTCTAATGAAAAATTAGTAGACAGAGGAGCAAAAATAATTGTAGAAATTACCAAAGTTTCTTATGGCATTGCACAGAAAATGCTATTGCAGGAAGGCAGTGTTAGAAAAGCCATAAATAAAATTAATGAATCGTAAGTTTTCATTGGTTTATCTGTTGATGTATCAATCCTTAGTTTGGTTTATACTCTGCCTTTCTTTGCGTCTTGTTTTTGTTTTTTCTTTTGTTGTTGAAAAATCTTTTTTGAATATTCTTAAGGCTTGCATTTATGGTTTAAGGCTAGACAGTGCATTTTTAGGTTATATATTAATACTTACTATATTATTGACAGCTTTTAACCGTAAAGTTATATATAAAATAAATCAAGGAATTTTTGTTTTTTTACTCCTTTTTCAAATAGTTATTTCTATTATTGACATGGGATTATTTAAGGTTTGGGGACATACCATTAATTTTCAATTTTTTGAATATTTAAAACATCCTCTTACAGCCGTTGGCAATGCTGCTAGCACATCTCTTTTATTGCCTTTAATAATATTTGCTTTTGGACTTGTGTTTACTTTTACTTTCGGAATTAAGTTATTTCCAAAATTTAGTCTTAGAAAAAAGCATTTGTTGTATTTTGCTCAATTTTTATTTTTTTTACCAATTGCATTTATATCGGCAAGAGGAGGACTGCAAGTAGCCCCAATTAATCAAAGTTTTGCTTATTTTTCTGCACATGCTCCTTTAAATTATGCAGCATTAAATAGCAGTTGGAATATTTTTTTTAATTTTATTGAGAAAGAAAATAATTTGAATATTGATGAGTATAGCCTAGTCTCAGAATCTAAAATTGAGTTAATCTTTAATCAGGAGTTTCCAAATGACAGCCAATATTTAAGTATTTCTAACTTGGCACAGCCCAATGTTGTTATCGTCATGTTAGAAAGTTTTACTGCAAACATTGTAGGTGCCTGCAATATTGGACAGACTTCATACACGCCAAGTTTTGATATCATTGCAAAAGAAGGATTGTTTTTTCCCAATATGTATGCAAGCGGAAACAGAACCGATAAAGGACTAGCGGCAGTGCTTTCTGGATTCCCGTCTCAAAGTGCAACTTCTGTAATTACTATACCCGAAAAGGCTAAAAAATTACCTTCATTAGCCAATTACTTTAAAGAGCAAGGTTACCAAACATTCTTTGCTTATGGCGGTGAACCTGAGTTTGCAAACATGAAAGCCTATTTACTTTCTACCGGTTTTGATGCAGTTTGGAACTCTTTTGAATATCCAAGAAATATAAACAGAGGAAAATGGGGGGTGGCAGATGAATTTTTATACCACAGATTAGCAAAAACTATATCAGTAAAACAGCAGCCTTTTTTTGTAACAGCGCTCACACTAAGCAGCCATGAACCCTTTGATTATCCAAATGCAATAGACCCAAAGGCAGAAGATGCGTTTAAAAGATCAATTCAATATGCTGATAAATGTTTAGGATTTTTTTTTAACGAAGTAAAAAACTTGCCGAATTATCAAAACACACTTTATATCTTTTTGGCAGATCATGGCAGAAATATTGGCAATCCTTTATTAGACAATTATCCTTTAGTGAGCAGAATTCCAATTATAATCACAGGAGGGGCATTGAATAATGAATTAAAAGGAAAGGTATTAAACCAAAATATAATGCAACACCATTTGCCTTCAAATTTATTAAATGGTTTAGCAAATCCACAAAAGATGCAAAACTTTAAGTTTCAGAACAGCTGGATTAGCGAAAAAAGCGATATCTATTATACCTATTTTGACGGAGTTGGGCTCTTTAATTCACAAAAAGGTGCTGTATATGACAATAAACAAAAAAAATCTATGAATGTATCAAATTTGATTTATAACGACAGTCAACTATACCGCGCTAGAATATACCAACAAGCAGTAATGCAAACTTTTTTTGAACTTGATAAAAATTAGTTAAATCAATTTTAATTTGGATCGAGCAAATCTGGCCTTAGTTTTAAGGTTTTTTGCATGCCTTGACTGTGTTTCCATTCTGCTATTTTTTGATGATTGCCACTAAGTAAAATTTCTGGCACGGCTTGATTATTAAATAAAGGAGGTCTGGTATAAACAGGTGGCGATAACATATTGTCTTGAAAAGAATCTTCTAAAGCCGATTGTTCATTGCCTATAGCACCCGGACAAACCCGTATGATAGCATCAATAAATAATGCCGCAGGCAATTCTCCTCCAGTAACAACAAAATCGCCAATACTTATTATTTTAGTTGCGTATTGTTCTACAATCCTTTGATCTATGCCTTTGTAATGACCACAGACCATTAATAATTTTTTTGCTTGAGAATAATTATTTACCATCGCTTGATTTATCTTATTTCCCTCGGGTAAAAAAAATATAATCTCGTCATAGGTGTTTTGAGATAAGCAATATTGAATAGCATCATCCAATGGTTTGGGCATTAACACCATGCCTGCTCCACCGCCATATGGTGCATCATCTATTTGCCCAAATTTATTGATTGCATAGTTTCTAAGGTCGTGCACTTTTATCTCTGCTATATGGTTTTCTATAGCTTTGCCAATGATAGAGGTGGTAAAAAAATCTCCAAAAATTTTTGGTACTGCCGAAATAATATCTATTTTCATAAATCTAAAATCCCTTCTGGCAGTCTATAGGTAATGGTTTTATTTTGTTTATCTATCTTGATAATTAAATCTGGGTGCCAAGGTAAGTCATACTCTATTTCGTTGTGCAATAATACGATAAGCGGATTGTTTTTAATAGCAATCCAGTTGCATATAATGCCTAATAATTCATTGTCTTTATTGAATAACTGATAGCCAATGGGTTTAAAAAGGGTGTCTTTTTCATTAATTTCACCACTCATCATTAAAATTTTACTGCCTGTTAATCTCGTGCTACTTTCTGGGGTATTAAGTCCTTCAAAATGGATAATTCTAGCTGCCAGATTTATCGATTTTATTTGATAAGGCACGGGCTGATTATTATGCATTAAAAACAAAAATTCCATTCTTTTCAGAATGGAATCATTTTGTAGTGTAATATTAAACCTTAGCGCCCCACTGTTTCCATGTGTTTTTTCTATGTAGCCAATTTCAGTAAAACTGGGTGAAAAAATCATTTACTAAGCTTCTTCTTTTGGTGTTTCCTCAATAGGTGCCGCTTCCTCTGCAATTACAGGTGCTGCTTCTAAAATTGGTGTTTCCTCAATAGGTGCCGCTTCCTCTTCAACCACAAGTGCTGCTTCTGAAATTGGTGTTTCCTCAATAGGTGCTGCTTCCTCTGTCGCCACAAGTGCTTCTTCTAAAACAGGTGTTTGGTCCACAGGTGTAGTTTCTTCTACTGCAGTCTCAACTTCATTTTCTGCTGCAGTAGCTTCATCTACTACCACCTCTTGCTCTGATACTGGGTTTAACTTAGCATCAATTTTAGCTTGAATACTTTGTTTCTTTTCAGTTTCAGCAGTTAGAGATGCTGCTAGTTTGTCTGCTTTTGCTTTGCCTAAAGAATCAATTTTAATTGTAACTTTTTCGCCTTTTGATTCAAGCCAAATGTTAAATTTTTCTTCAGCTTGTTCTTGTGTCAATGCGCCTTTTTTTACCCCTTTATTTAGGTGTACTTTTAATAATGCTCCCTTGTAAGACATGATAGCCTTAGCAGTATCTGTAGGTTGTGCACCTTTTTCGATCCAACTTACCGCTTTTTGCAAATCCAAATTAATGGTTGCTGGGTCTGTGTTTGGATTATAACTGCCAATACTTTCAATAAACTTACCATCCCTCGGAGCTCTACTATCCGCCACCACAATATGGTAAAAGGCTCTTTTCTTGCGACCATGTCGCGTTAATCTAATTTTTGTTGCCATTTTATATATATATTTATTAAAAAATTACTGGTCTCCTTCCTTTCCAGTAAAAATGGCTGCAAAAGTAATAATTATAATTAATATTACAAAATTGTATTTATCTTAAATTTAATCGTATTTATTGCCTTTCTTTTATCCTATTTTTGTAAATTTGTGGCATGCATTTTAATACTAAAGTTTTGCACGCTGGAATTAAACCAGATCCTGCAACTGGCGCTATCATGACGCCTATTTATCAAACATCCACTTATGTACAATCTAGCCCCGGTGTGCACAAAGGTTACGAATATTCTAGAACCCATAATCCAACAAGAACAGTTTTGCAAGATAATTTGGCCGCATTAGAAAATGCAAAATATGGTCTTTGTTTTAGCACAGGGATGGCAGCAATAGATGCTGTTATAAAATTGCTGAAGCCTGGAGATCATGTGCTTGCCACACATGATTTATATGGTGGTTCTTACCGCATCTTTACAAAAATTTTTGAGCCCTTTGGCATAAAATTTTCTTTTACAGATTTTACAAATATTGCAGAAGCATCAAAATTAATAAATTCTAATACCAAACTTATTTGGATAGAAACCCCCACAAATCCAACACTTTCCATTATTGATATCAAGGCATGTGGTGCACTTGCAAAAAGTCATCAATGCTTGCTGGCCGTAGATAACACTTTTGCTTCACCATGTTTGCAAAACCCTATTTCGCTTGGTGCAGATATTGTAATGCACTCTGTAACAAAATATATTGCTGGACACAGTGATGTAGTAATGGGGGCCTTAGTTGTTAATGATGATAATCTTTTTGAGCAACTCTCTTTTATTCAAAATGCAAGTGGTGCCACACCAGGTCCTCAAGATTGTTTTTTGGCACTCCGTGGCATAAAAACACTGCACCTAAGAATGGAAAGACATTCAGAAAATGGTGCCAAAATAGCCCATTATTTAAAGGCACATTCAAAAGTTGCATTTGTTAATTGGCCTGGATTTGAAGATCATAAAGGACATTTAATTGCTAAAGCTCAAATGAGTGATTTTGGTGGAATGATGTCTTTTGGACTAAAAGCTGATAGCATAAAAAATGCGCATACCTTTTTAGCAAACACACATCTTTTTTCGCTGGCAGAATCTTTGGGAGGGGTAGAATCTTTGGCTGGCCATCCTGCAAGTATGACCCATGCATCTATTCCTAGAGAATTGCGCATTGCAAGTGGAGTAACAGATTCTTTGATTAGACTTAGTGTAGGCATAGAGTATATTGATGATTTGATTGCTGATTTGGATGGTGCATTTGCAAAAATATAACCCTAACTATTGTCGTGGTTTTGTTTAAAAATTTATTTATCGTTATTTAAGAAACTTGTATTTTATTTGCAAGTATAATTAATTTATGAATCCAGTTTTAGTAGAATGTTATCGGGGTGAAGTGATAGAAAGTTTTCATAGGGGAGTGGTTTGTGTGGTAAATGAATATGGTGAAATATTGGAAGCTATTGGTGATGTATCGCAAATTTGCTACCCCCGTTCTGCGATGAAACTTTTTCAGCATATTCCTTTCTTGATGTCTGACGCAGTGAAAAAATATAAGCTCACAGATGAGGAAATAGCTATCATGTGTGGTTCTCATAATGGTGAAGAGCGTCATCTTAATGTTGTAAAAGGCATTTTAGATAAAGCAGGATTTACATTAAACGATTTATTATGTGGGCCACAAATGCCCACATTAAAAGAGGATATAATTAATTTATATAAAACAGGACAATCTGCTTCAACACTTCATAATAATTGCAGCGGCAAACATGCTGGATTTTTGTTGTGTTGCCAACACTTTGGCTGGGACACCGCAAATTATATCAATCCTGATCATCCTTTGCAGATGGCTATAAAAAATATTTGTGCAGAGTTTTATGAGTATAAATTAAAAGAAATAAAAACTGGAATGGATGGCTGCTCTGCTCCAATTTTTTCTTTTCCTGTTTATAATCAGGCAGTTGCATTTAAAAACCTAATATTGCCATCTGCTAAATTAAAAAAATATAAACCAGCTTTAGATATAATAAATAGGGCTGTATTAGCAAACCCTTTTATGCTTGCCGGCAGTAAAAGATATTGCACAGATCTAATGCGTTCTGCTGGAGATAATATTATTGGCAAAACTGGTGCAGATGGTATTTACTGTATCGCAATTAAAAGCCTTGAACTTGGCATTTGTATCAAAATAGATGATGGAAAAATGGGTCCTCAATACTTGGTCGCTGAAAACATATTAGAAAATTTGCAGGTATTAACTTCTGAAGCAAAATCCTTGCTACGCGAATATAAAATAGAGCATTTGAAAAATTACGCAAAAAGAGAGGTAGGCAAACTAAAGGTGGCAGAATGTGTTAAAAACTTTTCTGTATTCTAATTTTATAAAGGAATATTGCCATGCTTCTTTTTAGGTAAATTTACTACTTTATTTTCTAACATCTCAAAAGCTGCAATTAACCTTTGGCGGGTTTCTGATGGTAAAATTACCTCATCTATAAAGCCTCTTTCTGCGGCACGATATGGGTTTGCAAATAAATTGCTGTATTCCTTTTCTTTTTCTTTCCAAGCAATTTCTTTATCAGTAGCTTCATTGATTTCATTTTTAAAAATAATTTCAGCAGCACCTTTAGCACCCATCACTGCAATTTCTGCCGTTGGCCACGCAAAGTTTAAATCTGCTCCTATGTGTTTGCTGTTCATTACATCATAAGCTCCACCATAAGCTTTGCGGGTGATAACTGTAATCCGTGGCACAGTGGCTTCGCAAAATGCATATAATAATTTAGCACCATTAGTAATAATGGCGTTCCACTCTTGGTCTGTTCCTGGCAAAAATCCTGGTACATCTTCTAAAACCAGCAATGGAATATTAAAAGCATCGCAAAATCTTACAAAACGCGCTCCTTTTTGAGATGCTTTCACATCTAGTACACCTGCAAGGTAGGCTGGTTGATTGGCAACTATACCAACACTTCTGCCTGCTAATCTAGCAAAGCCAACAACAATGTTTTCTGCAAAGTTTTTGTGTACCTCAAAAAATGTATTTTCATCAAGAAGCCCAGCAATTACATCTTTTACGTCATAGGGCTGATTTGGATTTACAGGAATTATATTATCTAGTGCCATTCTTGATTCATCTGCCACCAAGTAGGGAATAGAAGGTGCTTTTGTTTCGCAGTTTTGAGGCAAATAGGAGAGTAGTTGTTTTATGTTTTCTATAGCCTCTATTTCGTTACTTGCTGCAAAATGGGCTACACCACTTTTACTAGAGTGTACACTTGCACCTCCTAAATCTTCTGAGCTCACCTCTTCGTTAGTCACTGTTTTTACTACATTCGGTCCTGTTACAAACATATAACTGGTATGCTCTACCATTATAATGAAGTCTGTAATGGCTGGAGAATAAACAGCTCCGCCAGCGCATGGCCCCATAATTGCAGAAATTTGAGGAATAACACCACTTGACTGTGTGTTTTTATAAAAAATATCGGCATAGCCGCCTAGGGAAACCACACCTTCTTGAATTCTAGCTCCTCCACTGTCGTTTAATCCAATGCATGGGGCGCCATTTTTTAGGGCTAAATCCATTATTTTACAAATTTTTTCTGCATGGGTTTCGGATAGCGAACCCCCAAAAACTGTAAAGTCTTGTGAAAATAAATAGATTAATCTGCCATTTACTTTTGCATATCCTGTAACGACACCATCACCCAAAATCTTTTGATTTTCCATGCCAAAATCTGAGCTTCGGTGCATAACAAAAGCGCCAATTTCGCTAAAAGTGTTTTCATCTACTAACAAAGCAATTCTTTCTCTAGCAGTTAACTTTCCTTTTCCATGTTGCGATGCAATGCGTTTTTCGCCACCACCCAATTGAGATTCGGCTCTTTTTTTTATCAATTCTTGATGCAATGGTGTAGTCATGTTTTTTTATGCTTGTGAAGATGCAAAGTAAATGAAAGCAAATTGATGTTCAAAATTTATAATTTAAAATCAAAAAGGTTTTTTCTTTTTACGCGATGTTTTTCTTTTAATAAAACATTATTAATTAAAAGAATAAACCATTTGCTCATCCTAAAGCATTTATTGCAAGTGTTTTTATTAAAATTATTCTTTAATAAATTTGCCTAAGTATAGCCCATTTTCATCAATTAAAAAGTATTGCCCTTTTGTTAGGCTGCTGCAATCTATATTATTATTGCCTATTTTGGGTGAAAAAGTAACGGCTATTTTACCTATTGCATCAATAATTTGAATATTTTTTAATGGTATTTTTAACAAATTAAAACTTAGATGATCTATAACAGGATTAGGGTAAAAAATCAGCTCAGTTTCGCTAAGATTTAAGATATTGGTATGGTCAAAAACATTAAAAGCTATAGAATCTTTTGTAGAGCAACCATTTATGCTTTGCACATTAACATAAAACTTTTGCCTAGAATTCATTTTACCTGCCATAAAAAATACTGCACTGTCAGTATTTTGGGGTGCAAAAAATTGTGCACTGTCTGTCCAAATATAATCATGTATACTTGGCTTGGCTAATAAGCTATAATTTAACCAATTGTTGCCTACATTAATAGTAAAAACTGGATTGTTTTTGCCAAAGTGAGTAAAATCAAAAGCAGTAGAGCAGGTTTTTTCTGCAACCAAAATACGGTAAAAAGCAATGTCCTTTTGAACCAAAGTGATTAGTTTATCATTTATCTTATTATTTGTTATAAAAATAGGTGTACCATTCACTAACTCATTTAGAGTGTAATTAGCGCTGCTTACATTTGGCAATATGTTAAAAGCAACTTCACTATTTTTACAAACCGAGTCAGCATTTAATTGAGTAGCATTAAATGCTGTATTATTTAATGATTTTATTACAATACTATCTGTAAAATTCGCACAACTTGCTTGTGTTTTGTCTTGTAAACTAATTCTTAATTGGCTATCTCTTGTTATATTTATCGTAACAATACTATCATTAAAAGTTTGTTTTTGATTATTAATAAATAAATCAAAATTATTGGTTGCTAAATTTCTAAAAACCATCCCAGTATTTATGTGCGCACATATAGAGTCTGCAATAATTATTTTATCATAAGGTGTGATGCAAGAATTGGTGCCACAAACTATAGCAGCACTATTGCTTTTGGGACAGGCTGTGGTACTCACAGACCTTATTAAAAAGCGTTTTGTGGTTCTTTTTACCAAACCTGTAAAGGTATAACTGCTATCAAATTTTGAAACAGTATTCCATGATTTTCCGGTATCGTCAGAAATTTCATAATTAAGAATATTTGCTAAAGGACGCCAAGAAATAATAATAGCACTATCCAGCAATACTGCATTACAGTTTGGCAAGGGGGAAGATGGTGAAGGCAAGGTGTATTTTTTAATTTGGTTAGAAAATACAGAAACACAACCATCAGAAATGGTATTAATCTTTATAGAAAACGAATCGCCAATTGGAGGTATAATTATAAAACTATCAGACCTAGGCAAAGTAGTAAAAAGGATATTATTAATATAAACATTAAAACTATCAAAACCTGTTAAAGGAGTGATTCCAAAATGAATAGGAAACAAGTTGCAAACAGTATCCTTTGCAGTTTTATTAATTAATTGCGGCAGTACTTTTTTTATCACTTTTACATTAACAGCGCTGCTTGTAGCAGTGCACAGCGTGCTTGTATTGGTTGCTGTAACGGTATAGTTACCGCTATCTTTTACCCATATTGCATTGCCAGTTTTATTAATAGGATTCCATAAATAGGTAGTATTTGCTTGAAAACTTGAAGATAATAACACCGAATCACCCTCGCAGATTTTGCGTGTTGTTGCACCCGAAATGGAGGCTAAAGGTAAATTATTTACTACAATTCTTAAAGTATCCCAATCGCCAAAACCATATTGATTTTTAGCTCTAAAACGCACAATTTTTGTACCTGATGTTGAATAAGAAAAGCTGGTATTTTTAGCAGTATCGGTAGATTTAGAAGCCCCAGCCATTGCCCATTCGTAACTTAACGGGGTGTTGGTTGCTGATCCAGAAACTGTGATGGTTTTGCCAACACAGGTCATAGTATCATTGCTTGTGGCTTTAGCCTTAGATAATGATGTGCTTAGACCGTATTTAAAAGTTTTGGCATATACCACATCACCATTTGTTGCATTATTGCCATTTGTGGCATTTACCACTGCATAAAATATTACATTTCCCGCTATTGTGGCAGGAGCTTTCCAAGAAAAAGTCCAATAAATACTGTCTGTAGAAGTAGTGGCTGTGCCAGAACTTGTATGCGTAATATAGGTTCTTAATTTACTCGAAAAAGTGGCGGTAGACGACTGCACTTTTGTGCCAATTGTGGCAAGAGTGCCAATGGGAGAGTTGGTGGCTTCATCTAAGCAGGTTATTGAAAATCCAAATTTGCTTGTTCCAGAATTTTTAAAAGCAAGTGTCATGCTGTAGGTAGAGTCTGGAAAATATCCGCTTCCAATAAAACTAGTATTATGTATCATTGCTGCCGGATTGCTTTGCAAAGTGCCGCTGTGGCAAGAGGTGCAATTTGATTCTGATGGCGCATTGGTATAGCCTGCTATTGATGCGCCAGAGCCATAGCCTTTTAGTTTTAGTGAATAAATTAATATTGCAAATGCAACAATGCAAAAAGCAACAAATCTAAAGATGTGGGTTTTAGGGTAGTTTTTTATAGACATATTAAGAAATCAAAGGTAATCAATATTTTATTAAAGTAAAATCTATCTGATTTGTACTTGTTAGATTCAATTTTCATGCCCAAATACTGCACTATCAATTACTTGACTTGTTTCTAAAAGTTTTTTATAAATACCATTTTCTTTTGTTGCCAAGCTATGATGATTGCCTTCTTCTACTATTTTACCTTTTGCCAAAACTATGATTTTGTCTGCATTTCTTATGGTAGACAACCTATGTGCTATAACAATACTCGTTCTGTTTTTCATGAGTTCTTCTAAAGCTTGCTGTACTAGAAATTCACTCTCATTGTCTAAGCTACTTGTGGCCTCATCTAAAATAAGTAATCTTGGATTTTTTAATAATGCCCTTGCAATTGCAATTCTTTGTCTTTGACCACCGCTTAATTGCACACCACGCTCGCCAACTAAAGTGTCAAAACCATCTGGAAAATTTTCGATAAATTCTAAAGCATTGGCTCTTTGGGCCGCTGTTTTTACCATTTCTGCGCTTGCATCAGGGTTTCCATAAAGAATATTTTCATATATAGAACTGGCAAATAGCATTACTTCTTGTGGCACATAGCCAAAATAATTTCTGTATGCTTTTAACGGAATATCTTTTACGTTTTGACCTCCAAGATACATTGCACCTTCATTAATTTCATAAAATCGCATTGCAAGTGCAGCGATTGTGCTTTTTCCGCTGCCGCTGCTGCCCACAATGGCCATTTGTTCACCTGGTTTAAGTTTAAAAGATAAGTTGTCTAATACTTTTACCTCAGGCCTGCTTTGATAATTAAAACTTATGTTTTCAAAAGTTAATGCTTCATCTGCTATATTAAATTCAGTTTCTATTTCGCTCGACTCTTGTTTTTGTTTTAATAACTCCCTAATTCTATGCGTTGCACCCAATGTTTTTTGTAATTGACCAAACATATCTGCAAATCCAGCAAATGTGCCTCCAACAAAAGTGCTGTAAATTACAAATTGTATTAAATCTCCTAGTGTTAATTCTCCTGCTCCTATCATATTGCCTGCATACCAAACCACAAACCCGATGGTTCCAAAAACCATAAAAATCATACTGCTGATAAATAAGCCTCTAAAAACAGCATTTTTTATTGCAAAATTTACTAAATTTTGAATGGCACTTTTATATTTATTGATTGCCAATTGCTCGTTATTAAAAGCTTTAACCACTGCCACTGCTGTAAAGTTTTCTTGAATAATATTGCCCGTGTCTGCAAGAATATCTGTTTCTTTTCTAGCTAGTTTTCTAATCTTTGACCCAAAAAAATATGCTGTAAGGGCCAGCAAAGGCACTACACTAAGCATTACAAAAGCTAAGGTATGCGATATGTAAAAAATCATGGCAATGCCTATGGTTAATGTAAGCAAACCTCTTAAAAACTCTGCTAAAGTTACAGAAACCATGTCTTGAATTTGTCCAGCATCGGCAGCCAATCTTGAGGTTAAATCCCCAACACGCTCAGCATTAAAAAATTGCATCGGTTGATGAATTAATTTAGAAAACAACGCTACTCTGAGGTCTGATGTGGCTTTTATTCCAGCATTGCTCAACAGATACAAACGCATGTAGGAGAATAAAAATTGAAACCCAAGTTGTATAAAAATTAAAAGTAAAAGGGTATTTAAACCCCAGTTTTCTGGTAATGTAAATCGTTTTTTAATCATTCCTAAGTTGCCTACATCTGGCAATGATGTTGTTAATCCTTTACCTGCTATATCTACCATTTGACCTACCAAGAATGGAAAAAGCATGGTGCTAACGGCTGATAGTGAAATAAAAATTAGCCCTCCATAAAAATACCTTTTATAGGGTTTTAGGTATTTAAATATCTCTAGCGCATCCTTTAGGTTGTCTTTATTTATTTTTGCTTTTGGAATATCCCTGTCTTTGCGTCCTGCCATTTAATTTTTTAAAAAAAGGTTTTGATGTATTTGTAATTATTATTTAACTGACCATTACTATTTGTAATAACAGCCCTTTCAATCAGAACACTTTCTTGCTCAAAAAGTTCGGGGATGATTGACGAAGACAACACTTGACTAAAAACAGTAGAAGCATCTGTTGGCAATTCGCAAGGTAAATTACTTACTGCCATAATATCAATGCTATTGCTTGTATATGGTTCACAAGGTTTTAATGTTATTGTATTAAAACCAATCACAGGGTCTTCGATTTTTGTATCTTTATAGGTTATAGGCACTGCACCATTAATATCGCAACTAATATCTGCAATAACCTGGATTTTGAAATCAGGATTTTTTATGTCTTCTATATCAAATAATCTGTCCATATCAGCCGACCAAAATATGCCATTTATCAATAAATCAGTCTGAAAAATATAGGGTTTAAAATCAATAAAATAGTCTTGGTGGTTTTTATGAAAATCTTCCTTATTATATATTTTAGAGGTTTTATGTTTAAATAAATCATTTGGTTTAAGCCAAACGTAGCTCGCTTTCTTTGCTATTTTTGTTAAATAATCGACTTTGCTAATCTCTGTTATGCCAGCTCCATCAAGCAGTTGTGCTGCGCCTTGTGCAACCCTTCCGCTGCCTGTTAATGCCATTTTTATACATGGTATATCAATCTTTTTTAATGCTGCTATTAGTCCATTATAAGTGCCAAGTTGGTGTGCAGCTGGCAGCTCAAATAAGTTGAATTTTAGTCCCCAAGTTTTTATCCCATTATAAGCACCCACAATCCCTGCATGAGTTCCGAATCCAATAAGTCTGCCTTCATCGTTTTTTAACAATTCATAGTCAATCAGTTTTATCTTTAATTCCAACATTTTCTTGAGCATTGGCATGTTTGCAACTTGACCCTTAATTGTGTGAGAGAAAATAAAGTAGGTTTTATTTGCTATTAAAAACTCAGGGGGTACTTCTTTTACTCCAAATAGAATTTCAGCAACTTGGATATCATTGGTGATTATGCATCCTGAGGCCAAATAGTCAGCATCGCTAAAAATGCGGTTATTATCAGACTCTACAAAGATTTCTAATTTGTGCGCGTATTTTATTAAAAGCTTACCACAATCGGAAGGGGAAAAAGGAGCACGTTTATCAGCAGGGGGCTTGCGTTCTTTTAAAATACCTATTTTTAGCATTGGGGTGCAAAAGTACAGAATAGATGCGGTTTTTTGAAATTGCAATGCATTAAATTATATGATATAACAATGTCTTTTTTTTATGTTTTAGTATTATCTTTGCAGAGAATAAAATAGAATAATTTTTTTTAAAAGTTATTCTATTTATTAACATATCGGGGCTGACTGGATTTGACAGGAGGTTTGTTGGATGTGTAAGCATGTAGCGCTTTGATTTCCACGCGCTATAATATCGGAATTCAAAACATAAAAGGCGAAAACAATTTCGCAATGGCCGCATAGTCTAGGACTAAGCCTGCCGTGCACCCTCAACAATGTGGTCTCTTTGGCTGTTGAATTAGGGTGCTCATCCACAAAGAGATATTATGATGGAATACCTATTACCATTAATGATTATTAGCAGGTTAAGGCATTGACAAGGGTTGGATCGTTCCTTTTAATGCATTAAAATTAAACTATCCTAAACATGTAGAAAGCTCACTTTAGCGCTTCACTGGACCAGGGTTCGACTCCCTGCAGCTCCAC
>JBDNFC010000032.1:0-3895 GCA_041690035.1 Bacteroidia bacterium | reverse complement strand
TTTAAATTAAAGTAAGACAAATCCCCCTTATAAACATTCTTGTTGGCAACAAGTTTAACGCTTGGAATAGCAACTTGAATAAAAGCAACTTTTGAAATGGTATCGCATTCAAAGGAATCACAAGCTATCAATCCAATAGTGAAATTGCCATTGGTATTAAATGTAATGGTAGGATTTTGACTGAAACTGCTGTTGGGTGTTCCACCTAGAAAAGTCCATTTAAAAATTGACGGGCTGCCTGTAGATAAATCCTTAAAATTGACACTTGTTCCTGCACATATCGCATTAAAATTAGCTGAAAATTGCGCATTGACTTTTTTGATACAAAGCATAGCCGCTTCAGCATCAATACGTCCAAAACCTAACAGCCCTGTAAAACTTGGATTTAGAGCATCAATTTTTTTAGCAGTACTCAACAAGCAATTTTCTATGGTTTGTTTACTGGCATTTGGGTTTCTGCTTTTCATTGCTGCACAGAGGCCAGCCACCAATGGACAAGCCATGGAAGTACCACTTTTGAAGCCATAAGCGTTCAAAGGAATGGTACTGTATATATCTTTACCCGGAGCGGTAATATCTATCCAAGAACCGTAATTAGAAAAAGATGCTTTTGTATCACTGCTATCCGATGCTGCAACAGCAATTACATGGTTGTATGCTCCGGATACATTGGGGTATTAACATTATCATTTCCCGCAGCGGCAATACAAATAATACCCATTTGATTCGCTTTATCAAATAAAAGCTGTTCCGTAACAATTAAAGGACCACCACCGTAACTCATACTGATAATATCAGCATTGTTTTTTATGGCATAGGCAACACCATCAATTGAGTTTAAAATTCTTCTTGGCAAACTTGTATCACCACATTTTAATATCATGATTTTTGCACCATATCCCATTGAGGCTATGCCCACTGCATTGTTAGTGGCAGCACTGGCTATTCCTGCGCAATGCGTTCCGTGGGATTGAGAAGCATTGGTAGCATTAGGATTATTGGTATTATTGGCAACATTCCACCCTACATAGTCGTCAATAAAACCATTCAAATCATCATCTATGCCATTGCCCGGAATTTCTCTATTATTGTGCCACAAATTTGGATGAATATCAGGATGGGCCGTATCCAAACCATCATCTACAATCGCAATTACTATTTTACTGGTATTGCCAATTCTGTCATACGCATTAAAAGCTTTAATTTTTTTTAAATACCACTGTTGCGATTGATAATCATTGGGTACAAAGCTAGTAAAACGAATAGGTACTGCTTCAACATAATTAAAATAACCCGTTTGCATTAAAGTGGCAATAAAATTACTATCATTTTCAACCGCCTTAGTGAAATCTATTTTAATGACATTTTCAAGCCCAAATCCCGTTAAATCAAAAGCCTTTTTTAAGTTGTAATTACCAGCAATGGGTAAGCTTTGCTGTAATCCTGTAGTTAAATTTACCAACAACCTATTGTTTTTGGTTTGAAGGTAAAATGAACTGCTTTGTGCAAAAATATTGATTGTAAACGCTAATAAGTAAATCGTAATTGCAATTTTTGATTTTTGATTTTTAATCATTTTAACAAATTTAATTATGCGAAAATACTATAAATATTAATATTTTTTTTACTTTAAAAAAATATTAAAAATAAAAATATTAAAAAACCAGATTATTAGCGATCATTGTAAATTACCCTTTTGTGCTAAAATTGCGATTTTTTAGCCTATTAAATAATTTACTAATCATCTCTTTTAAATCCCCAAAATAAGGGGTAAAAAAAATTAAAAACAATGATGCTCCTGCAAATAAGGTAGTTTTTAAAAGGCTCGCAAGCCAGATATCATTAATTAAAATGAAATGAATTAGAGCTATTAAAATGCAAATAAAAAAAAGCGCAACAATCGCATCTTTAGAAAAAGGTGAAATTTTTAAACCAATTTTTAAAACCGCTATTCCAAACAAAAAAGCGACAAAATAAACAAGTGCAGTGCCCATTGCAGCGCCAGTTACACCATATATTGGAATTAATAAATAGTTGGCTGTTAAACCTACCAAAACATTAATTATACTAAGTGGAATTTCTAACCAAAATAATTTTGAAAAACTTAGAATAGCCCCTCCACTGCTAAACATAAATTCAAGTATTTTTGCAAAACCTATAAAAAGAACCACATTTTTACCCGTAGAATAGAGTTCCCCTTTTGGCAGAAGGTGATAGATCAAGTCTAGATTTAACCAAAGCATACCAAACATTAAAATACCAATAACTACCTGATTATGAGAAGTTTTTTTATAAAATCTTTCTAATTCTATTTTATTATCATCTGCAATTTTTTTAGAAATTTGTGGAGTAGCCATTTGCATGAGTGATCTGTTGGGCAGTTCTATCAAAGCAATAAAACTAAAAGCTATGGCATAAATTGCAGTATCACCCAACCCGTTCATGCCTGTGAGCATTAAAAAATCTAACCTTGAAACAATAATGCCCAAAAAAGCAGTAACCATACTAGAGGTAGTAAACCAAGTAAAATCTTTGACTAATTTTCTACTTAAAACTGTTCTATCAATCCCGAAATTCAATTTATTGATACTGTTTAAATAAACAATATCTGCAATAGCACAGCTTAAATGCGCAAATATGAATCCAAATAGCAGAAACGAAAATGAGATTACTTGAAAACCAAAAAGTAAGATAAATATAACATTTAAAATTCTAATCCACCACTCCTTCAAAATTTTTGGCACTACAATTCTTTGCTTTATAGCACAATAAATTTCAGCTATCTCAATATAGATATATGCTGCCACAAGTAAAATAATTAAATAGTAATAGTGGTTAAAAACGGGAGATTTGGCTGCATAATAGGCTTTAATTGGTGTTTTGAACACAAATAGCACAATGTATGTTAATAAAAGGCCTATAGTGGGAATAGCAAATACCCAAAAACTAAACCCCTTGTGCTTATTATCACTCGTCTGAAATTGAGGAAAATATCTTACCATACTGCTCTGCATTCCCAATTTTGCAAAACCAACCATAACCAATGCTGCCTGAATAAAAACCTGAAACAAACCAAGCTCCTGAGCGGTTAAAAATTTTGTTTGAAGAAAAAGCAGGTAAAATGCTCCCAAAAAAGCTGCTCCAAAATTAATAATTGTCCCTTTAAAACTCTGCCTGGTAATTGTGCCCATAAATAACATTGCAAAGTAAACTAAATATCATATAATAATGTGCACTTTTTAACAAGCGCATTTTGATAATGAACAAAATTACTTTTAATTGAAGATGGTGCAAAAAAATATGGTGAAATAAAGCAAATATTCAACCCAGATTCCACTTAGTTACAACACTTTTTTTTACAGATTCGAAACATTATGAGTTGTCAAAGGACTAAAAATAAACATAGGAAACTTGCCTAAAGAACGCATTGCTCATATTTTAAATACAGTTGATTTTGATTTGAATTAAAGCCCAAGGTAAAAAACAGATTTTAATCCAAATTACTCATTAGTGATTATAATGAAATTTTTTCTAAAGAATACAGTTCTTGCGCCATCTTCAGCAAAGGCAATAAGCATGTTATAATCATTCATAACTTTTACACCTTTCGCTATTTATTTTTGGAAGGATTATTTTAACTGCAGCTAAAAATTTTCTCTCACTAAGCATAAATATCAAGGCGAGCATTGATATATCCACTGTAAATTGGTGCAAAAAATTCATTCAAATAAAAAAAAATATTTTACCCAAAGACTAGAATCAAAACCTACACAAAATATAAGTTTTATTATTTGATTTATGTTATTTAATTTTGCAAATTAGAATAAGAGAATGCAATTAGAAAATTCAAAAGTATTGGTAATTGGCGGTGCAGGATTTATTGGTAGCCATGTGG
>JBDNFC010000031.1:0-1888 GCA_041690035.1 Bacteroidia bacterium | reverse complement strand
TCCATGCATAATACCTAAATCGGTGTCGCAAATAGTGGTTTTGTAAACTTTTACTATGGCATCGGTGGGGTTTAATATTTTTGGAGTTGGAATATCTTTCAATTCAATTTTGCCTGAGCCAAGATAAACAAGGCCTTTCATTGTTGCTTTCATGTCGTTTTTTGATTTGTTTTTTGAATTCTGCTAAGTTCAAATCCTGTTATAACCAACTTTTGAATAATTTTTTGATAAACACAATCGTCCATCATAGGTGTTCTTGAAAGAATCCATAAATATTTATTATTCGGATGACATACCACAACATAGCTATAATCATCTGCCAAATCTGTTATCCAATGCTTACCTTTAAATGGCCAAAAGAATTGAATTCTTAATTTTGCATTTTCAAATTTTTCTTCAACAAATACTTTTCCTTTGATATAGGATAATTTACCACTTTTAGAATCTTCGTTGTATCGGTTTTTAACAATCATATATCCTTTATTTGTTATAACATATTCTGCTGAGGTATTATTGCAACCTTTTTGAAAAAAATGCGGGTATGATGCTATTTCATGCCATTTACCGACATATTTGTTTAAATTTACACCTTCCACTGTTTTCAAAGTTTGTGAATTTAGAAGAGTTTTATCGATATATTTTTTAAAAATCATTTTTGAAGAAGATTTTTCTGTTCAAGGAATTGCTCTTGAGAAATTTCGCCAGATGCAAAACTTCTTTTTAAAATGTCTATTGGGGCGTCTTTTATGATTCTTTGTCCGGGGATATCGTATGGAGTGACAAAAATCCAAACTAAAAGGAGCACCCAAATAAACCACCATCCTAAATGCATGCCCCAGTAACCGTACTCATTGTAATACATAATTTTTTCTAATTAAATTTTAATTAAAACAACATGATAAAATTCTGCGAGCATCTTGATATTTCTTACATTTTGAGCATCTTGATGCAATCCTGTGTAGTTTTTCATTCATTTTATTTTAAATGTTACAAAATTGTAACAATAGCACAAAGTTGCATTGATACAATTTAGTGATTATTACACTTTTAAATATAAAATTTACATTAATCCATAATAAAAAATTCAATCCATTCTCTTGAATCCAAATTATGGTTTTAAATTTTTTAAATTTGAAATTGATGGCAATTTACACTAACAAAAAAAAGCTAGTAAATGCAAAAGCAGATACTAGCTCAATTTTTTTTAAGAATAAACTAACTACGCGGTAACAGAAAGCATCAATTTGCATTCTGTTGCACATTTATTACAAGCATCAGCAGATGCTTTGCATTGCAAATTTTCTGCATGTTTTTCGCATTCTTTTGCACAAGCGATACATGCATCATCACATTTTTTGTAAAGAATATTCAAATTTTTAGAACTGTTTTTGATAGCTGCTAAAACTTCGTTACAAATATTTTTGCACGCTATACTAAGTTTTACGATGTTTTCCATACCAGCAACATCTTTGTTTGATGTTGAACAACTTTCACAAGTTTCAACACTTTTTTGACAAGCTGCAATCAAGTTTGCATTTTTTTTATTTTCCATAGTTTTTTATTTTAGTGTGTTACAGCATTGCAACAACAGCGCAAATTTGCTACCTTATCAGTAAATGAGTATTATAAATTTAAATAAAGAATTTACATCAATCGCATGCGTTAAAAAAATGCGAAAATTATTATTTCCCTTTTTAAAAGACTGCAAAACTTTCAAAGTAAGAAAATAAAAAATTTAAATTGTAATATTTAACTTTTTATATGTAACACTTTAAGCAATCTAAAACTACATTTTTGCAGCATTAAATTATAATATATGAAAAAAAATACTCATTACATCGCACTATTAGTTATTTTATTATTAATTACTACCGCATGTAAAAACAAC
>JBDNFC010000030.1:0-13486 GCA_041690035.1 Bacteroidia bacterium | reverse complement strand
TTTGTTTTCGTCAAACCTAGAATCGCCCGTGTTTCTGTCTCTATTGCCGTAAGCAGGTTTTGTGTTCCAATCTTTTCTATCATCGTTTGGATATTTCTTTTTGTTTTCGTCAAACCTAGAATCACCTGTATTTCTGTCTTTATTGCCGTAAGCAGGTTTTGTGTTCCAATCTTTTCTGTCATTGTTTGGATATTTCTTTTTGTTATCGTCAAACCTAGAATCGCCCGTGTTTCTGTCTTTATTGCCGTATGCAGGTTTTGTGTTCCAATCTTTTCTATCATCGTTTGGATATTTCTTTTTGTTTTCGTCAAACCTAGAATCGCCCGTGTTTCTGTCTCTATTGCCGTAAGCAGGTTTTGTGTTCCAATCTTTTTTATCATCGTTTGGATACTTCTTTTTGTTATCGTCAAACCTAGAATCGCCTGTGTTTCTGTCTCTATTGCCGTAAGCAGGTTTTGTGCTATAATTATTGCTTTTGGTATAGCCTTCTTTTGCATAACTTCTACTCTTAGCACCCTGATCTTTTAGTTCACCCACGCCTTTTATTTTTTGGTTTTTCAACCTATTTACAAGAAGCATTTCCTTATCGTTTAAGAACCTAGATTCGCCTATGCGTAATTTTGTTTTAGTAAATGGTCCAAAAGCAGTTCTGTCCAGCTTTTTAACCTCTAATTCTAGGTGTTCAAACATCCTTCTAATTACCCTGTTTTTTCCACTGTGAATTTCTATCCCAATATTGGTTTTGGTTTCATCCAAAAAGGCAATTGCATCTGCCTTAGCAATGCCATCTTCTAACATCACACCTTCGAGCAATTGTTCCATTTCTGCCAATGTTACCTTTCTATCTACAGCTACTTTATAAATTTTGCTAATGCTAAACTTAGGATGTGTTATTTTTTCCATAAAGTCACCATCATTGGTTAGTAATAACACTCCTGTGGTGTTTCTATCTAATCTGCCAACAGGATAAACCCTAAATTGTGTTGCTCCTTTCACTAAATCTACTACAGTATCCCTATCTTCTGGATCGCTTGTAGTGGTTATATAACCTTTTGGTTTGTTTAAAATTAGATACACTTTCTCTTCTGCATTCAAATTAGAGCCATTATATTTAACCCTATCTGAAGGTTTTACCTTAAACCCAAAATCTATAATTTCTTCTCCATTAACAGTAATTAGACCCATTTTTATCAAATCATCAGCTTCTCTTCTGCTGCAAACACCTGCATTGGCAATAAATTTATTTAATCTAATAGGTGTGTTATCAAAATCTGCGCTACCAGATCTTTTATCATTCTTAGAAGTTTTAAATGTAGGTGCTCCCAGTTTTGCGCTAAAATCTAACACATCAGCATCTAAATATTGCACCGTCTTTTTTGCTTTAGTGTCTCCATTTTTGTTGGCAAAAGTTTTTTCCCTTCTGTCATTGTCTTTGTAAGCAGGCTTAGAATATTGCTCATTTTTAGGTGCTTCCCGCTTTCGTTTAGATTCGTGGTTACTATCCCTATAACTGCCCTCACCTTTTTTATCTTTCATACTGCAAAATTACATCCAATTTATTATAGTTCAATTATTAAACTATTAAACTATGCTATTACTAAAATATTATAGGCAAAAATAGTGTTTATCAGCACTATTTTTACATTTATAAACGAATGTTCTTTCTCTCTTTTTACTTAATTAATTTAAAGAAATTGGCTGAAATTAGGCTACTTTTGCACAGTGATAAAATTTGATACATTTGAATTAGAAAATGGCCTCAGGGTTATTCACCATTTTAATCCTAACAAAAGCAGCACAGTTGTAAATATTTTATACAATGTGGGAGCAAGAGATGAAGACCCAAATAAGACTGGTTTTGCTCATTTATTTGAACATTTAATGTTTGGTGGTTCTAAAAATATTCCCGACTATGATGGTCCCTTACAAAAGGCTGGTGGCCAAAACAATGCATTCACAAATAACGATATCACAAATTATTATATCCAAATTCCATCTGAAAATATAGAAACTGCATTCTGGTTAGAAAGTGATCGAATGAAGCAATTGGCTTTTTCCGAAAAATCACTCTCTGTGCAACAAGGAGTAGTTATAGAAGAGTTTAAACAACGTTATTTAAATCAACCCTATGGATTAGCTTACAAACACTTAAGAGAATTGGCTTATAAAACACACCCTTATCAATGGCAAACCATTGGAAAAGAAATTTCACATGTTGTAGAAGCAAAACTCATAGATGTAATTGAATTTTTTAACAAATATTATAATCCTAATAATGCCATAATGTGTGTAGCTGGAAACATTACCTTAGATAATTGCAAGCACCTAACCACAAAATGGTTTAGTGATATTGCAAAAGGTGAAAGAAATAAAAACATTTATTCAAATGAAGAAATTCAGGTTTCTGCACGCGCGATTAAAGCACCTCAAGCAAATGCGCAGAAAGCTATTTATATTGCTTTTCATAAAAGTAAAAAAATGGATGTGAGTCATGCTGTAGAAGATTTGCTTTCTGATATCTTGAGCAGCGGAAAGAATAGTTTTTTTTACAAGTATTTAATAGATAAAGAAAAAGTGTTTACCTCTATTGATTGCTTTGTTGGTGATGATATAGACCCTGGCTTGTTTTATATTGTTGGCAGATTGCAAGATGATATATTAATGGAGGTAGCAGAAAATAAGCTATGGGAATATATAACGATATTCAAATCATCTTTTAGTAATGAAAATGAATTGCTCTCGAGAAAAAATAAGCTATTAACTGCCAAATCATACCAAGATACCGAATTATTAAACATTGCAATGCAATTGTGTTTTGCAGAAAATTTAGGAGATATTCAATTTGTAAACAATGAGCTATTAAGCTATATTAATGTTTCAGTAAATGATATTAAACTATTGGCAAACAAAATTTTAATTAAAGAAAAATCTAATACTGTATATTATGACAACATCATTAAATAGAAACATTGCACCACCAATTAAACAACCGGAGTTGCCAAAAATAATGCCCAATTCGATTAAAAGAAATCATGAAATCACAGTTTTTGATATTTCTGAAAATGAAGAAATAAGTAGATTTGACATCATATTCAACATAGGAAAATTACATGAGAATAAAGCAGGGATACTAAAAATTGTAAACAGCACTATACTATCTGGAACATCAGAGAAAACAGAAGCAGAAGTTAATGACTCCTTAGATATGCTAGGTATTTACCATTCTATTGAACAATCTTTGTATGAAACTACCATAACGATATTTGGGACAAATGCATTGATAAAAGATGCTATTCCTATTTTAATAGATGCCGTATTTAATGCTTCATTTCCTTCGGATAAAATAAATAATGCCGTAAAAAAAGCTATTGCAGGACTAGAGCAGAATAAAGAAAAAACCAGCTACTTGGCTAAAACACTTTTAAATGAAATATTTTATGCTACAAAAAGCATTAAAAATGAAACCACTAAAGAGGATTTTATGGCAATAAATCAGGCAGAGTTATATGAATATTATCATCAAGTTTTTTTAAAATCAAGTTTTTATATCATCAAACCTGCATCAGTAGACTTGGAAAAGTTGCACTTACCAGAAAATACTACAATAGCTTTAGGTATAAATAAATCATATCATTTTACTAGAAATATTGTTCCACATACGCACATCCAAAAGAATGATGCAGTGCAAACAAGCATTAGAGGAAGGTGCATAGCAATTGGGCGCCAAGATATGGATTATCCGATACTGCAGTTAGCCAACACCATTTGGGGCGGATTTTTTGGTGCACTCTTAATGAAAAATATCAGAGAAGAAAAAGGTTTAACATACGGCATCAGCTCTTATTTATCTCCAAACTTTGACCAAGGCACAATAGAACTTAGCGCAGATATAAGCATAAACAACATTGATTTAGTGCTTTCAGAAATTAAAAAAGAAATTGAAAACTTGCATCAAAACACTTTTGATTTAGACATATTTCTAAAAGCAAAAAACTACTTGTTGGGTAATATTGCTAAATCCTATGATGAAATCTTTGCAAATTTAGAAAAATACAAGCTGATTTATAGTGAAGAGTTGCCAGAAAATTATCATCAGACTTATTTTGAATCCATTAAGAATTGTACTTTGGAAAAAATGACAGCTGTTGCAAAAAAATATATTCGATTTGATTTATTCTCTTTTGTAACTTGTGGACCAGAAAAGCAATAAAAAGCAACATAATTCGTTTAACTAGTGTATTGTTATATAGCAAATGCGACAAAACAGATTCATAAAAATATTTTTGCTTTTTATTCTCATAAAATCATCCCCTTTACTACTTGGTTTTGACGGGCCTATAAACATAAAACGGGCATGTATCAATTTTTCCGATAGCAATGCAAGTATTTTTTTTTCAGACCTATCCAACCCTTGTGGAACATTTGTTTCTTTTAAAATATTTGGTAGACCTGACAATACAACCGCCTATGCTGAAGTTTTTGAAAGTTTTTCGATGCCTATTTCACCAGTTAGCATAAAACAACCCAACTTAAAGCAATGGGAATATTATATTATTTTTTCCAATATGTGTGATGGTATAAGCAAATTGTATTCTGACACCATAAAATTAGATTTCACAGCACCTCTTGCCTTAGAATTAGATTCGGTAAGTATTTCACTGAGCACCCAGAAAACTGTTATAGGATGGCCATTTAATCCTAGCCCAGATTTTAAAGGATATTTAGTTTTTACTCAAGCAGGCAGCAATAATATTGAAATTAGCAATCAACGAGGTGAATATTACACCGACTTGTCTTCTAATCCTGAATTTATAGCTCATTCATACTCTTTTGCAAGTTATGACAGTTGTGGCAATGTGAGCATTATATCTAACCCACATATAACTATCCTTAGCCGAGGTTCTTTAAATTTTTGCAAAAGATCTTACCAATTAGCATGGACTGCCTATGTGGGATGGCAAAGCAGGATATATTATATTTATTTGAAAACAAATGGCAATAACTTTGTCTTAATAGACAGTACGAGTAGTTTAAATTATTTAATCAACAATTTAGCTGCAGGAAACAGCTATGAAGCATATATTAGATCGTCTAAAACAGGCAGTTCGTTTACGAGTAGCAGTAACATACTTTTATTTTCTTTGCCATTGGCTATAAAACCTATAAATACAACTATTCTAAGCATTCAGGTTCAAGGTGCTGATAATATAAAAATTAAATGGCAAACCAATCAGTCAATGAATGTTAAAGTAGCAAAATTATATAGAGGCACAAGGGCTAATAATATTACTTTTATTAAAAATATACCCCATATAGATGGTGAAAATTATACGTTTGATAATATAAACACCGAAATGACTTCACTTTATTATCAAATTAAATTATTCGATAGCTGCGATATTGTGTCAGACAGCAGTAGAATAAACCAATCTATTTTTATTGAA
This sequence comes from Bacteroidia bacterium, assembly GCA_041690035.1. Taxonomy (GTDB): domain Bacteria; phylum Bacteroidota; class Bacteroidia; order NS11-12g; family UBA955; genus CALSPH01. Next base: position 8,042 of record JBDNFC010000030.1, on the reverse strand, counting down.
AATGTGGGAGACACTAATTTATTTTTTAATCCTTATATTTTTGAAAAAGGAATATTTGTAAAAGGCGCGGTGGAATCTCAGCGTTCCACGTGGAACATCGAAAAAATACTGTTTACAGACAGCCTGTTTAGTATAAATAATTTTGACACAAGTTTGTGCTACCGCGTTATCAGCATAAGCAGTGATGGCGACACAAGCATTTCGAACACAATATGCATAAATATTCCACTTAATTTTTATATACCAAATGCTTTAAATCTAAACTCATCATCAGGCAAAAGCATTTTTACAGTTATTGGAGTTGGCATAGATTGGGATAAAACAGAAATAAATATATTTAACAGATGGGGTGAAAAAATTGGTGAATTAAGCAATAATAATATAACCTGGGACGGAACATATCAAAATGAAAAGGTAAAGACAGGAATATACATTTATACAGGAGTAGTGTTTGGCAAAAAAAATAGCAAACAAGCCGTTAAAGGATTTATCACAGTAATAGATTAGATGATAAGTATTATTGACCAAGATAAAAAACTAAACCCCATACAGAAAAAGCTGGCAATAATTGCGATTAAATTAGTTTTAGCAAACTACAAAATAGCAATCACTCTAATTTCTTGCAGCGATAAATATATAAAAAAAATTAATAAGGAGCAATTAAACCATGACTATGAAACAGATATTATCACTTTTCAATATGATGATCATAAAGAAAAAATAGAAGCAGAACTTCTTATTTCTTTAGATACAGTGAACGCAAACTCAATAATATATAAAACGAGCCTTGACAAAGAGTTTATCAGAGTAGTAATTCATGGATGCTTGCACACTATTGGCTATAATGATAAAACAAAGACAGAAATCAAAGAAATGCGAAAAGCAGAAGAAAAATATTTGAATATAATGTTCCCCGTGGAACTATAGATTAAATATTATTAGAACACAATGACCTTAGACCAATAAAAAAACAATATTTTTGCACAGTGATATTTGAAAAATATGATATAATAGTAGTAGGCGCGGGCCATGCCGGATGTGAAGCTGCTCATGCTGCGGCAACAATGGGAAGCAAGGTTTTAATGCTAACGATGAATATGGAAACTATCGCTAAAATGAGCTGTAATCCAGCAATGGGTGGAGTAGCAAAAGGACAAATTGTAAGAGAAATAGATGCAATGGGCGGCATGAGCGGTATAGTTACTGATAAAACAATGATTCAGTTTAGAATGCTAAACATGTCTAAAGGAGCTGCTATGTGGAGTCCTAGAGCACAAAGCGATCGTTTTAGATTTTCGGAAGAATGGAGACTTCAGCTAGAAGCTAATGTTAATATAAGTTTTTGGCAAGATGCTGCAAAGAAATTGGAAATAAAAGATAACAAAATTGTGGGAATTGAAACAGTGATGGGTATAAAAATAGCTTGTAGCACAATTATACTAACCACAGGCACTTTTATGAATGGCGCGATACACATAGGAACAAAAAAAACAAAAGGAGGCAGAATGGGTGAAATAGCTTCAGAAAGTTTTGCAGAACAGCTTACCTCACATGGATTTACTCATGCTCGAATGAAAACAGGCACACCGCCTAGGGTAGATGGCAGAACTATAGATTTTACGAAAATTGAGGCACAAAAAGGAGATATTAACCCTTCAAAATTTTCATTTACAAATACACCCAAACTTACCAAACAAAGAGACTGCCACATTACATATACAAATAGCATTGTCCATGAAATATTGAGAGAAGGGTTTGAAGATTCCCCTATGTTTAACGGATCAATTCAAGGTATTGGGCCACGCTACTGTCCGAGTATCGAAGATAAAATAAACAGGTTTGCCGAAAGAGATAGGCATCAAATATTTGTAGAACCCGAAGGATGGCATACACAAGAATATTATATAAATGGATTTTCTACAAGTTTACCAATGGCCATTCAACAAAAAGCATTAAAAGAAATAGTGGGTTTTAAAAATGCTAAAATGTTTAGACCTGGATATGCGATAGAATATGATTTTTTTCACCCTACTCAATTAAAAGCAAGTTTAGAAACAAAAGCAATTGAAGGACTATTTTTTGCAGGACAGATAAACGGTACAACAGGCTATGAAGAAGCAGCTTGCCAAGGATTGATGGCAGGTATTAATGCACATAACAAAATAAACGAAATAGAACCATTTGTACTCGATAGATCGCAAGCATACATTGGCGTATTAATTGATGACCTAATTAATAAAGGAACTGATGAACCATATAGAATGTTTACGTCCAGGGCTGAATATAGATTGCTTTTAAGGCAAGATAACGCAGACGAGCGATTAACTGAAATAGGATATAAAATATCTTTAGCAAAATCTAGCAGGCTAGAAAACTTAAATACAAAATTGAAGCAAATGGATGATATCCAGAATTGGTTTAACAAGACAAGTATTGCGCCAGAAGAAATCAATCCAATTTTATTAAAACAAGGAACAAGTATAATCAATCAGCGCATGCCAGCTTCTAAAATACTGTTGCGACCACAAATAAAATTGACTGATTTTGAATCTTTTTATCCTTTTAAAGAATATGAAGAAGAATCAATGCTAGGCGCTGAATTGAATATAAAATACGAAAGCTATTTGGCAAAAGAAAATGAAATGGCAAATAAACTAAAAGCATCAGAAAATATAAAACTAAATCCTTCGTTTGACTACCACAGCCTCTCCTCTCTTTCAACAGAGGCTAGAGAAAAACTATCCGCTATAAAACCAGAAAATCTAGGGCAAGCAGGAAGAATATCAGGCGTTTCGCAATCAGACATAAGCATTCTATACCTAAATATAACAAAATGAAATCAATAAACTTTTTTTCATTGTTATTAATAATTATTCTTTTTTCAAAATGTTTAACCAATCCAAGGCCCATAACGGGTGGCGATAGTGATACCATTGCCCCCTTATTACTCCATAAATCTACAACAAAGAATAAAGTGATCCTAACATTTGATGAAAATATGGCTATAAAAAATGAAGGCACAATTATTACTAACCAAATAAAAGCACCAAGCTACACTATCAGACAGAATAAACTAATAATAAAACATCAAGCTAACGATAAAAAATTGGTAATTGATTTTAATGACAATCTTGCGGATATTAACGAAGGCAATGTGCTACAAAATTTTTTTTACACACAATATTTATTTGAGGACACTTTTTCTATTAATGGAAAAATATCAACACTTTTTAAAGATAAGGATAAATATGAAAACACCTATATTGTCTTATACTATAACAATCTAAAACTTAATAATAAAGAAGATTTATATAATTTTAATTTTACAAAAGTAAAGATGGATAGCAATTATAGCATTAAATATTGCAGCAATCCATCGGGTGGAAGTCTTTTTGCATTTAGAGATAATAATAATAATCTAGTACTTGATAGTCTAGATGATTATGGCAATATAACTTTAGACAGCTCAAATAAATTTAATCAAATATTTATCTCCAATAATCGAAGAGAAATTATTGGCATAGATACCATAAATGATGTTATCAAGTTTAAGCTAAAAGATGAATACAGCTATGTACTTCAAAATAGAAACCATCAAGGCATAATAGATAAAAACTATCTTATAAATTATTCCCTAAAGGATACCATTATATTTAACAAGACAAACAATATAATTAGAGGCGATACACTCTTTATCTATAATAATAGTAGCGATAAAAATGTTACACTAGATACAACATTTTTTACACTTTTAAAAGAAAATAAATGGTATGTTAAGCCTGTTTATAAAGATACTCAAGTAGTAGTTAAAGCTAAAAATGATACTTTGCTTTACCTGCAATTAACAGCCGATAAAAATTTGAGTAGTGTTATTTTTAATATAAAAAGAGAAAATAACATACCAGTTAGGGGATTACTAAAAAACGCATTTTTTAGCTATTTTATAGATTTAACACAAGAAACACAATATTTTTTAACAAAAGGCTCTTACAGTCTCTTTCTTTACATGGATGAAAATAATAATGGAACTTTTGATAAAAATATTACTAACTTAAAGCCAAGTATAGAAAAAGTACTGTTTAATGCTAAAGTTATAGACATTGGCAACAAAATGGATGTGGATATAAACCTATAAACTTATATTTGATTGAAATAAAAGAAGAAAATAAAATTGTGGAAATAAAATTGTGGAAAGCAGTGCAAAAGATTAGACTAAAAACACATTTTATACACGTTAATAATAGAAATTAACATAGGTTAAAAATATGTTAATATTATTATAATTGCTTTAATATCAATATATTATAAATTATTATTATACACAAAAAATGTATATAAGTTTATTTTTTACAGTTCTATCAACATATCCACATGACTATACTATTACTAATATTTATTTTAAAATTATATAATTATTATTGTTTTGTGTATATCTATCTATACTAAGAATGTCTGTGGTATTTTGTAAGTTTGCAAACCATTTAAAAAAATGCAAAAAGAATTATCCAAAATATTAGAAGAAGCTAAATCAGTTAAAATAAAAACGAAAGAAGATTTAGAAAATTTTCGCATAAAATTTTTATCAAAAAAAGCTGATTTGCAAAATATGTTGGGAGATTTTAAAAACATGTCTGCAGATGATAAACGAATTTTTGGAAAACCCCTCAATGAAACAAAAAGTGAAATAACTGCCATATTTGAATCTTATGCACATTTGTATAACAACGATAGTATTGTAGATGAACTTGATAGCACTTTGCCCACAGAAGCGATTAAAATAGGAGGAAAGCATCCAATTAGTATAATGCAGCAAGAGGTGATTGAGGTTTTTAAAAATTTAGGGTTTAGTATTGCTCAAGGGCCAGAGATTGAAGACGATTGGCATAATTTTAGTGCGTTAAATTTTGCAGAAGATCATCCAGCACGAGATATGCAGGACACTTTTTTTGTAAACAATGAATTTGCTTTGCGAACGCATACAAGCTCTGTGCAAGTGAGGGTAATGGAAAATAATAAGCCCCCTATAAGAATCATTGCTCCGGGTAGAGTTTATAGAAATGAAGCTGTGAGCGCTAGATCTAATTGTTTCTTTCATCAAATAGAAGGATTGGTAATAGATGAGGAGAGTAATTTTGCAGATATGAAACAAACCTTATATCATTTTGTAGCAAAATTATTTGGCGAGCGAGAAATTAGGTTTAGGGCATCTTATTTTCCATTTACAGAACCCAGTGCAGAAATGGATATCTATTTAGGTACAAGTACAGAAAGCGATTATAAATTAACTAAAGGAACGGGATGGCTAGAAGTATTAGGCTGTGGGATGCTAGATCCCAATGTGATGCGAAACTGTAATATAGATCCAGAAAAGTATAGTGGTTATGCTTTTGGACTTGGAATAGATAGGCTAGCAATGCTGCGCTATGGAATAAAAGATATTAGACAAATGTTTCAAAATGATGTTCGTTTTTTAAATCAGTTTAAACATTTATAGATGAATCAAGGAAAAGTAAAAATGGATAAAATACTATTGCTTTCTGCATTTGACCTAATGTGTAAAGCAAGGGCGATGGCAGATATTTATGAAGAAAATAGAACCATAACTAAGTATGTGCATAGCACAAGTAAAGGTCATGAAGCCATTCAAATTGCAGTAGGGTTACAAATTTTGGCAACCGATTATGCTTATCCATATTATAGAGATGACAGTTTTCTACTTGCAGTGGGCATGCAACCCTATGAATTAATGTGCCAATTGCTTGCAAAAGTAGATGATCCATTTTCTGGAGGTAGAACCTATTATGCACACCCAAGTTTAAAAAGAGAAAATATTGTAAAAATGCCACACCAAAGCAGTGCTACAGGTATGCAAGTAATACCAGCAACAGGCGCAGCACATGGCATAAAATATAAGGAAAACCAGGGTTTAATAGATACCATTCCTTTACCAATAGTATTATGTTCTTTGGGCGATGGCTCAATGACTGAAGGAGAAGTGGCAGAAGCGCTGCAGATGGCAGTGCTGCATGATTTGCCAATACTCTATCTTGTACAAGACAATGATTGGGGTATCAGTGCATCGGGAGATGAAATGAGGGCAATGGATGCTTATGAATATGCAGCAGGTTTTAAAGGATTAAAGAGGGCTAGAACAGAAGGCAACAACTTTGTAACCTGTTATGAAGATGTGGCCAAAGCATTGGCTTATGTTAGAATACAAAGAAAGCCTATGCTATTGCATGCCAAAGTGCCTTTATTAGGCCATCACACTAGTGGTGTAAGAAGTGAGTGGTATAGAGATGATTTGGCTAAACAGCAAAAAGATGATCCTTATCCAATATTAAAAACATTTTTAATGTCTTTGGATGAAAAAGAAGAAGCCTTAGATGAAATGCAAATAAATGCAAATAAAACCATAAGGACAGCTTTTGAAAAAGCAGTAATGGCAGAAGAACCAGCTCCAGAATCGCTTTATTTACATGAATTTGCGCCTACAGAGTTGGTAAAAGAAGTGGGTGAAAGAACACCCGCTGGAAAAGAGGCCATAATGATGGTAGATGCTGCATTATTTGCAATGGATGAAATTTTAAAAAAACATCCTGAAGCGTTACTTTATGGTCAAGATGTAGGCCATAGACTTGGTGGAGTTTTTAGAGAAGCGGCTACATTAGCAAGTAAATATGGAAAATCTAGGGTTTTTAATACACCAATACAAGAGGCGTATATTATTGGATCTACTGCTGGCATGAGTGCAGTGGGTTGTAAACCAATTGTAGAAATTCAGTTTGCAGATTATATTTGGCCTGGAATAAATCAATTGGTTACAGAGCTTTCTAAAAGCTGCTATCTTAGCATGGGCAAATATCCTATACAAGCTTTAATAAGGGTGCCCACGGGCGCTTATGGAGGCGGTGGGCCATACCATAGCGGAACTGTAGAGAGCAGTATTTTGCAAATAAAAGGAATAAAAGTAGTTTATCCAAGCAATGCTGCAGATATGAAAGGGTTGATGAAAGCCGCTTTTTATGATCCAAATCCCGTGGTGATGTTTGAGCACAAAGGATTGTATTGGAGCAAAGTGCCAGGCACTGAAAAAGCAAAATGTCCAGAACCTGATGAGGCTTATATGATACCACTAGGCAAGGCAAATATTGTTTTAGCAGCTGATGATAAGCAAATAGCGGATGGCAATTCTGTAACTGTTATTACCTACGGCATGGGAGTGTATTGGGCAATGGCTGCTTCAAAAAAATTGAATGGAAGTGTCGAAATACTGGATTTGAGAACTTTGAATCCTATTGATGAAGAAGCCATATATGAGCAAGCAAAAAAACACAGTAAAGTGCTTGTTTTGACCGAAGAAACTTTGCAAAATAGTTTTGCCGAGGCAATTGCAGGCAGAATAGCAAAAAATTGCTTTACTTATTTAGATGCTCCAGTGCAAACTTTGGGTGCGGCTAATTTGCCAGCTATTCCGCTAAATATTGGTTTAGAAAAAGAAATGTTGCCCAATGAAGATAAAGTATACAGCGCATTATTAGACCTATTGTCTTATTGATAAAACAATCTCTAGATAAATACAGAAAACTATTTTTGCAGATGATAGAGGTATAAGAAGCATAGTTTACCAAGAGGTTGATTGAAAGAAGGCAGCTTAATTTAAACCCAGATTGGGCATAGGAGACTCTGCCTATAGCCAAAACTGATTCAAACACGAGCGCGTTCTTGATTTTCATTCTGAAACCCAAAAACTGCATTAGAGATTCTGCTGAAATTGAAAATTTAGTAAATTCAAGAATCTATCTTTTCATCAAATCCATATTCAAGGATTAGAAAGTAAATCTAAATCATTGATTTTTAGCGTTTTTTATTTTCGTGACGAACCCTATTGCGGAAATTAGGTTAAAATGGAACGGCTATTCTCGCAAATTAAAATCTTGTTAGCTCACATGTATTTATTGAATTTTTGACTGACATTGCGCACGCTAACGTGTAATCTGAAGCAAATTTTTTTAAAAACACAGTAAAATATTGTAAAAAGA
>JBDNFC010000029.1:0-21194 GCA_041690035.1 Bacteroidia bacterium | reverse complement strand
TTTGGGAATAATAAATAGAAAAGTAAAAGTGCTCTATTATCAAAAAATCATAATTTAGAATTGAATGACGATAATTGTATCATAATAATACAAATGTCAAACCCCCTCATTTTGGCATATTTTAGGGTGATAAAAGCATAAAAAGAGTTTTTAAATATATTTTAGAAAATTTTTTAAAACTCGTTTGGTAAATTAATAGCAATCACCTACTTTTGCAGTCCTTTTTTAAAGAAGTAACCAAAAAGCAATATGCCAACTATACAACAATTAGTACGTAAGGGCCGACAAAAGCTAATAACCAAGAGTAAATCTAGGGCTTTAGATTCTTGTCCTCAAAGAAGAGGGGTTTGTACCCGTGTTTATACAACAACACCAAAAAAGCCAAACTCTGCGATGAGAAAAGTTGCACGTGTGCGATTAACAAATCAAAAAGAAATTAATGCTTACATACCGGGTGAGGGGCATAATTTACAAGAACACTCTATTGTTTTAGTAAGGGGTGGAAGAGTAAAAGATTTGCCAGGGGTGCGTTATCACATTATTAGAGGTGCATTAGACACTGCAGGTGTAGAGGGACGTAATCAAAGAAGGTCTAAATATGGAACTAAAAAACCAAAGGCTAAAAAAGCATAGCATTATTATAAAATGAGAAAATCGAAAGTAAAAGCAAGAAAATTGCTACCAGATCCAAAATTTAACGACACTGTAGTTGCTAGATTTATTAATATGATGATGTGGGATGGTAAAAAATCTACCTCACAAGCCATATTTTATGATGCAATTGTACTTGTGGAAAAGAAAATATCTGAAGAACCAGGTATCGAAACTTTTAAAAAGGCCTTAAACAATGTAATGCCAACAGTGGAAGTGAAAGCTAAAAGAGTGGGCGGTGCTACTTTTCAGATACCAACTGAGGTTTCTCCAAATAGGAGAGGTTCTGTTGGAATGAAATGGATGATTAAATATGCTAGGGCTAGAAATGAAAAATCGATGGCAGAGAAATTAGCAAATGAAATTATTGCTGCATCAAAAGGTGAGGGCTCATCAGTAAAGAAAAAGGAAGATACGCATAAAATGGCCGATGCAAACAAAGCATTCGCACATTTTAGAGCATAGGAGAAACAAATAATGGGAAGAGACTTAACATATACACGAAATATTGGAATTGCGGCACATATTGATGCTGGTAAAACCACTACTACTGAGCGTATTTTATTTTATGCGGGAGTTAATCATAAAATTGGTGAAGTACATGATGGCGCAGCAACAATGGATCACATGGCTCAAGAACAAGAGCGTGGTATTACCATTACATCTGCTGCAACAACCGTAAAATGGCCATACAAGGGTGCAGAATATCATGTAAATATTATTGATACACCTGGACACGTTGATTTTACAGTTGAAGTAAATAGGTCATTAAGAGTTTTAGATGGTCTTGTATTTTTATTTTCTGCAGTTGATGGTGTAGAGCCTCAATCTGAGACCAATTGGAGATTAGCAGATAACTATAATGTGCCTCGATTAGGATTCGTTAATAAAATGGATAGACAAGGTTCAGATTTTTTGAATGTTGTTACTCAAGTTAAGGAAATGTTAGGTTCAAATGCCATTCCTTTGCAACTTCCTTTGGGAAGTGAAGAAAATTTCAAAGGAGTTATAGATTTAATTAACTTTAGGGGAATGATTTGGAATGAGGAAGATAAAGGAATGACCTATGAAATTATAGATATTCCTGAAGATATGGTAGAAGAGGCGACAATCTGGAGAGAAAAATTGCTTGAAGCAGTATCTGATTACGATGATCGCTTGATGGAAAAATATTTTGAAGATCCTGCCTCAATAACTGAAGCAGAAATTCTAAATGCATTAAGACGTGCTTGTATTGAGCTAAAAATTATTCCAATGGTTTGTGGTTCTTCATTCAAAAATAAGGGAGTTCAAACTATGTTAGATTTGGTAATGGAAATCATGCCAAGCCCATTAGATAGAGAAAATATTTTAGGCACCACTGTAGATGGTGACCCGATAGAAAGACAACCAAATTTTGACTCACCATTCTCTGCATTGGCTTTCAAAATTACAACAGATCCATTTGTTGGACGTTTGGCATTTCTCCGCGCTTATTCAGGCGTTTTAAAAGCTGGCTCTTACGTTTTAAATACAAGAAGTGGAAACAAAGAGCGTATTTCTAGGTTGTTTCAAATGCATGCTAATAAACAAAATCCAATTGATGAATTAGGTGCTGGAGATATTGGAGCAGCAGTAGGATTTAAAGATATAAAAACAGGCGATACACTCTGTGACGAAAAACATCCAATTGTTTTAGAGTCAATGAAATTTCCAGAGCCTGTTATTGGCTTGGCAATTGAGCCAAAAACACAAGCAGATAGCGATAGATTGGGTATTGGTCTTGCCAAATTAGCAGAAGAAGATCCGACTTTTCAGGTTAGAACTGACGATGAAACAAGCCAAACAATCATAAGTGGTATGGGTGAGTTGCACCTAGATGTAATTGTAGATAGATTAAGAAGAGAATTTAAAGTAGAGGTTAATCAAGGCGCACCACAAGTAGCTTATAGAGAGGCAATTACAACCAATACTACACACCGAGAAACTTTTAAGAAGCAAACTGGTGGACGTGGTAAATTTGCAGATATTCAGTTTGAATTAGGGCCTGCTGATGTTGATTTTGAAAAAGATGGTGTTCAATTTGTTAATGAAATAGTAGGTGGTTCTATTCCTAGAGAATATATTCCTTCTGTTCAAAAAGGATTTGAGCAAGCTATGAAAAATGGCGTCTTAGCTGGATATCCTTTAAATAAAATAAAAGTAAGATTATTTGATGGCTCTTTTCACGCAGTGGATTCTGATTCATTATCATTCGAAATTGCAGGAAGACAAGGTTTTAGAGCGGCTGCAAGAAGTTGCACACCTGTTATATTAGAACCAATCATGAAATTGGAAATAGTAACTCCTGCTGATTATATGGGCGATGTTCAAGGTGATTTAAATAGAAGACGCGGCTTAATTGAAGGTTTGGAGGAGCGCGCGGGTGCTCAGGTAATTAAAGGAAAAGTTCCATTATCAGAAATGTTTGGCTACGTTACTCAGTTGCGAACAATCACTTCTGGAAGAGCCTCTTCAAGCATGGAATTTCATCATTATGATATTGTGCCTAAAAGTATGGCAGAAGAAATAGTAAAAAAAGTTAAAGGATTAAAAGAACAAGCATAAAACAATGGTAAGTCAAAAAATAAGAATTAAGCTCAGGTCATACGATCATAGTTTGGTTGATAAGTCAGCTGAAAAAATTGTGAAATCAGTTAAGATAACTGGTGCAATAGTAAGTGGTCCAATTCCGCTTCCAACAGAAAAGAAAAAATACACCGTATTGAGATCTCCTCACGTTAATAAAAAGGCAAGAGAGCAATTTCAGATGTGTTCATACAAAAGGCTTTTGGATATTTATAGTTCAACTGCTAAAACTGTTGAAGCTTTAATGAAGCTAGAATTGCCAAGTGGTGTTGATGTAGAAATTAAAGTTTAACAGGACAATAGAATGGAAGCAATCATAGGAAAAAAAATAGGAATGACAAGCATGTTTGATGAGAACGGAATCAATACAGCTTGCACCGTTGTAGAAGTTGGACCTTGTGTGGTTACGCAAATTAAAACCAAAGACAAAGATGGTTATACTGCTGTGCAAATAGCATGGGGTGATGTTAAAGATAAACACAGTAACAAAGCGCTTATCGGACATTTTAAGAAAGCTAATACGTCTCCAAAAAGGATGGTAGTTGAGTATAGAATTAAAGATACAACCTTACAAATAGGTGATACAATAACTGCAGAAATTTTTGAAGAAGGTGACTTTGTAGACGTTATCGCAAAATCTAAGGGTAAGGGTTTTCAGGGTGTAGTGAAACGTCATGGTTTTGGTGGAGTTGGTCAAGCAACACATGGACAGCATGACAGGGGTAGGGCTCCAGGTTCAGTTGGTGCATCTTCTTTTCCAGCAAAGGTATTCAAAGGAATGCGGATGGCAGGTCAAATGGGTAACAAGAGAATCAAAGGAATTAATAACAGGGTAGTAAAAGTATTGGTTGAAGATAATGCAATAGTATTATCAGGATCTATACCAGGCCACAATGGCACAACAATAGTAATCGAAAAATAGTATGAAATTAACAGTAGTTGACATACAAGGAAAAGAAACAAGCAAATCAGTCTCATTAGACCCAAAAATATTTGGTGTTGAACCAAATGACCATGCAATCTACCTTGATGTAAAACAATTTCTTGCAAATCAAAGGCAAGGAACCCATAAGACCAAGCAAAAGTGGGAAATAAATAAAAGTACCAAGAAAATTAAAAAGCAAAAAGGTACAGGAACTGCAAGAGCAGGCAGTGCAAAAAGTGGTACAATGGTTGGTGGAGCAAGAATGTTTGGCCCACAACCTAGGAACTATTCTTTTAAACTAAATAAAAAACTAAAAGATGTTGCTAGATTATCAGCCCTAACTTACAAAGCTAAAACAAATAGTATCACTGTAATTGAAAACTTTACATTTGATAAGCCAAGTACTAAATCTTTTGTTAATGTTCTTTTAAGTCTTAACTTAAATAGCGTGCGAACACTTATAGTTACGCCAACAATAGACAAGCAACTTTTGCTATCTAGTAGAAATTACCCAAATACTAAAATTTTACCAGCTTCTGATATCAATACCTATGAAATTTTAAAAGCAAAAAACTTAGTAGTATTTGAGGAATCATTTAAAGTAATTGAACAACATTATAATAAATAAGCAACATGTCAATATTAATAAAACCCATCATAAGCGAAAAAATGAACTTGTTGCAAGAGCGTAGAGGTCAATATGGAATTATTGTAGCTAAAACGGCTAACAAAATTGAAATCAAAAGCGCAATTGAATCGCATTATGGAGTAGAAGTTTCAGAATTAAGTACAATGATAACTTCTAGAAAAACAAGAAAAAACAGAAAAACTGGTCAAGTATCAGGAATGACTAATAGTGTAAAAAAAGCTATTTTTAGCTTAAAAGATGGCCAGAAAATTGATTTTTTTGAAAACGTATAGAACATGGCATTAAGAAGATTAAAACCAACAACTCCTGGACAGCGTTTCAGAATTGCAAATACCAACTCGGATATTACTGTAGGAAATCAGCCTGAGAAAAGTTTATTATTACCTATTAAGAAATCTGGTGGTAGAAATAATAAAGGTAGAATGACATTGCGCGGTATCGGTGGTGGACATAAAAGAAGATATAGAATAATAGATTTTAAAAGAGAGCGACACGGAGAAATTGCAGAAGTTAAAACTATAGAGTATGATCCAAATAGATCTGGTCGCATCGCATTATTGCTTTATGCTGACGGTGAAAAAAGATACATTTTAGCTCCTAATGGCCTAAAAGTGGGTCAGCAAGTGAGGTCAGGCCCTGGAGCTACCCCAGATGTTGGGAATGCTTTACCTTTATCAGAAATACCTTTAGGAAGTATCATCCACAACATTGAATTAAATCCGCGTCAAGGTGGGAAAATATGCCGCTCAGCTGGAAATTTTGCTCAATTATTAGCAAAAGATGGTATTTATGTAACAATAAAATTGCCTTCAGGTGAAACCAGAATGATTTTGGCTACATGCCAAGCATCAATAGGAACAGTGTCCAATCCAGAGCATAACCTTGAGCGTAAAGGAAAAGCAGGTAGAAATAGATGGGCAGGTAGACGACCAATGACAAGGCCATCTGCTATGAATCCAGTGGATCATCCAATGGGTGGAGGTGAAGGAAGAAACAAAGGCGGACAGCCTAGAAACAAAAATCTTGTTTATTCTCAAGGTCAGAAAACACGTTCAACCAAAAAAGCTTCTAGTAGGTTAATTGTAGAAAAAAGAAAATCCATACGTAATAAATAATATATGCCAAGATCATTAAAAAAAGGACCATTTATTCATTATAAATTAGATAAAAAAATAACTGATTTGAATGAAAATAAAAAGAAAACTGTGATAAAAACTTGGTCAAGAGCGAGTTTAATTTCACCAGATTTTGTAGGTCATACAATAGCCGTTCATAATGGCAATAAATTTATACCTGTATATGTTACAGAAAATATGGTGGGACACAAATTAGGTGAATTTGCACCTACAAGAACTTTTAAAGGACACGGAAAGAAATAGAAAATGGAAGCAATAGCAAAATTAAATAACTGCCCATTATCTCCTAGAAAAATGAGGTTGATAGCAGATCAAATTAGAGGCATGGATGTTGTGAGAGCAACAGGCGTTTTGAAACATAATGATAGACAATTATATTCTACCTATATGTTAAAACTTCTTAAAAGTGCAGCAAGCAATTGGATGCAAAAAAATGAGAATGAAACACCAGATAATTTAATTATAAAAATAGTTAAAGTGGATGGTGGTAAAATGGCAAAACGTATGAGAACAGCGCCTCAGGGCAGGGCTCACCGTATCAGAAAGAGGTCAAATCACATTACAATGATAGTTGATAAAAAGGAAATGGACATTAATTTAGAAACAAAAGCATAAGAATATGGGACAGAAAGTAAATCCTATAGGGTTAAGGTTAGGCATCGTTAGAGGATGGGACAGCAGTTGGTATGGCGGAAAAGAATTTCCAGCTAAACTTTATGAAGATGATAGAATCAGAAAATATCTTCAAGTTAGATTGCCTCGTGCGGGTATATCAAAAGTAGTTATAGAGAGAACTGTAAGGCGATTAATTATAACGATATTTACAGCAAGACCAGGAATAGTAATTGGAAAAGGCGGTTCTGAAGTTGATAAATTAAAAGAAGAGATTAAAAAAATCACAAAAAAGGATGTTCAAATAAATATATTTGAAATTAAGCGTCCTGAGTTAGATGCAAAATTAGTTTCAGAAAGTATTGCTAGTCAGATTGAAGGAAGAGTATCTTATAAAAGAGCAACAAAGGGAGCAATTGCAAGTACGATGCGAATGGGAGGAGAAGGCATAAAAGTATCAATCTCTGGAAGATTGAATGGAGCAGAGATGGCAAGAAGCGAGCATTATAAAGAAGGTAGAACACCATTACATACGTTAAGAGCTGATATTGATTACGCATTAACTGAAGCATTAACTGTGTATGGCAAAATAGGTGTAAAAGTTTGGATTTGTAGAGGCGAAAAATTTGGAAAAGTTGATTTATCGCCAATAACAACTCAAGAAAAACCTAACCCTAAAGATGGTGTAAGAGGAGGAAGAAATGATAGAGGAGACAGAGGAGATAGAAGCGATAGAGGAGACAGAAACGACAGAGGTGGCAATGACCGAAGAAAAAGAACCGAAAGGCGCAGTTAATAATAGAAACAAGAAGAAATTATGTTAAGTCCAAAAAGAACAAAGTTCAGAAAGATGCAAAAAGGCCGCGTGAAAGGCCTAGCCAGTAGAGGTCATAGAATTGACTTTGGCGATTTTGCACTAAAAAGTTTAGAGCCATCGTGGATAACTGCTCGTCAAATAGAAGCAGCCCGTATAGCAATGACAAGATATATGAAAAGGGAAGGACAAGTTTGGATAAGAATTTTTCCAGACAAGCCTGTAACCAAAAAGCCTGCCGAAGTGAGGATGGGAAAAGGAAAGGGTGCACCAGAATATTGGGTTGCAATTGTAAAACCTGGAACCATTATGTTTGAAATGGGCGGTGTTTCCTTAGATGTGGCGAAAGAAGCCTTAAGACTTGCCGCCCAAAAATTGCCTGTGATGTGTAACTTTATTGTTAGACCTGATTATTCACCCGAAATATAAGTATAAGATGAAATACGAAGATATAAAAAACTTGTCAAATGCAGACCTTAGCTCCAAATTAAGGGAGGAAAGAAAAATGCAAACTAAATTGAAATTTGCCCATGCAGTTTCAACTTTAGAAAACCCAAGCAAGATAAAAGAAACCAAAAAGGTGATTGCGCGATTGCTTACAGAAACCAATGTGCGCAGGATAAACCAAATTAAAGAACAAGAATAATGTCAGAATTATTATTAAGAAATGCAAGAAAAGCTATTGTAGGTAAAGTTACTAGCAATAAAATGGATAAAACAATCACAGTTATGATTGTAAGAAATATGAAGCATGAGAAATACGGAAAATATTTTAAATTTTCTAAGAAATATCATGCTCACGATGAAAAGAATGAGTGCAATGAAAATGACATTGTAGAAATAATGGAAACACGCCCAACCAGCAAAACTAAAAGATGGCGATTAGTTAAAATAGTAGAAAAAGCTAAATAAAATGATACAACAAGAATCAAGATTAAGAGTAGCTGATAATAGCGGTGCAAAAGAAGTACTATGCATCCGAGTATTAGGCGGAACAAACAGAAGATATGCCTCTGTAGGAGATAAAATTGTAGTTACTGTTAAAGATGCAATTCCGAGTGGCGGTATAAAAAAAGGTGCTGTATCAAAAGCAGTAATTGTGCGGGTTCGAAAAGAAGTTAGGCGAGCAGATGGCTCATATATCAGATTTGATGATAACTCATGTGTATTGCTTAATGCCCAAAATGAGCCAAGAGGAACACGTATTTTTGGACCTGTGGCGCGTGAATTGAGGGATAGATCATACATGAAAATTGTTTCATTAGCACCAGAAGTATTATAATATTAGTATGAAATTAAAAATTAAAAAGGGAGATACTGTTAAAGCCATAAGCGGTTCTGAAAAAGCTAAAGCTCCTGCAAAAGTATTGCGTGTTTACACCAAAACACAAAAAGCAATTGTAGAGGGATATAATTTAGTATCAAGACACACAAAACCAAATGCACAATTTCCTGATGGAGGAATAATAAAAAAAGAATCTACGATTCACCTTAGTAATCTTGCCATTGTAGTAAATGGTGCTCCAACAAAAGTGGGTAGAAAACTAAATGAAAAAGGAAAATTGCAACGCTTTGCAAAATCAACAGGAGATTTTATTAACTAAAGAAATGAGTAACGAGAATTCAATAAAAACAAAATATACTGAAGTAGTTGTTCCTGCTATGCAAGAAAAATTCAATTACAAAAGCGTAATGCAAACCCCAAAAATAACAAAGATTTGTTTAAATCAAGGAGTTGGAGACGCTGTTTCAGATAAAAAATTAGTAGACGCAGCTGTAGATCAAATGACGCTTATAACAGGTCAAAGAGCAGTTGCAACAATGTCGAAAAAAGCGATTTCTAATTTCAAACTTAGAGAAAAAATGCCAATTGGCGCAAGAGTAACTTTGCGAGGAAAAAAAATGTTTGAATTTTTGGATAGATTTATAAATGTATCTATTCCAAGGATTCGCGATTTTCAAGGTCTTCCTTTAAAAGGCTTTGATGGCAGAGGTAATTATACAATTGGTATTAAAGAGCAAATTATTTTTCCAGAAATTGATATCGATAAGATAAGCAGAATAACAGGAATGGATATTACATTTGTTACCTCAGCCAAGGATGATATAGAGTGCTTAGAATTACTAAGACAATTTGGAATGCCCTTTAAAAAAGACAATAAATAATAATTAAATTATGGCTAAAGAATCAATGAAAGCAAGACAGCGAAAACGTGAAAGAATCGTGGCCCTGTATGCAGATAGAAGAGCACAATTAAAAGCGAATGGAGATTATGAAGGTCTTCAAAAGTTGCCAAGAAATGCATCACCGACTAGATTAAGAAATCGTTGTAATATTACAGGAAAACCCAGAGGTTATATAAGAGATTTTGGTCTTTGTAGAAATGTATTTAGAGAAATGGCCTCTGATGGTAAAATACCAGGAGTAACAAAATCAAGTTGGTAGAAATAAATTAAAAATAGAAAAATGTACACAGATCCAATATCCGATTATTTAACAAGGTTAAGAAATGCTATGAAAGCAAATCATAGAATTGTTGAAATTCCCGCATCAAATTTAAAGAAGGACATTACAAAAGTTCTTTATGATCAAGGTTATATCCTTAAATATAAATTTGAAGAAACAGAAAACAATCAAGGTGTGATTAAAATCGCACTTAAATATAATCCAATCACTAAAGTTCCAGCTATACGTGAAATAAAACGTATCAGTAAACCAGGTTTAAGAAAATATACAGGTGTAACAGAGATACCAAGAGTTTTAAACGGTTTAGGCATTGCAATTATTTCTACTTCAAAAGGTGTTTTGACTGATAAAGAAGCAAGAGCTAGTAATATGGGTGGAGAAATACTTTGTTATGTTAGTTAATAAAATTTAAAGATGTCAAGAATAGGAAAAGCAATTATAAATGTGCCCGCAGGAGTTGAAGTAAGTTTTGACAAAAACACTTCATTAATAACTGTAAAAGGTGCAAAAGGGAGTCTAATACAAACCTTAGAAAATGGTTTTGACATAAGTATGTCAGAAGGCCGCATGACGGTAATTAGACCAAATGAGGAAAAATCTAGTAGATCACTTCATGGTTTATACAGGTCGCTTATAAACAATATGGTGATTGGAGTTAGTGAAGGACACAAAACAATTCAAGAATTAGTTGGCGTAGGATACAAGTGCACTGCAATAGGTAATTTGTTAGAACTAGCACTTGGGTATTCGCATAAAATTATGCTTGAAGTACCTAAAGAAGTAAAGCTAGAAACTGTAACTGAAAAAGGTAAAAATCCAAGAATTATACTTGAGTCAATAGATAAACAATTAGTAGGTCAAGTCGCAGCAAAAATAAGATCTTTTAGAACTCCAGAGCCTTATAAAGGCAAAGGAATTAGATATGCTGGCGAAGTAGTAAGAAGAAAAGCAGGTAAAACCGCATCTAAATAAATAAAATGGCAATAAATAAGAAAATAGCAAGAAGGCAAAAAATAAAAAGCAGAACCAGATCTCAAGTTTTTGGAGATGCCAATAGGCCAAGATTATGTGTTTTTAGAAGTAATAAAGAAATTTATGCACAAATAGTTGATGACGCTCAATCTCACACTCTATTTGCAGCTAGTTCTCGAGAGGAAGATATAGCTAAAAACACAATAACCAGATTAGAAGAAGCTAAAATTGTAGGTAAGCGCATTGCCGAAAGAGCAGTTGCCGCAGGTATAAAATCAGTGGTGTTTGATAGAAATGGTTATTTGTACCATGGCAGGGTAAAAAATCTTGCAGATGCAGCTCGTGAAGGTGGCCTAGAATTTTAAAAAACAGAAATATGTCAACAGAAAACATAAAAAGAGTTAAATCTAGTGAAATAGAACTAACTGAAAAAGTAGTAGCGATAAACCGAGTGGCTAAAGTTACAAAAGGAGGTAGAACATTTAGTTTTACTGCAATAGTTGTAGTAGGAGATGGAAATGGAGTCGTAGGTCACGGTCTTGGAAAAGCCTCTGAGGTAGTAGCTGCAATAGCTAAAGGTATAGAAGATGCAAAGAAAAATCTAATAAAAGTTCCTGTTATAAACGGCACACTTCCTCATGAACAATATGGAAAATTTGGAGGAGGGTTTGTTTTTCTGAAACCTGCTGCAGGTGGTACTGGTGTAATAGCTGGTGGAGCAATGCGAGCAGTATTAGAAAGTGCGGGAGTTCATGATGTTCTTGCTAAGTCAAAAGGATCTTCAAATCCACATAATGTGGTAAAAGCTACAATTAATGCACTTTCAAGTTTAAGAGATCCATATACAATTGCTCAACAAAGAGGAGTTTCATTAAAAAAATTATTTAGAGGAGAATAAAAAATGGAAAGTAAAAATCAAAAATTATTGATCACACAAGTTAAAAGTACGATTAAAAGAAACGAAAAACAAAAACGTACACTTATTGCATTGGGGTTGACAAAAATTAATAAAAGTAAAGAAGTTGAAGGTACGCCTCAGATCATGGGAATGATTAGGGTTGTAAATCACTTGATTAAAGTAGAAAACAAATAATATAAAATTAGAAAATGAATTTACATTCTTTAAAGCCTGCAGAAGGCTCAATAAAAAAGCGTAAGCGAATTGGCAGAGGTCAAGGTTCTGGAAAAGGCGGAACTTCTACAAAAGGGCATAAAGGTGCACAATCTAGGAGTGGATATAGCAGAAAAAAAGGTTTTGAAGGTGGACAAATGCCAATTCAAAGAAGACTTCCAAAAAGAGGTTTCAAAAATCCATTTAGAATTGAATATATTGGTATCAACTTGGATGTTTTAGAAAAATTAGCAACATCAAAAGGCTTAACCGCTATAGATAGAGATATACTTATATCAAATCATTTTATAGGAAAAAAAGATAAAGTAAAAATACTTGGAAGAGGCATATTAAATTCTAAAATAATGGTTTCTGCAGATGCATTTACTGAAACTGCTAAAAACGCAATTGAAAAAGTAGGCGGCAGCGCAGAAGTTTTTCGAAAAGCTGCATCAAATTAAAAATTTAAAAATAAATGTTAAAGTTAAGATTTATACAGAAATTAAAAGAAATTTGGAGTATTGAAGACCTCAGAATAAGAATTATTAATACACTCATGTATTTGATGATTTTTAGATTGGCTTCATTCATAATTCTACCAGGAGTAGATTTTTCAGAATTGAAAGGTTTGCAAAATCAAACAAAAGATGGCCTTTTAAGTCTTTTAAATACTTTTGCCGGTGGAGCATTTGATAAGGCATCGGTGGTCGCTCTTGGAATTATGCCATATATTTCTGCAAGTATTGTTATACAATTATTAACTTTAGCGGTTCCTGCTTTTCAACGCCTTTCTAGAGAAGGTGAAGAGGGTAGAGACAAAATGAATCAATATACACGCATATTAACCATTGGTATTACATTTTTTCAAGCAATAGGATATGTCGCAAATTTAAAAGCTGGCGATGGCAACAAAGCTGCTTTGCTTTACGCAAGCGGTGGCATGGGTGAAGCCATGTTTACTGTTACTTCGGTAGTACTTTTGGTTGCTGGAACTATGTTTGCAATGTGGATAGGCGAAAGAATTACCGATAAGGGATTAGGCAATGGAATTTCGCTATTAATTATGATTGGTATTATTTCAAGTTTCTTACCTTCATTATTTGGAGAGATTGGGTTACGCTTTACACAAGGTAATTTGTTAATGCCTATTATCGAATTAGGCATTTGGGTTGGTGTTATTATCGCCACAATACTTCTAATACAAGGCGTCAGGCGAATACCAGTTCAATATGCCAAAAGAATGATAGGAAATAAACTTGCAGGAGGGGTTCGACAGTATTTGCCTCTAAAAATTAATGCTGCAGGAGTAATGCCAATCATATTTGCTCAAGCATTGATGTTTATTCCTGTTACATTTACATTAAAAGCCTCTGTTGATAGTTTAAGCCCATTTACAGACCCTACATCATGGTTATATAATCTAGTTTTTGGGTTACTTGTTGTTGTATTTACTTATTTTTATACAGCAATTACGATAGATTCTAGAAAAATTTCTGAAGACATGAGAAAAAATGGTGGCTTTGTTCCTGGCATTAAACCAGGAAATAAGACCACTGAGTTTATAGATACAGTTATGTCAAGAATTACCTTGCCTGGTTCTATTTTCCTTGCACTTGTAGCTATTTTGCCTGCATTTGCTCAAAATTTAATGAATGTGTCTCCAAGTTTTGCACAATTCTATGGAGGAACTTCACTATTAATCATGGTAGGTGTAATATTAGATACATTGCAGCAAATTAATAGTTACTTGCAAACAAGGCATTATGATGGCTTGTTAAAGTCTGGTAAATTTAGAGGAAGAACTGTTCAATCAGGAATATAAATTAAGTTTGATAATATAAAAAAAATTATATAATTTTGCAGCCCCAAAAAAAGTAAAGTGCCAAAACAAAGTAGTATACAACAAGATGGAATCATTAAAGAAGCACTCTCTAACGCTATGTTTAGAGTTGAGTTAGAGAATGGACATACAATTATTGCTACGATATCAGGCAAAATGAGGATGCATTACATCAAAATCCTACCAGGAGACAAGGTGCAAGTGGAAATGTCACCTTATGATTTGAGTAGAGGAAGAATATCATATAGATACAAATAATATTAAAATGAAAGTTAGAGTAGCCATAAAAAAGCGAAGTGCGGATTGCATAATCGTGAGACGTAAAGGAAAGATTTACGTTATTAACAAGAAAAACCCAAAATATAAACAACGTCAAGGATAATTATGGCAAGGATAGCAGGAATAGATTTACCAAAAGCAAAACGCGGAGTTATAGGATTAACCTATATCTATGGTATAGGAAGGTCGAAATCATCGACCATCTTAGAAAAAGCAAAAATTAGTGAAGATAAAAAAGTATCTGAATGGAATGATGATGAATTAACCACCATTAGGAATATAATATCAGAAGAGGTAAAAACAGAAGGAGAACTTCGGTCAGAAATACAATTGAATATCAAAAGACTAATGGATATTGGTTGTTATAGGGGTCAACGACATCGTAAAGGATTGCCCTTAAGAGGTCAGAGAACAAAAAATAACTCTAGAACAAGAAAAGGAAAACGTAAAACAGTAGCTAACAAAAAGAAAGTTACTAAATAATCATTAATAATGACAAGTAAAAAAGCTGTAAA
The DNA here is from genome assembly GCA_041690035.1 of Bacteroidia bacterium. GTDB lineage: Bacteria > Bacteroidota > Bacteroidia > NS11-12g > UBA955 > CALSPH01. Next base: position 6,616 of record JBDNFC010000029.1, on the reverse strand, counting down.
AAAGAAAGTAAAGGTAGACCCTATCGGTCAAGTGCATATAAAGGCAACCTTTAATAATGTGATTGTATCAGTAACCAATGCAAATGGTGATGTGATATCTTGGTCTTCTGCTGGCAAGATGGGTTTTAGAGGTTCTAAAAAGAATACTCCTTATGCCGCTCAAACTGCAGTTTCTGATTGTGCACAAATGGCATTTGACGCAGGATTGAGAAAAGTAGATGTTTATGTAAAAGGTCCTGGAAGTGGAAGAGATGCTGCTATCAGAACTTTAGCAACAATTGGTATTGATGTAAATTCAATTAATGATGTTACTCCATTGCCTCACAATGGTTGTAGACCGCCAAAAAGAAGAAGAGTTTAAGCGCTAATTAATAAAAATTAAAGAAAAGAAAATAATCTAATGGCAAGATATAGAGGTCCCAAAAGTAAGATTGCAAGAAAATTTAAAGAAGCAATCTTTGGTCCAGACAAGAGTTTGGATAAAAAACCATTTCCTCCCGGAATGCACGGTAATTCGAGACGAAGAGGAAAACAATCCGAATATGCGATTCAGTTGATGGAGAAGCAAAAAGCTAAATATACCTATGGTATTTTGGAAAAACAATTTTTAAATACTTACAAAAAAGCCTCTATCAAAAAAGGTATTAAGGGTGAAAATTTATTAATTTTATTAGAAGCAAGATTAGATAATACCGTTTTTAGAATGGGATTTGCAAAATCTAGGGCAGGAGCTCGTCAGCTTGTATCACATAGGCATGTTACTGTAAATGGAAATTTAGTTAATATACCTTCCTACCAATTAAAACCAGGTGATGAGGTTGCTATAAGAGAGCAATCTAAATCATTAGAAATAGTAGCAGATGCAACTCAATCAAATAGAAAATCATTTTCATGGATTGATTTAGATACAAAAAATTTATCTGGTAGGTTTCTGAATTTTCCAATAAGAGCCGAAATTCCTGAAAATATAAAAGAACAATTAATCGTAGAACTTTACTCTAAATAAAAATATGCCAGTAATACCATTTCAAAAGCCTGACAAAGTTGTCATGCATAAAGATACAGACTTTTATGGTCTGTTTGAATTTTCTCCTTTAGAAAAAGGATACGGAACCACGATAGGTAATTCTCTTAGAAGAATTTTGTTAAGTTCATTAGAAGGCTTTGCAATCACAAGCATAAAAATTCAAGGCGTAGACCATGAATTTAGCTCTATAAAAGGCGTGATTGAAGATGTTGTAGACATTGTTTTGAATTTGAAACAAGTTAGATTTAAATGCCTAACTGAAAGTGCTGAAAATATAGAAAAAGTGTTTATTTCACTCAAAGGCAAGGATCAGTTTTTAGCAGGCGATATTGGAAGATATACAAATACTTTTCAGATACTTAATCCTGAATTAGTTATATGCAATATGGAGCCTACAGTTAATGTTGAATTAGAATTATCTATCGAAAAAGGTAGGGGTTATCTTCCTGCTGATGAAAATAAACCAAAAGATGCTCCAATTGGATTAATTCCAATTGATGCCATTTTTACTCCAATAAAAAATGTTAAATATAGCGTTGAGGATTTCAGAGTTGAACAAAAAACTGATTTTGAAAAACTAATTTTAGAGGTTAATACAGATGGTTCTATTCATCCTGAAGAGGCATTGAAAGAAGCTGCCAACATTTTAATACAGCATTTTGTATTGTTTAGCGATGAGAGTATACTAATGGATGCTCAAATTCAAAAGCCTACTCAAGAAGTTGATGAAAACTTTTTACACATGCGTAAGGTGCTTAAATCGCCTTTGGCAGACTTAGATTTGTCTGTTAGAGCCTACAATTGCTTAAAGGCTGCAGAGATAAGAACATTGGGAGAGTTAGTTGCATTTGAAATTGATGATTTGTTAAAATTTAGAAATTTTGGAAAAAAATCTTTGGCTGAACTAGAAGAATTTGTTAGAGATAAAAACCTTAATTTCGGAATGGATGTTGTGAAGTATAACCTAAATGACGAGTAAAATATAATGAGACACGGAGATAAAATAAATAATTTAGGTAGGACAGCCTCTCATAGAAAGGCAATGTTGAGCAATATGGCAGCATCTTTAATTCTTCACAAAAGCATCAATACTACAGTTGCAAAAGCAAAAGCGTTGCGAAAATATGTGGAACCTTTGATTACAAAATCAAAGACTGATGACCAAAATTCTAGAAGAGTTGTGTTTAGTTACTTGCAAAATAAATTTGCTGTAAAAGAACTTTTTGGCGATGTGGCAGAGAAAGTAGCTCAAAGACCAGGTGGCTACACTCGAATATTGAAAATAGGAAGCAGGTCAGGAGATAATGCTGAAATGGCCATGATAGAATTGATAGATTTTAACGAATTCTATGCGCCAAAAGTTAAAAAATCTGATGCTAAAGCTAAGAAGAGTAGAAGAGGAGCAGGATCTTCAAAAAATATTTCAGATGGTAAGACAGAGAAGTTAGAAGTTGAAGCTATTGTAGCAGAAACAGCAGTGCCAAATACTACTGATGTAATAGCAGAAGTGGAAGTAATTGATGAAAAAATTGTAGATACCGATTCTGATGCTTCTGAAACAGAATTAAAAAAAGATTAATATTAGATTTAATAAATATTTAAAAAGCCCAAACTAAGTTTGGGTTTTTTTATGCCTAAAGAATAAAACAAGTTGATGAGTAAAATTCGAGCCACGGTTATAATAGCATTTTATAAAAATATTCCCTTTTTAGAACTTCTGCTTCAAGGTCTCTTAAGTCAAACATTTAAAGAGTTTGAAATTGTAATTGCAGAAGATGACAACGATAAGGCTACGTTATTGCTGATAGAAAAGTATGCAGATGTGTTACGTATAAAACATGTTTGTCACCCAGACGATGGTTTTAGGAAATGCAGAATTTTAAATCAAGCTTTATTAATTGCAAAAGGTGAACGCATTATTTTTTTGGATGGTGATTGCATCCCACACCCCCAGTTTGTTAATACTTATGTAAATCTTGCCGCAGATGTTGCTTTTGGAAGGCGGGTAATGTTATCTAAAACAATGACTAAGAATTGGATTGCTCACAAAAAAGTAAAACCTTCTTTTTTAGATTATTTAAAATTTGGATTTGCAAATTTTAAGCATGCTCTATATTTACCATGGTACAAGTCCCACATTGCTTTTAATAAAGGAATTTGGGGTTGTAACTGGTTTATTAATAGAAATTTACTATTAAAAATTAATGGCTTTGATGAAGACTACGTGCTAGCAGGGGTTGGCGAAGATGTAGACATAGAGTGGAGGCTCCGAAAGATTAATTGTAAAATCTATTATGTAAAACACTTGGCTATTGTTTACCATTTATTTCACACAGTTCATTATGACAGCGATACGGTTAATAAGGGCTTGGAAATGTTGGCTACGAAGCACCAATTAGGAGACATATTTTGTAAAAATGGTTTAACAAAAGTTTAAAACTTTTTTGTCATCACATCCCTTCAAATATTAAAAATAGTCAAGCTAATGAATTGCTACTTTATTGCATTTAAAAATAAATGATATGAGATTACTTAAATTCATGTTTATTTGCACTGATTTTATAAAATTATGAGAATTGTAATAGCCGGGGCAGGCGATATTGGTTATCATTTAGCAACAGCATTAGTAGATGCTGGCCATAGCTTGACCTTAATTGATTCAAATGAGGATATTTTGCAGGTGGTTGCCAATAATATTGATGCTTTAACGCTTTTAGGAGATGCTTCTTCAGTAGACGTTCTCAATAGGGCTGATGTGGTTAGGTCAGATATTTATATAGCCACTACTACTTCAGAATCGACTAACCTACTAAGTTGTATCTTAGCTAAAAAAATTGGAGCAAAAAAAACGATTGCTAGAATTAGTAATAACGAGTATTTGCATGAAAATCAGAGAAGAAACTTTTTAGAAGTTGGTATAGATAATTTATTTTCTCCTACTTTACTTGCCGCCCAAGAGATAGAGCGATTAATAAATAGGTGCTCTGCAACAGATATTTTTGAATTCGAAGAAGGAAAACTTTCTATCGTTGGATATACAGTAGAAAATAATTCGCCCTATATTGGAAAAACATTTGATAGCTTATGCAGAGATGGAGAATATCAAGCAAAAACAATTGCTTTACTGCGCAATGGAAAAACGAGTATTCCTAAATTTACAGATAAAATAGATGCAGCAGACCATGTATATTTAGTAAGTAATGCAAAAAAATTGAGCGAATTGGATCAAGATTTGGGAGAAGAGTTAAAAGTTATCAAACATATTATGCTAATAGGTGATACAGAAATTGCATTTCAAACAGCACGATTGTTGGAGCAGAATTATGCCCTTACGGTGGTTATTGAGAATGAAAATAAATCTAAAAAATTTTACGAAAAGCTAGAAAAGGCACTTGTGGTTGCAGGCGATCCAAGCAATTTGCAATTGCTAAAAGAAGAAGGTTTAGAGCGTATGGATGCTTTTATAGCATTGACAGTGAATTCAGAAACCAATATTATATCTTCGTTAACAGCAGATCAAATGGGGGTTTTTAGATCTATAGCTTTGGTAGACAATGCAGCATACACGCATCTTTCGCAAAAAATAGGTGTTGATACTTTGATTAATAAAAAATTGATTGCGGCAAATAACATTTTCAGATATGTGAGAAAAGGGCAGGTTGAAGCCATTGCTAGCTTGCATGGTGTTGAAGCAGAAATAATAGAGTATGTAGTGCATTCTAATTCATATATAACACAAAGAACTATTGGAGAAATAGGAATGCCAAAAGACGCATTGATAGTAGGGGTTGTGCGCAGAGATAAAGGAATTATACCTAATAATGATTTTATGCTTGAAATAGAAGATAAGGTTATAGTGCTAACTTTGCCCAAATCTACATCAAAAGTGGAGGATATTTTTAAATGATCATTAATTTAAAAATTGTTATTAAAATGCTTGGCATCATATTTTTGGTGATGGGATTGTTTTTAATAATGCCAATCTTGGTTTCTGTTTTTTACAATGGTGCTGACCTAAAATCTTTTATTTACAGTTCATTAATATGCATAGCAATTGGATTGCCTTTTGCATTTATAAAACCAAGTATAAATGAGATTGGTAAAAGAGAAGGGTATTTAATTGTAACCCTCAGTTGGTTTATTATGGGCATTGCTGCGAGTTTACCTTATCTATTTTCTGGAACTATTCATACTTTTACTTCTGCATTTTTTGAAAGTGTATCTGGTTTAACAACTACAGGAGCATCTGTATTTAAGGATATAGAAATTTTGCCACATGGAATTTTATTTTGGAGGTCGCTAACACAATGGATTGGGGGAATGGGTATTATTGTGCTAACCGTGGCCGTAATTCCGCTTTTAGGAGTAGGGGGTATGCAACTTTTTGGGGCAGAATCGCCCGGACCTACAAAAGACAAAGTACATCCAAAAATCAAAGAAACAGCTAAAAGACTTTGGCTAATTTATTTTGGGCTTACTGTTTTGCTATATTTGATACTTTGGCTCTACAGTGGCATGACATCTTTTGATGCAATAAATCATGCTATGACTACAATGTCCACCGGAGGGTTTTCTACTAAAAATGCGAGTATAGCCCATTGGGATTCACCTGGAGTGCAGTATCCTATTATTTTATTTATGTTTTTGGCGGGCTCTAATTTTACAATATTGTACTATTTATTTAAAGGAAAGTTTGAAAAGGTTTTTTTTAATGAGGAGTTTAGAACATATTTTTTGGGTATTATAATAATTAGTCTGATTATTGCTTTTTCTGTAATTTGTCATGTAAATGAGGGCATAGAAAAGTCTTTTCGCTTGGCATTGTTTCAGGTGGTTTCTTTGGTTTCTACCACCGGTTTTGTAACCGCTGATTATGAAAATTGGAGCAATGGATTGACTATGGCTTTTTTTATGTTGCTTTTTACTGGTGCTTGCGCTGGTAGCACAAGTGGAGGTATAAAGGTGGTAAGACATTTGATTTTTTTTAAAAATTCTATTTTGGAGTTTAAACGGTTATTGCATCCTAGGGCAATTTTAAAAGTGAAAATGAATGGCGAATTGGTAAGCGCAAAAGTAACTGCACATATCATGGTTTTTTTACTTGTATACCTAATGGTTTTTTGTATTGGAAGTATTTTAATCATGCGGCTTAATGGTGATTTAAACTTGCCTTTTCAAACCTCTTTGGGTGCAGTAGCTAGTTGTTTAGGCAATATTGGGCCCGGTTTGGGAGCAGTTGGGCCGGTTTTTAATTTTTCTGTTTTGCCAGAATCTAGCAAGTTCTTATTGAGCATCATAATGCTTATTGGTAGATTAGAGTTGTTTTCTGTTTTAATAATTGTATCACCTAGTTTTTGGAAATATAATTAAAAATTTTGTTGGTTATAAAAAATCGTTATATTTGCAGCCCTCAAAAAAAGAAATTTTAATTAAAAAATTTCTTTTTTTAATTAACACCAACGGGGTGTAGCGTAGCCCGGTATCGCGCCTGCTTTGGGAGCAGGAGGTCGTAGGTTCGAATCCTGCCACCCCGACCAATAGAATCAAGGGTTTTAGACTTATTTAGTTTGGAACCCTTTTTTATTTGCA
>JBDNFC010000028.1:0-34694 GCA_041690035.1 Bacteroidia bacterium | reverse complement strand
GTGGATTTTTTCTTAGGTGTCATTTTAAAATATATGCAAGGTTTACGCTGTAAATATACCCTTTTTTGCATTATTTAAACCTCATTTTAATCCCCAAATCGTTGATAATAAAAGTGTTAAGTGGTTTTTAATGGACGACTATTTACAGCAATGAGGCCACTATCCACCAACCCCCACTAAATAAATCCCTGCTTTTTTAAATTGTCCCCAATTGTAATGGCATTTTAAATGTTGCAATTTATCCCAAAAGGAGTGTTTTTATAATTTTATAGGGATGGTATAAATACTTGTGCGATTGGGCATTTCTAATGTGTAATTTGGATTTAATATCTAACTCACCGTTCACAATTACTGAATTGGATGAGGTGGAAATGAGCCTTGCCTAGCAGCACCTGACAAGGCTTTCCATTTAGCTAGTTTATTAGCTTGCAATAAAATATTATAAAGGCAATAAACCTGAGCTAACCTCTGCCTCGGGATATATTTTTTTTACCAATCCTTGCAATACTTTTCCTGGGCCAATTTCAATATAATGGCTTACACCTGCATTCATCATGTTTTGGATGGTTTGGGTCCATCGCACAGGAGCAGTTAATTGAGCAACTAAATTTTCTTTTATCAATTCAGTATCTGTGCTAGGTAGCGCATTTACATTTTGATAAATTGGGCATATAGGTGTTGTAAAATCGCATTTTGCAATGGCTGTTGCTAATTTTTCTCTGGCAGGCTGCATCAATGGGCTGTGAAATGCACCACCTACAGGCAACAATAATGCTCTTTTTGCACCTGCGTTTTTAAGTTCTTCGCAAGCTTTATTTACGGCTTCCATGTTGCCAGAGATAACCAATTGGCCGGGGCAATTGTAATTTGCAGGCACTACTATTCCAGGTATTTGACTGCAAATTTTTTCTACAATAGCATCTTCTAAACCCAACACTGCCGCCATAACAGACGGTTCCAGTTCACAAGCTGCTTGCATAGCCAATGCCCGCTCACTTACCAATTTTAGTCCATCATTAAATGATATACTTTTAGCTGCAACTAAGGCAGAAAATTCGCCCAAACTATGCCCTGAAACAAAATCTGGTTTAAAATTTTCACCAAGACTAAAGGCTCCTATCACACTGTGCAAAAATATGGCGGGCTGAGTAACCTTTGTTTGCTGTAAATCTTCACTTGTGCCATCAAACATGAATTTAGTAATATCAAATCCTAAGATAGTATTGGCCTGCTCAAAAAGGGCTTTATTAGCTAAATTGGCTTGGAATAAATCTTTGCCCATGCCAACAAATTGTGCACCTTGGCCTGGAAAAATATATGCTGTTTTCATCTTTTTTATTTTACAAATAACATTTCTCTATATTTAGGTATTGGCCATAATTTGTCACTGATAATCTGTTCTAGCTTATCACTATGTATTCTAATTTCATCAAAATAAGGCTTAATTTTTTGGTTATAAAGTATAGCTTTTTTATGAAAATCTTCAAGCTTATTGGTTTTTTTACGCTCTTCCACCATTGCATTAGTTTTATCATACAATGCATTAATGTGTTCACTAATTTGCTCTACCAAACTTAGTTGTGCTTTAAAATTTTCTTTTTTGATGCCCAAAGCCAACATTTTATGCAAATTGCTGTTAATTTTTTCCTGATACTTTATGGCAGCGGGTATTACTTGGGTAAACACCATATCGCCTAATACGCGCGCTTCTATCTGTATCTGCTTTACATAATTTTCAAACCTTATTTCTGACCTTGCTTCCAACTCTTTTTCTGAAAAAATTTGATTTTCTGTAAATAATTTTTTAGCCTCTTTTGTTAAATAAGCTTCTAATGCTTGAGGGGTGTTTTTTATATTTTTTAATCCTCGCTTTGTTGCTTCTTTTACCCATTCATCACTATATCCATTGCCGCCAAATATCACTTTTTTGCAATCTGGCATGTAGGTTTTAAGAACTACTTTTATAATTTCTTCACTCTTTTTTTTGCCTTTGGCTAATTTTTCTACATCTGCCTTAAACTTTTTTAGCTGATGAGCCACAATGGTATTTAGCACAATCATGGCATTAGAGCAATTATCTGCAGAGCCTACAGCCCTAAACTCAAATTTATTTCCTGTAAAAGCAAAAGGGCTTGTTCTATTTCTATCGGTATTATCTAATAATATTTCTGGTAAATTAACAACACTCAGTTTATTGACCTCTTGATTGGTAGGCCTGCCTCTTTTTACCTTTTTCTCTGTCATAAAATCATCTAAAACTTGTTCTAGTAAAGTGCCCACAAATACAGAAATAATTGCTGGTGGCGCTTCATTAGCGCCAAGCCGATGATCGTTTCCGGCAGATGCAATGCTTGCCCGCAATAAATCTGCATAATCATGCACTGCTTTGATTGTATTTATAAAAAAGGTTAAGAATTGTAAATTTTGTTCAGGAGTGTTACCCGGCTTTAGCACATTTACACCCGTATCTGTAATTATACTCCAATTGTTATGCTTACCAGAACCATTTACCCCATGAAAAGGTTTTTCATGCAGCAAAACGCGCAACCTGTGATGTGAAGCAACATTATGCATCAAATCCATCAAAAGGGTATTGTGATCTACTGCTAAATTTACATCTTCAAACATTGGTGCACATTCAAACTGCATTGGCGCTACTTCATTATGTCTTGTTTTTAATGGAATGCCTAATTTTAAAGCTTCGGTTTCAAAATGGGTCATAAAATTATATACCCGTTCTGGTATAGAACCAAAATAGTGGTCTTCCATTTGTTGCCCTTTTGCTGGCGCGGTGCCCAATAAAGTTCTGCCTGTAAATAATAAATCTTGCCTATTATTAAATAACGATTCATCAACTAAAAAATACTCTTGCTCTACACCTAAAGACACAGTGCAATGTTGCACATTTTCATCAAAATATTGTGCAATATCTATCGCACTTTTTTGCAATAAATTTAAAGATTTTAATAATGGTACTTTGTAATCTAATGCCTCTCCAGTGTAAGAAACAAAAATGGTGGGAATACATAATGTTTTTCCACTTGCCTTTTCTATAATAAATACGGGAGATGTGGGATCCCATGCGCTGTAGCCTCTTGCCTCAAAAGTGTTTCTAATGCCTCCGCTAGGAAAAGAACTGGCATCTGGTTCTTGTTGAACTAAACTACTTCCAGAAAAAACTTCCATCCCTTTTCCCATTTCTGTAGGTTCAAAAAAACTATCGTGCTTTTCTGCAGTACTGCCGCCTCTAAGTGGCTGAAACCAATGGGTGTAATGTGTGGCACCTCTGCTAATTGCCCAATTCTTCATGCCTTCTGCTATCTCATCGGCTGCATTTCGTTCTAATTTATGTGCGCCAGCTATGGCAAGTTTCAGCTCGTTATAAACCTCTTTAGTCAAATATTTTTTCATTAATTTGTACCCAAATACATTGGATGCAAAATAATCAGATATTTTCTGTGGTTCAGATTTATGCTGTTTTGTTGCTCGTTGTGCTATTGTTTCAATTGCTTTTTGTCTTGCTGGCTCCATTTTTAATTATTTAATGGGTGCAAAAATAGCTAAAAGACCTATTTAATCTCCGAATTAATTAAAAAACTATGAATTATTATACACAAGTAATACAGAAGGGCGTATTTATTGAATTAATAAAGCCTCTTTTTTTGTAAATTTAATTATAATGGATATTAATTGCGCTTTTTTTGTAAAAGGAATAAGGTGTCCTTCATTTGGCATTGTATAAGTGCTAAATATTGAAGAATCAAAATGTGATTGTGCAAAACGAAGGTTGATGTATGGCACCAAATTGTCTTTTGTTCCGTGAATTTGTAGCAAAGGAGTTTTTAATTTTTTCCAATCATTTTCTATTTTTCTCAAATCTTCAGCATGATGATATTTTTCAAATGCACTTATTTGCCAAGCCTTAGAAAACATCCACTTAGAAGCAGCCCAATATGCCAACTTTCCGCCAGGAACGTATTTTTCGTTTTTAGGGTCTAGTGCTGGCGCAATTAATATAGTTCCTTTAATAATACTGTCAGAAATTACTGCTGTTCTAGCAGCTATTGAGCCTCCAAAAGAATGTCCTATCAAAAAAACAGATTCCAATTTTTCTTTTTGTAGCAATTTTTTTAGCCAAATACCTTGTTTTGCTAATGGCAGATAATTTCCATAGCTGCTATAGCCGTAGCCTATTCTATCCACTACAATTATACTATACAATTTTTGCAATAAACTATCATATAGATAATCTGTAAATGCTGTTGCAGATCCTGGAGCTCCATGAATAAAAACCAGTGTTGGCGATAAAGTGTCTTTGTTTTTATAATGCAAATACCTGTATTTAAAAGAATAAAATGAATCATATTTTATGGCAATATCAAAATTTCGTTTTGCCAATTCTTTCCTCAATTTTTTATCGCTTGCCCTAAATTGCATGCAGCTGCTAACAAAAAATAAAACAAGAAATAGTATTACAAAAACCAAAAGACTTATCTTCATTACTTTTTTTATTTTACGAATTGATTTCAAAAAGCAAATTTATTACTTATTAATTGGTTTTATAAAATTAATTTTTGATTTTTGCAGCTTATAAAAAGACTTTTTTGATAAAAAAAAATATTAAAACCACAATTGGCAGATACGAATCTGTTTCTTTTCCATCATTTGAGCTTGGTAATATTCATGCAAAAATAGATACCGGAGCTGATAGTTCTGCCATACATTGCAGTGAAATAAAGGTGATTAAAAAAAATGGAGTTTATATTCTTGCAGTTAAATTTTTAGATAAACATCACTTAGCTTTTAATAATATTATCCATGAATTTAGCAATTATAAGTGTAAAAGGGTTAAAAATTCTTTTGGAAAAGTAGAAGAAAGGTATATTATTAAAAGTATTATTAAGATTGGAGAAAGAGAGATTTTAACAGATTTGAGCTTAGCAAAAAGATCTTCTATGAACTATGCGGTGCTTTTAGGCAGAAAATTTTTGAAAGGAAAATTTTTAGTTGATGTTGCAAAAAGATATTTGTTATCTGATTCAAACATTAAAATAAATCTGTAATTTTGTTAAAAAAGTATTTTTTTCACCTTGCTATAATCGTTATTTTTAATACTTCATTTAATATAATTGATGAAAAAGAAAACCGCTATAACTTGTTAAATAAGGCTATTGTTGCAAAAAATTATGCAATGGCTAGCAAAAGATTTAATGAATACTATAATCTGTATGGTGTCGAAAATAGAATACTCGTGCTGCATAAAACATGGTTAAAGCAAGTTTTAAAAACCTATTTGGACTCAAGCCTAATAAAAAATCGTCAGCTAAAATGGAAAAATCCACCCAATGAAAAAAATTGTTTTGAAGGAAAACTAGACACTACTGAATACCTCATGTTTGAAAAGTCGCTCAATCTTGCAAGGCTGCTTGCAGGTGTGGCGCCCATAAATGATGTAGATGCAGATTATAGTAAGCAATGCCAAAAAGCGGCTTATTGCATGCACCTAAATAAAGATATCAGCCACCAAATACCAAAAACATGGAAATGCTATAGTGCAAGTGCCGCTTTAGCTGCGCAAAATTCTAATCTAACATTTGGATATCAGTCCCAAAAAGCAATTCTCGGTCTTTTAAAAGATGAAGAAGATTACAATAAACATGCAGGACACAGGCGATGGTTACTCAACCCTTCGCTCACATTTCCAGGTTATGGCAGCACAGAAAGTACCGTTGTTATTTGGGTGATTGGAGAACATGCAAATTTTAGGAAAAGTTATCAGGATTTAAATTATTTCAATGCCCATTTTGTTACGTGGCCTGCCATGGGTTATCATCCATATTTATTTGCAACCAATAGATTTTCTATATCGTTAGCAGATGCGTTTTTTGAAAAAGCTAGTGTGAAAGTTGCGGTTAATGGTGCATCAATTCCTATAAAACAATATAAAGTAAATACTGGATATGGCAGCAATACTCTTGTTTTTGACATTTTAAACCCTGTAAAAATCAATGTTACTTATGTTATTAGTGTCGGAAATGTTAAAAGTGCTGATGGTAAAATAAAAGCCATTAACTACAGCACTACTTTCATTGATTGAGCAATTCAGCTTATATTTTATAAGTTTAAAATAAATACAAATGTCACAATTTAATGCTTAATAAAGTAAAGCAGGAATAAGCATGCAACTTTAAAGAAATAACTACATTAACCCCTTTAATAAACCGGGCGCCATTGGGCCAAATTTATTTTTAAAAATTTCTTCCGCCTTTTTTTGAGCATCTTCCGAAGCTCGATTTGCAGCCAAAACGATTAAATCTTGAAGTTCGTCTTTGGCTATTAAGGCCAAGTTTTCTAAATTTATATTAACATCAATAATCCTTCTTGTTCCATCACATTTTACAGTAACTTCACCTGCTTCACCAGAAGCAAAAACTTCTTCCAGCATCTTTTTTGCCTCTTCCATTTGGGCTTTCATTTCTAATATTTTTCCAAACATAATGTATTAATTTTAGGTAAATTTTTCTCTGTATTTTGCACTCAAATCATTTACAATTTGTTTTACCTCTTGTTCTTTGTTTTTGCTGCATATCAAAACCAAATTATCGCTTTTTACAATAATAACATCCGATAATCCATTTACAACTAGTGGGGTCGAGTCATCGTTATATATAAGGCTGTCATGCGTGTCGTAAAGCGCTATTAATTTTCCAATTTTTGCGTTATTGTTTTTATCCTTTTTGGTGTTTTCAAACAAGCTGAGCCATGTGCCTAAATCGCTCCATTCAAAGTTTCCAGGGCTTAAATAAACATGCTCTGATGATTCTAAAATGCCAAAATCAATGCTAATACTTTTGCAAAGAGGATATATTTCATTTACTGCACCTTGCTCATCTTTAGAACCCCACTTATTCTTTACCCTTCCAAAAAGACTAGAAATTTCGGGTAAATGCTTTTCCATTTCATCCATTATAGTTTGAGTATTCCAAACAAAAATACCCGCATTCCATACAAAATCACCACTCTCTAACAATTGCACAGCCATTTCTGCATTTGGTTTTTCTACAAAAGTTTTTACTTTATATATATCTGCCTCTACGGGTATATTTAGGTATTGAATATAGCCATAACCTGTATCGGGCCTTGTGGGTTTTATGCCAATGGTTACCAATGCCTTATTGTTTTCTACAAAAGCGATGGTTTTATTAATGGTTTCTAAAAAAACCTCTGATTGTTGGATAAGGTGATCGCTTGGACTTACCACCACATTAGACCTGCCATGTGTATAGTGTATTTTATAACAACCATAAGCAATTGCAGCAGCTGTATTTTTGCCCATAGGCTCTGCAAGTATTTGGCTATCTGATAACTCTGGCAATTGTTCTTTTACCAAACTTGTATACGCAGCATTGGTTACCACATATATTTTATCGGAATCAAATTTTTCTCTAAACCGCAAATAAGTAAGCTGGATAAGAGATTTGCCTTTACCCATAAAATCCATAAACTGTTTTGGACGTTCTGTTCTGCTTGCAGGCCAAAATCGAGAACCTACTCCACCGGCCATTATCAAAACATAGGTTTGCTTATTCATTTTATTTATTATTTAAATTATTTCCTCACGGCTTAAATCGTGTAAATGCAACATCCCAAAGTAATCGCCTGTATTATCTAACACTATAAGTTGCGATATATTATGAATTGTAAATAGTTGTAAACTTTCTGTGGCAAGCGCATCTTTTTCAATAGTTTTGGGAATTGGATTCATCATTTCTGAGGCATTTAGTGTATTAACTTGAGTCGTTTTTTGAAAAGCCCTTCTAATATCCCCGTCAGTAATAATGCCGAAAACTTTATTTTCTACCAAAACTGCTGTTGCTCCCAATCTCTTTGAACTTATTTCATTAACAATTTCACTAAAACTACTTTCTAAATTTACCTTTGGCAATTGATTTTTAGCGCAAATATCTCCTACAGTAGTATAAAGTTTCTTTCCTAAAGCACCACCAGGATGAAATTTGGAAAAATCCTCGCTCTTAAAATTCCTGCATTCTATAAGTGCCACCGCTAGCGCATCGCCCATCACCATTTGTGCAGTAGTGCTGCTGGTAGGGGCTAAATTAAGCGGACATGCCTCTTTTTCTATTTTACAGCTTATAATTATATCGGCATTGTTTGCTAAAAAACTTTCATTGTTTCCTGTAAATGCAACCAAAACATTCCCAAATGATTTAATAAGAGGTACCAATGTTTTAATCTCTGCCGTATTGCCACTGTTACTTAAAATAATGACCACGTCACTTTTTTGTATCATGCCCAAATCGCCATGCACTGCATCTGCAGCATGCATAAATAATGCAGGAGTACCCGTGCTATTGAGCGTTGAAACAATTTTTTGAGCAATAATTGCACTTTTGCCTATCCCTGATATCACTACCCTGCCTCCATTTGATAATATAATTTCTACACAATCAATAATTGATTCATCCATATTTTGATGGAGCTTTTGGAGATTTTCTATCTCTATTTTCAACGTTTTTAATGCTGAATTTTTAACGCTATTTCTATTTACCAATTATTTTGCAAATATACGAAACTTAATAAAATTTAAGAATAGTATAAAAAGACTTGCAGGATAAAAATATTAGTATTATTTTTACACTTGATTTTATGACCATAGCGAGAGAAGAAAAGATTGCAGATCCAAAAGCCGCCTTAAAGGATTTTTTTGGCTTTGATGGATTTAAAGGGCTGCAAGAACCTATAATTAATAGTGTGCTTAACAATGAAGATTGTTTTGTGATAATGCCAACAGGTGCAGGTAAATCATTGTGCTACCAATTGCCTGCATTAATGAAAGAAGGCACGGCCATTATCATTAGTCCACTCATTGCCCTAATGAAAAATCAGGTAGATGCCATCAGGGGTTTCGGAAATCATGATTCATTAGCCCATTTTTTAAACTCTTCGCTCAATAAGCAAGAAATTACCACCGTAAAAGAGGATATTGTAGCAGGAAAAACTAAATTGCTTTATGTAGCGCCAGAAACGCTAAAGAAAGAAGAAACCATTGATTTTTTACGCACCATAAAAGTGAGTTTTGTGGCCGTAGATGAAGCTCACTGTATATCAGAATGGGGCCATGATTTTAGGCCAGAATACCGTAAAATAAAAGAAATGGTCAAGGCCATTGATGATGTTACCATAATAGCCCTTACAGCCACCGCCACACCAAAAGTGCAGCACGACATTCAAAAAAATCTTAGCATGTTAGATGCTAAGTTATATAAATCTTCTTTTAATAGAGAAAATTTGTTTTATGATGTGCGGCCAAAAGGGAGAAAAGATAAAGTTCAAAAAGATATCATCTCTTTTATAAATAGCAAAAAAGGTGCATCGGGTATAATATATTGCCTAAGCAGAAAAAAAGTAGAAGAAATAGCTGGTTTATTAGAAATAAATGGAATAAATGCCCGGCCATACCATGCAGGATTAGATGCGAAAACAAGGTCTGCAAATCAAGATGCTTTTTTGATGGAAGATTGCGATGTAATAGTAGCTACCATTGCTTTTGGAATGGGTATTGACAAACCCGATGTACGATTTGTGATACACTATGATGTGCCAAAAAGTTTGGAAGGCTATTATCAAGAAACTGGCAGAGGTGGCAGAGATGGAATTAGGGGAGATTGCGTTTTATATTACAACCCTAGCGATATAGAAAAGCTAGAAAAGTTTATGAAAGATAAACCTGTGGCTGAAAGAGAAATTGGCACGTTGCTAATTGATGAAACATCTGCTTATGCTGAAACATCTATGTGCAGGAGAAAATATTTATTGCATTATTTTGGCGAAAACTATCTAGAAGATAATTGCCAAAACTGTGATAATTGCGTAAATCCCAAACCGAAAACAGATGTAAGTGACCAATTGAGCAAGGCTTTAGAAGCCATGGATAATATCAATGCAGAATTAGAACTTTCTCATTGGGTTAACTTTTTTATTGGCAAAAAAACAGATAGTATTAAGTCTTATGGTCACGAAAAAAATATTTATTTCGGTTTTGGCAAAGACAATGATAAAGTTTTTTGGAAAAGTGTAATGCGAACTGCACAAACCAATAACTTAGTATGGAAAAATATTGAAAAATATGGCCTTTATTCTGTATCAGAAGGTGGTAGACAATTTATAAAAAACCCCACCAAGACAATGATGTCTATTGATACCGAGTTTGAGAGTGTGAGTGATGCTGATTTTGAAAACTTTCAGGTAGAGAATATTTTTGATAAGGAGCTTTTTATTCACCTGAAAGACCTGAGAAAAAAAGTGGCAAAAGAGGCTGGATTACCCCCATATGTGATAATACAAGAACCTGCATTAGAAGATATGGCAGCTAAATACCCCATTACTTTAGATGAACTTGCCAATATCAATGGTATAGGAAAAGCAAAGGCTCAAAAATTTGGGAAGCCATTTGTAGCATATATCTCTAAATTTGTAATAGATAATAATATAGAAAGACCAGAAGATATTACCATCAAATCATCTGCAAAGAAAAGTCAAAGAAAAGTAGCCATTATTTTAAATATTGATAAAAAGCAAGCTTTAGAAGATATCGCACGGTCACTCGGCATGGAAATAGTTGCTTTGCTAGAAGAATTAGAGCACATTGTGATGTCGGGTACCAAACTAGATTTGCAATATTACCTTGATATGATTTTTGATGAAGATTTTCAGCAGGAAATTATAGATGCACTTATGCAAGAAGAAGATCATAATCCTAACAATATTATCGGTATATTTGATGGCGAACTTACTCATGAAGAGGTGCAGTTGATGAAAATACATTTTATGTCTAAAATGATATAAAATTTAATCAATTTTAATTTTGAAAAAAGAAATTAGACTGCTTTCACAATTAGATTTGGCTACCTACATTAATTCAATTGGTGAACCAAAGTTTAGGGCAAGTCAAATATATGACTGGATTTGGAAAAAAAATATCACTCACTTTGACCAAATAAAAAATGTTCCCAAATCAGTTTTAGAGAAACTTAAAACAGATTTTGTGTTAAATGCAGTGCAAGAACACAGCAGGCAGATAAGCAAAGATAAAACCATCAAATTTGTTTTTACCTTGCACGATGGCGCAAATATAGAAGGTGTTTTAATACCAACTAGTAAACGCATGACAGCATGTGTATCATCTCAAGTTGGATGCAGCTTAGACTGTAAATTTTGTGCCACTGGATATTTACAAAGGGTGAGAAATTTAACTTCTTACGAAATTGTAGACCAAGTGGTGCTTATAAACAATGTGGCCAAAGAAATATATGGCATACCGTTAAGTAACATTGTATACATGGGTATGGGTGAGCCATTGCTAAATTATAAAAATGTTGTAGACAGTATTCGCACTATTAGCAGTCCAGATGCTTTAGGCATGTCTCCAAAAAGAATCACAGTAAGCACTGCAGGAATTGCCAAAATGATAGAAAAACTTGCTGACGAAGGTTTAAAAAACCACTTAGCATTATCACTACATGCCGCAAACAACATCAAACGTTCTGCCATCATGCCTATTAACGAAAGTAATGATTTAGAAAGCCTGAGCAATGCACTCATTTATTGGTACAAAACCACTGGCATTAGGCCTACACTTGAATACTGCGTAATAGAAAACATAAATGCAGGAGAAGAAGAAGCACATGAATTGGTAAGGTTTGCAAAACAATTTCCTTGCAAAATAAATCTGATTGAATATAATGCAATTGAAAAAGCAGATTTTAGAGGAGTAAACTACAATCAAATAGATGATTTTGCCGCAATATTAGAAGAAAATAATCTTATTGTAAATATAAGACGTAGCAGAGGCAGAGATATAGACGCGGCTTGTGGGCAACTTGCTGGAAAAATTGAGTCATAAAACAGAAAAAATTATTTTTTTTATAAAAAAATATGATATTTAATAGATTATACCGTATTTTTGTGACTCAATATATATATAAAATGAAAAAAATATTACTTATCGCGCTATGCGCCACACTAAGCACTACAGTATTTGGACAAAGAAGAGTAGATTGGTTGGTTGATCAACTTATTACACCTACCAGCTTAATGACCAATGCCAACAGCACCACAAATGTAACTATCCATGCGGTATTAAAAAACAATGGACCCGATTCTGTAATTATGGGTGATTCTATTTATATTCAATGGTATATTTTAGCTGGAAACAATATAGTTATAAGCTTTCCTAGTAATCCAACGCAAATAGCATTTTATAAAACTGCAAGCAAAACTTTATTAACAGGAGACACCGTTCACTACAGAGGTTCTTTTACAATACCTATTTATACTGTCAATTCTGGAAATTTTGGTTTTTATATGAATTCTGAAATTAGAAGACTTACTTTAGCAGAGCAATTGCCTAATAACAATGGCAAACTAGTGCCTTTTATATGGTTTAACAGACATGGTAATGGAGTGAGTGTAGAAAATATAGATTTAGCTAAATTAAATGTGTCGCCAAACCCAACAAATG
This sequence comes from Bacteroidia bacterium, assembly GCA_041690035.1. GTDB lineage: Bacteria > Bacteroidota > Bacteroidia > NS11-12g > UBA955 > CALSPH01. Next base: position 22,153 of record JBDNFC010000028.1, on the reverse strand, counting down.
GTGTTATAAATTTCACTCTACCGGTAAGTAACGCTACAGAAAATAATGTATCAGCAAAAATTTATGATATGAGCGGCAAATTGGTAAGAGAAACTATTTCAACCATACAAGATATTAATAGCCTAGATTTAAGCACTTTAAACAACGGCATCTACTTTGTTAATATTACCAACGGTACTTTAAACTACGAAACTAAAGTAACTGTTATTAAGTAATTTTATCATTAATAAATCATTAATGGTAAAAACTTTTAAAGACCTTTTATTGTAATTGCATTGCAAGTCAGTAAAAGGTTTTAAAAAAAACTTGAGTTTTTGTAAAGCACTTGTGCGATAATATGGTACAGTAAAGCTTATTTTTTGCTTTGAATATTATTTTTTAGCAAAAAAATTATTGTTGATCTTATTTTGAATATTACTCATATCTGTGACGATTATTTGAAAATAAATTGACTTAAATATAATTGAATTCTATATGTAGTGTGTTACCCGTTTAATTAAAGGAAAGATTGACTCCTTAAATATTAAGGTATTAAAAAAAGGGCTTAAAACCTTTAATTGACTCGATATATTTTGATTATTGGGGACTAAACTTTGGGTATGGCAATTTAAAGATGTTTTGCCCCGAAAAAAATTCTCTAATATTTTTAAAAAAGCTTGTTGGTTAAAGCGCCTTAGAGTAATCACATTGCGCCCATTTATAGAACAAAGAAAGTGCTGTTAATTATTTTCAGCAGGCTGTGTTCCTATACTAAAAGTGCACCATTGACATTTTATATCATTGCAGCCATGCTCAAAATTGCCTTCCATAATGTTGTTATAGGTGGTTTTTATTAAATTGCGCATAAAATCAATTCCAACTTGGGTGGGTTGAATAACAAAATCTGGTAAAATATTGTTTGTGATTTTGCTAATTTCTACCGGGCTAATAATGCCGGTTTGCATTTCCCAGCCCTCGGTTTTATTTTCTGCAATCAAAAAATAATAAAACATTAATTGTCGCCAGTTTTTGCCTCCAAAACGTTTTTCAACCGAAGCATTTTCATCTGCATCTACTTCAAATATTTTAAGACTCTGTTCTATTTTGTCAGCACCACCAGTTTTATAATCTACTACTTGCACAAATTTACCATCTATAATGATTTTATCCAGATTGCCGTTAATAGGCACATCGTCTAAAAATGTTTTTATTTCATGTTCTATTTTAAAATTTAGCTGTGTTTGCCAAGTATTATAATTTGCATCATGGTAGGCAGCTAAATATATTTTACAATAATTTATCTGTTCTTCAAAAGTGGCTTTATTAAAATACATAGACTGTTTTCTAACTAAATAATCAAATGTTTCTAGCAAAAAGTTTTGATTTGGAAACACCTGCTTATTTTTAAATTCTAAAAACATGTATTTTAGCGCTTCATGCACAGCAGTTCCTAAACAAGAGACCTCGGACTTGGCAGCAGGGATGCGCAATATTTTTTCGTAATAAAAAGCCACAGGGCAATTTAGATATGCATTAAAATGGGTGGCAGACAAGGAATAGTTTTGCATTAACTTTTTAAACATTTGTTTACCAATGCTTTGGTGCTTCACTTCGGTATTTTGCAATAATAAACTGCTGTCTTCTGCCACGCGTTCCATAGCTATTTTGGCAGTTACTAAAGAGACATTTTCTGTATTTTTCTCACATATTTCGGCTATAAAATCTACATCCTTTTGTTCCTTTCCTTGCACAGAGTTTGCACAGGTGCTAATATATAACTCATTTTCAGCACGAGTTATTCCCACATACATTAGCCTTCTATTTTCTTCTTTTCTTGCTATTTTTTCATCATCTTCTCCATTTATTATCAGTGGCCTCAGAGAAATTTTAGCACTGCCGCCCCTCTCCCAATCATTTGCACTATTTCCAATGATATAAACAATAGGAAACTCTAGCCCTTTGGAAGCAAAAATAGTCATAAAATTTACCCCCTCTGGATTTTTGAGGTCATTTATTACTTGAGGAAGGTTTTTTGACCTCATTAATTCTAAATCGATTAAACATTGGCTTAATGTATAATTGTTCACTTTTTCGTTTCGGTCTTTTATAAAATTAATAAATGTATGTAATGCATTTAACAATAAATTATGTTCACTTGGTTTTTCTAGAACTATGGGTAAGCCAATTTGCTTAATCAATTGGTCTACAATGGCTATAGGTTGATGAGAGGCAGCAAAAGAGATTAGTGATTCTATCACTTTCATTGCATTTTTGATATTTTTATCTACATGGGATTGCTGAAAAGATTTTCTTAATTTTATACTTCCTTCATTGCTGTTATCAATGCGCAAACTAGCCCAAGTTTCTGCCAATTGCAAGGGCATAAGATTAAAAAAAGGAGCATGTAGTAGCGCAAAAAGCATTGTTTCACCGCTATATGGCGATTGAATCTCGAGCTGCAAATACCGCATTAAATCAGTAATAAAACTAATTTGATGTACCTCAAAAATGCAATTGCTTTTTATAATATTTACAGGAATATTTCTATGCTGTAAAATTTTTACAAGCTGATCTGATAGGCGGTGTTTTTTATACAATACTGCAATATCATTTGTTTTGGTGCCATTAGCAATATGCATTTCAATTTGAGCAGCTAAAAAAGAAGCTTCTTGCAAAGCATTTGGGCATTTTATTACCTGCACTTTTTTTCCGATTGATGGTTTATTAGATTTTAATAATTTGGTAAGTTCTGGGTAAACATTTGTTAGCCTTAATTTATTATTATCTATTAAATTTTTTGCAGTTGCAAGTATTTCAGGTGTTGAGCGATAGTTTTCTATTAGTACAAACTGCGATAATTTGTTTTTAAAATCTGATCCAAAACGTATTACATTTTCTATATTAGCGCCCTGAAAGGCAAAAATACTTTGATCATCATCGCCTACACAAAACACGTTTGGAGTATCCCAATACGACATTAGCTTTTTGATAACTTTATATTGCGCTCCATTGGTATCTTGAAATTCATCGGCCAATACATAAAGGTATTGTTCTTGATATTTTTCTAAAAGTTCGGGATATTTTTCAAATGCCACAAGCACCCACAATATCATATCATTGTAATCATAAAAATTATTTTCTGCCATTAATGCACAGTATTTAAGATATAATGGGTAAGCAGCTGATAATTTTTCTATACTTTTCTTTTGATGGTTGTAAACAGCGTATTTTATTTCTCCTTTTATACCATATTTAGTGGTGTTTTGATAACGGTATTTTTGGCTAGTCTCTAAATCTTCATAAGCATCTGCTATTCTTATATCAAAGGTTTCTTGATCAATATCTTCTGATTTAAAGTAACTAAACACTTTTTCTAAATCACTTTTATAAAGGGTCTTATCATAAGTTTGAAATAAGGGTGTTTGTGCAGAAATGCAATTGCATACCTGCAACATAATTTCTTCTTTGTCTATTTCTTCAAGCATTTGCAACCTTTTACTGCCAAAATATTCATAATTCTCTTGAATAATTTGATTACAAAGGGAGTGAAAAGTATGTATTTGCACTTTGAGCGCTATGCTTGCCTGCGGGATAATTTCTAGCAATCTTTGTTGCATAGCTTTTACCCCTGCTTCGGTAAATGTTAAACAGAGAATTTGCCAAGGTTCTGTATCAGTTTGGGTTAAAATATTAGCGATTCTAGATGTTAAAATTTGGGTTTTTCCTGTGCCTGGGCCTGCAATTACCTGCACAGGACCTTCTATACTTTCTGCTGCGCGTTTTTGTTGTGCGTTTAATGTTTTAGTTTTATAAATCTCCATTTTATTTTAATGTTTGCATAAAATAAATTGCCTTTTTATCATCCCACAATAGGTAAGATTTTTTTACTTTTAATTCTGCATCGCGTGCTTGCAATAAATATTGATAAGCAATTGTATTTGCAGTTATAGAATAGTCAAATAATGCTGGTGCGCTATTTTCATAATAGCTGCTATAAAGGGTATTCATATCTTCAAGTATTTTAGTTGCTCTGCGCAGTTTCATGTGCAAGTGCATTTGGGTTTTTATCCAATTTTCAATACTATCTAGGTTGGGCTCTATAAGTCTATTTGCCATTATTTCTCTTTCTAAAAATTCTTTTGGATTGTCATTTTCACCAATAACATAAAAGCGAACAGGCATTTGATTCATTTCTAACAAGGTTTGTGAATATATTGCACGTACCTCATTCTTGAGTGCTTCTACTTGTCCATTTTTATCTAGCGAATTGTAAAAATTGAAAAGATTATTTATTTGTTTACTATAAATAATTTCAAAAGTAGAATCTGCAATTGACTGTGCTGTAAATTTTGCAGCACTGTCGCACAATAATATAAATGCATAGCTTGCTGTATAGTTATAATCATCCATATTGGGAGGCTCAGCAGTATCTTGCAATGTTGTTTTTTTGGCTTTGCATCCAATCAGTAATATTGCCAAAACTGGAATTAATATTATTTTTTTCATTGTTCGCTTATGTATATTCTTTTTACCCTATCAGCTATTCTTGTTATAACCTCATAATTGATTGTATTTAACACTTTTGCCATTTGAGTAACAGTATTATTATGCCCAAATAGAATTGCAGCATCGCCTACTTGGCAGTGTACTTGGCTCACATCTATCATACACATATCCATACAAATATTACCTGCTGTTGGGCAAAGGCGGCCGTTTATGGCTACTTTCCATTGGCCGTTTCCTAATCCTCTATCAAACCCATCTGCGTATCCAACTGGCAGAATTGCTATTTTTCTGCTACTGCTTGTTGCTTCTTTATTTCCATAACCAATGCCTTGATTTGCAGGTATATTTTTTATTTGCATAATTTGGGTATTAAATTGGGCCACTGGTTTCACTAAATTAGTTTGGTCATCAAATCCATAAATGCCAATGCCAAGGCGCACCATATCTAAATGTGCATTTTTAAAACGTATAATTCCTGCCGTATTTGCAATATGTTTTATTACTTTATACTCCAATACGTTTTCTATTTCTGCACATTGTGCGTTAAATAAGTTAATTTGCAATTGGGTAAATGTATCTTTGGTTTTATCGTCTGCTGAACTTAAGTGAGACATAATCCCAACAATGTTGAGGTGCTTAGCTATTGAAAGCATGGCACAAAGTGCTGGAGTTTGTTCTGGCAAAAACCCAAGCCGGTGCATACCTGTATCTAATTCTATATGAATTTCTGGAATTTCTATATTGAGCGAAATTAATTGTGCTAACATTTCTAAATCATATACCACAGCTGCAAGTTTATATTTAGCCATTAAGGCAATATCTTGTAATGTGCTATACAATACCATAATAGGTGCTTTTATACCCATATTTCGCAAAGCAATACCCTCGTCTATTTGTGCCACTGCCAAATAATCCGGCTTTATAGTAGTCAAAAACTTTGCTATACCTTCGGCACCATTGCCATAAGCGCCTGCTTTTATCATTACCATTATTTTTGTATTGGGTGATACTTTTGTTCTATAATATGTAAAATTTTCTTTTAATAAATCTAGCCTTATAGCAAGGTGGGTGATGGTTTTTTTATGCTGAAGCCAATAGCCAATTTGTTCTAGCCTTAAATTTCTTTGCCCTTTGATTAAAATGATGTTGTTTTCAAAATCTACTAAATTATTTTGGGCAATAAAATCAATTACACTTCCATAGTTTTGATGCGTTTTATTATTTTCAAAACCTGAACCTATGGTATATATTCTATTAAAATCTGAGGCACATAATGCACCAATTATTTTTTGATTATCTGCCATATTTTGGCTTTGCAAGCCACTAATTATAGCAGTTTTATTTCTTTTATCTGCATTTCTATTAGTAAATTGGATAGCTGCTTGCATTGCTGCCATGTCATTGGTATAACTGTCATTTACAATTAAACTATCAAATATGCCTGGCATTAAACTGAGCCTATTGCTGCTGCCATTCCACTGCGCTATTCCATCTTGAATTTTATTTTCTGCTATACCCAACTCCATTGCTGCTACTATTGCATAAATCACATTGTTTATATACACCTCTGCATTATAATTGAGTATGAAATTGCAGTCATTGATTTTAACACTATGGTCGTTTACCGCTATAATATAAGGGGCATCTTTATAATCAATTTCTATTATTTTTAGTATAGGATATTTTTTTAAACATGCTTTAATATCAGTGTAGTAAGGGTTTAATCGACTTATGATAATGCGCGAAGCATGAGAGAATAGTTGTAATTTTTCTGTAATTTTTTCTTCTAAATTGATAAAATTTTCTTGGTGTGCATCACCCATAAATGTAAGTATGCCAATTGTGGGGCATATCATTCTTTCAATAGCCTTCATTTCGCCAGGTTTAGAAATTCCTGCTTCAAAAATACCAATTTGAGTATTTTCGGGCATTTCTAGCAATGACAATGCTACACCTAATTGAGAATTATAGCTTCTAGGGTTACAATAATAAGCTTTATCTGTTTGGCTAAGAATACACTCCAAAGCATCTTTAACCATTGTTTTTCCATTGCTGCCTGTAATTCCAATAGTTATTTTTGGGTATGTTTTTCTTTTTAGGCTTGCTAGTTTTTGCAAAGCTTCTAACACATTGTTTACCAAGATAGTGTCACTTTGCACATATTTTGGGTTGTCAATAAGAAAAAATGGCACTCCTTTTTTGCGCATTTCTTCAATATAATGGTGTCCGTCATTGCTTTCTGTTTTTAATGCTATAAAAAGAGTGTGTGCAATATTTGCTATAAACATTCTGCTATCGAAAGCAAAATTTTGTATAATAATATCACCATTTTTAATTTCTTGGTGAAATATATTTGCAATCTGTGAGAATAAATAAGCCATTATTAAGATATTTTCAAAAGTATAAAAAATTTTGGCAATAAAAAAGGCTGTTAAAATAAATTAACAGCCTTTTTTATAAATATTTAGTTTGGATTTTTATTTTCCTAATTTAGAAGCATTCACAAAAGTATATTTTGTGCCTACTTTTTTCCAGATAATAATAGCCACATACATGTTTTCTTTTACCCATGTAGCAGGTACATCAAATGTAAAATCATCAATACTAGTTTGTGTTCCTGCTGTTAGTGCACCATTATATTTTACACCATAAATGTTGTTTTCAGACATTGTGCCACGGCAAACATGATGATGGTCTACAGTGCCTGTTCGGCCAGCTTGTACGCTTTTTGCCTTATCTTCTACCATATAGGCTCCTATATAATATTCGCCTGTCAGTGCTTTAAAACTTTTAACAGCTGCTTTTACTTTTAATATTTGATTGTCCCAAGAAAATTTTCCTCCAGCATTTATTTCTACCTCTGCATTTTTGTGCGCGCTCACTGCATCTAACACATTGGTTTTAGTTTGAGCAGGATTTATAGTAGTTGGAGTTGGAAAGTCAGTTTTATTTGTTCCATTGGCAATAAAGTTTGGAAAACTTTTTCCTCCAAAATCGGTATTCCATTGAGTAACTGTGGCATTTGTAAAATTACTTGAATTGCTGCCATATAATCCCATAGAAATAGCATCGCTGCCTAGCTGTGCAATAAGTTCATCGTTTAATGTCCAACCCCAAGATCCGCATGGGCCACACCAAGTTGCAGTAAGTTTGCCAAAAATTGAAGTATTTTTTTGTACTACTTCTATTGCTGTATTACCTGTTTTGTTACCATCATTAGCTGCTGGTTTTTCATCTTCTTTTTTGCAGTTACTTAACAGTATTACTGAAAAAGCCATTGCTGCAATTAAATTTATTTTTCTCATTTTTATAATATATTAACAGCAAATATATTATATTAAGTTATATTTATTATATTTTATTTTTTTTAGCTAAATAGAAGTTCAAAATTTTCTTTAGAAAGCAATCCTTTTAAGGTTTTAGATTCTGATATAATATTATCCGAAAATGTTTTCTTTTTATCCTGTAGCTTTGATATTTTTTCTTCAATACTATTTTTAGTGATAAAGCGGTATGTGAAAACAGGTTTTTCTTGCCCAATACGATGCGCTCTATCTTGCGCTTGCGCTTCTACAGCGGGGTTCCACCATGGATCGGCAATAAATACATAATCAGCTGCTGTTAAATTTAAACCTTTGTCTCCTGCCTTAATACTTAATAAAAATACTTTACAATCTTCGTTTTTTTGAAAATAGTCTACTTGTACATCCCTATCTTTTGCCGAAACACTGCCATCTATATAGGCATAAAGCACATTGTTATTGTCTAAAAATTGTTTCATCAGTTCCAATTGCCCTAAAAATTGACTAAAAAACAATATTTTATGATTGGTAGCAATAGCAGTTGTTAATTTTTGGCAAATGGTATCAAATTTACCACTTTCATTTACAGTTTCATAGCCGGCTAAGCAAGGGTGATTTGCTACTTGTCTCAATTTCATTAAACCTGCTAAAATTTTAAGCTTAGTGGTTTCAAAACCGCTTTTGGCAATAGCTTCTATTAGTTCATTGCGGTATGCTGATTTTATTTTTTCATACAATTTTTCTTGTTCCTCACTCATTTCGCACAATATGGTGTTCTCAGTTTTTGCTGGCAACTCAGTGAGCACTTGTTTTTTTGTTCTGCGCATTATAAATGGAGCCACTAGCTTTTGCAATTGTTTAGCGGTTTTTTCATCTCCCTTTTTTTCGATGGCATCTGCAAATGTGTTTTTAAAATAATTGGAACTGCCTAGCATTTTTGGATTGATAATATCAAATTGACTCCAAAGGTCATTTACTGTGTTTTCTATCGGAGTGCCAGTCAGTCCTAAAATCATATTCGCATTCATGCGCTTTAGTGCTTTATGTAATTGGCTACTCTTGTTTTTAAAAGATTGGCTTTCGTCTGCAATAATAGTATCAAAATTTCCTTGAGATAGCAAATCTATATCAGCTCTAAAAGTACCGTAGCTTGTAATAATAATATCGTTTTTAGCCACTATTTCTAGTATAGTTTTTGGCCTATTGCTACCTAGGTGCAGGCTGCTTATTAAATGGGGGCAAAATATGGCTATTTCTTTCTGCCAATTGTATACTAAACTTGTGGGTGCTAAAATAAGGTGGGTGGTGGTTTCTGCATTTTTTTCTTTTAGATAGGCTAACAATGCCAATGCTTGAACGGTTTTTCCAAGCCCCATATCGTCTGCAAGTATGCCACCACAGCCTATACTTTTTAGATAAACTAACCATTGAAAACCAGTTATCTGATATGGTCTTAATGTTGCATTGAATAATTTTGGTAACGTAAAATCAAGATTTGCCTTTTGCATTGCATAGTTATCTGGAGTGCCTTTGCCTTCTAAATCTAAAATAAGTGCTTCATGATGTTTTTTTAATCTAACACTATCATCTATTGGCTCTCCAAAATCTGCAAGGGGTAAATATGTTGTAAACCACTCTTCAGGAATAATGGCTATGCTACCATCTGGTAATTGATATTCTTGATTTTTACTTAAAATATGTTGACGTATTTTGATAAATGGTACCTGAAATTGCCCAAATGAAATCATTATTTTTACGTCAAAATAATCTTTATAATCTGTTTTTTCAAAATTGAACTTAGGTTCTTCTAAGGTGTAAACTTTTTTATTGGCAGACTGTATTATTTCAAAACCTGCTGCTTCTAAGCTGCTTTTTGCTTCTACTAATAATTGTATTAAGGCCTTGCTGTTGTTACTATCTTCAAAAAGTTCTTTAGAGGCTTGTAATCCAAAACTTGCTCCTCCTTGGTTTACAAAACCAAAACTTTCGAGGACTGCTTTTTTTTGATCCTCCCATACCACTGAGCGTTTAACCCTTTTAATTTTAAAATTTGTTCCTTCTTGTACCAAAGCAGTGTTAACTAATTTTGTAGTATTATAATTAAAATAGTTATTGCCATAGGTAAACCCTAGAACTAGATTAAGCCCTTTACCCACTGGGGTTATTTTTAGTACGGGTTTGGCTGGAATTTTTTCTGTAATAATATCTATTCCTTTAGCAAATACATCATGCTTTTCTACCAGAGGCATAATAAATTTTTCTAAATATACTTTCTCAGAACTCAAGGCTATTTGGATGTATTTTTTATCCATAAATGGAATAAATTTTTTACCATCTAAGTCATTTTCAAAAAAGAGTAGTTGGTCTTCTACAAGCATCCAAACAGGCTCTTGGGTAAGCAGTATACTTCCATTTTGACTATAATTTATTCTTTTATTTTGGTATTTTATGTTGGCAAAATAGTGTAAGTCTTCCTCGTTTTTAAATATATTAAATAATACTGTTGCAGGCTCTTCTGGAAACTTTAGCTTTTTAGACACAATGGTTAATCCATCTGGCGAAGCCTGGTAAATCAGCTCGTCCTCTAAATTTTCGACCACTTTTAATAGATATTTTTCAATATATGGCCTTACCTTTTTTTGCATTTCAGCATCATAATATTTTGCAAAAAACTCTGTGGGTTTGATGGCCTTCTTTTTTGGGCTAAATTTTTGGACAATATTTTTTTTATCAATTTGGTGTAACCACGCTACCAATTGTGTTTGTTTTTCATTTAAATGAAAATCTACGGCAGTGGTAGGGTGTATTTTTTGATTTTGAAGTTGTAAACGTCCATTTTCATCCTCTAGAACCGCATGACATTCTATTATCCAGCCAAAAAAAGGTTGATTAATAATACAAAAAACGATTTGAAATTTGTCTTCTAGTGAATTTATCATGTAATGTTTTTTGAGGAAAAATTTTAGGTGTAAAAAGCAGCAAAGTTAAGTATATTTCTGCCATTTAGCTATAAAAAAGTTTGTAATTTAAACAAAATTAGAAAAAAAAATTATATTACAAGCGCTTACAGTAAATAGGGTTTCCTGAATACTATCATTCAGTGCTTAAATCAACCGTTTGGGATGTTGTTATAATATGTTTTTACTTTGTATTGATAATAAGGTTGCAACTCTGCTGGCAAGGTTTTTAGAATTTCTGATTGCTTTTTTAATTCATTAATGTAAGGTGTCAGATATGGGGGTAAGGTTCTAGGGATTGGTTTACTGCTTTCGCCCTGTCTTTGTTCATCAATTTCTTGCTCTTCTTCTGCTTTTGCATGTTGGCTAAGCCTTATTTCTATTTGTTTTAGCCGTTTTTGGGTTTCGGCATCAAACTTTTTGTTTACCAGGTCTTTCTCAGTTTGTTCCATCATTTCTTTGGTTTTATTGATATCGCCCAATGTGCCACCCTTGCCTTGTTCGTCTAACTGTTTCTGTAATTTTTCTAACTCTTTTCTCAATGCCTCCTGCTGCGCAGCCATGCGTGCAAATTCTTGACTGCTCATTTGCCCATTTTCTCCAGTACCTGGTTTTTTTCCCTCCTTGCGTTCTTCTGCCATTTTGTTAAGGTCTTCTTGCAGTTTTTTTAGAGTTCCCATGCCTGGCTTTTCCCCTGGTTTAGATCCTTTATTTTGGCCTTCGCTCGGGCCCGGATTTTTGCATTGTCCTGTCTTTGGTGGCCCATCTTTCTTTTTATTCATTTGTGCTTGCATATTTTTTAACGCTTCACTTAGCATCACTGCAAGGTTGTTTACAGATGTCATTACATATTGTTGGTCTGAAGCAGCCATGTATCCATTTCTTTCACCAAACCAGTATATAGATTTTTCCATGTGTTGGTTTATCTTTCCTATTTCGGTATTTACAAAACTTTGAATCTTTATATTTCTTTTGCTCAGAGCAAGCAGCGAATCTTCTATCATTTCTGCATCTCGTTTTATTTTTTGCTGTTGTTTAGATAATTCTACAAACTTTGGTGTATAGCTAGGTTGGCTTTTTAGCAAAAGCATATTTTTTTCTTGAGCTATACTCAACGAAATTAAATTTTCTAGCAATTGGCGCAAAGTTTTATAATCCTCTTCCTCTCTTTTTTTAAGTTCTTGCTCCAATTTGTCTTTCATTTTTTGAGCAGCTTGTTTCATTTCATCTGAGGCTTCTTGTTGCTTTTCTGCTGCTTTTTCAGCCTTGTTTTTTTCTAAATTGTCTGATGCCTCTTCCTGCGCTTTATCTATTTTGTCCTCAGAAGGTTTAGTTTTTTCGAGGTCTAATTTATCTTTGAGTTCTTCATTTTTTTTGTCAATGTCTTTTAAGTCTTCTTTTATTTTATCAAATTGTTCATTTAGCTTTTTTTGTTCAGCTTTATTTTCCTCCTTGTTTGCATTTTTATCTAATGTGTTCTTTTTTAAATCTTCTTGCGCTTTGGCTAGCTTTTCTAATTTATCTGCAGTTTCGTTAATCTTTTTTTCTAGGGTAAGCTGTTTTAATTGTTCTTGAAGCCTATCCATATCTTTGGCCATGTCTTTATCAGCCATATTCATTTTATCTAGCTCCTTTTTTATCCCTTCTTTATTTTCTTGTTTTAATAATTCTTCTAGTTTTTTAAGCAATTCTTGCAGTTCAGGTGAAAGGGTTTCTTTAAACATTTTGTCTAATTCCTTCATCTTTTCCTCTACTTTGTTCTCCTCTTTTTTAAACTCTTTTTCTCTTGTTCTGTTTTGTTCCTGCTCTTTTTTAATATCACTTACTTCATTTTGTAATTCTTTCTGTTTTTGAATCAGTTGCGCTAATTTTTGTTTTTCTTGCCAATCCATTCTGCTAGATTGATTCATCTTTACTTGTAAATCTTTGGTCATTTGCTGCACTTGTTTTGCAGCTTGCATGGCTTTTTCCATCCTTGCGATTATATCCGAAGTCGTATTTTGGGTTATTTTTTCTAGTTCCTCTGCTGTAGGTGCTTTGTATACAATAATATCAGATTTGGCTGATTTGGCACCATTTACCCCATCATTATCAAATACCTGAAAGTAGCAACTAATTTTTGCGCCAAGGTCAAATACCAAGGTGTTCAAATCTAAAACAGTGCTAAATACTGCATTGGTGCTTCCCCGAGTAAATGATACTTCTTTGCTCATTGCTAGACTTTCTTGGCCCTCTGCATTAGTGATCCTGTATATAAATTTAATGTTAGAAATACCATAATCATCATTTGCAGTGCCAATAAAATAAAGCACTTTAGCGCTTACCGAGTCAGTTTTTTGTATGGCGCTTATAGCAGGATACTTGTCTTTTATCACCTCTATTTTATAATGCAGACTGTCTGTTTGTTTTAGTACATTATTGCTCAACACTAGACTGTAGCTGCTATTATCTAATACTCTTTTTTGGTAAAAATTTTCGCCCGCTAAAGGTTTATTATTAAATAAAAACTGTAGCTTATCAGTATTTTTTGCAATCAAATTCCACGATATTTCAGTGCCTTCAGGTACTGTTAAGTCTGTTGTATTGTTTATTTCGGAAGCAGTTTTATTGAGGTATTTTGGATAATTTAGTTTTATATTGATTTTAGAAACAAAAGGGGCGCCCAATACCTTTATAGTGAAGTATTCGCTTATAAAATCACCTGCTTTAAATCTGATATTCAAATCATTTTGTAAATTAGTTATTTTTTGCACAAACTGTTTGTCATTTAGGTTCATTTTTATCCATTCTTTATCCAATTCTATATAAGCCTCTCCTGGAATCTTTTCTCCTATAAGCCTTAATTTTGCAGTAAAATCATTGCCTTTTTTTTGCACTGTCGGGGCATCAAAATCAAATATAAATGGTGCTTTTTGAAGAAATACCTGATTGTATTTTAATAATCTTTCTGAGCCTTCAAAAAATACGTTACTTTGAAAAACAAGCATTGTAAGCAATAAAACTAGTGCTGCCGTGGCATACTTAGCAGTTCTAAAGCTTTCTTTTTTATTAATGGCCTTAGTAAAAACAAAAGGTTTCATCTCCAGCATTTTCTGGTGTATGCTGGCCACTAGCAAGCCATTTTCTGAATTATCATTTGTTAATTTATCAGATAATTGAAGGGTGTTGATTAACTTATCATCTATTTCGGTAAAATGATTGCCAATAATTTTTGCAGCATCTGTATTGCTTAAACGGTTGGTTTTATACCCATAAAGTTTTAATAATGGGACAAAAATATATTTTATTGTAATACATGCAGTTGCTACAATAAGTAAATAAAATAATGTCGTGCGCAGCGTGGTGCCCAATTGGCCATTGAATGCGAAAAAAATAAAAAGTAAATAGACTGGCAATATCACAGCAATTAGTAACCCAAAACCCATAAAGAGTTGATTTTTATAATATTTTTTTATAAAAGTAGCTAATGCGGATACTAGCGCTGATTGATAATTCATTAAGATTGGCTAATTTATTGCAAATTTAAATAATCTATGCCGATATTCTACTATAAATAAATTTGTTTGCGGCAATTTTTACAATTTATTTAATAGAAATGACAAAAGTGCAATTATATGTTTGACAAATTATGAATTAGCAGTATCAATATTGTTTTTTTTTCTGTCCTAAAATAGTATTTATTATTTTTAAGTTTTATTTTTGGCAAACAGGATATTAAAATATTGATATTCTGATGATTTTATGGGCTAAATTTTTAAATGCAGAAGGCTGCAACAAAATTAATTTTGGCAAAAAGATAAAATTTGTGTTAAAAACCTTTTTTATTTACATTTGACCCAATTTTAAACTTCCAACAATGACCAAAACAAAAATTATCTCTACCCAAAAAGGAATTTCAAATACTAAAACAGGTATTATTGTTTCTGGCAATCCTTCTAAAAGTAATATTGCTGCATTAAGTAAATTGCTCAACACTAACGGACGTTTTTTTATCTTTCAGCAGAAAGATTGGAAAAAATCATTGCGCGAAGTAGATGAATTTTTAAAAGCCCAAGAAAATGGTTCATTAATAGTAGTAAATACAGTACTGCAGGTTTTAGAAGAAAAAGAAATGGTGTGTTTTTTGCCCCTCAGCAATATTGAAACCCAAGCACAAGCCAATAAATTGGCAACAAGGCTAGAAAGAGTTGATAACAGTGCCGAAAGTATATTGATGCTAAATAAAAACACGGGTAATGTAAAAGGTTTTTTTGGCAAATTTTTTAGTTTCATGGCAAATTTTTGGGCTAGGGTATTTACTGGCCTCGATGCGCAGAATACTGCCACAGGTATTGTGTGTTTCCAAAAAGAAAGCTACACCCTGTTAGCCGAAAAATATGGTAACTTAGCACCGCTTCTGCTCGCTAAACTTGCCTATACTGAAGGAATAAATATTGGCGATATTGATGGTGATTTTGACGAACCTAGTTTCTCTTTTGGTGCGGGTTTTTCTTCTATTATAAAAGGTAAAATATTTGTATTTAATTTTATAGTATCTCATTATTTTAAGCACCCGCTAAAAGCTATTAAAACCAATAAATTTTCTTTTTCAAATAGCAATGCTCCACTTTTCAAATTGGCTTTTGGCAGTGTTGCGGCTATAATTTTTGCAATTATGACCTTCACCGCCACAGATTATAATGTAACTTGGGATGAACCCAATCACGTTACTTTTTCTAAAGATGTATTGAGTTATTATAAAACATTTGGTGAAGACACTGCTATTTTTAACACGCAAAACAGGGATTATCAAACCAATATTTTATATGGAATGTCTTTTGATACTTTTTGCGCTTTGGTGCAGGATGTTACTGGTCTGCACGAATATAATGTGCGCAGAATTATAAACGCTTGGGTAGGTTTTTTATGCATATTGCTTACCTCACTTCTTGCCCGTCAGCTATTTGGATGGAGAGCAGCATTGTTGGCATTATTGGCTATGTTTTTTAGCCCCTCTTTTTACGGGCAAGCATTTAATAATCCAAAAGATATCCCCTTAGCAATGGGATATGTAATGACAGCACTTTTTTTAACAAAAACATTGCAAGAAATGCCAAAACCCAGAATGCAAACATTGTTTTTACTGGCGGTTTCTATTGGTTTTTCTATCAGTATCAGGGCTAGCGGATTGGTGCAAATAGGTTTTGTATTGGCTTTTTTGGGATTGCATTGGCTTATTTCAAAAAAGGATATCAAGCCTGCTTTTAAAACGTATTTATTTAGTTTCTTATTTGTTGCCATTATTGGATACTTTATAGGGGTTATATCTTGGCCATATGCGCTAAGAGACCCGCTGCATGGTCCTTTAAATGCTTTTAAAGAGTTTAGTAATTTTGCTTATTTGCAATACTACGAACTTTTTGAAGGTGTGAGAATTAAAGACAAACCTTGGTATTATGAGCCAAAATTAATTGTGCTCACCGCGCCTATAATGGTGCTTGCGGGTTTGATTTTATTTGCAATGCTCATATTAATAAAACCTGATAAAAGCAAACAAAAAACCTTGCTATTGCTTTTAATTTTAGTGATGACATTTGCACCATCTGCCTATGCCATTTATAAAAAATCTTATGTGTATAATGGTTGGCGTCATTTTTTATTTATTTATCCAACCTTGGTTATTTTGAGTATTTGGGGCTGGGAGAAATTGATGCAATTGCTTAAAAAGATTAATTTATTGCCTATGATTTCTTTTGTTGTTGCAATACTAATGCTTTTACCAGCTGCCTTTTTTAGCATCAGAAACCACCCTTATCAGTACATGTATTTTAATGAAATTGCTGGAGGAGTAAAAGGTGCAGCAGGCAATTACGAGTTAGATTATTGGTGCCAAACACCTCGTGCTGCTTTTGAATGGTTAATAAAAAATGTGCCAGAGGTAAAAGAGGGTAAAGCCACAGTAGCTAGCAATAATATTATTCAAACATTGCGGGCACATGTGCCAGATAGCGATAGTTTAAAACACTTGTGGTGCCGCGAATATGAGTGGTATAAAAACAATTTTGACTATGCCATTTTTACGAATAGAACCCTTGGTAAAAATCAAATTTTAGGACAAGCATGGCCTCCAAAAAACACCATACATAAAATTATGGTTGGGGGTGTATGTGTAGCTGCAGTAGTGAAAGCAGAAAATAAATTTGCTGGTGATGGTTTTACTGCTATAGCAGCAAGAAACATGGATGAAGCTGTACGTTTATATACTTTGGCAAGTAACTATAATCCATATGAAGAAGAATTTGCAAGGGGACTGGCATTGGCATATCAGTATAAAGGCAATTATGATTCGGCTATTATGTTTTATAATAAGGCAAATTTGCTGCGCAGCCAAAATTATGAGGCTATGGGAGGCCTAGGGCAGTGTTATTTTTATAAAGCAATGGCACAGGATCAAAACAATCCTAATCAAAAACTCATGGCTGAGGCAGAATCCTATTTTACTAAAGCGATAAAATTTAAGCACAATGACGCGAATTCATATTATTTTAGAGGGTTAATTTATCTAGGACAACAAAAAAATTATGATGCGGTACATAGTTTTTCTGCTGCGGCTAATCTAAATCCAAACTTTAGTGCTATTTATGTGGGATTGGGAAAAGCCTACATGAATAATCAACGTGCAGATTCAGCCATTTATAATTTTGAAATAGCAAAAATGATAGATCAGCAAGCAGGCAGTAAAAATGCCGAGCCTTATTACTACCTAGCACAGTTGTATAAAAGTATTGGAGATGCAAGCAACGAAGCCGCCAATATGCAAACTTTTATGCAGTTGCAAGGTGGCGCATTGGGTCAATAGTATTTTTAGAAATACAAGTTTGCTATTTTTTTTAGCTGTTTCTTAACGCTTTTATTTTGGTTAAAAAAAAATTATTTTTTAATTAGGTTTTATTTCTTTATTTTTGAATTGAATTATTCTTTTGAAAAAAGCAGGATTAATATTGATTTTTTTGGCAATAGTTTCTAATGCCAAAGCTACCCATATAGTAGGTGGAGAATTATATTATCGCTATGATGGAAATAATAATTACACCATCTTTTTTGATTTTTATTTAGATTGTATTAATGGAGTACCAGCAGCAATAAATTCTGATATATCGGGATCTGACTTTGGTTTTTTTGATGGAATAACAAATGCTAGAATTGCCAATTTAGACAGAATAGGTGTTAGGCCAGGAGCACCTACTCGGGTTAGTTCCACAAATTATAAATGTGTAATAACTATCCCAAATGCTTGTGTAGATAGATATCGTTTTCAATTTACTGTAAATTTGCCGCTAAGGACTGGCGGCTATATTATTGCATATCAGCGCTGTTGCAGAAATGGTACCATCACCAATTTGTCTAATCCTCAAGGAACAGGTTCTACATATTGGACAAAGGTAGAAAATTTGAGTTCGAGAAATTGGGTAAATAACTCTGCGGTGTTTTCTGGGTTGCCCCCAAATTTTTTATGCACCAATGCACCACTTACATTTAATCACAGCGCAATAGATCCTGATGGCGACAGTTTGGTTTATGAGCTTTTTAGGCCAAACAATTCATTTAGAGGAATGGTGGGAGCATCTTCTACAAATGATCAACCTAAACCTACACCAGCTCAATTTATGCCACCTCCGTTTACAGAAGTTAATTTTTTAGCATCATATAATGAAAATAATCCCATAGATGGATTGCCAAGTTTGAGTATAGATTCAAAAACAGGAGAATTAACCCTAACACCAACATTAGTTGGGCAATTTGTAATAGGTATTTTAGTCAAAGAATTTAGAAAGGGCATTTTGGTAGGCACTACCCGCAGAGATTATCAGTTTAATGTAAGTAATTGTACTTTTGAAATTGTATCCTCGTTTTTTGCACCAAATATCAATTGCAACCATTTAGTAAATTTTAATAACAATAGTTTTGGCAATAATATTTCTTTTGAATGGGATTTTGGCGACCCTAAAAAGACTACAGATATTAGTTCTATTAGATCGCCTAGCTATGTCTACGATACTGCGGGAATCTATGAGGTGAAACTGATAGCAAAAAACAATAATTGTGCAGATACCTACCGAAGAACCCTCAGAATTATTTCGCCAATTAGGCCAGGGCTAGGATCAGATGAGGTGCTATGTAATCCTTTTATAAAAGGTTTGAAAGTAAAAAATGAAGGCTATCCTACAATGTGGAATACGGGTGCTACAAGCGATAGTATTACTGTATCAAAAGAAGGCGCCTATCATGTGCTGGTAACCAAAATGGGCTGTAACTATAGGGATACCATTGTAATAAAGGAGGATAGAGATTTTCCAAAATTACCAAATGACAGTATTATATGCAGTAATACCCCAATTAATCAAGTGCTAAATCCTGGAAATCAATATGCCAGATATGAGTGGAACACCAATGAAGTTACTGCAAGTATTTTGGCAAGTGAGGCAAAGAAATATAAAGTAACGGTTACCACTATAAATGGTTGTTTATTTATGGATAGCGTTATTTATGGTCTTGTAAATCCTCCATCAATATTGTTAAGTGACACATTGATTTGTCCACAGCAAAAAGCCATTTTAGTACCCAAAAATGTGGATGTAAATATACCTATTTTAGAATATTTGTGGAGCAATGGCAGCACCTCAAACAGCATTAGTGTGCTAGATACAATAGATTATTGGGTGCAAATTTATAATGGCAAATGTTATAACAGAGATACTGCAAAAGTAAAAAATGAAGATTTAGGCGAATGGGGTTTGCCAGAAGATACCGCCTTCTGTGACAAGGTGCTTAAATTGTTAGATCCAGGTAGTCAATTTTCAATTTATAAATGGAGTAATGGTGAAACTACCCAGCAATATACTGCAACAGAACCTGGCAAATATAAGGTGCAGCTGTGGTCTGATGCAGGCTGTATAGTAAATGATAGCATCTCTTTAATTCTCAACCCTCTGCCAATAATTCTTATGGGAAACGATACCACTATTTGTATTGGTGTGGAACTAACATTAGATGCAGGTGTGGCTGTTAGTTATTTATGGCATGATGGAAGTGTTGAACGACTAAAACTTACAGTGGATAGCGGACTTTATTTTGTAAAGGTGATAGATAAAAATGATTGTGTAAAAATAGATAGTATTCATATTAACAAAAACCCATTTGCATTGCCAAGTGACATGTACATGCCAAATTCTTTTACCCCTAATGATGATGGATTAAATGAGGTCTATCCCAATCATCAATTTAGTAATATTGGCCTTGAATACGATTTAAAGATTTTTAATCGGTGGGGCGAAAAAATGGCAGATTTTAGCAGCCCAAACTTAAATTGGGATGGAAAAAATAAAGGTATTATTGTGCCAAAAGAAGTATATATCTATTTGGTTACGTGGGTAGGTTGTGATAATGTGAGGCGGCAAATAAAGGGGGATGTTACAGTGCTAAAATAGGGCTAATAAATTACAATAAATAGTCTTCATAACGGATTAAATTACCAATCAAATCCGTACAATTGGTGTAATCAAATTAAAACTTTGGGCCGTGCAAAAAGATGAAAATATCAAAATAGAACTATAATTTTCTCACTTGGGGTTTTAGCCCAAACAAGACCATGAAGAGCATTTAGCGGGTTAAATTATAAAAAGTTTATTTTGGTAGTTGGTTAAGTAAACCAAATTAGATATTTTCATAAAAAGCCCATGCTAAGGTAAATGGAATTTTGCAGAGAGCTTTTTAAAACATACTCATTTTTCCACAGCATTTTATAAACTTAGCAAACAAAATAAATGAAGTAAAAATTATCGCATTAGGTATTAATCCTTTGGCGGTATCGCTAAGGCAAAGACCACATAGGAAGGAAACTATTTACATTTAAAAGGGTCTTCTCCCTTTCTATTAGCAATTTTTTTATCCCAACAAAAATTCATGCCATAACTTTTTATATTCAGAATACTTGAGCGTAAACTTACGCCACGCTTACAATCAGGTGCAAAAAGTTCTTTTGTTTCATTAGGTTTAACATCATGAAACTCTAAAATGGCAGTTAGTGCAGTATCATTATTGGCTTTTAAATACTCAACATATACTTTTACAAAATCAATTTTATATGGACTGGTGTTGGTTATCATCAATTTTAAATTGTCAATTCCACCAAATTCTATTTTTCTAAATTTATTGGCTTTCAATGTAACAAACTTATCCCAGTTCATTCTGTGTGTCTTTTTTTCTGCCTCTGTTGTAGCGTTATTAATTAATGCAGCGGTATCAATATCGACAACACTGTCAGTACTATTTACTAATACACTGTTTGCCAAGGTATCCTTTTCACTAATCACTTCTGTTACTTTTTCAATTCTATCATTTTTACCCCAAATGAACCAACCAACAAGCAAAACTACCAATACACCTCCCGCTAAAAACCAAGCTATATTATTAGTTTCCTTTAAATTGGTTTTTGATAGTATTTTCTTTGATAAAGGGGGTGTTAAATGCGAGGATGTTTGCGGTTGAATGCTATCCAAGTTTGGAGTAGGCATTGTGCCTACCAAATGTTTTAATTCCGCTACGTCACATATATTTATCCAGCCCGCTATGCCTTCAAACCAAACCATAGTGCTTTTATAATACTTATTTTCACAAAAGTTTTCATAGCTTATTGGGCCAAAGATTTCACTACCATTGGAATAAAAAAGTTCTTTGATTTGTTTATTAATCATTATGCAAAAATACAACATACTTTAAAAAATGGCACTAGGTAATTTTAGAAATAAAAAAAATTATTTACATCCATTTTTAATCTTAAAAAAAAACTTTATTCTAGTGAATAATAACTAAAGAGAAAAGTCAGGGTTAACAATTATAACAAAGAATAAAGTTGAAATAGTATTTATTAATTAACGCGATTGTGTTAAATTACGAAGGTTAAAATTGCGTGATTTGGTAATTGAGAAAGCTAAAAAAACACCAGTAATTTCATTGTCAGAAGAAGCCTTAAACTATTATTTTCCCCTTAAATTCTTAGCCCAATCGCAACTCTATAAGCCATTTAGTAGGCGGAGAATATAAGTTTTATTAATTGTTGAGCATCATTGGCATAATCAACATTTCTATTGATTCATCTGCCTCGTTGTCTGCTGGAATCATAATGCCGGCTTTATTTGGTGCGCTCAATTTTAATACAACTTGATCTGTGTCTAAATTTGCAAGCATGTCAATAAAGAATTTGCCATTAAAACCTATTTCTAAATCACCGCCATTAAATTCACATTCCAAACGCTCTTGAGCCTCATTGGCTAGTTCCAAATCTTCTGACGAAACGTTGAGTTCGCTACCCGTTATGGCAAGCCTAATTTGATGTGTAGTTTTATTAGAAAATATACCAATACGCTTGGT
>JBDNFC010000027.1:0-41047 GCA_041690035.1 Bacteroidia bacterium | reverse complement strand
GAATTGGCCGTAAAAGATACTTTTGTTTGTGAGTTTGATTCCATTTCTCTTATTCCTCGCATTGGCTATGGCACACGCCCTATAATATTCGATTGGCGCTATGCATCTACTAACCAACAAATATCTACCGATAGTATTATTAAGTTGAAACCAACAAGGGATACTATTATTGCTATCAAAGTGACAGATGCCAACACATGTGTAAATGTAGATACTGTTAAAATTCATTGGCAACAATTAGTAAGACAAAACTTGGGGCCAGATAGGCGCATTTGTACTTATCAAGATGTTGTATTAACGGTGCCCTCAGATTCTACCTTACGCTATGTATGGAACAGTAATGATCTTTTAACAGATACATTTCTTAGAATAAATATTGCTGGCAATAATTGGGTGCATGCTTTTGATAGCCTTGGTTGTTCTGCAAAAGATACCATGCAATTATTTGTTAATGATACTGTAACAGCAAATGCTGGGCCAGATGGCGTGATTTGTTTAAGAGATGTTTATGACCTAAAAGGACAAAAATTAAATAATCCGTTGTTTATTCACACTTGGCGCTGGTTTGATTTACGCCAAAATATGCAAGTGGGTACACTGCAAGATATTAAAGTCTCTCCATTAGATAGCACTAACTATAGGCTACATTTAACAATTACTCAAAGTGGTCAATCTTGCGAGTCGGCAGACACTATGTTTCTTAGGGTTAATCAATTGCCCAATACCACCGTTTCTAACCCTCAGGCTAAATGTTTTGATGAAGGTCAGTTTAATTTACTTGCTGCTAGTCCTGTTGGCACAGGATATACCTGGAGCCAGTCTGGCAATAGTGATATTTGGTTTCAAATGCAGGATAAAGATAGAGATACCATGATAAGAAAAGGGATATCCGCCCCACATTGGTATTATACTCAAAGATTTTTTACCGCAGCTATGAACAATGGAAAAGTGCCACCAGAGCCTAACCCAAGCGATAATATCTTTATACACGTTAGACACAGGCCAACAGGTTGTAAAGACAGCGCACTTTTTAGGGTAACTATTAACCCTAATCCATTTGTAAGATTAAGAAATAGAACCCTTTGCCAAGACGGAGGCGCTATAAAAGTAAACTCAAACATTAGCGCACCCACCAACCTTACTTCTGGAAGGTACACGTGGCGCATTGATTCTGCTCCTCCAATATTAACCAATGCAGATTTAGCTGCTATATTGGTCAATGAATCTACCTCCTTCTTTGATGATGATTATGTATTTTATCCTAGGCACCCTAATCCTATGATTGCTCTTGATGATCCTATCAATACTGCAAGGCTAGGAAGATATAAATTACGTTTCTGTTTTAGAATAGGCAGCACCAATTGCCAAACTTGCGATAGTATGTATATTTTAGTAGATACTTTGCCAAAAATTGAGTTTACTCCTTTTCCATTGATTTGCTATAGCGATAGTATTATAAACCTAGACCAATTTGTTAATTTGCCTCAAGGCAGATGGGAATTAAAATCTTTTAACTCTTTTGAAAGTGGGGCAGCATACAATACTGCAAGAGCCAGAATGATTGATTCTACACAAATTAATATCAAAAATTTACCCGGAACTTATTTTTGGAGATATTTAAACATGATGACAGGCTGCCCCGTAGCAGATTCTATTATTATGAATGTAAATCCTAGACCAAATTTGAGGGTAACTGAATTAGATACCATTTGTATTAATAGTGGAACAATAAACTTGATACCACTATCTAATAGAACAGTAGTAGAAGGTAGAGCGGGATCTGAGTGGACGGGAGCAGGTGTAATTAACAATATTTTTGACCCCACTGCAGTGGCCGTGCCTAATACTATTAACGCTTTCTATGGTCCATATAAAATGTATGTTAAATGGATAGAGCCTATCACAACGTGCATCAATACTGATAGTATAGATGTGTTAATTCAAGCACCACCGCTTGTCACTATCACCACACCACTGCCTGCAGAAGCTTGCGAGGGAATTCCCTTTAATCTTACTGCGACTTCAGAAAGGGTTCCTGCTGGTTTTATTTGGACTACAGCAGGTGATGGAATTTATAGCAGTAATACGGTGCTAAACCCTGTATATACGCCTGGCATTAATGACCGAACAAACTATGGAACGGTATTAACTTTAACTTCTAATCAACCTGGTTATATGCGCAATTGTCCAATATCTACCAAAAATCTAAAAATAGATATTCATGCATACCCTATATTTACTTTTGGAGATTTTGACAGTGGTTGCGCTCCTTTAAATGTTGATTTCTTTAGTGATGTAACTCGCCCTACAAATTTTCCGGTTACTTATGATTGGGATTTTGGAAATGGCGTCACTTCTAGCGATGCAAATCCTGCTGGCATCTTATATGATAAACATGGAAAGTATGAAGTAAAACTTTCTGTTAAAAACACCGCTGGAAGTTGCGAAACGAGAGATTCTGCTTTTTTTGTAGATGTGTTTCCAGTGCCAGTGGCAAGCATGGTAAGCAATCCCGATTTTTATACCACCATTGCATTACCACAATTTCAGTTTACATCTACTAGCACTGTAGCCACAGGTAATCTCGTAAGGTATGAATGGAATTTTGGTACTGGAAATCCAGAGGATACTAGTGCAGTAATGAATCCTGTTTTTAAATATAATGATGATACTGCCGAATATAACATTTCATTAAGAGTTACTTCCGACAAAGGTTGTATAGATGACACTATTAAATATATAAAAATTGGGCCAGATATTACTGTATTTATCCCTTCTGCTTTCTCTCCAGATGGAGCAGGACCTGGCAGAAACAATAAGTTTTATGTAGTGGCACAAGGATATATTGGTTATAATATGCAAATATTTAACCGTTGGGGCGAAAGACTGTTTGAAAGTCATCACCCAGAAAATGAGCCTTGGGATGGAACCTATAAAGGAGAACCCGTGCAAATGGATGTCTACATGTACTATGCTAAAGTAATTGCTTTTGATGGTAAAGAATACGAATACTCTGGCACAGTATCTTTGATTAAATAAAAAGTATGTTTTATAAAATAAAAAAGGGCTTTAAAAGCCCTTTTTTATTTTACTTTTGAACCATGAATAAGACAGTTCTAATTACTGGTGCAAGTGCTGGAATAGGAGAAGAAACAGCAAGAATTTTTGCCAAAAACGGATATAACCTCATATTATTTGCAAGAAGAATAGACAAATTAAAGGAGTTAGCTGAAATTTTAATAAAAGAATATGCTATTAAAATTTACACCGCTAAGGTAGATGTTTGTATTTCTGATGAAGTTAAAAATGCAATTTTGGAATTGCCAAATGAATTTCGAAATATAAGCATACTTGTTAACAATGCTGGTTTAGCGGCTGGTCTTTCTGATTTAGAGCATGGCAGTATAGACAATTGGGATAGAATGATAGATACTAACGTGAAAGGAATGTTGTATTTAACAAAATACTGTATTCCTTTATTAAAACAAATCAAATACAGTCACATCATCAATATAGGCAGTATTGCTGCAAAAGATATTTATCAGAATGGAAATGTGTATTGTGCATCCAAACATGCGGTAGACGCCCTTACAAAAAGTATGCGTTTAGAATTAAGTTCTTATCCTATAAAAGTTACAGGAATACACCCTGGTGCTGTAGAAACAGAATTTAGCCTTGTTAGATTTGATGGAGATGGTGCTAAAGCAAAATCAGTGTATGAAGGATTTGAAAATCTAGTGGCAAGCGATATTGCTGAGGCTATTTTTTGGTGCGTAACAAGGCCAAAACATGTAAATATTAATGAATTAACAATTATGCCAACCGCACAGCCAAAAGCTGGCATTATTCATAAAAACTTAGCTGAATAGTATTTTATTTTGCAATATTCATTTGAAAATCTTCTAACATTTCAAACTGCAGCCATTTACCTTTTTTGAACTTAAAATAATCATAGGTGCCGTCTGGTACATAATATTCATAATTTTTTGATTTTTCTGCACGCACTGGCACAAGGTGACTTATTACAATCATTTGTTCTTTGGGCTCTATTCTGCAAGTCATATAAGCCTGTGATGAGTATTTAAATAAAAGTCTATACTTTGCTTTTGATTGTTTTAAAGGAAAAAAAACAGGTGCTCCAAAAACTGGAGTGCCATCCTTCTCTAATTTTAACACCTCTATTGTTTTTGAAGCAAGCCAAGGTGTACCCCCATTAAAACCTGTAAGCAAATAATGGCATTTTTTTCTTGCTTTAAAAGTAAAAATTGAATAATAAAGAGCAGCATTCCATGATTCATGGTCTAATTCTTGCGCATTGGAATCTAAAGGCATAGTATTTGGCAATAGTCTGAAAAAATAATTTTTATAATATTTGGCATTACACAACAAAAAACCAAAAACAGTATAGTAACCGCTGTCTGAAACATAGTTAAAACTTAATATCTTTATTTTATTATCATCAGACTTTAAAACAGAAATTGTTTTAAATGAGTCAAAATTAAGTAAAAAAGACTTTGGATTGTTTAAAATTAAATCTAAACTATCTGCTACAGCAAATGAGGTTTTTTTTCGCGCTTCTTGTAAAGGGTGT
This sequence comes from Bacteroidia bacterium, assembly GCA_041690035.1. Lineage (GTDB taxonomy): Bacteria > Bacteroidota > Bacteroidia > NS11-12g > UBA955 > CALSPH01. The sequence goes on along the minus strand of JBDNFC010000027.1, from coordinate 36,456 downwards.
TGAATAATATGAGTTGACATTATGGCAATTGCATTTATCCTATTTTGCAAATTAAGTAATTCTACTCCTTGTCCAAAACATTGCGAATAAACTTTTAATAAAATAAAAAAAAATACTACTCGTTTCATAAGGTATTAACGAAATTTATCGGTAATATTATTTAGCATTTTTCTAGTACAATTGCAGAAGCACCTCCACCCCCATTGCATATTGCTGCAGCCCCTAATTTTTTATTTTCTTGATGCAATGCATTTATTAGGGTTACTACAATGCGCGCTCCACTTGCACCCAGCGGGTGGCCTAAAGCTACTGCACCACCATAAATATTTACTTTTTCGTCAGAAATATTTAATATTTTATTATTTGCTAACGCTACCACAGCAAATGCTTCGTTAAACTCAAATAAGTCAATATCATTTATACCCAAATTAGCTTTACCTAATGCAATTGGCATAGCCTTGGCAGGTGCGGTTGTAAACTTTTCTGGTGCTTGCTCTGCATCTGCAAAACCTTTTAAAATCGCTATTGGCTTTAAGCCTAATTCTGTGGCTTTTTCTCGGCTCATTAAAACAAGTGCTGCTGCTCCATCATTCATTGTGCTGGCATTTGCTGCGGTAACAGTGCCATCTTTAGAAAATGCAGGTTTTAGGGTAGGAATTTTGTCAAAAAACACATTCTTATACTCCTCATCCTCTGCAAAAAGGGTTAAATTACCTTTTCTATCTACTAGCTCAACAGGTACAATTTCATTATCAAACTTTCTATTTTTCCAAGCTTCATCTGCTCTTTTATAACTTTTAACAGCAAAATTATCTTGGTCTTCTCTAGAAAAATTGTATTCAATGGCACATAAGTCTGCACAAGAGCCCATCATAGTTTGACTGTAGACATCTAATAACCCATCATGCGCCAAACCATCCACTAATGGTATGTTTCCAAACTTTTGACCTGTTCTGCTTGAAGAAAGGTAATGTGGAACTTGACTCATGTTTTCCATTCCTCCTGCTATTATTATTTCAGCTTGTCCTGTCATTATCTGCTGTGCGGCAATGGTAATGGCTTTCATCCCACTTGCACATACTTTATTAATGGTAGTGCATTTAACATCATCACTCAGCCCAGCAAATTTTGCAGCTTGACGGGCAGGAGCTTGGCCTAAACCTGCTTGTAAAACTGAACCAAAATAAACTTCTTCTACAAGTTTAGGGTTTAAATTAGCTTTGTCTAAAGCTCCTTTAATTGCTACTGCTCCTAATTTAGTTGCAGAGATACCACTCAAACTTCCCATAAAACTCCCAATAGGTGTGCGAACTGCAGAGATGATTACTACTTCTTTCATATTTTTTATATTACTGTGCAAAAATAAGGCATCTTATCGATAAAAATAATACGATTTAGGTTTTTAATACCATATTCGAATTAAAACATTTCAACTGATGCTTTTTAATGAAAGAAATTAAAAAATGCTTTCAATAACATTTTAAACTTGAGAACAAATACTATTTTCTTTTTTTCTTATAATCACCTCGTTGCCAAGATTCAAAAAATTTTGCCCAGGACAATGGATTAAGCAATGGATTTGGTGGCAATTGCCCTTTGAAATATAAGTTATTTGCCTGCTGACGCATTTGTGCTGTATACGCTGATTGTGCATCTACTTTTCCGCGCAAAGCATCTTGCCTTAAACTCTCACGGTCTAGATTTTTTCTAGCACGTTCTAGATCATCATCAGGTATTTCTGTTTTTACAAAAATATAATCAAATTGAACACGAGGAGGCAATGGATATATAATAACAGGCTCTAAATAATTGGTATCTTGAGTAAGAAGCTTTATAATATTATACTTGTCGCTGGTTAATGTATCAGGAATTATATAATAATTTTTCTTAAATTCGAGCGCATTGAAAACAATTGTATCGCCTCTTTTTGCAGCTAGACTAAAAAATCCATTCACATCAGTAATATCGCCATACCTTGATCTCTTTTCATAAACGTAAGTATAAACGATTGGATAAAGACTATCTGAACGCAAAACGACACCTGAAAATTGAATTAATGCAGTATCCTTTTGTGCCAATAAATTAATGGCGCCCATTAAAAACAAAACCACTAACCCGTTTTTTATTTTTTTCATATTTTGTGTATTAAACCAAAACTCAAATATAAGTTTATTATTTCTATTTAGAACAAAAAACTTGCCAAAATAGTTAATAAAACGATAAAAGGACTGGGCAATTTTGTAAATTGAATCAAAAGTATTGTACCTATTAAAACAAAAATTTCTCCAAAATAATTAGTTTTATGCGAAATAGATTCTATTAAACCAAAAGAAAGCAATATGCCAGCTGCAAAAATTAAGCCTACTGCACCTGCAACAATACCATCTAACGAACGTTGTACAAAGGGGTAAGTTTTTATCCTACCCCAAATTGGATAAGCAAAAAACATAATAAGTAGGCCCGGCAAAAATATAGCAACAGTGCCTATCAAACACCCCAATAATTGAAACCAAACCCCTTTTTCTTGCAGTGCCATGCCGTTTACAAAAGTAGAAAAACTAAATACAGGACCTGGCAAAGCTTGAATAAACCCATAACCATGGGCAAATTCGACTGATGTTAAATAATGCTTAGCATGCACAAATTGAGACTCCATTAATGGAATTAGCACTTGTCCGCCACCAAAAACTAAACTGCCCAAGCGAAAAGTATTCTCAAACATTAACACTTCTTTTATATCAAAAACATTTCCTACGAAAACAAATGAGAAAAAAATAGTGGCTATTAAAAATAGTTGTTTCAAATTTAACTTACCCAAAGGCTTATTATTGGGTGTATATTTAATATTAATAAATTTTTGGGAAATAAAAGCGGATAAAAATAAAATTATGGGTAAGACAATGCTTGTTAGTGAAGTGTTTTTAGAAAATAATTGACTGCTAACTAAAGCCAAACACGCACCAAGTGTAATTAAATAAAATCCATAATGCTTTTTAATCAATGGAAACATTTTAATTGCAGCAGCAAACAAAAAACCAACGGCCATAGCAGGCACAAGACTAAAGTAATTTAATAAATCTGAATTTTTCAATTGCGAATATCCAATAACAATAATACTCATTAACAGTGATGCTGGGATAATCCAGATTACTAAAGTTAGAATTGCCAATTTATGCCCACCCAATTTTAGACCAACAGCAGTAATGGTTTGAGTAGATGTAGGACCTGGCAAAACTTGACAAAAACTATATAATTCTATTAGTTCCACTTTGGTTAATAAACCTCTTTGATCACAAAATTTTTCTAAAAACCTTACAAAATGAACTTGTGGGCCTCCAAACGCAGTTATGCTAAGCATAAAAACATCTTTTAGAAATTGGGATAAACTAACATTGGTAGATTTTAAACTCAAAATTAATTAAATTTGTTATATTTTTGCCTTCTATGAAAAAGGCAAATATCTATTTATTTCAGGTAATTTCAATATTATTTTTTTACACTATCAGCTCATGCAATCACGACTATAGTTTTGAGCAAAAAAAGGAACTGATGCTCATAGATAGCTTGGTGTATAAACTGGCAGCTATAGAAAAAATAATGGATATAGATTTGCCGGAAATAAATGAGCGAATAGATGAAATGAAACAAGATATTGGCAAAATGAAGTTTACAGAAAAGACTCTTGATGGCCCAATGGGACAAATGATGGATAAATATGTAACTATCCATAAATATTACATGCATTTTTATGAGCCATACAAAAAGGCTAAGACTGAACTTTCGGACCTAAAAATACAAATGGCAACATTGAAAGAAAGCGTATTAAAAAAAGAATATTCTAAAGCCAAATTTAAGACTTTTTATAATGAAGAGCGCAAAAGCATTATTGAATTAGAAGAATTTGTAACCCTAAATATACAGCCAGTGCTAGCTGTGGAGTATGATTATAGAAGGATTCAAAAAAATATTGACCAATTTCTTTATGGAGATTCTCTAAAACTAGAAACAAAACCTTAAATAATGATTTCTATAGATTGGCAAATATGGTGTCAAAATTACATGTTAATACGCAATATTTGTATGCCATTAAATAAAAAAGGTGTTTGCACAATATTGAATTGCACAAACACCCTTTTATAAAAAAATTAAATAACCAAACCTTGGGCTAGCATTGCATCGGCTACTTTTTTGAAGCCAGCAATATTAGAACCAATTACATAGTTTATTTTTCCATTAATTTTACCATATTTATGGCATTGGCTGTGAATATCAATCATAATATTTTTTAACCTTGTATCTACCTCTTCTCTTGTCCAGCTGAGCCTCAAACTATTTTGACTCATTTCTAATCCACTCGTTGCTACACCACCAGCATTGGCAGCTTTGGCAGGTCCAAATAACACACCAGACGCTATAAATGTATTGATGGCTTCTAAGGTAGAAGGCATATTTGCCCCCTCTCCAATAGCAATTACGCCATTTTTTATTAATGTTTTGGCATCCTCTGTATCAATTTCATTTTGAGTAGCACTAGGAAAAGCTAAATCGCAGGCAATGCTCCACGGTTTTTTACCAGCATGAAATTCCATACCATATTTTTCTGCCAATTCGCTTATTCTTCCTCTTTTATTATTTTTTAAATCCATTAAAAAAGCAAGTTTTTCTTGATTAAAACCTTCTTTATCATAAACAAAACCATCGCTATCGCTGGCGGTATGCACAGAGGCCCCTAATTGCAATAATTTTTCGATAGTGTATTGGGCAACATTTCCGCTGCCACTTACCACTGCTTTTTTACCTTTTATATCAATATTATGGGCTTGCAACATTTCGTTGACAAAATAAACACATCCATATCCAGTAGCTTCTGGCCTTATCAAACTTCCACCATAAGAAATTCCTTTTCCTGTTAGCACACCTGTAAATTCGCTTCTATTTTTCTTGTATTGACCAAACAAGTAGCCTATCTCTCTGCCCCCTACACCAATATCACCAGCAGGAACATCGGTATCTGAACCAATGTATTTGCTTAATTCTGTCATAAATGCTTGGCAAAAACGCATTACTTCTCTGTCAGACTTACCTTTAGGGTCAAAATCTGAGCCTCCTTTGCCTCCGCCCATTGCAAGACCCGTTAAGCTGTTTTTGAAAATTTGCTCAAAACCTAAAAATTTTAACACACTTAAATTTACTGTTGGATGAAATCGCAAGCCACCTTTATAAGGCCCGATAGCATTGTTAAATTGAACCCTATATGCTCTGTTTACTTGCACACTTCCGTTATCATCTTCCCAAACAATTTTAAATTGAAAAGCCCTATCAGGTTCTGTAATTCTCTCTAAAATATTTTCTGATTGGTACTGCTTATTTTCTAAAAAGAAAGGGAAAACAGATTCAACAAATTCTTGAACTGCCTGATGAAATTCTGGTTCATTAGGGTTTCTTTTTTTTAGACCCTCCATAAAAGTTTCTACCGATATCATTTTGATTTATTATTTTTAATTGTCCTGCAAACTTAAGAATAAATCTTCTTTATTTTGACTTATTAATAGACAACTTATACCCTTTGCATAAAAATCTTTATGCCCTTATTAGAGGGTTCTTTTAAAATGTATGTAATCAGTAATTGCGGGTTTTTGACAGTTGATAACCAAATTTTTAGCTACTTGACCTCTATGATAACAAGAATGATGTATTAATTGAATGATGATATCTGAAACACTGTTTTCAAAAGTTTTGCGTTCTGAATTAAAATATGAAATCATTTGATCCAATTTTTGTTGGGTAAGTTTTTCTAAAAAGTGATTCATATCTTGCGTATTTTTATTTTGCCAAAAAATCAATTTTTCAATATCGGCATCTTCAAAAACCCTCAAAGTGCGTTTAAAATTCTCAATTCTACTAAGCCAAATATGCTTTGCAGATTCTAAATGAAACATAAGGTTGATGTTGATGGAATCATTTGGTTGCAAAATATTTACAATTTGCTGATTTGCCCATTGTTCATATTGAAACATGGAGATATAATAATCTTTCATTCTAATTTTTTAATTTAATAATATCAAAAATAAATGAAGTATCGTTGAACTCAATTTCTAACTTAACTACAGCAAAATTAATCTTTAATTGCACTTTAGGCATCAAAATTCTAGAAATTTTCACCCAGTCCTTTTCAGTGCACACAATAACATATTTTTTTTGCACATTAAGTTGCTGCTCAGCGATGGCTAGCCAATTTTCTAAATCGTTTAGGGTATAATTATAATGGTCTTTGTATTGAAATAATTGATATACGCTAAATTTAGATGCCACAAAAGAAATAAAAGGTAATGGATATGCAATACCGGCCACGGCAATTGCAAAAGTATCTTGAGAATAGCTAACATCAATCATCATTTTTGGTTGGGAAAAGTAGATTGGTAAATTTTTATATTGATTTATTTTCTTGATAGATGATAAATTTATGTTTGTTAAATAACTATTGGTTATAATGACAGCATCTGCCCTTTTTACTCCACTTTTATGCTCTCTTAACATTCCTGCAGGCAAGACATAATCGTTAAAAAAAAACTTATCTTGCCTTGTTAGCAAAAATTGAAAATGCGTTTTTACATATCTGTGCTGAAAGTTATCGTCTAACAAAATAAAATCAACCTTTTGATTTTCAAGAAATTTTACAGCATTTATCCGTTTTTCAGAAACTATAACCGTTATTTTTTCAAATTTTTGTTTAATTAGCAATGGTTCATCTCCTACCTGAATGGGCAAACTATCTTTTTCTACCGTTAGCATGCCTTTAGTATTTCTACCATAACCTCTTGAAAGTACTGCAACTGTATAACCATTTTTTAATAATTGCTCAACTAAAAATAAGATAAAAGGCGTTTTCCCTGTTCCACCAACTGCAAGATTTCCAACACCTATTGTAGGAACAGAAGGCAGATATGAATCCCATATACCAAAATCAAAAAGCTTGTTTCTTACAAAAGTTACACATCCGTAGACAAAGGCAAATGGGTATAGTAAGATTATTTTTATATAGTTTGCAATGATGCTCAAAATTCGCTGGTAAAATGAAACTCAATATCAGGATTATTTTGTATCGCCATTTGCAAAGCAAACTGGGTTTCAGCTAAATATACTGGTATTCCTTCTTTGTCGAAGGCAATATTACTTTTAAACCTCAAAAATTCGTCAACTTTTTGTTTAGGACCAATTATCCAGCAGGCTTTGTGAAAAGATTTGCGCTCAAAACGGCAAACAGCTCCATACTCATGCTCTAACCGATATTGGATAACTTCAAACTGCAATTCACCAACGGTGCCTACAATTTTTCTATTTCCTGGCTCTAATCTAAATAATTGAGCAACTCCTTCATCAGTTAGCTGTTCAATTCCTTTATCTAACTGCTTACTTTTCATGGGATCTAAGTTTATTAACTCCTGAAAAATTTCTGGTGAAAAACTTGGAATCCCCTTAAATTTGATTTGCTCCCCTTCTGTTAGAGAATCTCCTATTTTAAAATTTCCTGTATCATACAAGCCTACCACATCGCCTGCATAGGCATCATCTACCACTTTTTTATCCTGCGCTAAAAAGGTATAAGGGTTAGAAAACCTAACTTGCTTGCCAAGTCTATTATGAAAATAGAATTTATTTCGCTCAAATTTTCCGCTACAGATTCTAAAAAAAGCAATTCTGTCCCTGTGTTTTGGATCTAGATTTGCATGAATTTTAAATATAAATCCGGTTAATTGAGGCTCATTTGGCAGAACTTCCCGCTCTAGTGTTATTCGTTTTTGTGGAATAGGCGCAAAAGCTATAAAATTTTCGAGTAATTCTTGAATGCCAAAATTATTTAGTGCACTGCCAAAAAAAACTGGTGCAAGTTTTCCTTTTAAGTAACTATTTCTATCAAAAACATCATACACACCATCTATTAAATCAACGTCTTCGCGCAATTGATTAGCATTTTTTAAACCTACTTTGGCATCTAACAATGGGTCGATAAGCGAATTAATTGGTAAATAATCATCGCTAATTTTAGTTTTATTGGCTTCAAAAAGATTTAAACTTTTTGTCAATAGATTATATACTCCTTTAAATTCTTTGCCTGCGTTTATTGGCCAAGTTAATGGGCGAACTGCTATATTTAGTTTTTCTTCTAATTCATCTAATAAATCAAAAGGATCGCGGCCATCTCTATCCATTTTGTTTATAAAAACGATTACTGGTGTATCGCGCATTCTACAAACCTCCATTAATCGCTCTGTTTGTGTTTCTACCCCTTTTACACTATCAATAACCAAAATTACACTGTCTACTGCAGTTAAAGTTCTAAAAGTATCTTCGGCAAAATCTTTATGGCCGGGAGTATCCAAAATGTTTATGATGGTATCAAGATATTCAAAAGACATTACAGAGGTGGCAACAGATATGCCCCTTTGCTTTTCTATTTCCATAAAATCACTGGTAGCAGTTTTAGTTATTTTATTAGATTTTACTGCACCTGCGGTCTGTATAGCTCCACCAAAAAGCAGCAACTTTTCTGTTAGGGTAGTTTTTCCCGCATCTGGGTGACTGATAATAGCGAAAGTGCGTCTCTTTTGAATTTCTTTTTCAAGATTGGTTGTGGACATTGTTATTTTTTGAAGTGCAAAAATATGGCTTTTGAAAGGAAAAATGGTATATGAGAAAATATTTACTTACAACGACTTATAGTAACAAAAAAGTTAAACTACTATTGCTGTAATAAATCCAAAATTTTTTAATAATAAAACAGTAAAATTTTTCTTTAATTAAAATAGGCCATAAAAATTATTCAAATAGCAAGAAATTATTTCCATTTATTGGACACAAAAGGAATAAATAATGGATAAAGTATTTGCCAAATCTGCATTTTAAATATTCCAAAAATACTAATTTTATCATTGAATTGTTGATTACAATTAATGATAAAATAATCAGAAACAATTTTTAATACTAAAATGAATACTGCACACCCATAATTTTCATTAAAACAATAATAAAAAACCATGCTTAACATCCCTATTAAATTAAACAGCAGAAGAAATGGGAAAAAATTTGCCCACCAAAAAATATAGTGTCCTGTTTTAGAAGCCCACCTTTTTCTTTGTTTCAAAAAAGTATAAACATTATTTGGGGCCTTTGTTAATACTGGCTCTGCATTCAAAAAAACAACCTTATTGGGGGCTACTTGATAAAATTGATGTAATAAAAAAATATCATCGCCACTAGCTAAACTCTCGTGTGAGCTGTATCCACCAATAGATTGCCAAAATTCTTTTTTAAATACCATATTTGCCCCATTACACATAATAGGTTTTTTTTGATAAAACATCCCTAAACCTGTATTGATTAGCGCACGACTTTCAATTTTTTGGTACATGCTTACCCAATGATTATTTTTTATATAATCAACTAGGCCAAATAATAAATTTGGCTGATACTTTAAAATATGGCTATCGATGTTATTTAACCAAAATTTAGGGAGTATACAATCTGCATCTGTTACAGCAATATAGGTTGTTTTGGCAGAATTTATGCCCATACTTAGTGCTGCTTTTTTACCCAAGCCTTTGCTCTCTAATATACTTATATTGTTTATTTTCAAAGTATCAAGTAAATGCCTGAGCATTGCCAAAGAATTGTCAGTTGAATGGTCATTTACAAAAATAATTTCTCGGGGTTGTTTTGAGAGGTTTTTTAGTGAAAATAATAAATCAAATAAGTTCGATTCTTCATTTTTAAAAGCAATAACTATGGTAATATCAGTGAATTCTGAATTGCTTTTTGAAATATAGTTTGCAACTGTTTTTTTAAAAACCATTAACGCTAAAAAATAAAAAAACAAAAAATAGAAGATTGCAAATATCATTGTCTAAACTTTTTATGTATAAAAAAAACCCCAACCAAGGCTGGTAAAAAAATATTAACACAATAGATAATAAAAACAGGAAACAATGCAAGTTGGCCGCCCAATAAATAAAAACTCAACAAAAATCTAAGGCCAATATCAGAGAGTACCATTGTGGGAATGACTGTTTGAAGCAACAAAAAAACGGGCAAATTTATACAAACCATTTTCCAATTCATTGCATCAAAATAATGTAGAACAATAATATATTGAAACGAAAAAATAAGATACCGCAATAAGCTAAGCAGCAATGAAATACTAATCGCCTTTTTTGAAAAACTTATTTTATGTTTGATTATAAATTTAATTTTTACAGCCTTAATCAAACGAGGCAAGTAACTAAAAAATATTGCCAGAATTAGCAAAATAGCAATACTTATTACCCAAATCCAAACAGAGGAAAATCCTATTAAAATAAAAAGTGGGGATAATAATTTTAACGCAAGAGGCAAACAAATAATACCTAAAATAATGGTGCAAGCAAGCTGCAAAAGGCCAGATTGCATGCTGCTGCTAATTACATTTGCCCACTTTTTTTTTGTAAAATGTAAAATGCGACCTAAATATTCGCCTGCTCTATATGGCAGAAATAAACTAATAGCATTGCCGGCTAGTAAAGCTTTAAAATGCGAAGCAAAACTAAATTTTGATGCCATTAAAATCATCCATTTTTTGTTTTCTACAATAATGTTGAGCATGCCTAAAACAAAAACAATTGCATAAATAAGCAATAAATTTAAGCTGAAACTAGGCCACATAAAGCGATTAATAGATGCTTTCAAATTATCAATCTTATAATTTAAAGTAAAAATGATTGCAAAAAAAAGTAGAATCTGAATAAGGAGGAATAAAAGCGTAGATTTTCGAAAAATAAAACGCTTAATTTTACCTACTTTTGCATGGTTATAGATGGGATTAGACAAAACTATATATGATAAGATTATTTTAGGAATAGATCCGGGCACAAATATAATGGGTTATGGATTAATTGGCATCATCGGAAAAAAAGCCGAGTTAATTAGCCTTGGCATTATTAAACTGCAGCAATTTGATAATCATGCTATGAAATTAAGACATATTTTTGATAGGGTTAGCAGTATCATTGTTCAATATTTACCAGACGAAGTAGCATTAGAAGCTCCATTTTTTGGCAAAAATGTTCAAAGTATGTTAAAATTGGGCAGGGCACAAGGAGTAGCAATAGCTGCGGCATTGGCAAAAGATATTCCAGTGTTTGAATATAGTCCTCGAAAAATTAAGCAGAGTGTAACAGGAAGAGGTTCAGCAACAAAAGAACAAGTGGCCATGATGCTACAACAATTATTTGAATTTAAAGAAATGCCTAGTAATCTTGATGCAACAGACGCCCTAGGCGCTGCATTATGCCACTTTAATCAATTCTCTCCTATAGGATTTGGAACTAAAAAATCTAGTTCAGGATGGGCGTCTTATGTAAAAAATAACCCCGAAAAAATAAAATAGCATTTTTTTAGAAACTTCTTAGGTTTTTATCGTAAATTTGCATGTTGTTAGAATATAAAATGTTTCGTATCAATTGTAAACTCATCATTTTGGCTGCGTCTGTTATTTCAGTGATGCTCTCTAGCTGCGGAGAATACAGTAAAATCTTGAAAAGCAAAGACCAAGATTTTAGATATTTGAGTGCTAAAAATTACTACAACAAGGGCAAATTTGATAAAGCTTTTCCTCTATTTGAAGATGTACTTGCAGCATGGAAAGGACAAGAAAAAAGTGAAGAAGTGTATTATTATTATTGCTATACCCATTATGGAATGGGAAATATGAATTCTGCTAGTTTTCATTTTAAAAACTTTACAGAAACTTTCTTTACAAGCAAAAAATTAGAGGAATGTGCATTCATGCATGCACATGCAGAATATGACATGGCTCTCCCCCACCAATTAGACCAAACCCAAACCTATAAGGCAATAAACGAGTTGCAACTATTTATCAATATGCATCCAAAATCTAGTTTTGTAGATAGCAGTAATACTTTGATGGATAATTTGCGCAAACAATTGATTACAAAAGACTTTAATTTGGCAAAACTTTACTTTGATAGAGAAAGATACAACAGTGCAATCAGGTCTTTTGAAAATTTTTTAAGAGATTATCCAGAGATTGAAAATAGAGATGAAATAGAATTTTTTATTCTTCGCACAAACCAAAAATTAGCTGAAAATAGTGTAGAAGGAAAAAAACTAGAACGGTGGCAAAAAACAGAAGAGCTTGCAAAATTATTTGCACTACAATATGGTGGAAATAATAAATACATGAATAAAGTTAAAAGTATACTATTACTTAGTCAAAAAAAGATAAAATTAATACAGAAATAAAAACAATAACAATGGATAAAATAACACCAAAAAAAATAGTAAGATCAGCAATTAGCAGAGACCTAAATTTATTCGAAGATAAAACTTCAAACCTTTACAAAACAGTAGTCATATTATCAAAACGGGCAAATCAAATTTCTAGCACTATTAAAGAAGAGTTACAATCTAAATTATCAGAATTTGCTACAGATAATGATAATCTTGAAGAAATTTTTGAAAATAGAGAACAAATAGAAATCAGCAGCTATTATGAAAGAATGCCAAAATCAACCTTGATGGCAATTGAAGAATTGATGGATGACAAAATCTATTTTCGATCTGCTAATGAAGACACCGACAACACTTAAAGACAAAAAGGTATTAATAGGCATATCTGGTAGCATTGCTGCATATAAAATTGCCTTATTAATAAGACTATTAATAAAAGAAGGTGCAGTAGTAAAAGTGGTGATGACAAAATCTGCCACTCAATTTATTACCCCACTTACATTAAGTACATTATCAAAAAACCCTGTTTACTCCTCTTTTGTACTTGGAGCTCAAGGCGAATGGACAAATCATGTATCATTAGGCTTATGGGCAGATGTTATGATTATCGCTCCTGCATCTGCAAAAACCATTTCTGCTATGGCAAATGGATATTGCAACAATTTGCTCATTGCCACATACCTTTCTGCAAAATGTCCTGTATTTTTTGCGCCAGCGATGGATTTAGATATGTTTAAGCATCAAAGCACAAAGAACAATATTATTGCATTATCAAAATATGGCAACCATTTAATACCAGCAGAGGATGGTGAGCTAGCCAGCGGACTATCTGGAGAAGGCAGAATGGCAGAACCAGAAACCATTATTGCCCACTTAGAAGGTTTTTTTTCTATCAAAAAAAATATTCGTAAAGTATTAATTACAGCAGGTCCAACCTTCGAAAATATAGACCCAGTTAGATTTATAGGAAACTATTCATCAGGCAAAATGGGATATGCCCTTGCAGAGAAATTTGTATCACAAGGGTATCAAGTTACTTTAGTATCTGGCCCAGTTTCTTTGCCTATACCAATGGGGTTAAGCAATTTTATTACTGTGCAATCTGCAAAACAAATGTTAGAAATTTGCATTAAAGAATTCACTCAATCACACATTTGTATCATGTCTGCAGCTGTGGCAGATTATACACCGCAAACTGTTGCCAAAGAAAAAATTAAAAAAAATTCAACCGAATTCAATATTGAACTAAAAAAAACAACCGATATTCTGGCTTGTTTGGGTAAAAGTAAGAAGAAAAACCAATTACTTATAGGTTTTGCATTAGAAACCAATGATGAATCTGCGAATGCTAAAGCAAAATTAGCTAAAAAAAATGCAGATATTATTATTCTAAATTCGCTAAAGGATGAAGGTGCAGGGTTTAAAAATGACACTAATAAAATTACAATTTTTTCAAAAAATGGCAGTGAAACAAAATATGGTCTAAAACTAAAAACAGAAGTGGCACAAGATATATATCAATATATTATTGATTATAAATAAAATAATATTAACTTTGTGGGTAGCATGAAAAAAATACTCTTTCTTATATTTATTTTCACTTTGGCTTTCAATAGTGTTTTTAGCCAAGAATTAAATTGCAAGGTGACAGTAATATCGCCAACCGTTCAGATGTCTAATAAACAGATATTTAATAGCATGCAGCAAAGTGTTTGGCAATTTATGAATACTAGAAAATGGACTTCAAATCAATATGAGGCCATAGAAAAAATTGAGTGCAATTTACAAATTGAAATAACTTCAATGAATGCCGATATTTTTACAGCCAAATTGCAAATAAATAGTTTAAGGCCGGTTTTTGGTAGCAATTATAAAAGCATTTTATTTAATCATCTTGATGCTGATTGCGGTTTTAATTATGTAGAGTTTCAACAAATGGAGTTTCAAGAAAATGCCAATATTTCTAATCTTACCAGTTTATTAGCTTTTTATGCATATTATATCATTGGAATAGATTATGACACTTATGCATTAGAAGGAGGCACCACTCATTTTACCAAGGCTCAAGCTATTGCAAACTTAAATGTAAATCAACCGGGGTGGGAGCCAAATGCAGGCAGCTCTTCCTCAAGAAATAGATATTATTTAATTGAAAATGCAATAAACTCTAGGTATAAACCAATTAGAGAAGCCTATTATCAATACCATAGATTTGGATTAGATGAAATGTACAAAGATGTAGATAAAGGCAGAGAAGCCATCACGCTGTCTATTAAACTTTTAGAACCAGTATTTGCTGTAATGCCAAATGCGATGTTTTTAAAAGTATTTTTTAATGCTAAGTATTCCGAATTAGCAGAAATATATAAAAAAGCCCCAGTTACAGATAGAAACAAAATGGTAGAATTGCTTAAAAGACTCGATCCGGGTAATGCCACCTCGTATGAAAAAATTAAAGATACTTAAGTTTGAAATTCAATATTTTACCCTACATCTGCCATAAAATAAATAAATATATAAAAACCATGAAAACAACACTTAAATTAATCACACTATCTGCGGTTATTGCCCTTTTTGGATGTAAAGATAAATTAACCAATATCGATATAGACCAAAATAAAAGTACAGCAGAATTTACTATTGTATCTGGAGCTCCTGCCGGAGTATACAATGATTCTGTAATTTTTAATTCAGATTTTGAAAAAATTGCAAAAGACAATGGAGTTAAAACCGAAAATTTTAAATCATTAAAACTCAAAGAGGCTAAAGCAATTATTACCAATGGTAAAACATTTGACCCGCTTTCTAAAATAACTATAATATTAGAGGCCACAGGTTTACCTACTAAAACAATTTTGGTAAAAGATCCTGTTAATGGAGCAGGGTTAAGCACAATTAATTTTGATGTTGACCAATCTGTGGATTTACTTCCTTATTTTAAAACAAACAACATCACAATTAGATCTAATAGTGTATTAAGTTCAAGTGTAGTTGATGAAATAAAAATGAAATTAGAATTAAAATATACTGTAAACGCAGGGTTATAGATAGCAAAATGATAAAACAAAAAGAAAGGCTGTCAAATTTTGACGGCCTTTTTTCTTTTAAGCATTTCATAAAAACCGACAACCATCAAAAACATCAATAAATTATATAAAAAGTCTTCCCAAGGAATACTTCCTATTCTAAAAGAGGTTTTTTCTAATTCATTATAAATTACCACAGGTTTTGATGTTAACAGCCCATTTACAACAAGCATAGGTATAATAGCAACTAAATATGCTCTATAAAAGTTACCCATATACTTATTTTTTCTCAAAAAAAGCAAATGAATTAACAATGCAAAACCTGTAAATAAAGCAGTTATTGCGGTATACAATTTACCAGGAAAAGTAAAATAAGTGATTAAGCATAAAATAAATAAAATTAAATTGAGCAATCTTGCCCTTTTATTAAAAAACTCATTAGGAAAATATGTGTTTAAACATTCGTAAATAAAAACACATGCAAATGGAACGGTAATAAAAAATAACCATTCTTCTATTGGTAGCCACAAAATATTGATGCCTAATGTATAATTTTCATTGAAACTCCAAACACCAATATAGCTAAAAGCAGCATCCCATGTTATAAACAAAAGGCACATAAAAGCAATTGCAGGAAAAAGGTATTTAAAATTTTTATAAAAAGCTACCTTTTTGTCGAAAGATAATGCAAGGGGGCCAGCAAGGGTGAGCAGATTAATAGTAAGGTAGAATAATTTCACCTTGCAATATTAATGCAATCCAAACAATTTTCAATCCTTAATTATCATGCTTTTGACTTAAAACCAAAAGATTTTTCATATTCAGTAAGCATTTTTCTAAGCATTCTGCGCGCCACAAAAATTCTAGTTTTTACAGTGCCTATAGGAATATCCAATTCTTCTGCAATTTCATGATATTTATACCCATCCATATTTTTTCTAAAGGTATATTGTATATCTACAGGAAGTCTTGAAATTGCTGTTTCTAAATCTTGTCTAATAAATTTTAATTCACCAGCATTAATTACTTTACTTGGCGTAGAGTCAAGATAAAAGCTATTATCGGTGTAGTCTAAAAAAGTATTTCGCTTTATATTTCGTCTATAATCATTAATAAATGAATTTTTCATGATTGTGAATAGCCAAGCTTTTAGATTGGTACCTTCTGCAAACTTAGACTCGTAACGCATTGCTTTTAAAAGTGTTTCTTGAACCAAATCAGACGCATTATCAATATCTCTTGTAAGCTGTTTTGCATAATTCAATAATGCATTTTCATTTTCAATAACTTTAGATCTAAATTGGTTTACATAAGTTGCTTTCATAATTTTTTTATTAATTAACGATACAAAGGTAATAAACTCAATTAGAGTATCCTTGTATTTTGTTCACCTTTTATGCTTATAATATTTAACAAAGTTGAAATACTCTACAAAACCAAATTAAAATAAGACCAATGAACAAAAATGCTTTGTATTTGCTTATAATTGTGAGATTAATATGACAAAAAATGATAACAACAGTATGTAGAAAAGAACATTTTAATGCAGCACATAGACTTCATATAGAAGAATGGACTGATGATGAAAATAAATCATTTTTTGGTTTGTGCAACAATAAAAATTATCATGGCCACAACTATGAGCTAATCGTAAAAGTAACTGGAAAAGTGGATGAGAGGACCGGTTATCTAATCGACATGAAGTTTTTAAGTGATTTGATAAAACAAGAAGTACTATTACCTTTTGATCATCAAAATCTAAATTTAGATGTAAAAGATTTTAATAAACTTAACCCAACAGCAGAAAACATTGCCTGTGTAATCTATCACAAGCTAAAAAATAAATTAGCAAAACATTATGAATTAAGCATTGTTTTGTATGAAACTCCTAGAAATTTTATCGAATATAATGGTAAATAATAATATTGACGAAATAGACGAAGACCACAATATATACAGTGATTCTACGCCAATGAACGCCATCCCTAACCTACTTTCTGATGAAGAAAAAATTGAAGCAATTACTAAAAATATGCATCAAATTTTAGAAACATTGGGACTAGATATGACAGACGACAGTTTAAAAAACACCCCTCATCGTGTGGCAAAAATGTATGTAAAAGAAATTTTTAGTGGTTTGAACAAAACAAATAAGCCTGCAATTACTTTATTTGATAACAAATATAAATACAATCAAATGTTGGTAGAAAAAGACATTACAGTTTTTAGTACATGCGAACATCATTTAGTGCCAATTATAGGTAAGGCACATGTGGGTTATATAAGCAATGGCCAAGTTATTGGATTGTCAAAAATTAATAGAATTGTAAAATATTATTGTCAGAGGCCGCAAGTTCAAGAAAGATTAACTAAACAAATAGCCAATGAGTTTAGAAGAATATTTAAAACTGAAGATGTAGCTGTAGTTATAGAAGCACACCACTTATGTGTGTCTTCAAGGGGTATAAGAGATGTCAATAGCAGCACTGTTACAGCCGATATTAGCGGAGCTTTTTCAAGAGATGCCACTAGAGCTGAATTTTTAAAATACATCGGTACAGGCTGGAAATAGGATAGTCTTAATTCTAGTTTAGTATATGAATCGGAATGTTCTTTAAATTCATCTAATTGGGGTTTATAAAGTTGAACACTTTTAACTAAATTTGCCCTATTGAAATTGAAAATATTCATTTTATTGCTCACTTTAGGATTAAGTAAAACAATAAGTGCTCAAAACTTTTTTATTGAAGGAACTATTAAAGACTTACAAGGCAATAATTTGGAAGATGTAGGTGTTTTTTTAAAAAATACTGCTTTTTTTACCTACACAAATGATACCGGTTATTTTAAATTTCAAGTGAATGTAGGTACATTTACGTTATATTTAAAAAAAGATGGTTATGAAAACTACACATCGCAAATAACAATAGTAGATGGCGATTTAAAATTAAACTATACCATAAAATCGATTGCAAAAGAAATAGGTGCAGTGGTGATTAGAACAAAAAAAATCGATTTCTCGCGAGAAATTATGCAAAAGGTGGTGTCTAATAAGCAAAAATATTTTGAAAATAATGGCTACAGCTGCAAAATGTATATAAAGGCATCAGAAAAAACACAAACAAGCACTAAAGATTCCTTAAAAATAAAACACAAGGATACTATACAAAGTGGATTAGCAGAAATATATTGTCAGTTGGATGTTTCTAAAGATGGAGCAATAAAAGAAGAAAGGTTGGCTGTAAAAAAACAAGGAGATATTACAGGTCTATTTTGGTTATCTGCAACAGATGGTTTAGTAAATATTTATCAAAATTTAATAAAAATGCCAAATGTATCGGATGTGCCGATGCTTTCTCCAGCAAGCAATGCAGGACTCTTATCCTATAATTTTAAAACAGAAAACCTTTGGTTTGAAAATGGTAAAAAATACTATAGAATTGGCGTTAGCCCTGTAGCACTTGGCAATGCGCTAGGCGAAGGTTATCTAATTGTAGAAGATACCACTTATCGTGTACTAAGAATGGCACTTTTATTCCCAATGATGCATGTGCCAGAATATGAGAGATTTGCTATTATCCAAGATTACATATACCTTAGTGATTCAATTGTAACATTATCCACTCAAGAATTTATATACAATACCAAATTTGGAAATACTATAACTTATGGAGAAACAAAGGTAAAATTTGATTCATTTAATTTCAACACTAAATTTGGAAAAAAATATTTTGGTGATTTACAAAGTGTTACTTCTGAGGAGGCCTATAGAAAAGACACTAATTTTTGGAACTCCATTAGAGCAGATTCATTGTCAGAACTTGAGTATCATTTTTCAAAAACAAGAGATAGTTTAAAAGCTGTATATGAAAGTGTTGTATATAAGGATAGTATGCAAGTAGAAATGAATAAAGTAACCTTAAAAAAACTATTTTTGACAGGTCAGCCAATGATAAATCATTTAAAAAAGCGTTCCATTTATATTTATCCTTTAGCTTTTTCTGTTAGGTTGGCCTCGTTGGGTGGCACGCGCATAGGCGAAGGTTTTAGTTATCAAAAAAGATATGAGAATAAACAGCAAATAAATGGTTTTTTTAATTTCCATTATGGATTGAGAAATAAGGACCTTAAAGGAAATATGTATATGTTTTATATGTTTAATCCAATAAATCAGAGTAATATTAGCATTACATTAGAACGTGATTTTGAGCTTATTAACACCAATGATGTTTGGTTAAGCGCTTTAAAAAAATCAAATTTTTTTGAAAGAGACCGAGTTAAAATGAGCTATGGAAGGGAGTTTATAAATGGATTATATGCCAACGCCAAATTTGAATTTCATAATAGGCGCAGTATCGAAAGGTATAAGTTTAACACTCTTATAGATTCGGTTTACTACGCATTTGGAGACAGTGCGCCAAATAAGCCTCAAGCTTTTAGCCCATATTATGCATTTTATACTGATATTAATTTAAGCTACACACCAAGACAAAAATACGCATTAGAGCCAGGCGAAAAAATTATTTTAGGTTCTAAATGGCCAACTTTTTCTATCAATTGGAGAAAAGGAATGCCTTTTATTTTAGGAAGTGCCATTGATTTTGACTACCTTGGTTTCGCAATCAACCAAGTAGCAAAATTAGGTTTATTGGGGCAAATTAATTACCGAATAAACACAGGAAAATTTTTACAGCGAAAAGACCTGCGTTTGGTTGATTATGTTTTTCAGCCAAATAGCAATCCAATTATATTTTCAAACCCAAACTATAATTTTCAAAGATTAGATAGTACATATAGAACCCTAGATTGGTTTTATCAAGGCCATATTTTACATAGGTTTAATGGGGCAATATTAAACAAGATACCATTACTAAAAAAACTTAAACTTGTAGAAACAGCAGGTGGAGGTTTTTTAATCTCACCAGAAAATAATTTGCGCTATGCTGAAGCATTTGTTGGCATCGAAAAATTAGTTAAAATTTTTAATGAACGATTTCGAGTTGGGATATATGCAGTTGCGGCTCAAAGCAATAGATTTGAAGCCCCTATTAGGCTAAAGTTTTCTGTAGAATATTTTAACAGGTACACCAACAGTTGGCTTTTTTGATAGCATATAAAAATGGCACTATTTTAGCACTAAATTTGAAAAATCAAAATGAGAAAAAAAATAAAAATTATAATGTATTTGGTTCTGTTTTTTAGTTTCAATACCTTATTAACCGCACAAAGAGACAGTTTAAAAAGAGATTCTACCACTATGTATAAAAGCAGAATGAATGTAAAAATACTTTATTATATGGTTATAGACAATGATTCTATACCAATCTATCAATTAGATGAAGTAGTAATTAAACCATTGGCTGATAGCGCAGAATTAGCTAGATTTACAAAATTAAGAAGAAATATTATTGCAACTTTACCATATGCAAAGCTAGCGGCATTTAAACTACAGCTTATGGAAGATAACCTCGCAAAAATTACTAATAAAAGGGATAAGAAAAAATATATTAAACAAAGTGAAAAATCTATCAAAGAAGATTTCATGAAAGAATTACAAAACCTGACCATGTCTCAGGGTAAATTATTGCTAAAATTAATTCATAGAGAAACAGGAAAAACCACTTGGGATATCATGCGTAACTACTCGGGTGGATTAGAAACCATTTTTTGGCAAGCTATGGCAAAGACCTATAATACTAGTATGAAAGAAACTTTTGATCCAGTGCACGATTGGGAAATAGACTTTATTATCAAGAAATTAGAATTGGAATAATTTTAGAGTTTTGTCATAAAAAATATTTCTTTTTGTTAATCAAAAAAAAATTAGTTTTGCAAAGTAAATGTTTAGATCGCTTTTTATAAGTATTTCACTTTTAATATTCTCAGCAATTGCATGCTCTCATGGCTTTTTGCCTAAAAGTTCGTTGTCATATCATTTCTATTCTAGCAAAAACTTATCCTTTTCAAATCACTATAATAACTTAAAAAATACTCAAACATCAGTTAGTACAATTATTTCAGGAAATATTTTAGGAAATTATTTTCAAAAAATTGAGGAAAGAACTGAAGAAAAAAATGATGATGAATTTTTTGAAAAACAATGTGTAAGCCTTTCAAATCTGATTGCCAAACAGCAAAAATATTTAACATTTGGCAATGCGAGCGCGTTAATATTTCACAAAACCATTGCCAATCAACATTGTCAATTATTTCTAAAAATCAGATCTATTAAAGTCTGATAAATTCTATAAATACAATAATCTTTTAGAAAATTTCACATTTATGTGAGATACTTTTTGGGTTTCTTTATTGTGCGCCCGCATTTTTTGAGCATTTATCAAATATTGCAATATTTATCAAAGCACAACAACAACAAATGATTAAAAAAAATGAAAATGAAATTAACACTGTGGGTGCTAATAAGCTTAATAATACTATTACTAGGCTGCAATAGCATCCATTCAGAAGAAGAAGAAGAACAGACCAAATTTTTGGTTTCTTCTCCAATAAAAAAAGACACTACTGTAATCAAAGAATATGTCTGTCAAATACATGCAATTAGTCATATAGAGATTAGGTCTCAAGAAAGGGGTTATTTAGAAAAAATTTATATAGATGAAGGTCAATTTGTAAAAAAAGGGCAATTGTTATTTAAAATTATGCCCAGAATTTATGCTGCAGAAACTCAAAAAGCCAAAGCGGAAAAAGAATTAGCAGAAATTGAATACCAAAATACCAAGGCTCTTGCAGATAAAAATATTGTATCAAAAAATGAACTTGCCATGGCAAAAGCAAAGCTAGACAGATACAAAGCTGAGTTATCTTTGGCACAAGTGCACTTAGACTTTACAGAAATCAGAGCCCCATTTGATGGCATTGTAGATAAATTTAAAGCAAGACTTGGAAGCTTTATAGATGAGGGTGACCTACTTACAAGCTTATCAGACAACAGTAAAATGTGGGTTTATTTTAATGTACCCGAGGCAGAATACCTCAATTATAAAATGAGTAAACAAGATGTGCATGCAAAAGTAAACTTATTGATGGCTAATAATCAAATGTTTGAATTTGATGGAATAGTTGAAACTATAGAAGCTGATTTTAATAACGAAACAGGAAACATCGCATTTAGAGCAACTTTTCCAAATCCTAAAGGCCTATTAAGGCATGGAGAAACAGGAAATATCCAAATGGCAAGTCTCATAAAAGACGCAATTATTATTCCTCAAAAGGCCACTTATGAAGTGTTAGAAAAAAGGTATGTATTTGTGGTAAATAAAGACAACATAGTAAATGCTAGAGAAATAGAGGTAGCTGCCGAAATGCCTGATTTATATTTCTTAAAAAATGGGTTAATAGAAAATGAGAAAATCATCATAGAAGGCATAAGAAAGGTAAAAGAGAACCAAAAAATTACTTACACTTTTGAAAAACCAGAATTAATAATGAGTAAATTAAAGATTTATACAGAATAAATTTATAATAAAAAAATATGTTTAGTAAATTTATAAAAAGACCAGTACTATCAATTGTACTTTCTTTAGTAATTGTATTTATGGGTATTTTGGCCATAAAAACTTTACCCACATCTCAATTTCCATCTATTGCTCCACCAATGGTAATGGTTACAGCATCTTTTCCTGGTGCAAGTGCAAAAACACTCACTGAGTCTGTGCTTATTCCACTCGAACAATCTATTAATGGAGCTTGGGGTATGAAATATATGACCTCTGATGCTACAAGTGCAGGAGAAGCTAATATACAAATAGTTTTTAACTTAGGCACCGACCCAGACCAGGCATTGGTTCAAATTTCTAACAGAGTTCAACAAGTACTTAATAGATTGCCTGCACTTGTGCAAAGAGAAGGCGTAATTATTACCCCAATTATGCCCAGTATGTTAATGTATGTTAATTTATACAGCAAGGATAAAAATGCCAATATGAAATTTTTATTCAATTATGCAGGCATAAATATGATTCCAGAGTTGCAGCGAATTAATGGCATAGGACAAGCAAAAATTTTAGGTAGTAGGCAATACGCAATGCGTGTTTGGTTAAATCCTGATAGAATGAGAGCATACAATGTCTCGCCTGATGAAGTGATGCAAGCCTTAGGCGATCAAAGCATCGTTGGAAAACCAGGAAGAATTGGACGTGGAGATGGCGTAAAATCCGAGGCATTAGAGTATGTACTCGCCTATTCTGATAGATATAATGAACCCAATCAATATGAAAATATAATAATAAGGGCAAATGCAGATGGCGAAATTTTAAGACTAAAAGATATAGCCAAAGTTGTACTAGGCAGCGAGTATTATGATATTTATTCTAACTTAAATGGAGATCCATCCGCAGCAATTGTATTAAAACAAACCTATGGAAGTAATGCAAGCGAGGTGATAGAAAAAGTAAAATCTGAATTAGAATCACTTAAAAAATCATTTCCACCTGGCATGGACTATGAAATAAGTTATGACGTTTCTAATTTTCTGGATGCCTCTACAGAAAATGTCTTGCATACACTAAGAGATGCTTTTATATTGGTGGCATTGGTTGTATTTTTATTTTTAGGAGATTGGCGTGCAACGCTAATACCTACACTTGCAGTGCCAGTTTCGCTTATCGGTGCATTTTTATTTATGCAGCTATTTGGTCTTACTATCAATATGATAACATTATTTGCTTTGGTTTTAGCCATAGGCATAGTAGTAGATGATGCAATAGTTGTTGTAGAGGCAGTGCATGCAAAAATGGAAGAGGAGGCTGAACTGACCCCTTTTCAGGCAGTAAAAAAAGTAATAGGTGAAATAAGCGGTGCAGTAATTGCTATTACCTTATTGATGACAGCCGTATTTGTGCCTGTTGCGTTTATGTCGGGCCCTGTGGGTATTTTTTATCGGCAATTTGCCATTACTATGGCTACATCTATTGTAATTTCAGGATTTGTAGCATTAACCCTCACCCCTGTTTTATGCGCTATGATTCTTAAAAATAATCACGGAAAAACCAAAAAACAGCATTGGCTAAATCGATTTTTGAACTTGTTTAATACTGGGTTTGAAAAATTAACTGGCAAGTACGTTTCGCTATTAAAACTTATTGTAAACAGAAAAATAATAACCTTTGGCATACTCATCGCATTTGGCATTGGCATTTTTGGCATTAACACAATTTTGCCATCTGGCTTTATACCTAGCGAAGATCAAGGAATGATTTATGCAATTGTGCAAACTCCTCCTGGTTCCACATTGGAGCGAACCAATGATATATCGCGACAGTTGCAAGATATTATTTTGAAAGTAGAAGGTGTTCAATCGGTTTCTTCTATCGCTGGTTATGAAGTATTAACAGAAGGAAGAGGATCTAATGCGGGTACTTGTTTGATTAATCTTAAGCCTTGGAATAAAAGAAAACATACAGTAAATGAAATTATTTATGAATTGGAAGAACAAGCAAATATTATACCTGGAGCAACAATTGAATTTTTTGACCCGCCTGCTGTTCCCGGCTATGGCGCTGCAGGAGGATTTGCATTGCAATTATTAGATAAAACAAATTCAGGTGATTATGCTCAGCTAGAAAAAGTAAAAAACGAATTTATGGCAGCACTAGAGGAAAGAAAAGAACTCACCGGCTTGTTTACTTTTTTTAGCGCTAATTATCCACAATATGAAATAGAAATAGATAATGAATTAGCAATGCAAAAAGGCGTTAGTATTGGCAATGCCATGAATACTTTATCTATTTTTATTGGCAGCACCTATGAACAAGGATTTATAAAATACCAACGTTTTTTTAAAGTTTTTGTGCAAGCAGCGCCAGAATACAGAAAATTACCAACAGACGTGCTAAACTTGTTTGTAAAAAATAATCGGGATGAAATGGTACCTTTTTCTGCATTCATGCGTATAAAAAAAACGCAAGGAGCAAATGAAATTAATAGGTATAATATGTATAACACAGCTGCTATTAGAGGAGCACCTGCAAAAGGCTATAGCAGTGGAGAAGCCATTGCTATAATTCAGGATGTTGCAAAAAAAACCTTGCCAAAGGGATTTGATATTGATTGGGCTGCACTTTCTAAAGATGAAACCCAAAGGGGAAATGAAGCTATCTATATTTTTGCAATCGTTTTAATTTTTGTATATTTTGTACTTGCAGCTCAGTATGAAAGTTTTGTTATCCCCTTGGCAGTAATTTTATCGTTACCACCCGGTATTTTTGGTTCGTTTTTGATTCTAAAAATGATGGGACTTGCAAATGATATTTATGCACAAGTAGGCTTAGTGATGCTTGTGGGGTTGTTAGGAAAAAATGCAGTATTAATAGTTGAGTTTGCAATGCATAAGCAATCATTGGGTGCTACTGTATTAGAGGCAGCTATAGAGGGTGCAAAAGTGCGTTTCAGACCTATTTTGATGACTTCATTCGCATTTATTGCAGGCTTGATACCATTGGTTTTGGCACATGGTGCTGGCGCTATTGGCAACAGAACAATTGGTTCTTCTGCACTTGGGGGCATGCTTTTCGGCACCCTATTTGGGGTGATTATTGTGCCAGGTTTATATTATATTTTTGGAAGCTTAAGTAAGGGCAAGAAAATGATAAAAGACGAGGATGAAGAATCTTTAACTGAAGATTTTGTGCATAGTGTGGATAATTTTAATTTTAAAAACAAGTAAAAAATGAAAATGAATAACTTCAAAAAAGGGATAGTTTTAATATCCATTACTTTATCCTTTGCTGCATGTAAGTTTTTAAATGTTGCGGAACGCAAGCCAGATTTTAAAACCCCTATAACTTATAATAATGAATTGGATTCTGATAACTTGGCAGACATAAATTGGAAAATTTTCTTTGCAGATACCTATTTAGTTTCTTTAATTGATACAGCATTGCAAAACAATCAGGAACTTAATGTTATGCTGCAAGAAATTGCTCAATCAAAAAATGAAATTAGGTCTAAAAAAGGGGATTATTTGCCCTTTTTAACCCCGATGGCAACTGTTGGAACAGACAAAGCAAGCAAATATTCTAGGGAAGGTGCAGTTGAATCAAATTTGCCAATTGCTCCAGGAAAAAGCTTTCCTGAACCTCTAAATGAATTTAGATTTGGCGCGTTTGCAACATGGGAGGTAGATATTTGGCATAGGTTAAGAAATGCAAAAAATGCTGCGGTTACACGTTATTTAGCTAGTATTGCTGGCAAAAATTTTATGGTTACAAATTTAGTAGCAGAAACAGCCAAAACCTATTACGAATTAATGGCACTTGACAATCAATTATTAATTATAAAACAAAATATTGTGGTGCTGACAGATGCACTTGAGATTGTGAAATTACAAAAAGAAGCAGCAAGAACTACGGAATTGGCAGTTAAAAAATTTGAGGCCGAAGTCTACAAATTTCAGAGTCATCAATTTGAAATGGCACAACGAATCTATGAAACAGAAAACAAGCTTAACTATATTCTTGGCAGATTTAATCGCCCAATATTGCGGCAATCATCCAAATTTAGCGCATTGATTCCAGATACTTTACATGCAGGCATACCTTCCCAATTATTAACAAACAGACCTGATATAAGACAAGCCGAGTTAAACCTAATCGCATCAAAGCTAGATATCAAAGTAGCAAAAGCAAGATTTTACCCCTCTTTTAATATTTCTGCAGGAGTAGGTTTTCAAGCTTTTAATCCAATGTATTTAATTAAAATGCCCGAGTCTCTTTTATTTTCATTGGCAGGTGAGTTAGTAGCTCCATTGGTGAATAGAAACGCTATAAAAGCAGATTTTTTTAACGCAAATGCCAGGCAAATTCAAGCTGCTATTCACTATGAGCGAAGTATTTTAAATGCTTTTGTAGAAGTGAGCAATCAGGTTTCTAAAATTGGCAATTTAGATAAAAGCTATCGGTTTAAGTCTTTGGAAGTAGCTGCATTGCAGCAATCAATAGAAATTTCTATTAATTTATTCAAATCTGCAAGGGCAGATTATATGGAAGTATTATTAACTCAAAGAGATGCGCTAACTGCGCGAGTGGAACTGATAGAAACAAAAAATCAACAGTTATTAGCACGGGTAAATCTTTATCAAGCCTTAGGAGGTGGCTGGAAATAGATTTACCAAATTACGCATTACAAATCCTCAAAAGCATAAGTATTTGTATATTATTTCAATAAAATTGGGATGATTACAATCCAAAAGCGTGATTTACAAATATTTTTTGTTTGTTTTGAATTTTTCAATATAAAGTGTGTTATTTGCCTTTTGAATAATACCACTTACCGCAATTTTTAAAAAAATATTGAAACACTTATTTTTATGATTCTTTCACCGTCTTTAGTTAATTGAGTAAAATTAATAAAACAATACTCAAAGATGTGCTAAGTGGTTTTAGCGTTTCTATTATCGCATTACCGCTTTGCTTGGGCATAGCTATGGCAAGTGGATTTCCGCCAATAGCTGGAATTTTAACTGCGATTATTGGTGGAATTGTGGCTACTTTTTTGTCTAATGCTGCTATCATTATAAAGGGCCCTGGTGCTGGGTTAATTGCTATTGCTATTGGGGCTGTTTCAGAATTAGGAAACGGGGATAACGTGTTGGGGTATAAAATGACCTTAGCATGTATTGTGATTTCTGGTTTGTTGCAAATTATTTTTGGAATATTTAAAGCAGGGCGCCTTGGCGATTTTTTTCCAACGGTAGCAGTACATGGAATGTTAGCTGCCATTGGTATTATTATAATAACAAAACAAATAAATGTTTTATTGGGAGCAAAATCATTGGCAAATACCCCATTTGGTGCTATCATTGAAATACCTACAATATTTTTAAATCTTAATCCAAAAATTAGTTTTATCGGCTTTTCTTGTTTAATAATTATGTTTATCTTTCCTTTTATAAAAGGAAAATTGATAAAAAAGTTACCTGCCCCTTTGTTAGCACTTTGCATAGCCATTCCCTTAGGCTACTTATTAAATATTTATGATTCAACTAGCTATACTATTAATAATCGCACCTATGATTTAGGTTCACAGTTTTTAGTAAATTTACCTAAAAATATTACAGAGGTAATCCAATTTCCAGATTTTAGTGGTCTATTTTCTCAATTTGGAACTATGATAAAATTTATTTTAATGTTCTCACTTGTAGGCACAATAGAATCAATACTTACTTGTAAGGCAATAGATGCAATAGATGATAAAAAAAGGAAAACCAATTTGGATAAAGATATCACCGCGATTGGCATTTGTAATACCCTCTGTGGTTTATTAGGCGGTTTGCCAATGATATCTGAAGTAGTAAGAAGCACTATGAACAAAAATAATGGAGCGAAAACAAAGTGGAGCAACTTTTATCACGGAGTTTTTTTACTTGTTTTTGTATTTCTACTTTCTGGTCTAATTCATCATATTCCTCTTTCTGCGCTTGCTGCCCTTCTAATTTATACAGGATTTAGGCTTGCTGCTCCCTCTGAGTTTATAAAAACCTATAAGAAAAGCAAGATAGAGTTTTTTATATTTATCGCCACAATCATAATGGTATTATTAACAGATTTACTTATTGGATTGTTAATAGGGGTAATTCTTAAGCTAATTATTCATATTTTTAATGGATTGAAATTGAAAGACGTTTTTAAAATACGTACTACATTGTTAGAAGAAAATGACGGTTATAAATTGATTGTACACAGTTCTGCCATTTTTAGCAATCTAATTTCGTTTAAAAGCACAATCCAAAAAATACCAAAAAACAAGAAATTAATTATTGATTTTGAAACTGCTATTATAGTAGATTCTAGCACTTTGCATTCAATTAAAGTTATTAAAGAAGATTATGAACAGCAAGGTTATATGATAGAAGTTAAAGGATTGAAATCAAAAACATTACTGGCAAAAAGTATCATGAATACTGCGCACTCATTCTAAAAATTGGCATGAGTATTGAAATAAAAAAAAATGAAAAGCCCAGACTTGAAAAAAAGCAATATCCTTTCTAACAAAACTTAGAAAATCAAAAAATAATTATTATGTAAACGCGTTTTTTTGAAAATTTAACTTATCTTAGCAGGCATCAATTATTTAGATAAGTTAGCATGCGCAGCGATAAAAAGATGTATAAATTAGTAAATTAATGTTTCCTAATTAAATTGAAATCCGAAATTAATCACAAAATATACTGAGTAAGTAAGCGGCACATAAAAGTATTCAATAAATAGTTAGAAATGAATTTGAGTTTCTATTTAAAGTTAAGTGAAAAATGAAAAAAGTAATCATTATAGGGGCAGGATTTGCAGGTATAAATTTAGTAAAAAAACTACAAAAAGATAAAGAATTTGAAATCATTCTTGTTGACAAGCACAATTACCATACGTTTCAACCATTACTTTATCAAGTTGCTACTGGAGGTTTGGAGCCTAGCAATATTGCATATCCTATAAGAAGAATCCTTAGGCATTCGCGCACAAAATTTATTATGGGAGAGGTTTCAGAAATTAAAACAAGTGAAAATAAAATTATTGTCAATGACGAAGAATTAGATTTTAACTATCTAGTAATTGCAACGGGCAGTACGAATAATTTTTTTAATTTTGTTGAAGAATCAAAAAACTTTCTCAGCCTAAAATCAGTTTCAGAAGCTTTAGATATTAGAAGTCAAATTTTACAAAATTTTGAAGATATTAACCTTAAAGAATCAAAAAGTGATACCCCTATAAATTTTGTAATTATAGGTGCAGGACCTGCAGGTGTAGAAGTGGCAGGGGCGTTATCCGAAATGAGAAATAAAGTATTGCCAAAAGATTTTCCAGAATTTGATTTCAAAAGAATGAATATTTTATTATTTGAGGCTCAATCAAAAGTACTGTCTTCGATGTCTGAAAAATCATCCAAATATGGCCTCAAATATTTGAATGACTTAAATGTTAAAGTAACACTTAATGCAAAAGTTACTGAAATAAAAGCTCATAAATTATCGCTTTTGACTGGAGAATTATTTGATTATACCACGATTATTTGGACAGCTGGAGTAAAAGGAAATTGCCCTAATGGATTAGAAAATGCAGTGCAGGCTAATGGGCGCATTCTAGTAAATGAATTTAATCAACTGTTTGACTTTCCAAATATTTTTGTGATAGGCGACCTAGCAATGCAAAGTTCTAAAAAGTTTGAAAGAGGATTGCCCATGCTTGCACAAGTTGCTATACAACAAGGGCGTAATACTGCAAATAATTTATTAAACCTAAAGTTAGCAAAACCGCTTATCCCTTTCAAATATAAGGATAAAGGAAGTATGGCAACTATTGGCAGAAACAAGGCGGTTGTTGATTTGCCTTATTTTGGTTTTCAAGGAGCATTTGCGTGGTTTGTTTGGATGTTTATTCATCTTATTGCTCTTATAGGATTTAGAAATAAGATCATTACATTGTTAAATTAGGTTATTAATTATTTTAGCTATGACAGGCCACTAGGCGCAATTATTAGAAAACGTGAGATAAGAAATTAAAATTTTTGACTTAGAATTTTTAATTTTACGACCTCTAAATTATTATTCTATTACACCAAATTTGATGGTTAGGAACTATGCTCAAATTTCAAAAAAAACGAACAATAGGTATTGATAAGCAGTCATTAAAAGTGAAAAATAAAGCCCCAAACAACAAACCCTTTGATTGAAACACCATAAATCCCAAAAATCTTTACTTTTTAGCAAACGTTTATTTCATATTCTATCTCTTGTTTTCAGTCCGCTTCTAAACCTTCCAAGTTATTAAATAGATTTGGTCAAGAGTTGAATTATTGCCCAACTTAATTGTCAGATATTGAACATATCTCTTTTAAAAATTTAGCTTTGGCTCGTGATGCTTGCGAAATGCGTCAG
Organism: Bacteroidia bacterium; assembly: GCA_041690035.1. Lineage (GTDB taxonomy): Bacteria > Bacteroidota > Bacteroidia > NS11-12g > UBA955 > CALSPH01. The sequence continues at coordinate 5,262 of JBDNFC010000027.1, read as the reverse complement.
GGGTCTATTGATTTTGTTTTTATAGTAAATTACATTTGCTAAAATATTTGTTTAATTAAAACACTGGTTCAATAATTATCTCGGTTAAAACTGAGTTAGCAATAAAACATTCCGTGTGTGCGCGGTGGTGCATTTCTTCTATTGTAGTTTTATCAGGAATATTATCTCCCATAAAGATTATTTTTGGCCTTAAATAAAGTTTGGTTACAGCCATTCTTGACTTTTCATTTTTTTCTAATATCGCTACTGCAGTATCTTCATAAATTTCTATGATGTATTTTTTCATTGAAGCAATAGCAAGAAAGGTAAGCATGTGGCAACTTGCCAAAGAGGCTGCATAAGCTTCTTCAGGGTTTGCAAATTCTTTTTTGCCAAGATATTCGGGAGCTGCAGATGCTTTAACAACACTACCACCCTCGAATTTCCAGCTGTGCGTACGGTCATAATTTTTATAAGAAAAATCTTCTGACTCATTTTTCCAAAGTAATTTTACTGTATGTTCTGACATGGCTATTTTTTTTTAATGTATTGGGTTTTTATTGTTATGGTTTGCGTTTCTTGTTTTTATGATTATTCTTTTTACGCTTACTACCTTTGTGATCAAAACGAGTTATACTATCCTGACCAACAACGTTTTCATAAGACAAGACCTTGGAAACTAAAGAATTATTATCTTCTTGCGCATCATTCTTCAAATTAGCCAGTTTAATGAGTTGTTTATTTTCGCTCTCATCATTGATGTAGCATTCAAATTTATTATCTTGTCGTTTGTGCAAGGGATTTTGTTTGAAACGAGACACCCTAGGAGAACCAGTTTTAAAATCAGTTGGCCAAGTGTGACAGCATATGTAGCTTCCGCAAGGACCAACACCACCTATGCGAACGGCTTCCTCACGCAATCCGATTTGACGCATTTCTATACGTGTACGAAAGGTTTCGGACAGGCGTTTTATTAACTCTCGAAAATCTACGCGTCCTTCGGCTGTGTAATAAAATGTAGCTTTAGATTTATCACCTTGGTATTCTACATCGGTTAATTTCATAGATAACCCAAGCTCTATAGCCAAAACCCGCGTTTTGTACAAAATATCTAATTCCATCTCTTTGGCCAGCTTCCATTTAGTTACATCATCAGGAGTGGCTCCTCGATAGATTTTTTTAACTACTTCATCCTTGTGTATATTTTTTTTTCTGAGCTGCATAAGCACCAGTTCACCTGTTAAAGAAACATGTCCAACATCATAACCACCCGTATTGCCCTCCACGACAACCAATTCTCCATTTTTGAAAGATGTGTTTTTAAGGTTAAGATAGAATTCCTTGCGGGATCCTTTGAATTTTATTTCTATAATATTGAAATCTTTATAATCAGGTGGCAAAACCATATCCGCAAGCCAGTCATGCACGTCCGATTGACTGCAACCATAGCTGGGTAGCGGGTTATTGCTTTTGAACTCTTTGGAAGCAGAAGCACCTTCTATTGAATAATTATCGTAATCCATCTTCATCAATTTTTTTTAGTATATTATAAGTTTCCTGTAATTCTAACAGTGTTTTTTTATCTTTAATTTTTTTCTTCATCTCAATTCTATTTTTATAAATTTTCATTACTTTCTCTACTTCATTTAACGACTCATATCATTTCCCCAATGTATAGAAGCTCGCCACATAATTTTTATCATCCTTTAAAAATACTTGCATCTGTTAAATACTACTTTTCATTAATTTATTTTTTCGCATTGACAAATTTTTCCAAGGGCACTTTCCAATTTTGCTCCAACGATGCTTTAGTATTTACGAGGTTGTTGAATACTGTTATCCCTTTTTGTCCTGCTGTAAAATCGGTCAAATTTTTGAGTTCAGAAATGTGACACAAAATAATTTCTCCTTCTCCAACTTCGTCCTTCAGGCTGGTCTGTCGGTAAGCAACATTCATTCTATCCAGGAGAGAAACATTAAAGTCCTTTTCTAAAGATTGAATAAATTTTACTGACTTGTCAATTCCGCATCCGCTGACGGAAGTGATTTTTTCATCTGCACATACTATAATAAAACGATTGTGAAAGATTTCAATACAGGCACTCAGTGTTTTTCCGTGCGAAGTCCACTCAGCAATAAAACTTTCTGCCTTAGTTTTTAGTTGCGTAATTTCATTTACAGAAAACTTACGGGTAGATTGGTATATCCACACCCGTGAGTGCATCGGCATATCTTTAAAGTTTATCATTTTTATTTATATATAACGTTCAAGGTTGGAAAGTTTAAAGTTGGAATGTTTTGACAGAAATACTTAATCTTTTAACCTTAAAACTTTTCAACTAATGTGCTATAAAGATAAAGAACCACATTTCATTAATTTCTTTGTCTTTACAGAGCATTAGCCTTATCAGTTAACAATATTCCTCATAAGCGGCTTTTAGGTTATCGGCAATCATATCTTTGGAATTTCCTTCTATATGGTGTCGTTCAACAAAATGAACCAATTTTCCATCTTTAAACAAGCCTATACTAGGCGATGACGGAGGATAGGGCAAAAAATGTTTGCGTGCCTGTTCAACGGCTTCGGTGTCAAAGCCAGCAAACACAGTTGTAATCCGGTCGGGGCGCTTGCTTGTGTCTAATGAAAGTTTTACTCCCGGGCGTGCTGCACCGGCAGCACATCCGCAAACTGAATTAACAACAACTAACACGGTGCCTTTTGAGTTAACGGCAGCATCTACTTCCGCAGGGTTGCGGAGGTCTTCAAAACCAACGGAGGTAAGTTCTTCCTTCATTGGCATTACTAAATTTTCTGGATACATAATATAATATTTAATGGTTTAAAATAATTCAGGGTTTTAAAGAGGACCCCAATTAACTCTGTGATTTTTTAATTTAAAAGTTAGCATGTTAAAAGGTTGGGAAGCGCTGACATTAGGGAGCTCAAATACTTTTGTGGCAAGAGGTGAAACAACTGCTTTTTCTTTTGTGCGGAATTTAATGTTTTTGCCTTCGCCTTCAATTAATAAGATGTTAAGTACACCTTTCATTGTAACGGGATTGTTCGTCATTTCGGTATAAATGGAGATTGGTGCGTTCATTTTTTATATTTTTTTAAGCATTTATGGAAATAAGAGCTGTATTTTTTTATTGTTTTACCATTTAACATCCGCCACTAGAGCTATTGGCACTTTTGCATTTTGTATGGATACCTGTTGCGCAACCTTTCTTGCCATTTCCATATATGCAATCGCTTGGGGTGTATTTTTTTGCATTACAGCAGGACGGCCTGTATCACTAGCTTCGCAGATGCTTTGAACCAATGGTATTTCGCCTAACAAAGGAACTCCTAATTCTGCTGCAAGTTGTTTTGCCCCATCTTTTCCAAATACGTAGTATTTTTTATCCGGTTGATCTGGCGGACTGAAATAAGCCATGTTTTCTACAATACCTAAAACAGGCACATTTATTTGTGGCAACTGAAACATTCCAACACCCTTTTTCGCATCAGCTAAAGCCACCAATTGTGGAGTGCTAACAATCACAACTCCATTTAAGGGAACAGCGCCAACCAATGTTAAATGAATGTCACCAGTACCGGGAGGTAAATCAATAATCATATAATCCAATTCCCCCCATTCTGCTTCCTGAAACATTTGCACTACCGCTTTTGAAGCCATTGGTCCGCGCCATACAATGGCTTGGGATGTATCAGCAAAAAACCCAATAGACAATAATTTTACTCCATAACTTTCAACGGGAATAATCATATTTTTACCATCAATCTCTTTCATATCTGGTCTTTCATGCACCACATCAAACATGATTGTTTGCGAGGGGCCATAAATATCAGCATCAACCAAACCGACTGATGCGCCTAACTGCACCAAAGCCAAAGCTAAGTTGGAAGCTACTGTTGATTTTCCAACACCACCTTTGCCTGATGCTACTCCAATAATGTTTTTTACGCCTGGTAACATAGGTCCACTGCCTTTCCGTGAGGACACATCGGAGGTCATGCTCACATTTACATTCACTCCTTCACCTAAATGCACTTTGATTGCATTTACACAATTCTTGTGAATAAGCTCTTTCATTGGGCAGGCGGGCGTTGTAAGTACCACGGTAAAACTTATGTTTTTACCATCTACTGCTAAATCTTTTATCATGCCAAGCGTAACCAAATCCTTTTTTAAATCAGGATCTTCTACCTGTTTTAAGGCTTCTAAAACTTGTTCTTTTGTTATATTCATTTTCGTCTTCCTTTTTTTTATTTTCAAAAACTATTCACTTCCCTTACCATAACCATTCTATCATCACCCGCAGAAACCAAATAATTATTATAAGTACTCCAAAGTAATTTATTTACCGAGTGTGTATGCGCTCCATCAAAATTTTCTTTGCTGATGCGTTTTAATAACTTATATGTTTTCCCATCCCAAATCTTTATGGTTTTATCACGACTGGCAGTGGCAAATAATGTAGCATCGGGATTAAATACGATATCATAAATAGCCCAATTATGCGCAGGAATTGATTCTATTAATTCATAATTCGCTACTTGCCATATATTCAAATGTGCATCTCTTCCGCCTGTTAAAAGGAATTTATCATCAGGGCTATATCGAACAACGTTTGATGAAAGTTGATGTGCAATAAAATCTTTTTTATGATCCAATGTCTCCAAATCAAATATAAGAATATTGCAATCACCTAGCGCAACAGCTATTTCGGAAGTGGTATAATTAAAATCAATGCTGCGTACTTTTTGGTTTGATAGTTTTTTTACTTTAAGCAATGATAAAGTATCGAGTGAGCAAATCGCGAAATTACCATCGCCACCGGCTGTATAAAAGCAATTGGTTTTTAATGAATATTTTATATCAAAAATCGGTGACCTATGATGTTGCAGAATTTTTATTTCTTCTCTTTTCTCTAAATCAATTATGTGAATACTTCCTGTTGTTGTTCCAGCAAGCAATAATTTTTTTTCAGGAATATGACAAATTGCATAAATAGGCGCAGGTAAAGATGCTGCAAATTTTTCAGCTTGCAGGGTTTCTAAATTCCATAGTACAATAAACCGATCACTGCCACCTGTAAAAACAGTGTGTTCAGATATGCCTTTATCCATCGCATATACACAGCCGCTGTGTCCAGCAAGTGTTGCGATGTGGTTTACATCAATATTTATTTTTTTTATTATCTCCATTTTATTTATTTTTAGGGTTGTAAAGTTGTAAGGTTTTAGGGTTATTTCCAACTTTCTAACTTTTCAACCTT
>JBDNFC010000026.1:0-46530 GCA_041690035.1 Bacteroidia bacterium | reverse complement strand
ATAATCTCCATAACTTTTTTCTGAATGATTGTTGGTTTCTAAATCCATTTCCATACTTTCAAAAAAAGGGTCAATTAGTGTTTTATCAATTTTATAATGCCTTGCAGCTTTTTGAAAAGAATGCAATATGGGATTAGTGCTTAGTCCATTTTCTATTGATTCATAAGTTTCTTTTTTAAATGAAGCCAATAATTTTCGCTGATTTTGTTCGTGAAATGTGTCTACTATTTCGTCTGCTACCCTCACCAATCCATATATTGCGTAAACCGCCCATCTGCATGAAGGGTGTATCATTTTTATACCCAAACTAAATGAGGTAGAGTACTTTTGAGTTAAAAGTCTGCTCATTTCTAAAGTAGTTTTATCGTATAAAGCTAAACTCGTTAAACTCATTAAGCATCTTAACAATTAAAAAGTGATTTTAGTTTTAATTATTTTGCAATAGATTAAAGTTATTTTTACAAATAATAGACATAATTAAACCAATTTTTTTTGTATTTTTGTGTCTGTTTATGCGTTTATATACCGTATTATTTTTTAGCTTACTGTTAGCCGCGCCATTTTTAATTTTTGGGCAACATCAGTGCAGTTTTGCAAAACAATATGGTTCTCTTATTAATCAGCAAAGCATTTATAGGTCTGCATCCGATTTGGAAAATTTTGATTTAAAATACCACCGACTTTCGCTCACTGTGAGTCCTAAAAGGCCTTGGATTGAAGGTGTAATTACTTCTTATTTTACAATGGTAAAAAATTCAGATAGAATTGCTTTTAACTTGGGTAATCACTTAAAGGTAGATTCAGTTATTTATAATAAAAATAGACTTTCTTTTACTCACTCAAATGATTTATTAAGTTTCAGTTTAGGGCAGGTAAAAATCATAGGCTCTTTAGACTCTGTAAGTGTTTTTTATGCTGGAAATCCCACATTAGGAAAATACAGGTCTTTTTTTATTGCAAATCATAGCACTGGAAAAGTTTTGGCTACACAGTCTGAGCCCTACGGTGCGCAAGATTGGTGGCCCAACAAATCTTCATTGATGGATAAGTTTGATTCTTGTGATTTGATTATTATTACTGATACAGGGCTAAGGGCAGGCGGTTTGGGTATTCTTGAGGCTAATTATCAATTAAATGATACGCAACAAGTTTATTTTTGGAAACACCGTTATCCAAGCAATTATTATTTAATTGGCTTGGCAATTAGTAATTATGCTGTTTTAACCGATTCTGTGCTTCTCCGTGGCACTTATTTGCCAATAGTTAATTATGTTTTTCCTCAATCTGTTAGTCAATCAGCCCCATTATTAAAAGCAACAATTCCCTTAATGCGTGTTTTGGACAGTGTTTTTGGTAATTATCCCTACAAAAAAGAGAAATATGGCCACATGCAATGGATGAATGGCGGTGGAATGGAACACGCTACAATGAGCAGTATGGGGAACTTTAATTTTGATCTTGTTGCACATGAGCTTGCTCATCAGTGGTTTGGCAATAAAGTTACCTGTAGTAATTGGCAAGATATATGGATAAATGAAAGTTTTGCTACATTTATAAATTACCTAAGCTATGAGTTATTGTTTGGCAGTGATTCTTTTTATAAAGAACTTAGCAAATTAAATAATTTTGCAAAAAGAAACGAAAGCTTATCTGTTTGGGTAGAAGACACCGTAAGTGTTGGAAGGATTTTTAATCAAGATTTGAGCTATCATAAAGGTGCAATGGTTTTGCAAACATTGCGTTTCTATATCGGAGACACTGCTTTTTTTGCAGCTTGTCGCAATTTTCTAAATGATCCAATACTTGCCTTTGGCGTAGCTAATACACAGCAATTAATTCAGCATTTTAAAAATGTAAGCAATAAGCCATTAGATCAATTTTTTAATGCATTTTATTATAGCAAAGCTTATCCTAGCTATTTAGTAAAATGGAGTAATAATGGCAATCAAGTTAAAATTGTAGTTACTCAATCTAGTTTTGACAATCAAACTGTATTTTTTCGTCACAGTATTCCATTAACAATTTTATTAGAAAGCGGGCAGGAGCTAAGCTACAACATTGATATTGATAAGGGGCAGTTAAGTTTTACTTTACCAATTTCAGGAAAAGTGAAAGAAGTTTTTTTTAATAAAAATAATCAAGTACTCGCCAGCGGAACAGTGGCTAAAATATCAAACTCTGTGCTCGATGATTTTGAAATATTGCCCAATCCTACAATAAATAATTTTAGAATTATAAGCAACAAAATCACACTTAATGATGTCTATATATATAACAACTTAGGGCAATTAATAATAAAAATAGCAGAAATTAATCGATATGAACAAAGTGTAGATTTATCGGCTTACGCAAATCAACAGTTTATTATAAAAATTGTAACTAACAATGGAAATTTTATTAAACGCATTACAAAAAATTAAAAATACAATCATGATGAAAAAAAAGAAATTATTATTTTTTACAGCAATGACTATTTTGCTTGCATATATTCAAGCTTGTAAAACAGGAGAATTAGTAGAGCCCGAAAATAAGAAGCTAACTCTTCACTTTAGTGTAGTATATAAAAATAGTGGCATTAGTTTCACTGATCAACAATTTATTACTAAAGCAAACGACACTATTGTGCCAACAGAGTTTAAAATATTGTTTTCTAAAATAGCATTGATTAGGTCAGATAATACAGATCTTGCTATAGACAATGTATATGGTTTTGTAAACTTTAAAAAAAGTGCGAATACCATTGTCTTAGATAATATTCCGAAGGGGGCTTATATTGGTTTAAAGTTTTGGATTGGTTTGGATTCTGCTATCAATTATGGCGATCCTTCAGTTTATGAAGCCACACATCCCTTGAATCCAAATGTGAATGGCATGCATTGGAATTGGGCTGGAGGCTATATTTTTTCATTACATGAGGGCACTTATTTAAACAAGGGTATTTCAGAAGGATATTCCTATCACATAGCAACACCTCGCTTTGCAAATCAAATAACTATACCCTTTTACTTGCCTTTTGACAAAACGTGGGTTGAGGCACATTTATATGTTAAAGCAGATATGGAAAAATATTTTTCTAGCATCCATAATTATAGTATAAAAACAGAAGGTGCAGGCTCTCATTCAAATCCTGCTCAGGCTAATATCATTGATAAATTAAATACAAACATTCAAACAATATTTTCTGTTACTAAATAATCCAAAATTGTATGACAATTAATTTCAGGCATAAAAAATTATTATTTCTAATAGCAATTGTTGCCCTGATTTATGCATGCAAAAAAGATATTTCTATTTCAAATTTTGACCCTAAAAATACTATTCCTAAATCACTGCAATATTTTGAATTAGAGAAACCATTTGGTTTTTTGGCAACCACACCGTTAATAGATAATAGATTTAGCAAAGAAGGAGTTTTGCTTGGCAGAATGCTTTTTTACGACCCAATTCTTTCGGCTGATAGTACGCAGAGTTGCAGCAGTTGTCATCTTCAAAAGAATGCTTTTACAGACCCCCGACAATTTAGTATAGGAATAACTGGGGCATTGGGTCTTAGAAATGGTATGCCATTATTTAATCTTAATTGGCATAATAAAGGTTTTTTTTGGGATGGTAGAGCCAGTAACCTAAGGAGTCAAGTATTAATTCCAATAGAAGACCCAATAGAAATGAACAACACTATTGCAAATGCGTTGACAAAGTTGAATTCAAGCAGTCAATATACTGCAATGTTTAATCAAGTTTTTGGCGCAAAAAATATTACTGCAGATCATTTAGCAAAAGCCTTAGAGCAGTTTTTAAATACTTTAATTTCTTCAAATTCAAAATTTGATAAAAAAATAAGGTTTGAGGCCGCTTTTGATGATCAAGAGGCAGATGGAGAGGCTTTTTTTCATGCAGAAAATATTCCTGCTCTAAGTCTTAGGGGGGCAGATTGTGCCCATTGTCATGCCAGTTCGGGAAGTTTGTTTACAAATCATGATTTTTCTAATAATGGCCTAGATACAGGAGAGTTTAGTGATTTAGGAAGGTTTAAAGCCACAGGGCTAAATTCTGATAAAGGCAAGTTTAAAGTTCCATCCTTACGTAATTTAAGCTATACTGCTCCTTATATGCATGATGGCAGATTTACTACAATAGACCAGGTATTAGATTTTTATAGCGATCATGTTAAGTTAAATAGTCCCAATTTAGACCCAGCCATGTCTCACTCTCGCACCACCTTTCAATTTAAGTTTACACAATCAGAAAAAGATATGCTAAAAGCATTTTTAAAAACATTGGATGATCCTATATTTATTGCTGATACTGCTAAGAGTTCTCCCTTTAAATAATCGTATTATTAAGAAATAGATTTTGCCAATGCATCTGCTGCCATTTTTCCGCTGATAATACTTGGTGGCACTCCTGGACCAGGAACAGTTAATTGACCAGCAAAAAATAGGTTTTTGGCTTTTGGACTGCGCATTTTAGGTTTTAAAAAAGCGGTTTGCAAAAGTGTGTTTGATAACCCATATGCATTGCCTTTAAAGCTATGGTAATCATTTTTAAAATCTTGTAAACAATAAGATCTCTTTAAAACTATATTTTCTTTAAAATCAAAGCCTACCCGATTAGCCATTCTGTCCAAAAAAGAATTTAAGTAATTTTCATACCTTTCAGGATCATCTTTTAGCCCTGCTGCTATCGGCATAAGCAAAAATAGATTTTCATGGTCTTTTGGAGCACAACTTTCATCTGTTTTACTGCTCAAACAAGCGTAAAAGAGTGGATTGCTCGGCCATTTTGGCTGGTCATATATCTCGCAAGCATGCTGCTCAAAAGGGGCATCGAAAAATAAATTGTGGTGCAATAGATTGGGTAATTTTTTGTTTACACCTAAGTAGAATAAAAGGCTCGAAGGACTCATTTTTCTGTTTTCCCAATACGTGGCATCATATTTTCTAAATTCAATATCTAATACTTGTTGTTCTAAATGGGCATAATCTCCCGCAAGTATTATTCCATCGCATTTATAAGTATTATTTGCTGTTACTACTGTAGAAATATTTTTTTGCTTCCCAGAAATTTTTATAACCTCTTCTTCATATTTTATCTGTACCCCAAGATGAATCGCAATTTTTTCAAAAGCCTGCGCTATTTTATGCATCCCACCAAGTGGATACCAAGTGCCTAAATTTAGGTCTGCATGATTCATCATGGCATATAATGCCGGTGTTTTTGCAGGTGTTGCACCCAAAAATAATACCGGAAATTCTAAAATTGAAACCAATTTAGGATTTTTAAATTTGCTTCTAATTTCTTTTTGTATAGAGCTGAACAAGTTGAGTTTAAATGAACTTATTAAAATTTTTAAATCAATAAAGTCAAATATACTATCAGATATTCTTGTTACATAATCTTTCATCGCAGTTTCATATTTATATGAAGCATCTGCTAAAAATGCTTTAAGTTTTGCAGCACTGCCAGGTTCTATGTTTTCAAAACATTCAAATAATTCTTGCTGAGAAGCAGGGATTGATACAGATTCATTATTGTCAAAAAACACACAATATGCCGGATCTAATCTTTTTAATTCATAAAAATCTTTGGTAGTAAAGCCAAAGTGGTTATAAAATTGCTCAAAAACTTCGGGCATCCAATACCAACTTGGGCCCATATCAAAATTGTAGCCATCTTTTTCCCAAGTTCTGCATCTACCGCCTGGCTGAGTATTTTTTTCGATTACCGTTACCTCATAACCTTTCTTCGCCAAATGGGCAGCTGCCGTCAATCCCGCAAAACCTGCACCTACTACAATAATCTTTTTTGGCATTTAATCTTTTTGATATTTTTTAATATATCGCTTGGGAACAAATAAGAAACCAAATGCTTCTGCACCATCTTTTGTGCTTGTTTTATGGTGTATTTTATGTGCAAACCGCATTGCTTTAAAGTAAATAGAATTAGTATTTTTAAACATCTTTAAGCGCTGATGCACAAAAATATCATGAACTAAAAAGTAGGCGATGCCATAAAATGAAATTCCTAAACCTAGAAAAAAACGAAAATCAAAATTTAAAGATCCATATATTATTAATGCAGCCCCTATACTTCCAAAAACTACAGCAAATAAATCGTTTAATTCAAATATTCCATGCCTTTGTTCATGATGAGATTTGTGCCACGACCACAATACGCCATGCATAATATATTTATGAGTAAACCATGCTACCCCTTCCATAAAGAAAAAAGCAAAAACTATTAATAATACATTAGTTAAGTAATTCATTTTGTTTCTTGATTACCTAAAAAAACAAAACTTGTCACAAATTGTTTGCCAATACTTAGCATAATTTGACGACTATATTTTCCATTTTTTTTGATACCGAGCTTCAATATTTTCATTTAAACCTAGATTACGCATCAGCATTTTCAATGTGAGTCAAAAATGCAATAAAGTCAATTGGGCTTGCAAGATTGTAATTCGCTAGAACTGTAGTTCTATTTTATCAATGAAAATAGAGAATGCGCTTGCGTTTAAATTAGTTATGGACTTAACTAGAATCTCTAATGCCTCATCTAGGTTAAACGCTGCACCTAATAAGATAATGCTAAAAATAACATTTACAGCAATTTGAAACTTTTTCTATGCAATTCACAAGCGCCTAATCCTGCAATAGCTGCACGGTGATATTTTGTTGGATAACCAAAATTATGTGTCCATCCATAGTTCGGAAAAATCAATGCTGCTTTTCTCATCCATTCATCTCTTGCAGTTTTTGCTAAGATAGATGCTGCTGCTATGCATTGGTATTTTTGATCACCCTTAATAATAGTTTCGCTTGCAATATTTTTGTAGGGTTTAAATCTGTTGCCATCTATTAATATTATATCTATTGAAGCCGAAATGCAATTTAAGGCCAGGTGCATTGCCTCTATCGAAGCATTTAATATATTTATTTCATCAATTCTTTTTTCGTCTACAAAAGCTATGCTGTATGCAATTGCGGTTTCTTTTATAATTTTTGAAAGCCTGTTTCTGTCAATTTCACGCAATTTTTTTGAATCATTTAATTCAGCAATTGGTTTGCCTAGTATTACTGCAGCTGCTACCACAGGTCCTGCAAGGCAACCTCTGCCTGCTTCATCGCATCCTGCTACATTTTTAAAGTTTTGATAATTAAATTCTAAATTCATTGAAAAGTTTGACAAATAAACACTTATTTTTGTAAACTTAATTTTATAAATGTCCGTCCAATACCGAAGTTTTTTCTATCAAGAATATTTTAATCGCCAAAGTGGCCGTGATTACACGCATAACATTAATGAAAAATTTGATAATGAGCAATTTCAATTTCTAAAAGAAATTATACCTTATTTGCCTGCAAAGAATAAAGAATTAGAGATTTTAGACCTTGGCAGCGGTATAGGCTCTTTATTAGCTTGTTGTAAAAAATTGGGCTATAAAAATTTAAAAGGCATAGATATTAGCAATCAACAAGTAGAAATTGCAAATAAATTGGGTGTATTTGAAGTAGAAAAGGCAGATATTTTTGAATTTTTAGCCGGTAAAAACGCATGTTTTGATGTGATTAGTGGAATGGATATCATAGAACATTTTACTAAGGACGAATTAGTGCGATTAATTGAATTGATAAGAAATGCACTGCGAAAAGGAGGAATGGCAATATTTAGAACCCCCAATATGGACGCACCTATGGCCAATGTTTTTGCAATGGGCGATTTTACACATGAAAATTTTATTAATAAAAATGCGGCTGAGCAGTTAATGCTTTCCCTTGACTTTAAAAATGTAGAAGTATTTCCTTCCTATATGTATGTAAAAGGTTATTTAAAAAACTCAATCAGAAAGTTGTTTTGGTTTTTTATTTCAAAAAAGATAAGAATATTGCTATTTAGCACAGGCAGATCTGCCAAACACATCATTTTAACTCCTAATTTGATTATTAGGGCACAAAAAAAATAGCCTTTTCATAAATTTTTTTATAGGCGTTAAGGGGCTTGTTCTTCAATTTCTATAGGCTTTTTCGATAAAAAATAAAAAAAATTACCAAAAATTTACAAATTAAGAATTTTGTAATACATTTGTAAACAGAAATGAAAAAACTTTTACTCTATTCAGGACTCTTTGCTTTTGGCTTAAGCATTCAAGCGCAACAAGATCCGCAATACACACAGTTTATGTTTAATAAACAACTGTATAATCCTGCCACTGTTGGATTTACAGGAAATCATTGCGTTAATTTATTAGTGCGTTCTCAATACGGAAATTTTAATGATCAAACTTACACCCTAAATACAGCAGCCAATGGCAATACTGAAATTTATGGAAAAAGAGGTTCACGGACTGCAACTTTTTCTTATGGTGCACCTCTTCCTTTTGCCATTACCCCAAACCAAAAACCAAAAAAGTTTCAAGGAGGTTTAGGAGCTTCTTTCTTTACTGACAGGGTAGGTTATTTTACCAGTACGGTGTTTAAATTAGATGCTGGTATTAGAAAAGAGTTAGACATGAATCAAACTATTGGTTTAGGATTAAATGTTGGCGCAATGCAACGGGTACTAGATTTTGCGGGGTTTTTACCAAAAGATCCCGGTGATCCGCTTATCTCAACTATCACTAATGGTACATCTAGTATGAAACCTACTATTGGCTTAGGTGCTTGGTATCAAAACTCTGGATTTCGTAATTTGTCTTTAGGTTATTCAATTCAAAACATCAATAGGCCGAAATTTAGTTATCAAGGAGTATTAAACGATCAGCAAGGTGTGCATCATTACTTAAATGCAGGTGCAGAGTTTCAATTAAATGGAGATATAGAGTTGTTGCCATTTTTAATGGTAAAAGCCAGTCAGGCATCAGGTTTTTTTGCCAATCCTGATATAAACCTTGCTGCATTTGCAAGATATAGGCAAAATATAAGCGCTGGTATTGCACTTAGAAGTTCGTTTAGAACTTTTGAATCTGCTAGCATTATAATAGGCTACAATGTTAATCCAGCGCTTCGTATCGGTTATTCATTTGATTTTAATGCCACCCAACTTAGACTTAATAATAGTAATACACACGAGTTTGTGCTCAACTATTGTTTTGAATTACAAATAAAAGAAAGGCCAGTTATTAGATTAGATGACCCTTTCCATCTTGGTAAATCACCCGAACAAGAATAATTTTTTTTAATCTTATACAATAATTTAAAACATTTAACGTTTTAATAAAACAAAACAAAAAAATTGCGTTGAATTGCAAAAAAGTATTACTTTTGCACGTTCAGCGTAAAAAAAATTGAAGTAAAATAACAATGAAAAGACTAGTAAAATATGTATTTAACCAAGCGACAAACCTAAACTCTGCTGTAAAAACAGGTGTTTTAATTGGCGTATTTACCTTAGCAGGTTGCAAAGCTTCTGATAGGGGAGAACTTACTGGAGTGGGTGGCAGAGAGCTTTGGTTTCACCCAGCACCAATCGGAATGGTTTATATTCCTTCTGGAACCATTCACACAGGTGGCAGCGAAAAAGATGTATTTAGCAGTTTCTTGATGCCAAACAAACAAGTTACTATCACTTCTTTTTGGATGGATGAAACCGAAATAACCAACAATGAATACCGACAGTTTGTATATTGGGTTATAGATTCTATAGCCAGATACATGGTAGATGATGAAAAACTGTTTAACGAAGATGAAGACGGCAACAGGTATATCAATTATGATGAAGATATAGATTGGGTTGAAATGAAAGAAGAGTTAGAAGATATGTATTATGCGGAGGACGAACGTTTTTATGGTGAAAAACAAATAGATACACGTAAGTTGTTCTATAATTATATGTGGATTGATTTTAAGGATGCAGCTACCAATGATAGAGATAAATATAATCCCTTAAACAGAAAAAGATTTATTAAGAAAGAAAAAACTTTAGTTTACCCTGATACATTGGCATTTGTGCGAGATTTTACTTACTCTTATAATGAGCCAATGACAAGACACTATTTCAGCCACGTTAAATATGATGATTATCCTGTAGTAGGAATAAACTGGCATCAAGCAAAAGCATTTTGTAATTGGAGATCAAGATACAAAGATCTTTATTGGAAATCTTTAGATGCACCTCCGACAGAAAATTTTAGACTTCCACATGAGTATGAGTGGGAGTATGCAGCGCGTGGAGGAAGAGATGCGAATATCTTCCCTTGGGGTGGCCCTTATACTAGAAATAGTAAAGGATGTATGTTAGCAAATTTTAAACCATTGAGAGGTAATTATGGAGCCGATGGAGGTGTTTATCCTGTAAGAGCAGATGCATATTTTCCAAACGATTACGGATTGTATAACATGGCAGGTAATGTGGCAGAATGGACAGCGACTACCTATGCTGAAGCGTTTGCAAGTTTCGGACATGATTTAAACCCAGCTTACGAAACTTCAGTACCAGAATTTAACCGTCAAGAAGACGTTTGGAATCAAAGTTCGTTCACGCAAGAAAAATCTCCAATCACTTTTAAAAGAAAAGTTATTAGAGGTGGATCTTGGAAAGATATAGCCCACTTTATCGAATGCGGTACAAGGACTTATGAGTTCCAAGATACTAGCAAATGCTTTGTTGGATTCAGAACTATTCAATCTTATATTGGTAGGTCTAACAAAGATAAAAAATAGAAAACACAAATAAATAAATATATAACAATTAAAAATCAAACAGTATGAGCAAAAGTTTTTTTGAAACAAAGAGGTGGAAAACCATTATGAATTTCATCTACGGTATTGGAGCAGCGGTAGTAATCGTGGGGGCCCTTTTTAAAATTTTACACTGGCCAGGAGCTAATGGAATGCTAATGGTAGGTCTATTTACAGAGGCAGGTATTTTTATCATCTCAGCATTTGAGCCTGTGCACATGGATCCAGATTGGAGCTTAGTGTACCCAGAGCTTGCAGGTATGGAAAGTGATAGACCAAAAGCGCTTTCAAAATCTAGTGATGGTTCTGTGAGTCAGCAATTAGACGCACTTTTAGAAAGCAATAACATTGGGTCTGATTTAATTTTTAGCTTAGGTACAGGATTAAAATCACTTAGCACCAATGTAAGCGAAATGTCTCAATTGACCAATGCTACTGTGGCTACAAATGAATATACAAGTAATGTTCAAAAAGCATCTAAAACAATGGCAGAAATTTCTGATTCAAGCACATCTGTAAATTCTTCATTAAATAACTTTAATGGTGGATTAACCAATATTTTAACCAATTTGTCTGAAACTGAGGGAGCTACAATTGAATACGCAAGTAATGTTCAAAAAGCATCTAAAACAATGGCGGAAATTTCTGATTCAAGCACATCTGTAAATTCTTCATTAAATAACTTTAGTGGTGGATTAAACAATATTTTATCTAATTTGTCTGAAACCGAGGGAACTACATTGTCTTTTAAAGAGGAAATGAGCAAATTGAATAGAAACTTAACAAGTTTAAACTCTATTTATGGCGGAATGCTTTCAGCAATGGGTGCAGCAAAAAACTAATAATAAATCTAAAAATTAAGTAAATAAACAATGTCAGGAGGAAAATTATCACCACGTCAGAAAATGATTAACATGATGTATCTTGTGTTAATTGCGCTGCTAGCGATGAATGTATCAAAAGAGATATTAAAGGCTTTCCACTTAATGGATGTGTCTTTTACACAAACAGGTAAAAGTTTGAACGCAAAAATGCAAGCTTCCATTAACGGCATAGAAGCAGAGGTAGCTAAACAAGGAGAAAAGGCAAAACCGTATGCAATTAGAGCAGTTGAAGCGCGGAAATTAGTGGATGAATTAACTAAATATTTGGATGAGCAAAGTGCTGCAATTGTGACTTTAGGTGGGGGAAGAGTAGAGAAAGACGAAATGGGATTAGGTATTCCAGAATTGGCAAAGCCAGATGATACTGAAAAACATGCGAATTATTTTTCATCAGAAAGTAGAGGCTTAGGTAACGGTATTAAATTACGTCAGAAAATAGAGCAAACTAGGATAAAATTAGCCGCACTGCTAAAAGCAACTCCTGGAGATACTTCATTTAAAATACCAGCTTCTTTTTATGATGAAATTAATTCTTCACCAGATTTAAAAATTAGCGATTATAAAGATATGGATGGAAAATCGAAACCTTGGGAGGTAACTGTTTTTGTTGAAACTCCACTTGCAGGTGCAGTAACTAATATTTCTCGTCTAAAAAACGAAGCCATTAATATGGGTAATGCCGTGGTAGGTAAATTACAACAATCTATTAATGCTGATGACATAAAAATTGATAGAATGGTGGCCATGGTTAATGCACCATCTAGTTATATCATGAGCGGTTCTACCTACGAGGCTGATATCTTATTAGTAGCTGCATCATCTACTGCCAATTATCAAATTACTGTAAACGGTTCTAACTTAGCTGTGACTGGTGGAGTAGGAAAATATAAGGCAGGTGCAAGTGGTGCAAGTCAAAATAGGGTTGCCGGCACAATTGTATTGGGAGATAAAACATATCCTTTTGCCCAAGAGTGGACTTCATTCTTGCCTGCAGCAACTATTGCAGCAGAAGCTATGAATGTTTTGTACATTGGTCTGCAAAACCCAATTGCGGTATCTGTGCCTGGTGTTGCACCTGGCAATGTTACAGCGGTTATGTCTGGCGGAAGCATGATTTCTAAGGGTGCAGGTAAATATGAAGCGACAGTGAGTGCAGGAAATAAAGAAGCAATTGTTTCTGTAACTGCAAAAATTGGAGATGGTTCTTCTAGGCCTATGGGCAGCACCAAATTTAGAATAAAACGTGTGCCTGATCCTACTCCTAAATTGGGTACTCAAACAAGTGGTGAAGCTTCAGCAGGATCTTTGCGCTTTCAAGGTCAAGTGGTGGTTGTGTTAGATAACTTTCCTTTTGATGGAGTAAAATATATAGTAAACTCTTGTGAGATTATGGTAATGCATCGAAATAAGCCACCAGAATTTCAAAAATGTCCAGGCGGTATTATACCAGGAGGAGGTATGAAATCAATTGTTCCTGGAGATAAGGTGATTGTAGGTAATATTAGGGTTTCTGGTCCAGGAAAAAAGAATGATTTATTATCTGGTAACATTGTAATTGATGCTACCCAATAAATAATTTAAAAAAAATAAGAATAACAATGAAGAAAGTAGTTTTAATATCAATTTTAGCAACATGCCTTGCTAGTGCAGCTTTTGGACAATATGAAAGTAATGCAGTTACTTACTATGAAGAAGACCATGTTTACAATAAAGATGCTGTAAAGCAGAGACCAGTAATACCGCAATGTTTTATGCGTGAAGCTGATGTTAAATACTATCGTAGAATTCATAGAATTATTGATGTTAGACAAAAATTGAATCATTGTTTAACTTGGGAGCGTGGCCCATTTGCTAAAGTATTATGGGACAATGTGCTAAATGGTAATCTTACTCCTTATAAAAATGATTCTATTAGCCCCACTTCCATGTATACTGCAGAAGATATATTAAGTATGAGTGGTGCTGAAGAGCTAATCCGAATACCTGGCCCTAATTACCCAGATGATCCTGAAGATATTCGTGATACAACTATACAAAAACTTTTTGATTTTAAATCCATTATCAAATACAGGGTAATGGAAGATTGGGTATTTGATTATCAGCGCAGTGTATTTGAGCCAAGGATTATTGCTATAGCACCATACTATAAGCCTACATTTGCTGGAGTTACTTCTTCTTTCGAGATAGAATTCTTTTGGATTAAGATGTCTAATTTTAGGCCTATATTATCTAATGCTGAATTATTTAACCGTTCTAATGATGCCGCTAGATTAACCTACGATGATTTTTTTATGCTTAGGTTATTTGATTCTTACGTTATAAAAGAGTCTAACGAAAGAGATTGGAAAATCAATGAATTTCCTGAATTTAAAGACGATGGTGTTGGAGCATTGTTAGAATCTGACCGTGTGAAAAACGATTTGTTTATATTTGAACACGACATGTGGCAATATTAGGATTATTAAAAAATATTCTACGAAGCTCAAACTATAATTAGTTTGAGCTTCTTTTTTACTTAAAGTATTTATGGGATATTGCTTATAATTGATTTATATTGCTATTTTGAATTTTCATTATCCTTTCTGAAATGAATATTCTTTGATTAAAATGATTGGCATTTGATTGGTTTTTATCCAACTTTTTTTTTAGATATTTTATTGACCGAAAGTAATTTCTTTTTTTAACTGTTTTAAACTAAATATAATTATCAAAAGAAGCATAAGTATGAAGTACTTTAAAATCAATAAGAAAATAGGTGCAGTCAAGAATATATTTACCTATTTTTTGGCCTTTATATATATATCTTTTGATCTTTTTTATCATAAAATCATATTTTATAAGCATTTTTTCAACATGATTTTGCTCTAAGAACTATACAATATGACTGAAGATTGGGCTATATAAATATTAAATTGAATCATATTTTGGGTTCATTGCAATTAATAAGATAAATTGACTACCTTTGCACCTCATTACAAAATAAATTTCTTTGACAACTTTTAAAAAATTGGGCTTATCGGATAATATTCTGAAGAGCCTTGAGGAGTTAGGCTTCAACACTCCAAGCGAAATTCAAGCGCAGGCTATACCTAGATTACTTACAGAGGAAATAGATTTCATAGGTTTGGCGCAAACAGGCACAGGTAAAACAGCTGCCTTTGGCATTCCATTATTAGAATTAATAGATGCAAGACAATCTCATACACAGGCTTTGGTGCTCGCACCAACGCGTGAGTTAGGGCAACAAATTGCAGAGCAATTAGAAAAATACAGCAAATATATTGAAAAAATTAATGTACTTGCCGTATATGGCGGTGCTGCGATTACAAATCAAATACGTGCTTTAAAAAATCCACAACATATTATTATTGCTACTCCAGGGCGTTTGATAGACCTCATTAAGCGAAAAGCAGTAAAATTAGATAAATTAGCTTACCTTGTTTTAGACGAGGCAGACGAAATGCTTAATATGGGTTTCAAAGATGAGCTAGACGAAATATTGAGTTTTACTCCAGAAAGTAAAAAAACCTGGTTATTTTCTGCAACAATGCCTGCCGAAATAAAAAAGATTGTAAAAAAATATATGGAGAACCCTTTTGAGGTTCGGGTAAATGCTAAAAATGAGGTAAATGAAAACATTGAGCATCATTACGTAATGGTTAGACAATCTGATAAAGAGGAAGCATTAATCAGATTTTTGGATATAAATCCAGAAATGCGTGGTTTGGTTTTCTGCAGAACAAGACAAGATACCCAATTACTTGCAGAAGCCTTGTTAAAGAAAAATTATAAAGCGGATGCATTACATGGTGATTTATCTCAGCAACAGCGCGATAGGGTAATGAAAAGATTTAAAACACATGATTTGCAAGTGCTTATAGCAACAGATGTGGCCGCAAGGGGCATAGATGTAAATGATTTGACGCATGTTTTTCACTATTCTTTGCCAGATGAAACCGCCTATTATACTCACAGAAGTGGTAGAACAGCTAGAGCAGGAAAAGAGGGTATTTCTGTTGCTTTTATCAGCGGGCGAGAAGGCCATAAAATAAGACAACTCGAAAATCAATTAAGCATAAAATTTAAGCAAGTTACTATACCTGATTCTCAAAGTATAATGGATGTTAGGATAGAGAATTGGATGCAAGGACTCTATGATTTTAAATCAATGGTAAAAGTAGATGTTGCTATTTTGGAACGTGTGAACATGGTTTTTGGCAATGTTACCAAAGAAGAGCTTTTGCGCAAATTGATACTGTTAGAATTGGATAAATTAGACATGGGTTCGAATAAAGACCTAAACCAAGCTGCCGAAGAACGCGGTGGTGGCGGTGGCTATGACAGAAGAGGTGGCAGAAAAGACGGTGGTAGAGACAGCAGCAGAGGAGGATATGGACGTGACCGAAATGAAGGTGGTAGAAATAGGTTTGGGGGCAACAATAGGGGAGAAGCCAAAGTATATCATCAAGATAGGGGAGATAGAGGGCCTAGAAGTGGTTCTAGAAACGAAAGAAGTCGCGATGGTGGAAATAATACGAGTAGTGCCGACCGCAGCAATGCCAGTCGACCAAAGAGAAGACGTTTTTAGTTAGCTTTTTTTAGTTATATTGTTTTATTTTGTAGAAAAATACAATATAATCTTCCCTTAGGCATCTTGAAAATAGTTTTTTTTAAACTTAATTTTAAAGTGCTTCGAAAATTTGGGTTGAATAGACCCAAATTTCTGAATTCTACACATGTTTAATTCTTGTTTAGCTACGTGTTACAATTATAGCATTGGTAAAACCGCAGCATGTGTTGCACAATTTCAGCATAATCATAATTTGATAATTTTATTTTTGAGCATTAATTTAATGCGATTACAACATTAAAACCAGCTCTAATTTGTGTGCCACGCTGATAAGGGCTAAAAAATGGCACATGTAATTCTTTGTGGGCATCGCCAGAAATGGGTAAATTAATACCACCACCTATCATAAAATCAACAAATATATTGTCCATAACATTGTTTCTTACACCTAACATGTATCCGAGCGCAAAACTAGAAGCAGATTGGGTAGTTATTTCTTCTTTGTTTGTCAAAACATTATATGATGTAAGTTCTGCAGAGGTTGTTTTTACTAACAAACTTGGTGCTAAAAAGATGTTTGAACGATGGTTAATTGTTCTTTTATAAAAGCGATATTGAAACTCACTTTTAAACCCAGTTAGATTTTGATAATTGCCATTAAAACTTAACCCTCCTGCATTTTGACTCAAAAAAAAGCCGCCAGAAAAAAAGATTGACTGCTTTTCCTTTACTACTTGCTCATATCCAGCTTCTAATCCTCCAACAGTCATAGATAGTGGCATAAGGTGTATCATATTTTTAAAAATACCGTTTTGCACTAGCGGGCTCTCTTGCCCTTTATCATTGCTTCTGATTACTTTTCTTTGCGCTGTTAGCGAAAAAAAAGTGCTAAAAAGTGTAATTGCGATAATTATTTTATTTGCTTTCATTTTGATTTACAAATATAATCTTAGAATTTAATATTTTGTAC
Organism: Bacteroidia bacterium; assembly: GCA_041690035.1. Lineage (GTDB taxonomy): Bacteria > Bacteroidota > Bacteroidia > NS11-12g > UBA955 > CALSPH01. The sequence goes on along the minus strand of JBDNFC010000026.1, from coordinate 29,427 downwards.
AATAATATTAAAAGAAATAATTTAATGTAAGTTGAGAATATATTTAATGCCTTATTATTAAATTTTTTTGAAATGAATGTAGAAAAAGTGACCTTAATTTTTGCTATATGCTGCCTATTAGTTTGATATTTTAGGCGATATTTGAGTTTAAAAATAATGTTTATTGTTAAGCAGTAATTATTTGCTATTTTTGCGATTGCGAAAAATGAAATTTAAAGAATTATTTTTAGTATTTGGTTTGATACTAGTAATGTTTAACAGTGCTTTTACACAAACTTATACAGAGAAAGAATGCATCGATTTTATTGAAAAAAATGTCGACTCAAAGCATAAAGTTCAATATATTCATGCTTTACTTGATATTATTTTTGTAAATGCAACCGATGAGGCAAGAAAATCTAAAAAACAAGCTATTATAGGTTATGCAAACAGTGCTTTGGAAATATCAGACAAGTTAAATTATACTAGAGGTTCCATATTGAGTTATAATTATCTCGCCAATATTTACAACTTCTTTAATGTACCTAATTTATACCTCAAATATAGGTTAAAATTTTCACAGAATAGAAAACAATTAGAAGAAATACAAGCAAAAGAAATTGCTATTATTAAAGTAGCACAGGCAGAAAAGGAGGCAGAAATTGCTGCATTAGAATTTGATAAAGAAAAAAATGCAACATTAATAGCACAGAAAAAAGCTGAATTGGAGAAAGCTTCAAGTGTTTTGACACAGACCCTGCAAAAAGTAAAAATTAGTGAGGATTTGATAAATCTTTCGAGTGAACAACTAAAGCAAAAGGATGATTTATTAAATGAGTCACAATCTTCTTTAGAAATGCAGGCTAGGGCAAATGATTCATTAAAAGCAAAAAATGAAGCCATAATACAGGTACAGCAAATAACAGAACTTACACTAAAAGCAGAGAAAAGTAAAAATTGGATTTATTCATTAATGGGTGTAATAGCAGCAATGGTTTCTATTTTTTTAGCAGTTTTGCTTTTAGGAATGAATAGAACACGGGTTAAATTGGCCGAAAAAAATAGAATTATTGCAAAAGAAAAAGAGCGTTCGGAGGAGTTATTGCTTAATATTTTGCCAGAAGAGATGGCTGCAGAGTTAAAAAAAAATGGGTTTGCCAAAGCGCAAAGTTTTGAGAATGTAACTGTTTTTTTTAGTGATTTCAAGGATTTTACTAAAATTAGTGAGCAATTAAGCCCTACAGAATTAGTGAACGAAATTGATACTTGTTTTAAAGCATTTGATATGATAATAGAAAAATTTGATATCGAAAAAATAAAAACAGTAGGAGATGCCTATATTTGTGTTTCTGGTATTAGTAAAAAATCGCCACATAACCCCGCACAGGTATTATTAGCAGCCATAGAGATAAGAAATTATATAGACAACAGAATAGCTGCACTAAAAAAAGAAAAAAAACTATTTTTTGAAATAAGAATTGGTATTAATACTGGTCCAATTGTGGCAGGCGTAGTTGGTTTAAAGAAATTTGCATATGATATTTGGGGTGATACTGTAAACACCGCAGCAAGGATGGAGCAAAATAGCTTACCAGGAAAAATTAATGTTTCTGCAACTACATTTGAAATTGTAAAAGATAAATTTTCATTTACTTATCGGGGAAAGATTGAAGCAAAAAATAAAGGTGAAATAGATATGTATTTTTTAGAATCAATCATTTAAAATTTAGAAACTAATAATATAAATATGCAAGTTGAAAATGCTACCAAACATATATTTGAAAAACTCCAAACTTTATTGCCAGACTATTTGCAATATCACTCTTTAAAACACACTAAAGATGTTATAAAACAAGTATTTAGAATTGCAAAAGAAGAGGGAATAACAGATGAAGAAGAACTAAGTTTACTACAAACAGCAGCCGCCTACCATGACTGCGGTTTTTTAACCTCATACAATAATCATGAAGAAAGAGGCTGTGATATAGTTCAGGAGGTTTTGCCCATTTATGATTACAGTCAAAAACAAATAGATATTATTAAAAAATTAATAATGGCTACAAGAGTGCCACAAACAGCTGAAAGCAGGTTAGAAGAAATTATTTGTGACGCAGATTTAGACTATTTAGGAAGAGATGATTTCTTTAAAATAGGAGCTTACCTACACGATGAGTTTTTATTTAAAGGAATTGTTGTAGATGAAGACAGTTGGAATAATTTACAAATCAAATTTTTAACAAATCATACATACTTTACTGGCACCAATCAAAACCTTAGAGAGGCTAAAAAACAAGAACACATTAACGCAATTTTACAAAAACTTAATAAATAATATGCAAACAAAAAATTCCGAACGAAATAATATTATAGCCGTTGCTTATGATTTTACAGAAGAGGCCGCATGCGCCCTGCAACATGCCATAGTCTTGCCAAAATTACGGTTAGTAGCATTGATTTAATTTACATACTAACCAAAGACAATAAAGATAAGGTAGCTTCTATAACCAAATTAGCAGAAATAGCAGCCGAAAATGAAAAAAAAACTGGCATAGCCACTATTGCTACTGCTGAGGAAGGAGATATTTTTACTACCATTGGTAAAATTACAGCAGATAGAAAAGCCTGGTACCTTTGTTTTGGAACCCACGGTGTAAAAGGGATGCAACACATTATGGGTGCTTTTGCCCTTAAGGTAGTAAGTAGCTCTGATTGTCCGGTGATTATTGTTCAAAGAAAGCCTCTAGCAGATTATGGATTTAAAAATATTTTATTGCCTATAGATGGAAGTAAAATTACCAAACAAAAGGTTTTTCAAGCCATTGCATTGGCTAAATTATACCAGTGTAATATCCATTTATTTGCAGCCGAAGAAAAAGACGAGCAGTTTGTTATCAATAGAAAGGGAAATGTATTTTTTGTAAAAGATAGGTTAGCTGAAAATGGTTTAAAATTGGCTTCTGAAACCATGCAAGATACAAGTAGTAAAGAATCTTTAAGCAAGCAAATAATTAAATTTGCCTCCTCTAATAGCATAGATTTAATCTTAACAATGACGGAAGAACCAAATGCCTTAGGCGCTATTTTTGCGCCCGAAGATGTGAAAATAGTGAACAACGATGCGCAAATACCTGTAATGTGTATTAATCCTGTTAATTTTGGAATTATGGGAAGTATTATCTCCTTTGGAGGTTTCTCCTAATTGATTTCTGTCTTAAAATTTCTAAATATAATTTTTTCCTCAAAACAACCGATAATAATAGGGGTTGCTTTGTTTATTTCGTCAGATAATAAATTTTTAGATATGTAATTTAATATTTGTTTTTGTATAACTCTTTTTAAAGGTCTTGCTCTAAATTGATGGTCGTAGCCTAGCTGTCCAATTTAATCTGCTGCTTTTGGAGCATATTTTAGTTCAATATTGATTTTTTTTAATTGTTTCTTTAATAAGTCTAGGTTCAAGGTAACAATATTGATGTTACTTCTTTTTATAGGTTCAAATAAAATGGTCCTATCTATGCGATTTAAAAATTCTGGGAGAATGGTGTTTTTAAGCAATTGAAAAACAAATGATTTAACCTTAGCCATCACTTTATCTATTTCTTGATTTTCTACATTTTTCATTTGGTCAATAATTAGTTCTAATCCTAAATTAGAGGTCATAATGACAATTGTTAAAAGATTAGATATTAATAGAATTCAAGATACAATAAGGCTAAAAGACCCAAATGCATTTTTTATGTGCAGCGCATTAAAGAGGAAAAAGGTGGAGTGATTCGTAAAAAAGGACATCACTAACGCTTTTCTATTTTGAGAGAGCAGAAAATGAATTTTTTAAATTACTGTATTTTACCAAATCTACTTTTAAAGATCCCACAGCTATCTTTGCTTTTACCCTAATTGGTATTTTATTGTCATCATCAGATACCCAAAGTGTAAGATCGTCTTCTTTTTTAAACACCCTGTCTACAACCACTTTTGGAACCAATCGCAAACATTTAACTTTTCCAAGGTCAGTTTTGATAGTTTCTTTTCCATCATACTTAAATTTGAGATTATAAATTTCATTATCTAAATAAACATCAATAAGATACTCTTGACCAACTTTTGCATTTTTAAAATCTAAATTTCTCGCATAATATATTGCTGAAATAACATCTTGAGTATATTCAGACATTTTTAATTGTCCCTTTGCCTTGGTACTGAAAAGAACTTTATCGGGATGCTTAAAAATTGCTACATCTGTATCTTTGTAAGAATCTTCTATTACCGCTTTTATAAATTTTTGGGGAGCAAGAGCATCTTGATCAATATAGGTTTCAAATTTATCTCTTACTTTAAACATCCAATCAAATGTACTAATTGTTTTGCCCTCGGCTTTAATATAATACGTATTTCTGTTATTTACTGAAACTGCATCGGCACCCACAGAAAGGTCTATTACTGCAGCATTTATAAATCCATAGTGCACACGATAGGATAGTTGTTCTTTATAGCTAAATGCGCCTCCTGTAATTTTTCGGTATACAAAACTATCTGCATTAGACCCACTATTATTGCTTGTAAAGGCAAGTAGCATTGGAAGCATAAGGCAGATTAAAGGTTTCATATTTAATATTTTTATAAAATTTTTCATTTTCATGATTTATAGTAGTTATTTCAAATAGTGTTCCAATTTTTAAGTGATGGACTCAAATTAGCTTGTTTTCCCAAATTTTGAGGGCCAATTCAGCTTGGGTGTAAAGCATTTTTAAACCATTTATTGTTGTGCATCCCTGTTTATCGCCACTGGCTAAAAAAAGTGTTTTGCTTGGATTGTAAACCATATCATACAAAATATGTTTTGAATTGAGGAGGTGGAATGGAAAATTTATACATTCGTTTTGGTTTGGATACATGCCTACAGGTGTGCAATTTATAATCAACTGATGAGTTTTTAATAAATCGTTATTAAAATTTTCTAGGCTAAGTTGCGTATTTCTTGCGATTGTTTGGTATACTATATTATTTTTTTCTAAAACAAATTGTACCGCTTTTGCAACACCTCCATTGCCAATAATAAGTGCTTTATGCACCCGATGCAATAGTGGCTTGATAGTAAGATCAAATGCAGGTGCATCGGTGTTATAACCATAAAAAAGATTTTTATGGTTAATTGATATTCTTTTGATTGTATTTACAGCACCTATACACCTTGCTTCATTACTGCAATTATCTAAGTATGGAATAATAGCTGTTTTGTAAGGAATGGTAACATTAAATCCTAAGTATTGCTGATTTTTTAAAGATAAAAACTCATCAATATGTTGTAACTCAAAAATATTATATGACCAATCTTTATAAGATTGTTGAGCAAATATTTTATCAAAATAAAGTTTTGAAAATGAATGACTAAGTTTTTTGCCTAACAATAAAATGGCATTTTCTATTGCCATTTTTCCTTTTAATTTACCCCTCCAAGTGAGCCAATTTTGCCTCTTCTTTTTGGTGCAGCTTTTACCTCTTCAACGATTTCTGTTTCTAAACCGCTAATAGAATTATCTACAATTATTCTACCACAATTTTCGCAGTCAATAATGCGCATGTGCTGACGAATATCTGACTGTCTTTGAGGTGGTATTTGTGCAAAACATCCTCCACAAGATCCCCTAAGGATTGGGGCGACAGCTATACCATTTTTTACATTAGACCTAATTCTTTTATATGCAGTTTGCAATCTAATTTCTAATTCTGCAAAAGCTTTATTTCTTTCTTCTCCTAGTTTGGCTTCTTCTTCTTCTGTTTCCTTAATAATTATTTCTAATTCGGTTTTCTTGAATTCTAAGTCTTTATCTCTACTGTCTAATTTTTCTTGAGTTTCTGTCAATAATTCGTTTTTTAGCTCAATATTGTAATAAGCTTCTTTATTTGATTTTTCTAAAGACATGATTTCTAATTCCATGATTTCAATTTCTTTAGTAAGGGCTTCAAACTCTCTATTGTTTCTCACATCATTCAATTGTTCTTTGTATTTAACAATTGTTTTTTCTTTATCCTTAATGGTTACTTTATTTGCATTCAGTATGTCATCAATATCTACTAAAGTAGACTTTATATTTTCTATTCTAGTGTTTAATCCTGTAATGTCATCCTCTAAATCTGCAACTTCTAATGGTAAATCTCCTCTAATTGAGGCTAGTTTATCTATCTTGCTGTCAATTGTTTGAACGTGGTAAAGTGCCTTTAATTTATTTTCTATTGATGGGTTCATGCGTAATGTGCTACTGGGTTTGTATTTATGTCTGTAAAAAGGGTTGCGAAGGTAGTGAATTTTTTAGTTAAAACATTGCTAAATATTTTTAAAGTGTGAATTTCACTTTCATAGTGTCCAATGTCGCAAAGTGTAAGTTTATGGGACGCTTCAAAAAAATCGTGGTACTTTATATCAGAGGTGATATATGCATCAGCACCTTTGTTCATGGCATCTTCGATTAAGAAACTGCCGCTACCTCCGCAAAATGCAATCTTTTTTATCTTATTTTCTTTATTTTTGCTATATCTAAAGGTTTTGCATTCAAAACTTTTTTTCACAAGTAATAAAAATTCCTCTTGTGTAATTGCTTCGTTTAATATTCCAATGGCTCCGCTGCCAATTCTTTGATGTTTATTTAAAAGGGGAAATACATCATAAGCAATTTCTTCATAAGGATGTACCTTTTTCAAAGTATGCACAATTGTATTTATTAAATAATTGGGCACAAGGACTGCAAGTTCTTTTTCTTTTAAGGTATTTCTACAATGTTTATCTCCTAATACCGGATTTGCATATTCAGATGGATTAAAAGTGCCTTCACCCAAAGAAGAAAACCCACATTCTGAGTAATTTCCAATCCTGCCTGCGCCTGCATCAAACAATGCATTTTGCACCATTTCAAAACTTTCTAAAGGGATATAGGTTTTTAATTTGCATAAGTGCCCACTTTTAGGCACTAAAATTTCGATATCTTTTAGTCCCATTATTTCTAACATGCTTGTGCTAACTCCATGTTCATATACATTGTCTAAATTTGTATGACAAGCAATAATATTTATATTATTTTTTATAGCCAATATTACTGCTTTTTCAACTTCAGTATTTTGGGTTGTGATAGATTTTAATCCCCCAAATATGAGGGGATGATGGCTTAATATTATGTTGCAATTTTTTTTAATTGCTTCTTTTATTGTTTCTAAAGTGCAGTCCAAACTTAGCAAAACATTTGAAATAATATCGTTTTTATCTCCAATTATTAGTCCTGAATTGTCATAAGATTCTTGCAAGCTTAATGGAGCAATTTCTTCTAATACATCTAGCAAATCACTAACGGTGTGTTTCATGCTTAATCTATTTTAGATAAATTAAAAATATTTACAGCATTTTTGCTTGTGGCTTTTGCAACTTGATAAAGCCCTTCGTTCATAATATCTGCTACATGTTGTGCAATAATTAATAAATATGCTGGTTCGTTTCTTTTACCTCTATAAGGTGTGGGGGCTAGGTATGGGGCATCTGTTTCTAATACAATATTGTCTAATGAAATGTTTTCAAGCACAGGCAATAATCCACCATTTTTAAAAGTTGCAATTCCACCTATGCCTAAATGCATTTCTAAATTTATGATTTGTTCTGCCTCAGATATAGTGCCACCAAAACAATGAAAAACACCTCTTAAACCTTTAAAATTTTTACAAAGATCTATGGTATCTTGTGTTGCATTTCTAGTGTGCAAAGAAACCGGCAATTTACGGTCTATTGCCCATTGCAACTGTATTTCTAATGCTACAATTTGTTCTTTTTTAAGATCTTCGCTCCAGTAGTAGTCTAATCCTATTTCGCCAATTGCTTTTATGTTTTCTTTGCCCAAAATTTCATTAATGGATAACAATTGTGCTTGATATTCTTTTTTTACACTGCAAGGATGTAATCCCATCATTAAGCTCGTATTTTTGGGATAAAGTTTGTTGATATTGAGCATTGATTCTATGCTCTCCTCATCAATATTTGGCATCAATATATTGACTACATTGGCTTTTTCTGCTGCAAGCATCATTTCGCTCAAATCTGCAAAATCATCAGTGTAAATGTGTGCATGTGTATCTATGAGTGTTACCATTTTATTTCTTCTTTGTTTAAAAAACTATTAATGCCTTTTTTGCAATCTTTACTTGCCCTTGCCGTTGCATTTTTTTGGGAAGCCAATAATAGTGCATTTTTTAATGGCATTGTGCTTATTTCTGAAATCAATTTCTTGGTAAGTTTGAGTGCTTCTTTTGAGCAGTTTTTTATAATATTATTTGCTAAATTTTCTATAGTGGGCATTAATAAATCTTTTTTTACAACTTGATTTATTAATCCATAATTTACTGCGGTTTGGGCGTCAATTAAATCTCCGGTCAGCAATAATGCTTTGGCTTTGGTTTCTCCAATTTTTTTGAGCAAAAAATAGGAAACAATAGCGGGTATAAAACCTATTCTTACCTCGGTGTAGCCAAATTTTGCGTGAGAACTTGCTATGCAAAAATCACATACAGTTGCCAAACCACAACCACCAGCAATTGCATGTCCTTGCACTGCAGCAATGACAACCTTGGGCCCCTCATAAATAAGTCTAAATAATGAGGCAAGTTTGCTTGAGTCTGCTAAATTTTCTTCAAATGAATTGTCTTGCAGTTTTTTGAGATAAGCAAGGTCTGCGCCTGCACTAAATATATCGCCCTCTGCTTGCAGTACAATTATTTTCGTATTTTTATCATCATTGGCTGTGTTGAAAGCAATTTTTAATTGTTCCACCATTTCATCATTTAAGGCATTTTTCTTTTCTGCCCTTTTCATGGTTATGTAACCAATATTGTTTTGGGTATAAAAATTAACCATGATGCAATAATTTAATACTGCAAATTACGCTATATATTTTCAAAGAAAAAGACTAAATTTAATTTATAAATTTGGGCATAACTTTTTTTGATTATTGAATCATCATAGTTTTTGTAATACGCTCATTTTTATAGCTCATTTGATAGTAATAATTTCCTGTGGGCAGTGATTCTCTGTTAAATAATATATCTTGCTCTCCTGAGGGCATAGTACCTTCAAAGATATTTTTTATTTTCCTACCCATAGCGTCATAGAGTAAAATAGAAATTTGTCCTCCAGGCGTATTGATAGGGATAAAGCATTTATCTTTTACAGGATTTGGATAATTTTGCGCCATTAATAGACCTCTTTCAGCTTTAAAAGTAGGCAGAAAATTAAGATTATTTTTAAAAATAGGAAGGTTGTCAAAATTTTGCAGCATCACATCATTATCTGTGGTTTCATCATCTAGCTGAAACCATTGTTGCAATACACTTGCATAGACCTGCCTAAAATCATATTCCATCGGCACATTATCATTTACAGAAGTATTGCTATTAATTACAGGGTTATTTCCAATAATTACAGGATTAACATTTTTGCCAAAAACAAATAAGGGGGCAGCTGCACCGTGATCTGTGCCTAGGCTAAAGTTGCTTTGCACTCTTCTTCCAAATTCGCTAAATGTCATGCCAGCCACTCTGTCTGAGATGCCAAGTTTTTCGCAGTCGTCTACAAATGCGTGCATGGCCTTAGATACATTGGTTAATAATTTAGCATGCGCTCCTTTGGTAGTATCTGTAGTATCTACTTGCTGCGCATGGGTATCAAAACCGCCAATGCCAACATAGTAAAGCGGTGTTTTTAATCCTCCTTTTATTAATCGTGCAACTATTTTTAAGGCTTCTGCAAGTTCGTTATTTTCGTTCGCTGCAGGATACAGAGTAGATAAATTACTGCCAGCCGCAGAGGCATCCTTAATAACAGATAGGTAGGTTTGAGTTTGTTGGGCAACTTTTCTTATAAAAGTAAGTTCGTGGCCCGATGGTGTATTTGGTGCGGGGTCTATAATAGAATTTGTTAGGGCATAAAATTCATCTGGGTCTGTAACATTCATGGCCATGTTTGTAGCATTTGGGCCGATGAGGGATAGGGAAACCACACTTCCTATTTGAACAGCCAAAGGGTCTGGCATGCTTGGAGTAGGAAAGTTATCTGGATAGCCTGCATAATCTTCATTTAGATATCTTCCAAGCCACCCATCTGTTAAATTTTGATTAGAATTGGATGCGCTTTTCCAAATATCCATTGATCTAAAGTGAGAAAAATTTGGATCTGGGTAGCCCACATTTTGTATAATACACAATTTTTTATCGTTAAATAAAGTTTGCATTCCACTCATTGCTGGGTGAAGTTTTGTTTTGGAGGTTCCGTTTAAAGCTAAGGTTTTATTTTCTGGTATTAATACATTTCCTCTTGCATTGCTTAGATTGCTATATTGGTCTACTGGTATTACGGTATTTAAACCATCATTTCCACCGTTAAGTTCAATTACTACAAATACTCTTCCATTGGCAGCTGCTCTGCGTGCTAGTTTTTTTAAAAATTTATTAGATCCAAAAGCTTTAACGCCAAAACCGCTTATTAAGCTTGGAATCATGATAGCTGGAGCAGCTGATTTTATAAATGTTCGTCTTTTCATATTGTGTATAAAAATTTTTTTAAATTTTACATGAGTTGAAATTCTGGGAGTTCAAAAATAAATTTTAATAAAAGTTGAATCCTGATATTTACTGTATTTTTTTTAATTGTGTTTGTCTTATCTGCCTGAAAATCATTCCATGCAGAAGTCCAATAGCTGTCTAATGAAACTCCTGTTAATAAACTGCCGTTCTTTATAGTGTTTTTAGATGTGATTGATATATCAGCACCCAGCATTAAATCGCAGATGCCTGCCACTAATTTGTTAGGGTCTGCAGCGTCATTGCCAAATTGCTCTGCTAAGCTAATACAATCTATAATTACCTTTTCAGTTTGCACAGGGTATCCTGAGAAGAGCAGGTATACGCAATAAGAAACTCTTTTTGGAAAAGTATCACTGTTAATCCATATTTCATGAAATTTTGGTGTTTGATAAAATGCTGGCCATCCAGCAACACTGGGTGGTTCTGCCATTTGTAAGCTCATTGTGGTACCAAAAAAATAAGCCAATTCATAACTTTTATAAGTTCTAAATACAGTAGAAACTGGATGTATGGTTTTACAGGCTTTATTAATACTTCCATAAAGATCAAAAGGGGTTTTAATATAACAGCCCCTATTTAAACTGTCATAAAAATGGGCGCTTTTGAATAGGTTTTCTAGCAATGGTTTAATTTCCCAATTGGTTTTAAAATCATTGGCAAGTGGAATAATTACATTGGTTTCAATATCTGCTGTGATATTATAATAAACAAAATAGCGGTATAATTTGCGCACCATAAATTGTGCAATAATGTCTGATTTCGTAAAAATCAAATTAATTAACTCTTGGGTTTCATTGGCTCCACTAGCACCTGATTTACCTGTAATGCTTGAATTGCCAAAAAAAGAAGAAAACTGTTTGTTGAGCACATCATGAGCATTTGGCACAAAATTACTTTGGCGGCTTGTTGCATTTATTTTCCATCCTGTTAATATCCTTGCTGCAGCCTTTACATCATTTTCGGTATATTGACTTGCGGGGTCTTTGCCTAGTGTAAATAATTCCATTAGCTCTCTTGCATAGTTTTCGTCTGGCGCATTTTTTGTATTATAAATACCGTTTAAATATTTTAGCATTGCAGGGTCAATAGTAATTTTATATACAAAGTCTTTAAAATTGCCCATTGCATTGTCTCTTAATAATTTAAAATGATTAAAATGATCTATTCCAGTACCCACAACATCATTTTCTGTAGCAAAATGATTATGCCAAAAAAACACCATTTTTTCTAAAATGGTATTGTCATGAAAGATCATATTGCCAGAAAGCCAATAAATTAGGGAGGAAGACTGCATATTGTCCAGATTGGGGTCATAGGGTTTATCGTGCCATGTTGCACCATAGTTTGGGTCTCTTTCGTTCCAATAAACAGGGAAATTGGTTATCGCTGGATTTGTATTTAATAAATCATTTACAGCTTGGTCCAATGTTTTAGATTTTGTGGTATCAAGCAAAGCTTTGTCGTGTCCAAAAAGTGTTCTGTTGAGCAAGTGCTGAGCTTCTTCTTTTGCAAATACACCAGTGTGTTTAGCTATTCCTGACTGAGGTTCATCTAAATGGTCTGGCAATTTTGTATTGGCAAATTTATTAAAAATGATGTCTTTTGTAATATCATATTCGCTTATTTTGCCGCTAATATCTATCGCTTGATGCTTCTTTGTAGTTAATTTTGCATTATTACCCATAATTTACATTTTTTAGAATAAGAAAGAACAAAGTTACTAAATTATATTAATAAAATATACATTCTTTTTTTGGCTTTATTTTTTTTACCTTTGCAGCCATTTATGAGCACAGCTACAATTACAACTAATAAAGGAGTTTTAGAATTTGAATTATTTGATAAAGAAACCCCTATTACCGCAGAGAACTTCAAAAAATTAGCTACCGAAAAGTTTTATGACGGTTTAACTTTTCACCGTGTTATTCCAGGTTTTGTGGTGCAGGGCGGCTGTCCGCATGGTGCTGGACATGGCGGTCCTGGATACAATATACCTTGTGAGACTAAGGCAGAAAAACAATTTCATGAAAAAGGCGTATTGAGTATGGCACATGCAGGCAAGGACACCGGAGGTTCACAGTTTTTTATAGTATTGGATAGAAATGCTACAGCCCATTTAGATGGCGCACATACCGTTTTTGGAAAAATTATTAAAGGTATAGAACTTATTGATGATTTAGTGCAGGGTGATGTAATGGAGTCGGTTACAATTACTGAGTAAGAATGTTATCAGTAAATAATGTTTCCCTTAGATTTGGGAAAAGGGTATTGTTCGAAGATGTAAACCTAAATTTTACAGCAGGCAATTGTTATGGTGTTATAGGAGCAAATGGTGCAGGAAAATCTACTTTTCTAAAAATTTTGAGTGGCGAAATAGAGCCCAATACTGGAGGTATCAATATAGAACCTGGAAAACGAATGGCTGTTTTATCCCAAAACCATTTTGCATTTGATAATAATAAAGTTTTAGAAACAGTAATAATCGGACACTCTGTGCTTTGGAAAATAATGGAGGAGAAAGAAAATCTATATGCTAAAGAAGATTTTACAGACGAAGATGGAATAAAAGCATCAGAACTAGAGGAAAGATTTGCAGAAATGGATGGATGGAATGCAGAAAGCGATGCAGGAATGCTTTTAAGCGGATTAGGAATTGAAGAAAAATATCACGAAATGTTGGTAAAAGACCTAACCGGAAATCAGAAAGTTAGGGTTTTGCTGGCTCAAGCCCTTTTTGGCAATCCTGATATTTTATTGCTTGATGAGCCTACCAATGATTTAGATGTAGAAACTGTTACTTGGCTAGAAGACTTTTTAGCAGACTTTAAAAATACTGTTTTGGTAGTTTCGCATGATAGGCACTTTTTGGACACAGTATGCACACACATTACAGATATAGATTTTAGTAAAATTCAGATTTTTTCTGGCAATTATATGTTTTGGTATCAAAGCAGTCAGTTAGCGCTTAGGCAGCGTTCTGATCAAAATAAAAAATCTGAGGAGAAGAAAAAAGAATTGCTTGAGTTTATTGCTAGATTTAGTGCCAATGTTGCAAAAAGTAGACAAGCTACAAGCAGAAGAAAAATGTTGGATAAACTAGATATTGCTGAAATAAAACCAAGTAATAGAAAGTATCCTGGCATCATATTTAAACCAGAAAGAGACGCAGGAGATCAAGTTTTGGCTGTAAATAATGTTACATTTTCACATGACAGCAAAGCAGTTGTAAACAAAGCGAGTTTTATTGTAAACAAAGGAAACAAAATTGCATTTTTGGCAAAAAATCCAATGGCATTAACTCTATTTTTTAAAGGTTTAGGCGATGAAATAATACCTGAAAAAGGCGATTTTGATTGGGGAGTAACTATAAAAAAAGCTTATTTGCCAAATGATAATTCAAGTTATTTTGATTCAAAATTATCTTTAGTAGATTGGCTTAGACAATATAGTGAAGAAAAGGATGAAACTTTCATTAGGGGTTTTTTAGGCAGAATGCTTTTCTCTGGCGAAGAATCTCTTAAAAGCGCCAATGTGCTAAGTGGGGGAGAAAAGGTAAGGTGTATGTTGAGTAAACTTATGCTAGAATCGCCTAATTTGCTCATATTAGATGAGCCAACTAATCACTTAGATTTAGAAAGTATTCAAGCACTAAACAATTCTTTAATTGATTATCCGGGCATGGTACTATTTCACTCTCATGACCATGAGTTTATACAAACTGTTGCCAATAGGGTGATAGAAATAACTCCAAATGGGTTGATAGATAAAATGTGTACCTATGATGAATTTATTAATGATTCTAATGTGCACGAGAGAAGGACTGCTTACTATATTTAGATAATATAATCTACAATTATATCATCAAGTTTTTCTGATGTGATAGGCTTAGATACGTATCCTGAAACTTCTTTAAAAGTTTTAGCTTTATAAACATCGTCAGGATAAACAGAAGAGGAAAGCATTACGATACGCACTCCTTTGCGTTTATTGCTTGCAATATTTTTAAAATCTTCAATAAAATCCCATCCGCTCTTTACTGGCATTTTTATATCAAGTAAAATGAGGTTTGGCAGTTCTAGCTTTTCTTCGATAAGTTCATTCAAATAACTTATGCCTTCGTCAGCACTTTCTACTACTTTCATTTCGTTAACTTTATGGGATTGTTCCAAAATACTTGAGGTAATAAAATTGCTTATTTCGTCATCATCAATTATTAACACTTTTTTAATTTGAATTGTCATGGGTTATTTTAAAATGCAAACATAGTATATTTCCTTGAATTTAATTGGAGAATTGTAGTTTTTTGTCGAAAATTTAAACACATCATGAAATTCTTGTAATTTGATGTTGCTAATTACAAAATCAAATGTATTTTTGCACCCTTAAATAAAAAAAATGAAAAAAATAATTTTTAGTGCTGTGTGTTCAAGTTTAGTTTTAATGGCTTGTAATAATAGTGAAAAAAAGATTGAAGGAAAATCTTTGAAAAGTGCAAAAGATAGTGCAAGCTATATGCTAGGCCTAAACCAAGCCATGCAATTAAAACAATATGGAATAAAAGAGGTAAACAAAGATTTGTATTTGTCGGGTTTATTAGAAGGCTTAAAAAATGATTCTGGATTTGCCGTTGATATTGCACAAAGTCAGATGATGTTTGATAATTATATTGCGGAATTGGAAAAAGAGATTTCAAAAACAAATTTGATTGCCTCTGATAAGTTTTTAGCAGAAATTGCCAAAAAACCTAATGTTCAAAAACTGAATGCAGGAGTGCTGGTAGAAAAAATAAAAGATGGTGTTGGCGAAGATGCAGGGATATCAGATTCTGCAAGTTTTCATTTTACACTTTCTACCAATGTTGAGCAAAACTTATTGGATACCCGTGTAAGTGGATATCCTTTTCCGATGACAAATATAATGGGCATTAACTATGCAACAGGTTTAAGTGATGCTATTTTAGCCATGAAAACTGGTGGTGAATACAACGTTTATATACCTTTTGCAACCGCAAATTCACCCGCAATGAAGAGGTACAACGTTAAGCCAGGGCAAGTAATTGTTTTCAAGATAATTGATATCAATATCAAAAAACCAATTTAAAACCAATATAGAATTTTAATTTTAAAACACCTTTAGTATATTGCTAATGGTGTTTTTTTTATATTATTGGTTTTAGTAAACAATGTAAACCAGAAAGTGATATTTAACTGATTGAGATTTAAAAATTGACTTACAACCATACCATGCCAAGTAAGCTAAGTGCAATGGCGATTTTTAGTAAATTATTGCTTATTTGGGCATATTTAGATTCATATTTTTGATGAATAATAAAAAGGGCAGCAAGCATGATAAAGGAAATTGCAATCATGAAAAAAATGCTATTGTGTTTAAATTGATAGATATAATAAAAAACAAAAATTGGGATGTAAGCTAATAAAGCAAGTATTTTTAATAATAACAGAAAAAAGGAAGGTTTATTAATGATTGAAGATGAATAATACGAATAAACAGCATTGCCTTTTGTATGCTCTAAGTCTTTAATGCCTTCCCTAATAAGAATAATAAAAAAGATAAACCATCCATACAAAAACATGTCTGTTTCTATAAGTGCATAATGTAATGTTATGCTAAAAAAAGAGGTTAAGGTTAATAAAGTAGCAGTAATTTCTCTCAAATAGGCTATTTTTTTAATTTTATGCGAATAGAGCCAAACTAAAAAACTAAAACTAAAAAAGTAAATCCCTATTTTTAACGATGCCATAAAAGCAAGAATTAAACCAATTATGATTAGAAAAAAGTATGAGTTAATTAAAAAATTTTTGTTAAGGTGCAAAAATAATCTAGTTCTCTTAGGATAATTAATTAAATCAGTTTCTTTATCATAGAAAAAATTAATAAGGTAGCCCGCAGCTATAAATATAGATGTACAGATTACAATGATATGTAATTTTATATCGGTAAGTATTTGCCACCTGCTATACCATTGATTAAAAATAAAAAATGCTGCTAAATATTGAGCAATAGCAGTTAATAAAATATTATACCACCTAATAATTGATAGAAATACAATTATCTTAAAGGTTAGAGAGTCCTTTTTGATAGTTGTCATAGCTAATTAGAGTTTACAAACAATACTAATTTCTTGATCGCTTAACAAAGCTTGTGTTTTTTCTAAATCTTGAGTAAAGCCTAAAATGTAGCCGCCACCTCCACTGCCGCAAAGTTTTAGATAATAGGTGTTGGTTTCTAAACCTTTTTTCCAAAGTTCTTCTATGTTTTTTGGTATCATAGGCTGAAAGTTTTCTAGAAATAATGCACTCAGTTTTTTAAGATTTTCGAATAATGGTTTTTCTTGCCTTTCTAAAAATGCTCTTATACAAGCGTCATTGTATTGTTTCAGGGTGGTTTTTACCATTTTTCTGAAGCCTTGCTCTTTACATTTCTCTAAAAATATACTCACCATTGTGCTCGTGCTGCTTGGCTGCCCGCTATTGATTAAAAAAATGGCTCCATTTTTATTCGAATCATCAGGCAATGCTGCCAATCCCACATTTTCTTTTGATTTAATCAAGACTGGCAGTTTTAGATAACATATTAAAGGGTCTAAACCACTACTTTGGCCATGAAAATATGATTCTATTTGCCCTAATTCTTTTTTTAATTGCAAGATAATATCGCCTCTATTCCATGTGTTGCTTTTGGGTGGATTTTTTGCATATCGTGTATAAATGGCTGCTACTAATGCACCCGAACTGCCCACACCAAACCCTTGTGGAATGCTGCTATTAAAAGAAAGGCCATTATTAAGATCTTTTTCTAATGCATCTAAGTTTAGTTTTGCAAATAGTTTTTTGTCGTTAGATAGTTGTTTTAAGTAGGCAAATAAATTTTTAAGATTTTGATTAGAAATTTTGGCAAATTCGTCATTTGATTCTGTGGTTAATTCGCCATAAAATTGACTGTAAGGGATAGATAAACCCATGGAGTCTTCTATAATGCCATACTCTCCAAAAAGTAGCACTTTAGCATAAAATAAGGTGTCTTTTACTAAATTCATTCTCATTTAATTTGTGCAGGCCCGTTGCCAATACTGCTGCAAATATACTTTTTTTCTGAACAATGCATTACTAAATCAGTTTTTATAAAATCAATCACCGTTTCTTTATATTGCTCATGAAAGAGTATGTGTACATTTGCTCCAGCATCAAGAGTTATAACAGTATGTATGCCAGTTTGTTTTCTAAAATCCCAAACTTTTTGAATAATAGCAAGCGTATTAGGTTTCATTAATATAAAATATGGATTACTTGTCATCATGAGTGCATGCAACATCATTGCTTCGGCCTCCACAATTTTTGTAAATAATTCAATATCACCTTCTTTTAGTGCGGTTTTTATGGCTCCCATATTATTATTTGCAGTTGCATATCTTGTTTCAGCAAATGGATGTTTTTCTAGTAGGCTATGCCCAAGGGTGCTACTCACTTCTTTTTCGCCAATATCTACTAATAATATGGCGTCTATAAAGCCATAAAAACCTTCAAAAACTTCTGTTGGCTCTAATACTGTTGCAAATTCATCACTGCTGCCAGGGTACAAAGGGTGCTTTCCCCAACTTACTAAGCCACCATAAACAGATCGGCAAGCACTTCCTGAACCTAGCCTTGCAGCTATGCTTGCTTTGCGGTAAAAATCTAATGTTTTGTTATTTTCTATTTGTTCTTCTAGGGTGCATAGGCAAAGGGCTAAGGCGCTCATGCCAGATGCAGATGATGCAATGCCGCTAGAATGTGGAAAGGTATTGGCTGTTTCTATCTGCAGCTGATATTCTTTGGTAAATGTAAATAAATGAGTCGTTCTATTTAAAAACTGGATAATTTTACCTTCAAAATTGGGTGCTTCTTTGCCTTCGAATATTACTTTTATTTGATAATCATCGTTCGATGTTTTTTCTAGCAGCGTTATTTCTGTCCTTGTTTTTGCTTCATTTAGGGTAAAGCTAAGCGATGGATTAGCCGGAATTTGAATTCCTTTTTTACCCCAATATTTAACCAAGGCAATATTGCTTGGACTTTCCCAAGTGGCATTTAATAACATTGTGCAAAGGTAGCAATAATAGCATAAACCCCCATTAGATTTCAGAAAATCTGTCTTTTGCTATTTTTTTTTAGTTTTGTTACAGGCTTTTTTGAAAAAAATACTTTAATAAGCATAGCTTTGCAATAAAAAATAAATACCATGAATTCTAAGTTACTCTTATATATATTAAATATGATGGAGCAAATGGCCGCATACGTGATTGTAAATATTAAGCAGAAATAAGTTTTATGAATAGACCAAAAGTATTTTTTGAAAGCAAAGTTTTCTGCATCTTATTTTTAAACATAATATTGCTTAGCTGCGGAGCCGATAAGCAAACTAACAAATCTATGCAATTTCAAGATTTAGGTATTACAGATACTTTTTTAATAAAAGTAAAAGCCAGGGTTTTGTTAACTACACGCTTTATCGATTTGAATGATTTTAAAAAGAGGGTAAGTTTATCCTATTACAATGATACTATAGGATTTGTAAATACAAAAAAGGTGGTTACATCTGTTAGAATAAGTTATTTTGATAATGGGCAATTAATATACAAATGTATGCGTTCTGGAGTAGATCAAAAAAAATTAATAGAAACATCAGAAGCAGGTGTTTTTGTTAAGGCCAATTTGGCATTCTTTTATCCTAGCTTGATTAGGCAAAGGTCAGAATTAAAACACATCAATATATTGGCAAGGCGAAAAATGGATATATTTGGTGTAAATGATGTTGCATTCTACGATTTAGCACAGCTTTCGCTTAGTAAAATAAATACACCCGATTTGGCATACTTAAGTTCTTCTGACAGTTCTGAAAAAGGTTATATAAACACATTTAACCATGTTACTGCACAAGCCATTATCACTTCATTTTTTTCTGAAGAGATGGCCGACCTTATTTCAGACTTGCATGAGCGCAAGAGCATGCCTGAATTGACCACGGGTATTTTTTCGAAAGCGCAGCTTTTAGATTCTATTAACAATCCCTTAGACAATTATGTGGACATTGTAAACAATGAAATTGGTCAAAAAATTGGAAAATTACTCAAGGAAAAATATCAAATTAGTTATAAAACACCTGTAACGCCTAAAATATTGGCAGATTATTTGAATGATATACAAAATTATTATTCTTGGGCTTTGGGCATAGGATTTAACCCTTGCACAGAGGGGGATTATATTGTTGAAAAATTTGCCAAAAAAATTAATTGGGCTTTAAGCAAAGTTTAAATTGTTTTTAGCATTCACCATTAGGTTAGCTAGTATGCATAAATTAATAATTATTCTGACCTAAGTTTTAAAATACAAAATTCAGCAGAATCGGTATTTTTTTTCTCAAAATTAATAAGTGTATAATTTGTTTTAATATAATCAGCTAGTGGCTGATCATATAAAACCAAGTCATTCATAAAGTTGTTATTGAACAAAGCATTGCTTAAATTTATTTCTTCGAATTTTAATTGACTAAGCCTAGTATTTAACAAGGTTGCTTTTGATAGATTTGTTCTAATCAAGCTAGATAAATTCATAATACAATTAGTAAGATTAGCTTCTTGCATCAAGGCATAATCTAAGGTTGACCAAATCATACTTGCATTTTCTAAATTTGATTTTCTTAAATTTACACTTTTTAAATTTGCGCTGTCCAGCAATGTATTTACTAAATTTGCATTCTTAATTATAGCACTTGATAAATTAGACCTTTGGAAATTTGCAAACGACAAATTTGCATTTTCCAAATTTGCACTTTTTAAATTCGCCATTGATACGTCACTATTGCTTAGATTGACACTTTCCAAATTGGCCTCTTGGAAATTAGCCATTCTTAAATCAATACCGCTTAAATCTTTTCCTTGCAAATTTACTTTGGCCAAATCTGCCCTTGAAAAACTTATATTTTTTTTAATTTTTTTAAAAGAGTTAGAGTCCATTTTTGTGCTTACTATTGCCAATAGCAATTGACCTCTTTCCACACTATATTTTTGAGCCAATAAATCGCAAGTATCAATAGGTATAAAATCTTTAAATGAATAACTCAAAGTGATTATTCTTTCCAAAATATTATTTCTTGCTATTATTTCACTTTTGCTCTCAAATTGATTGATTAAATCTAAGAGTAAATGAAGTTTTTGACTTTGTTTGCTTAAAATGAGTGATTGTTCTAATGAATAAATTTTATGTTCATTTGCTATTTGCGTTTCTGAAAAGGTGGTTTTTCTATGGTATATAACAAATAAGCAAATAAGGGCTATAAAAGTAAATGTGGGAAAATATAATACCCCAAATAAATTATAGTTTTGACGGGGAATTTTAACCGGTTGTTTTTTATTAAAATAAATAAGATAAAGTAATTTTAAATTTGATTTTACGATAAATATAAAAAACACAATTGCTAAGGTCATTAAGCAGCCAATCCAAAAGTCATAAGCATTTTCAAGATATGGCAATTTCATGTAGCCCATCATCCAGCCAATGCAAAATAGGAGCAAGAGTGTGATTAAATAAATTAAGGTTTTGTGCATCAATTATTTTATAGTTATCTTTTTTTAGTTGGCAAATGTAATTATAAAAATGATAGCGAGGAATACCAATACTATGAAATTATTAAGAAAGTTTTAAACTAATTTAAGTAAAATTAATGCTCTAATACCTTAACTTATCCCAATAATGTAAAATAACCTTCTCTAAAATACTTTTCGGTTTATATTCTTTATAAAATAATGGCTCATAATCATAATTCAAATCAATTGATTTAGCGTTTAAATGTGCTATCAATTCTGCACAAAAAATATCAACATTTAAGTGTAGAGTAGCATAATTTCTATTTAAATAATCTTCTGTCCGTTTTATTCCTTCAAACTGCAAGATTTGTTTGTGAAGAACTTCCTTTATAGAATGTCTATCAGCATCAATAATTGGACAATTTTCTTGTTTTTGTGGCATAAATCCCTGATAATAAATAGAATAAGCCATAAAGCTAATTGCTTTTGCATTACAAGACAACGCCTCAGCACATAATCTCCCTCCTCCCGGTATAAATAATTGGTCAATAATAAAATCTGCCTTTTCGATTAATTTTTTACATTCTTCAAATTTCATATTTTCAACTAGCTGAAAATCAAATACTAACCCCTCAGCCTTTAGCTCATTCACTGCATCAATAATGTATTTTGAGCCCTTTATTGACATATTAGATGGTGCATGAATTACTAAGGGAATCTCCTTTTCAGAGTCCCGCACTGTGTAATCACTGGCATTGACAAACATTATCCAATGAAAAAAAGGCCTTTTTTGTAATTGTGCTTGCTCCCGCTTACTGTAAACTAAATCCGCATATTTTTCTGCCATACGAATTCTTTTAATTCTTCTATATAAACCGATTGCAGTATAATTATATCCTTTTCCATACTCCACAGGACTCATACCCAAACCTTCAAATTCTTGTTTCATTGCCCAATACCAACGCACATCATCACCCACAAAAATAAAAACTATTTTTTTACCAGCTTTTTTTATCAATTTTAAGTCCGAATAATCCGCCAAAATCGAGCTCCAAATAAATATAAAAACATCATGCTGCTCAATTAATTGTGGTAATATTTTACTATTATATCTATTGATTAAAAATTTTCTAATGTCAGAATACGGTTTTCTAATTGCCTTTTTCCAAACTGATTTTGTTCCTAAAAACCAATTATTTCTAAAAAGAGGATTAATTTGGGTAGAACTAATGATGTCCAATGATATATTTTGATTTGCGATTGCAGGTAAGTCGTTTACCATAATGGTTACCTCATGATTTAGTTTTTGAAATGCATGGCGCATTTCACCCATAGTAGAAGCAATATTTGTAGTCCCAATAAAAATTTTCATTCTTATTTAAAAAAATGATTTTATACCTTCTTCGAAAGAAACTGTAGGCTCAATTAATAATTTTTTCATTTTAGCGATGTCACCAATAAGTTTTTCAGGTGATTCAGACTCCTGAGTTAGAAACTTCGGCTCCATATTTAATTGCTTTCCAATAATTTCACATATTTCTCTAAGAGAATGCACCTTAGGACCTGCAATATTTATTATCTCATTTCCTGCTAAGTTAATACATTTGTAGATTGCTTTAGCTGCATCACTAACATGAGCAGGGTTAATCCATATACCATCATTTCCCTTCAATGTAATAGTTTCGCACTGTTTGATATTTTCAATCAAACGCGGTATTAACATATCCTTCTTTTGCTCTTTGCCATAAACAAAAAATGGTCTTAAAATTACAGTATTAAAAAAAGAATTATAATTTAAAATTAAACACTCTGCAATATGTTTACTTGCAAGATAAAAACCCAAATTTGAATTATATACAATTTCCTTGGTTTCATTTAAATTATATTGTTGGGAACCATATATACCAGCCGAGGAAGTAAAAATAATTTTTTTAATCTGTGCTCTAATTCCATAGTCGCATAATTTTAATGAAGTGTACGAATTTACATTGAATATATGGCTTGCCTGGGTTGGAAAATTTCTAAAATAGGGTGATTGTGCTAAATGAATAACCATATCTACATTAATTTTAATTTCATCAATGTTCCAATCTGAACTTAAATCAACTTGATAAAATACTATGTAAGCACTTTTTGGTTCAGATAAACCTAGACAATATACTTCATATCCATTTTCAACTAAAATCCTATGAACTTGACTTCCTATGAGCCCATTATATCCTGTAAGTAATATTTTCAAAGTTGCAAATATAAAAAAAAACTGTTATTAATTATTATACATTGGGGTAACTATTATTATAGGAGTTTGGGTTAAGAGGATGAAACATCCCCGTAAAATCAACTTCTTTTCCAAACCAAATTCTATCATAAACCTTA
This sequence comes from Bacteroidia bacterium, assembly GCA_041690035.1. Lineage (GTDB taxonomy): Bacteria > Bacteroidota > Bacteroidia > NS11-12g > UBA955 > CALSPH01. The sequence continues at coordinate 5,876 of JBDNFC010000026.1, read as the reverse complement.
GGAAAAAAATATTGTGCAGTAGTATAAGAATGATATTTCTCCACATACTTTCTGCTTTTTTTACCTATTTCGGCACGTAATTTTGGATCAGTAATCAATATTTTTAATTTTTCATAAATTGTTTCTGGACACGCTGAAACAATTGGACATTCTTTTAAATATGAATATCTATTAAATACTTCACAATATTGATTATTTGTTAAATTGCTAATAACCGGCAACCCCGCAGCCATTCCCTCTACTCCACTCATTGCATAACTAGTGATAATTATTTGTTCCACTAGTATATCTGCTTCATTCTGTAAGAAAAGCTTTACTTTTTCATTAGGTACTTTTTCCAGCAAAATTAATTCAATATTGTAACCCTCATTTTTTAACCTTGCGGCAGCTTCAATAATAAATTCTGAACCCTTTACCCCTCTATGATTTGGTGTGTGAACAATTTTTACTACTCCATTGCGCCCATCATTCATTGAATATTTTTCCTTTTTCAACCATTTATTACAATCAATCATTGAATAACTAAACATTAATGCATCGAACCTACCCACACCGTCTAATTGAAATACAGGTAAAAAAAAATCTGAATTTTTTACCCAATATTCAACATGCTTGTATATTTCCTTCTCCTTTTTTGCCATTTGAGGATAATTTATATTTAGAACAAAAGCCGCACTTTTGTCAAGTATTCTTGAGTAGGCATAAAAATCTCCACCATAAGGCAAACTCACAACCTTAATATTGTATATTTTGTAAAGTGGTGACTCGAGTTTCCAATACATTGTTCTGCCAAATTCACTTGCCCCAGTTATTGGAATATGAACTATATCATAATTAAAGAGTATATAAAACTGAACAACAAAAGGATTAAATAAATCTCCAAGTAATGTTCCATGTTCAAAACCAGAAATATTTTGATAATAAATATCATAATCTTCCTTAATATTAATACTAAATAAAGATTTCATAACCGTTTTTGAATCATAACCCAATTCCACCATAGCTTGAGACCAATATTTATTGCTAATAATTGGATTTGAACCAAACATTAACCTTGGTTTGCTATTTTTTCTTCTCAAATATATTTTAATCCATTTTATGGGAAATAAAAAAAGCAAAGGAATTATAAAGAAAATTCCAAAAACTAACCACAAAATATCCCTTATAAATCGTTTCATATTTTTTTAAATATGAACAAATCTACCACTGAAGCAGGCTTCTTCTTGATGAAAATGAGTACTTTTCATTTTATTTTCACTTAATATGTGATTAACTTCCTCTACTGAGAATCTTCTGGCGTTTGATGGCGCATACCAATCATAATTTGTACTCATAGACATATCAAATCCCCAATCGTCTCTCCAAAAACACTTTAAAAAATTCCAATAAACAAATCTTTGAATAGACATTTTACCCTTTTCAATTCCTAACAATTCAATTTCAGGAACTTCAAAATCAATTTTTAAAGCATCTAAACGTTTTCCCAATTCTGTTAATTGCTCGGAGAATTTCCAGATTTGTTCATTTGAATATTTATGAACATTATTTCTGAAGTAATCATCAACAAGCTCTCTGGGCAAAGCTTTTTTTCTGTAAAAATAACAAGCAAACTCCCCCTCCCTTTTAGTTTTCATTGCTAAATGCTTAAAGGTAAAATCTGGATTTTCTGTATGCATAATTACTTGATCACAAATCATAAAATCTACAGAGTTATTTACTAATTTTGTATCAGCTATATCCCTTTTAAGAAAAAAAAGATTCGGAATATCACTATAGTTTTTAGCTGCTATAAGGCAAGCGTCAGATATATCAATACCAATAACAACAGAATTCGGTGCAAGTTTTGCCAACCATGCTGCCTTATACCCCAAACCACAACCAGTATCAACTATTATTTTTTTATCTTTTAAATAATTAGAAATATCATTTTCATCTTTAAACCCATATAAGTCAAAAAACCATTGATATTGAAAATCAAAAAAAATATTATTATTTTCAGACTTATCAACTTTCTCCCATTTATCACTAAAAATACCTGTTGTTTGTTTCTGATTTTTAGCTTCTAAATATTGACTATCCATTTTAATCAGATTTCCTGATATTTCAACCCTTTCTTGAAATAAACTTTCTAAATTCATATTATTTTTTTTTTGCTGGGTTACCAGCTATTTTGGAATGTTCAATAAAAGAATTCTTAACAAAAGAATTGGCTCCAACAATGCAGCCATTGCCTAATTTAACACCTTTAGAAATTATTGTATTAGGACCAATAAAACAATTATCTCCAATAATAGTCTGCGCATATTTATAAGAACTTTTTCCACCGCTTATGGCCCACTCTACACTATCATGAGAATATATTTGAACTCCAGCAGAAATTGAGCAGTTATTCCCTATAATAATGCTTCCACTTCCATCTAGAACAGTAAAGGGTCCAATCCAAGTATCCTCACCAACCTTAACATCTCCAATAATAACTGAGCTGTCATAGACACTTGTATTTTTGCCGAATCCTAACTCTTTGGCTTTTTGCCATCTGTCAGAAAATAACTCATTAATCGGCATCGATCTATTGTATTTCTGCTTTAAATTATTTTTAAGATCTTCAATTATTTTAAGAAATTCTTCTAACATTAGTATTGCTCTCTTTTTAAAAATATTTTACACCACCATTCAAAATTCAAAAAACTCCAAATTAGCAATCTGTGATTTATACCTTTCTCCATGTGTTCATCAACAGTTTTTTTTATAAAATCAGGATTTATATATTGCGCACTTATTAAATTCTTGTTTAATAATAACTCCTTAACATAAGTAGCATTTTCGCCTCTATACCAACTTTCATCAGGTGCGCTAAAACCTTGTTTTTGCCTGTTTATAATTTTTTCTGGCAACAATTCCATCATCGCTTTGCGGAGTACATTTTTGCCATCATCAAACTCTTTATAAAGTTTTCGTTTGTTGCCAGATAGGTTTTCATCTAAGCGTTTCATGTTTTCTAAATTGCCTAATTTATGTTTTACAGGAATTTTTTGCGCAAAATTAACTAAATCATTGTCAAGAAACGGAAAACGCTCTTCAAGCCCATTGGCCATGCTAAGTTTGTCGCCCACTAAAAGCAATGCAGGCAAAAAAGTTTTAATTTCAAAGTAAAGAGAGTTTTGAATGTGGTGCTCTGGGGTATCATAATTAAGTTTATCATTAAATAGAAAAACTTTTTCAAATATACTTCTGGGTTCCTCAAAATTCATTTGGGATGCCACATTTGGCTGAAAGAGTTGTGTTTTTTCTCTATCTGTAACCAACCTTTGCCAAAAATCATAATATTGATGAAAGTAATCTTTTTTATCCAACGCTCCAAAAACGCGGTAATAGCGCCAAGGGTAGCCGCCATAAAGTTCGTCTCCGCCTGTTCCTTGCAAACAAACTTTTACAAATTTACTTGCCAATCTGCTGATATAATAATTGGGGTATGACATGCCCGCACGAAGGTCTTCCAAATGATAAACAACTCTAGGCAGACTCCAAGCTAAATCTCCTGCATTAATAACTTGTTCATAATGCTCAGTTTTGAATGCATTTGCAATCAGTTCTGCATCACGTCTTTCATCATAATTTACTTCCACACCAGACACCTCACTCATATCAAAACCACAAGTAAAAGTGCTAAGCCTATCGACTTGCCCTGAAGCAATTGCAGTAATAGAGCCAGAATCCATACCCCCAGAAAGGTAGCTTCCCACAGGCACATCAGATACCATTTGCCGAACAACGGCCTGCTTAAATAGCCGATTCGTTTCACTGACAGCATCTTCAAAAGTCATTTTTTCATCTGGGGATGTAAAATCATAGTCCCACCAAGGTTGGTGTTTTATTTGTGTCGTTGTAGCATCAATAGCAATGGTATTTGCCTGAGGTAACATACACACACCTTTAAAAAGTGTGCGATAAGTAAATTGGTTCTGAAATGTAAAATACTCGTTCAATGATCCTAAGTCCACTTCTGTTTTATAAGAATGATGTGCAATGATGGCTTTTATCTCACTAGCAAATACAATTCTTTTGCCATCAAACCAGTAATATAGCGGCTTTACTCCATATCTATCTCTCGTCAAATAAAGCTTTTTATCAACTTTATCCCAAGCAGCAATTGCAAACATGCCATTTAGTCTCGTTATAAAATCAATACCATAAGCGGACAAACCTTCTGAAATTACTTCAGTATCCGTTGATGATAAAAATGTATGCCCTTGGTTTCTAAGCTCTTGGCGTAGCGATTGGTAATTATATATACAACCATTAAAAACAATGGTCCAACGATTATCTCTAGAGCCCATTGGCTGGGCACCTCTTTCACTTACATCTATAATAGACAAGCGTTTATGTGCCAGTCCAATATTATCTTCTATAAAAATTCCGCTACCATCGGGTCCTCTATGGTTTATTTTTTCAGCCATAGCCTTCAACATATCAGCATTGACTCCTTGCCCATCAAAATTGAATATGCCAACCAAACCACACATGTCTATATACTTTTTAAAATTTTAATGATGTAATAAAAATCTTCATCCACCATTTTATTATGCAATGGAATAGACATAGACAATTCATTGCATTGAAATGCACCTGGGAAGTCAGTAGCTTTTAATTGATACTTATCTGCATAAAATTTTAACATATGTACTGCATGAGTTCCTGGTCTTGTGCTTATTCCATGTTTTTGTAAATATTCCATCAAATCATTTCTGCTCATTGGGGCTTTTTCCTCTTCAATCATGCACACATAAGATTGCCAACCATGTTTACATCCCTCAGGTACAATCGGAGGTTTAATCCAATCTATTTGAGACAATTGGGTTGTATAAAATTGTGCCCATTTATCTCTAAAATTTATAAATTCATTTAATTTGGATAACTGAACTACACCAATTGCCCCTTGAATATCCGTCATCCTATAATTGAATCCCATATAATTAAACTCTGGGAGTAAATAAGGTTTGGCACCATGATGTCTTTGCTCTTCACTAATAGATGCACCATGATTTCTTAAAACATCCATATAATTTGCCATCTTTTCATCATTGGTAGTCAACATCCCTCCTTCTCCGGTGGTTATACTTTTTCTTGGATGAAACGAAAAACATCCAATATCACCCAAACTTCCAGCGTATTTTCCATTAATCATTGACCCAGCCGCACAAGCTCCATCTTCCACAATTTTCAGCTTAGGGAAGTTTTTCTTTATTAAATCTACATCTACACATAAACCAAATAAATGAACCGGAATAATTGCTTTAGTTTTTGAAGTAATTTTTTCATGTATTTTATCCAAATCCATGTTAAAAGTATTTGGATCCACATCAACAAAAATAGGTATAGCATTGCAATATAAGACAGCATTTGCTGTAGACACCCATGTAAATGCAGGAATAATTACTTCGTCACCTTCTTTTACCCCAACGGCTAACAGCGCTAAATGCAAGGCTGTAGTACAATTTGAAACTGCCAAGGCATGAGATACTCCATGCATATTAGCAAAATTGGTTTCTAATGTCTTGACCTTTGGTCCTTGTGTAATCCAGCCGCTAAAAATAGGTTCCTTTGCAGCCTCCCATTCCTCTTGCCCCATACTTGGTTGTGAAATTTGTATAATTCTTTTTTCCATTTGATTAGTATTTTATGCCCATTATTGTAATTCCCTAAAAATTAATAGTTTTCACAATTTATATTTAACGCATTTCTCATTAAAAGACTTCTGTGTTTGTTTTGTTTGACTATCCATTAGTGGCTTGTCCCTGATTTCTCCAATCAATTAATTTTTGTAAACCAGTGCGTAAATCATATTTGGGCTCAAAACCCAACTCAGCTTTTGCTTT
>JBDNFC010000025.1:0-2561 GCA_041690035.1 Bacteroidia bacterium | reverse complement strand
GCGTTAATGCCGCTAGACAGCGTGGGCATGTTTATAAAAACCAATGGCCACTTGCCTGGTTTTAAAACCGACAGCATCCTAATAAATGAAGGCATAGACATAAGTGAAACCCAAGCCCTGCAACAACAAAAAATAGAAGAGCTAACGCTTTATACCATCCAGCAAAAAAACTTGTTAAAAGCGCAAGCGGCTGCACTTGCCACCCAAGCTTCCGCTATTGCATCCCAAGCCAAAAAACAAGCTGAGTTAGAAACTTTAGTGCAACAATTGTTGGCAAAATAAAAATAAGACCTTCCTTTAGCCAATGAAAACTCTTGTAAATATATTGATTGTAGTGCTGCTAAGCCAAGTTTGGGGGTGTAGGAAGGAATGCCCCTGTGATGACCCTAGTAATAAAGAATGCCCTAATTATGATCCTTGTTTAAGTGTCCAAAAACCAACAGCAAATTTTAATATGCGCCAAACCAGTCCGGGTTTTCCTGACCCTGAGGCAGAATTGATGCCTGAGTTTTGTGATACTATATGGATCCCTGGCGTTCAATTTGTAGCAGCTATGGATGGAGCCTTAGATTATACTTGGAAAATAGGTGCAGACGCACGAGAATTTAAAGGAAAAATAATTTTTACTGGTTTCCTGCCAATGGCAACAATAATTCTCAGTTATCAATCTATTAAACACATTGAGGTCTAATAAAGGTTTTGTTAATTTATTTTGATTATGAGAAAACACATTATATTTATTCTTTTATGTCTTATTAATTGCATCTATTTAAAGGCAAATCTATCTGAAAAGAAAAGGATATATGCTACCTTTGGAGGAAATACCAATTTAAATTGGAATAAATCAATTGTTTCTAAAGGAATTCAAGCCCTTAGTCCAGAAGTAACCGAATTTAAAATTAATTTAGGAGGAGGAGTATTTGTTTCCAAAAGTATTTTCTCTGAACTGGAACTGGGAATCATGAAAAACAGAAGAAATGTCATTGGATCCTCAGCAGATATTAAGGTTGGTTATACAAAGAATATTAGTAAGAAGATTTATTATATGGTAACTCCGTATTGTGGGGTTATGAAAGGCAAAGAGGTATTTTCAAATAAAAACTTTAACAAAATTGGAAATATTTATTTTGGTCTAGGATTAGGCATAGGGATACCTCTTCTTAAAAGGTTCTCAATTCAATTTAGACTTTTAGGCCAGTATGAAAACTATATATCTGAACTTAATTCTTCTAATTTTCATATAGAAGAACACCGATTAAATATACTTCCCCAGTTTAAATTAGCCTATAATTTTTACCAAAATGAAAAATAAAACATTAAAATTATTTATATTATCATTGATATTAATGAATTGCCTGGGATTATATTCTATGGACAAAAATCCTCTGTTTTTTGGCTTTGGATATAAGGGTAGCTTCTTAAAAACATTTGTAGCTAATAAACCCGACAAATACAATAACCCCACTATTTCTGAACATATTTTTTATCCATCCGTTGGGCTCAATTTGAATCATAAAATATTTACAAAACTTGAACTACAAACTTATTTTTTAAGGAATCAATTTGAACTATTCCTTTTTGATGGAAAAACTAAAAAGTTTATTCCAACTATAGATATTGGGTTTAAGGATACTTTAAAGAAAGGGTTTATATATTCAGCATCATTAAACTACTCACGGTTAATAGGAAATGAAAATATTCAATCAAATGGTGATGTTTTCAAAAACAAGTTGCTTGGAAATCATTTTGGGATCACTTTTGCTATTAATCACGCTATTATTAATAAAATAAGTGTTTCTTTTAGTTTAAACCTAAATTACTACAAACTAAAAACCATATACTACTCTAAGGATGAGCGCATTAAAGAAGGCTTGCAATTATACCCATTGATACAACTAAACTATAACTTTATAAAATGAAAAATTACTTAATAACAACATTCTTTCTTTTGCTTGTAAATCCTGTGTTTAATCAAATCAAAAATAGAGGATTTGAAGATAACAATTTAGATGATGCTACTGGTGCTGATTGTAGAAATTGTAATGGATGCAACAGTGATTTAATTACAGTACCATTTAATGCAGGTAATGTTACTTTTTGGAATGCTTCACACGGGTCTCCCCAGTTAAATAAAATAACCTGTCCGGGTGGTGAAGGAATAATTAAAAAAGATTATTACGCAGCTTGGCTTTCATTAGCAACCAATAATGTTGAAGGCATATTTCAAAATATGACTATTGTAAAAAACCAATCATACAATTTTAGTATATTTGTTTATGGTTATTCTAATACTTCCAAAGTTATTCTAAAATTTACAACAGGATTGGTTAATAGAGCCAGTGGTAATGCCCAGATTACACTACCACAACCTACTACATCCCAATTAATAATTGAAAAAACGCTTATTGCGGGATGGCAGAAAATTAAATTAAATGATTTTATTGCAGATGAAAATTATTCACAATTTTGGATTTATGCAGACGGAAATAGTATTGCTGTAGATGATGTTATTATCGATGAATCTTGCTGTATTCCAAATAAAATTTATCAGAATGTATATG
>JBDNFC010000024.1:0-10337 GCA_041690035.1 Bacteroidia bacterium | reverse complement strand
GGTGATTGTGCACCCAAATCTCGACCTAGCGTGCTTAAAACCAACACTGCCGAGATTTTTAGCGTTGATTTAATCCATTTTGTAAATTTTGTTCTCATATTTTTTGTTATTTGTGTTTTATGTTAAATTAAAAAGCAAATAAAACAAATGTTTCTTGAATAAAAAAATTTTTTATAAAATAATTATTAAATTGTTATTATAATATTGTTATAAGCATCAATTTTAATGCTTATAACTTAGTTATAAATAATTTTTACACCATTTTTATTATAATTTAAAATCATAAAAAAAAAGATTCTTATCAAATTCACTGGAGATGACGCATATTGTGATTATGCATGTTATTATTTTGGTCAATTAATAAGATGTTAAGATTTAGAGTGGCAGAAAATTAAACCCCACGATTATAGGTGTAAAAAAGCATTTTTTATATCAAGCTGATTAATTGTATGTTTGCAAATCAATAAATAAAGGTAAAAATATATGTATCCAACTTTATACGACATGCTAAAATCACTTTTTGGAATAAGCATACAACCCCTTGCCATTGTAAATACTTTTGGGCTATTGGTGGCCTTATCTTTTATGACGGCATTTGCAGTGATGACATTAGAACTTAAAAGATTAGAAAAAGAAGGCAAAGCAAAAGCATTGACAGTAAGTAAAACCTTTGAGGCTACAATTGACTGGTTTGATTTTATATTTAATTTTGGATTAGGCTTTTTATTTGGTTGGAAAATCATATTTATGGTCATGAATTTTGATTTGGTAAGAGAAAATTCACAAGCCCTTATTTTTTCAGGACAAGGAAATATTTATGCAGGCATTGGGGTAGGTTTATTTTTTGTATTTCAAAAATACCTCGAGTATAGAAAAACTAAACAATTGTATCCCGAAAAAGTAGTAAAAGATATACTAGTGCACCCTTTTGAAAATATGGGTTTGCTAACAATGGCAGCTTTTGTAGCGGGCATATTGGGTGCTAAATTTTTCCATATTTTAGAAGATTGGCAAAATTTTATACAAGATCCCATAGATGCAATATTCTCATTGAGCGGGCTCACCTATTATGGGGGCTTAATTTGCGGAGGATTGGCGGTAATCTATTTTGCAAATAAAAAAGGAATAAAACCACTCAATATGCTAGATGCAGGCGCGGCAGGCATGATGCTTGCATATGGTTTAGGCCGAATGGGCTGCCACCTTTCAGGCGATGGCGATTGGGGAATAAATAATACTGCTGCAGCACCTTCATGGATACCTGATTTTTTATGGGCAAGCAAATACCCTCACAATGTTTTAAACGAAAATTTTGGCAATACTATCCCCGGCTGTATTGGTCAGTATTGCAATGAATTGGCAATACCTGTTTTTCCAACTCCCTTATACGAAACGATAATGTGTTCACTACTTTTTGGCGTATTATGGTTTTTAAGAAAAAGAGTTTCTATTCCGGGTGTTCTTTTTGGTATATACATGATTATGAATGGTGCTGAGCGCTTTTTAATAGAAAAAATAAGGGTAAACTCACTTTACGAAATAGCCGGATTTAAATTTACACAAGCAGAAATGATAAGCAGTATTATTGCCCTATTAGGAGTAACGCTTATTATTTACAGTATAAGAATTCACAGAAAAAACTTAGCAACATCATCACAAGTTATTTTAAATGCTAAAATAAAGGAATAATGATTGGAAGCAGTATGCTAATCATTAATTTTTTGCATTTTATAGTGAGCAATATTACATTCATAAAACAAATCACCCAAGGGCTCAAAACCCAATTTTTGATACAAAGGCATAGCATCAATTTGGGCATGAAGATACATTAAAGATCCTTTTGGGATGGCTAATAAACAATGGCTTAGCAATGCTTCTGCTGCTCCTTTCCTACGATGTTGTGCCAAAACAGCAAATCTTTCCAGCTTATAGCCCTTGTCTGTTATTCTAAATCTACAAGTGCCAACAGGCAAATTGTTACTAAAAGCCAAAAGGTGTGTTGCAATATCTTCGTATTCGTCATACTCTTCTGCTTTATCAACCATTTGTTCAATAATAAATACTTGATTTCTAATAGATTTAGCAATTGCGAATGAGGGTGAAAAGCTATTAATGGCTTCAATACGTATCATAAAACTATGCTTTTATTTTTATTAATTCTAAACTTATGCAATCTATCTAGTATCCATATAAAAAGCAGGGTACTAAAAAAAGAAAAACTAGCAAAAATAAGGACAGGTATTTGTGCATTCAAAACACCAGTATTTATTGCCAATAGGAGCGCCAATCCGGTATTTTGTAAGCCTACCTCTATAGCAATAGTAAGTTTATTAAAATGTCTAATACCACTAAAATGCGCAATAAAATAACCGCTCAAAACACCAAAAAGATTTACTAAAATCAACGGAAATAAGAGTAGGTAGAGATCTGCTTTTGTGATACTTATACCGCCTACATTTTTTCCTCCAAAAATTTTGGCTGCAAAAATACTAAACAGCAATATTGGCAAAATTATTTTTAAAAATGGCTGAATTTTTTTTGACCAACCAATAAAATAGGAATTTAGTATAACACCCATAGCACCTGGTAATATAATTACAAAAAGCAGGTCAATTACATTTTGCAGCGGTGCAAAGCTCGAAACAAATCCGATGTCACCAATCAAGTGTTGGGCTAATGCAATTAAAATAGGAATAGTAATAACGCATAAAATACCATTTATGGCTGTAAGCGAGATAGAAAGTGCCACGTTAGCCATAAATAGATAACTTAACAGATTAGAAGTGCTGCCACCCGGAGAAAAAGAAATGAGCATGATGCCAAAAATAAATGGTTTGGGCAATTGAAAAAACGAACATATTATCAGTGCCAAAAGAGGAAGCAATAACATTTGGCAAACAAGGCCTAAGAGAAGTGCCTTTGGCTGTAAAACAACATTAAAAAAATCTTTTTTAGTGAGGCTAAAACTTAAAGAAAAAGTAATCAAAGCCAAGACTACTTTTAAAAGAAAATTAATATGACTATCCATTTACGCTCAGCAAAGGAAAAACTTCAAAAAAAGTGTGCCAATAGAAGTATGCACTTGCACCAAGCATAATAATGCCTATAATTTTATTCATACTAAAAATATTTCTGAATGATATAAATTTGCCAACTTTGTTAAAAGTAAAAGCCTTTAAGGTATCCATTGTTAATAAACCAATAAGGGTAAAAATAACAGCCACTAAAATTTTGGTTTGATAATTACTTTCTTGAGGGTCAAAGTGTCCACTGATGTTTGCAACAATAGTAGTCCAAAAAATAAAAGCAAAAGGATTTAAAATATTGAGCATAAATCCTTTAATCACACTGCCTTTTTTACTGCTAGCAAAGTGAATGTCTTTTAAAAAATTTTTATATTTCCCGTTCATGGTTTTTAAACCCCAAATAAGCATTGCAGTGGCAGCCACTAAACCAAAAATAAATTGAAAAATCGGTTTTTCATAATAGTCCGATAAGCCAAAATGGATTGCAAAAACCATTAAAAAATCGCTAGCACAAACACCCAAAGATAAAAAAAAGCCTTTATTGAACCCATCTTTTATACTGGTATTTACCAATAAAAAAAAAGCTGGCCCAAAGAGTAAAATGGAAACTCCTAAACCCAAAAACCAACCATACCAAGCAGGATTTATATACTCCACAATATTATTTAATTTTTTTAGTCCTCAAAATCAGTGCGAAAATAATGGTTTAAATACAAAGTCTTATAAAAAAAATTATTTAGATTGATTATAATTAGTAAAGTTTCAAATGTTCAGAGTAAATTTGCGACCTAAGCGTGAATAATATTAAAGCACATCATTTAAAAAAGCTTCAAGCAGGTATTATTACTGCAATAGAAGCAGGAGAATTACAACTAAAATTAATAGAGATGGGCTTTATGGATGGACAGTTAATTAAATTATTGCATAAAAGCATAGGAGGAAAAACATTGTGTTTTGAAGTTGGAAATGCATATATTGGCTTGCGCAAAAAAGAGGCTGCACTTATATCAGTGCTGATACAAGAATGAAAAAGACAAACCTCTATCTCATCGGCAACCCAAATGTGGGTAAAAGCAGCATCTTTAATAAGCTTACAGGACTAAAACAAAGCGTTGGCAATTTTGCAGGCACCACAGTTGAAAAAAAAATAGGTAAAGTAACAATAGGCGAAGAAAATTATCAGATTATTGATCTACCTGGCACTTATAGTATTTTTGGCAACACAGAAGATGAGAAAATAACGACAAAGCAAATTATAAATACTGAACAAGAAACCGACATTTTTTTATACGTTGCAGATGCCAACAGCTTGTTTAGAAACCTTCTTTTATTTAGTCAAATATGTAATTATGGAGTGCCAATCGTTTTAATTATTAATCAATGGGACACTATTAACGAGCAAAATATAAAATTTAGCGTTGATGAATTATCATCTCAATTAGGCATAGAGGTTATTGCATTTTCTACTAAATCAAAATCGATAAAAGCAATAGAACAAGCCATTTTAAATACTAAAAAAGAAAAAAAAACCTGTGAATATTTTAATAATCTTAAGCAACCAAATTTAAACATTGAGAATCGCAAAATTGCAGCAAACTACACCTTAGATTGCTATCAATCAGTGGGTAAACTAATGCAAAACAATGAAGTAACCCAATCAAAAAAGTTTACTGAAATGGCAGATAAAATTTTGATGCACCCATTGTGGGGGTTAATAATATTTGTAGGCGTACTTTTTATACTTTTTCAAACTTTGTTTAGTTTGTCTAGCTTTCCAATGGATGCAATTGAAAACTTTTTTAATACATTAAGTATTGCAACTAGTGATTTTTTACCCAAAAACAGCCTGTGGAGCAAATTGATAATCAAGGGAATCATCCCAGGACTAAGCGGTGTATTTGTATTTACCCCAATAATTGCTTTGCTTTATATCTTGCTAAGCGGACTAGAAGAAACCGGGTATATGAGCAGGGTCAGTTTTTTACTCGATGGTTTAATGCGCAAAATAGGCCTCAATGGAAAATCAATTATCCCTATGGTGGGCGGGTTTGCCTGCGCTATACCAGCGATGATGAGTGCTAGAACAATTAGCAACAAAAAAGACAGATTGATTACATTGCTTATCACCCCATTAATGAGTTGCTCTGCACGATTGCCTGTCTATACAATACTGATTAGTTTACTTGCATTAAAAAGTACATACTTAGCAAGCTATCAAACACTTATATTTCTGGTTTTATACTTATCTGGTATATTGTTTGCGATAATAGTTGCCTTGATTTTTAAAAGTATTTTACCTGCAGATAAATCGGGTTTTTTTATTTTAGAGATGCCTCAATATAAAAAGCCAAGCATTAGAAACATAATGCAAACAACTGTAAACAAGACTGTAGAGTTTCTAAAAAAAGCAGGAATTATAATTTTTATTGTTTCAATTGGTTTATGGGTGCTTACAAATTTTGGTCCACCAAAAAAAATGGCAGCTATAGAAAGCTCATTTCCATTAAATAATGAAGAAATTAATCCAAAAAAGGATTCTACAATTTTATCAAACAGCTATGCAGCAATTTTAGGAAAAAAAATTGAGCCCGTCATTAAACCAATAGGCTATGATTGGAAAATTGGCATAGCAATTATTGCATCTTTTGCAGCAAGAGAGGTATTTGTAGGGTCACTTTCTACGATATATGCAAGCCAAAGCAGCAGCGATAATCATCAGGTATTGCATAAACTAAAAAATGCAACAAGCGAAAATGGATTGCCCACTTTTAGCATAGCTACCATTTGCTCACTGCTAGTTTTCTATATGTTTGCGCTGCAATGCTTTAGCACAATTGCCGTGATGAGGCGCGAAAGCGGCAAAATAAAATGGGCACTTATTCAATTTTTGTATTTGGGCGTGCTGGCTTATGGTTCTGCATTTTTAGTATATCAATTACTAAAATAAAAAAAAGACAGTAATATTATAGCATATTATTAAATTTTAAAGGGCTGCACCTTAATAGCTTGTTGACTTTGTTAATCTATCACCAAATATCATATTAAAAAAAAAATTGTATTGGAGCATAAATTACACTAAAATTGCAACAATGCAGATAATATATGGAATTAGGGCTTTGAGTGAAGCAATAACAGCTGGAAAAACAATAGAAAAAGTATTGATTAAAAAGGGCACTTCTGGACCTTTAATCAATGATTTAATTAATGATTTAAAGTCAAATAAGGTGCATTTTTTGCATGTTCATGCTGATAGATTTGTTCGCTATCAAAATAAGAATCACCAAGGAGTGGTAGCCTATATTGCTGCGGTTGTTTATCAAGATATTTTTAGCATTGTGCAAGAAGTTTTTGAGCAGGGTGAGTTTCCACTAATTCTTGCTTGTGATGGCATAACCGATGTTAGAAACTTTGGAGCAATTGCCCGTTCTGCTTCATGTTTTGGTGTACATGCCCTACTTATACCTGACAAGAACACAGCAGAAATAAACTCAGATGCTATAAAAACGAGTGCAGGAGCGTTAAATAGTATGCCAGTTTGTAAAGTAAGTAATTTAGCCAAAACTATTAGAACATTGCAAGCATCGGGATTAAGTGTTGTATCAGCATCAGAAAAAGGCAACACATTGGTTTACGAAAACAATATCACAGGTCCTACAGTTTTAGTAATGGGTTCTGAATCAGAAGGCATATCGCCAGATATTTTAAAATTAAGTGATGTAATAGCAAAAATACCCATTGCAGGAAATATTGCCTCGCTTAATGTATCGGTTAGTGCAGGCATATTGTTATATGAAATTAACAGACAAAGAAACCTAACAACAACGCTGTAAAGCAAGGTATTAGCAAGGTTTTTTTTATAAATATTTGAAGTGATGCCAATGATTTTAATGAAGCAAGCTAATTAAAAAAGAATAAAACCACTAAACCATTATATATCGAGCAATGAATTCAAACAGTTAAAAAAAAAATTAATTTCATTTGCTTAAAAAATATGCCATAATTTTATAAAGACGATTTTTAACAAAAATTACTAAAAAAGTTTTAATTTTGTAGATATCAAACAATCAGTTGATTAATTTCACTTTTTAATAAAAAATAAATGGCGATAAATCCACTAAACCCAATGCAACAAATACTTCAAAAAGTTGCTTATCAAACGCAAGAAGAGGTATTAGAAAAAAAACAAAAAAACAATAGTCTTTTTATTGGTATACCAAAAGAAATAACAATGCAAGAAAACAGGGTGCCGCTAAGCCCCTCTTCAGTAGAATATTTGGTAAACAATGGACATCAAATAATTATAGAAGCCAATGCGGGGAAAAACGCTAATTTTGCAGACCGTGAATATAGTGAAGCAGGCGCGCAAATAGTGCGTAGTCATGAGGCAGTATTTAATGCAGATATTATACTAAAAATAGACCCCCCTACCTTAGCAGAGGCAGATTTAATGCGGCAAAACCAATTGCTAATTTCGGCACTGCAGCTCAATAATTTGGATGAACTATTGATTAGAAAATTACTGGCTAATAAAGTAAATGCCATCGCCTTTGAATTTTTGGAGGACGAGTCAGGCAGCTATCCCGTTATCAGAGCCATGAGCGAAATAGCAGGCCATGCATCTATACTAATAGCTAGCGAGTACTTAACCAATACACATGTGGGCAAGGGAGAATTATTAGGCGGATTTCCAGGCATACCACCAACTCAAGTCGTAATTATAGGGGCTGGCGCAGTGGGCGAATATGCAGCAAAAGCGGCATTGGGACTGGGTGCGAGTGTAAAAGTGTTTGACAACAGCATCTATCGGCTTAGGCGACTGCAGGACAGCTTAGGACACCGCATTTTTACTAGCACCATTCACCCCAAAGCACTATTAACAGCGCTGCAAACTGCTGACGTTGCCATTGGTGCGCTACGGGCAGAAAATGACCGGTCGCCATGCATTGTTACTGAACAAATGGTAATGCAAATGAAAGCAAAATCTGTAATTATAGATGTGAGTGCAGATCATGGAGGAGTATTTGAAACCACCAATGCTACAAATCATAAAAATCCAATCAATAAAGTGCATGAGGTTATTCATTTTGCAGTGCCAAATATTGCTAGTCGTTTTTCTAGAACTGCAAGCTATGCATTGAGTAATATTTTTACCCCATTACTTATGAATATAGCTGAACACAACGATTATAAAAATTTTATAAAAACAAATAAAGGGGCAAAAATGGGCACCTATGTTTACAATGGCTCACTTACAAACATTGTTTTAAGAGACAAATTTTCTTTGTTATTTAAGAATATAGATATACTTTTATATTGATGTGCGTGTTTTTAAAAAAAACGGGTAGAAAGAAAATAAACTTTAGTTTTAACAAGTAAAAAATATATTCTTATTTTTAGGAAAACCCAAGCTAAACAAATAAAAATGGATGAAATTATTAAAACCACGCTGCTAGAGTATGAGAAAAGTGCTTTTATCATTGATCTAGTCAAACACTATAATGGAAGGCAATACATTAGTATATTACAGACCATCCAAGATGAAAAGTCTGACTGTAAGCGATTAATTAAAATAAACCCATCACTTTTGAGCGATATTGTGCGCACTTTAAACTCATACTTAGAACTTATTACAGAAATCAATACAAAAACAGAGGGTAAGAAAACACAAATTAAGACCCTTTCTAAAGTTCTATCACAATCTCAAAAAATTGCAATACAAAGTCGCTATTTAAAGGGGATTAGCATTGCTGACTTGACAATTCAATTTGACTGCAATGAAGAATTGATACTACAAATTCTAAACAACAATGGAATTGTAATTTTAGAAAACACTTTGATGCCAAAAAAAAAGTACAAAAAATTTCGGAATAGAAAGTAAAAAAAATTCAAACTCTCTCATTCAAAGCTGCAATTTAATATAAACAAACTCTATAATACTCTAAAAAAATACCCTCTTTATTGCTTTCAAGGTTTTGAGAAATATACTTGGTAATAGTTTTTACTAAACTAAAAATCAATCTATTATATTAATAATAGCTTTATTAATTTTTGCAACCACAGGAGTTTTTTTTGGTTGTTATATTTACGATTGGTTTGTGGCACCAATAATTAACAATAGTCTTAAGAAAACTTTAAACGAATAAAAATGGATAAAATTATTAACTCAAAAATAATTTGCAAATTCATTTTTAATACTATTATCTTTGCAGCGCGTTCTTAAATAGATTAATTTTATCCAGAAAGACTGAGGGAATTGACCCGATGACGTCTTGACAACCTGTCTCAAGAAATTGAGATAAGGTGCCAAATTCAACTCCAGTAAAACGGAGGAAGATAAGTTAGAAACATTGCAATCACTGTATTTTAAAAAATATATAAAGCTCTTCTAACTTGTTGGAAGAGCTTTTTTTTGCTCCACCCAACATTTAGAAAATTTCTCACTTTCATTTTGGATAATTTTTTTCTGGCTAAGTATGTAACTTAAACCATAAAAATAAAACCAACTAAAAAATGAAAGAAACAACAAAAATCCTACACAGCATTCAAGTTAACAAATTAACAGAGGCCATTTCAAGGCCAATTTATCAAGCATTTAAGTTTGCTAAAATAAAAGCCTAATCTATGATTTGGCAATAATATTCAAAATTTAGAACAATTTAAAAAAAATGAAAAACAACAAAAACAAATGGTTAGTGCCAATAGCATTCGCCAACATTTATGTAATATGGGGAATAACATTTCTAGCTATTTCCTATGGATTAAAAGGATTTCCTCCTTTTATACTTTCTGGCATCCGTTTTTTAGCGGCTGGCACCCTAATTTTTGGCTATTTATTGGCTAAAGGAGAAAGGGGCAATTCGCTGGCCAATTGGCGAAAAAATACAATAGTTGGTGTGTTTATACTTACCGGTGGCACAGGCCTTGTGGCATGGGGCGAGCAATATGTAACAGCCTCAGAAGCTGCAA
Organism: Bacteroidia bacterium; assembly: GCA_041690035.1. Lineage (GTDB taxonomy): Bacteria > Bacteroidota > Bacteroidia > NS11-12g > UBA955 > CALSPH01. The sequence goes on along the minus strand of JBDNFC010000024.1, from coordinate 345 downwards.
TTGCAATAGCAACAGGCCCATTTTGGTTTATAGCTATTGACAAAAAAAATTGGAAAAATTATTTTGCAGATAAGTTTATCTCTATTGGATTAGTGATAGGGTTTGTAGGTTTAATAGTATTTTTAAATGGCAGTGCCCGTGCAACTGCAACTCATGACACAAATAATGTTTTGCGGGTTACTGCTTTTATTTTATTGGCAATTAGTTCTATTAGTTGGGTAATTGGTTCGCTGTATTCCAAAAATAATCCTTCTACCCACTCTACTTTTATGAACATTGCACAGCAACTAATTGCAGCTGGCCTTGCTTCATTTATTATAGCAAGTTTTAGAAATGAGTGGAATG
>JBDNFC010000023.1:0-5232 GCA_041690035.1 Bacteroidia bacterium | reverse complement strand
GTTGAAACTGTAATTGTTTAAGCCATTGATCTCTCCTTTGCCTTTTATTAGTGCTACGGTGCTAAAGGTGTTTCCATCTGCGCTCCACTCTAGGTTATAATGCGAAAAATTGACCTCATCGGTACTTGTCCATTTAATAATGTTCTCATTGCAGGCATTATTAAAGGCCGTAAATGATATTAAATTTATTGGCAAAGCAGTCAATTGCGTTTGGGTATATCCCAAGTGGTAACAAATGCTTGCCCAAAAAGAAAGGCAGGCAGTAAAATGAATAAAAAACAGGTATTTTTTTTTCAAAAATAAAAAGACATTTGTATCAGTGCATTGGGTAATTTTTATGTTTCATAAACTCAAAAGCCTATTTCATAAAATGATACAAAAATTTAAATTTAATTTATTCAATTTTGTGTCATAAACAATTAAAATAATGAAAAAAATAATTACAATTTTATGCCTAACTTTTAGTTTTAGTTATGCAAACGCACAAGCCACTTGGACTTATGTAGAAGTGAATGACTCATTAAACAATAGCTTTAATGGCGTTTGTTTTACCAGTGAAACTGCCGGGGTTATTGTAGGTCAAAATGGCATGATTAAACGATCTACCGATGGAGGAAAAACTTGGACAAGTATCAACTCAGGACAAACAACAGACCTTAATAATGTTTTCTTTCTAAACCAAAATCTTGGTTGGGCAGTAGGCACCGCTGGAATTGTTATTAAAACTACCGATGGCGGATTAACATGGGCCAACTCATCGGGCACTAATCTGTCGGGCTATATTCTTAAAGATGTTAAATTTTTAGATGCAAACAATGGCTATGTAACAGGTTCTCAAGTTTTTAAAACCACTAATGGCGGCAACACATGGACCCAATTAACTTCTGCATCATCGTTTAAGCAATCCATAGATTTTATAGATATTAATAATGGTTATGTTTGTGGAAATGACGGATTGTTAGGGAATACCGTAAATGGCGCAAGTTTTTTAGGTCAAACATCGCCCGTTGGAAATAATATTTACAAAATTAGATTTATTAATGATTCTGTTGGTGTAGCTGTAGGTCAATCTAATTTAATTCTTTATACTAAAAATAAAGGGGTAACTTGGACGGTTAAAAGCACAGCTGGAAATAACGATTTATTAGATATTTGCACCATTGGTAGAAGTATTTTTTGGGCAGCAGGAACCAATGGATATATTCAAAAATCTACCGATGCCGGAAACTCTTGGACAACAATAATCGATGCAGGTAATCAAGGACAAGAATATAAAGACATTAGTTTTATAAACGAAAATTTAGGCTGGTTTGTTGGAGAATCTGGCGTAAATATTTATGATAATAGGCCGAAAACAAATAACAAGAAATTAAGTTTAGAATCACAATTTAAAATATATCCAAACCCAAACAGCACAGGCGTTTTAAATATAGACAATACTGCTCACGGAGTAGTATCTATTTATAATACAATTGGACAAAAAATGTTAACCCAAAATATGGATGCAAGCAATACAACAATTAATATTTCGGCTATGCAAAAAGGTATTTACCTAGTAATATTTCAAAGCAATGGCGCACAGCAAACCACTAAACTTATTGTTGAATAATTTTTAAAAATTAAGACTAAAAAAACACCTATCACACAAAAAGCAGGTATTTTTTTATATGCAAAAAGGCTCAGCAATAATAGGTTGGGTCTTTTTTGTTTTAGTAAAATATTAATCTGTTTTTAAAGTCAGTCAAAAATATAGCAGTTTTTTTAACACAGTTATTTGGCCGATTTAAATTATTCAACAAATTTAGTGATTCCAGACTACAATGGAGGAAAAGTAAATTTAGTAAATCCAACTACAAAAACATTAACTGCAACCAATTCTTCTCAGAACGCTCTTAATACATTAGAGTATGATGGCACAGATTACTGGACCTGTAGAAATGGAAATGACCAAATTAACCTAATTAGAAAAACAGATGGCGTCACTATAAAAACCTCTGCTATAATGGGAGCATGGATGTATGGATACTTGTCCGCCACACAAATTGCAACTTATTCTGGCAATGAAAAAACCTTTTAAATCTACAACCCAGCTTCGAATGTTGTCGCATTTAGTAAAAAAGTAAAAGGAGTTTCTTTTAGAGATATGGCTGCATTTCAAAATAAATTATATGTAGTTTCTGGAAATATTATTACTAAAATGGACCCTGCTGGTTTTGTTGTTGAAAAAACTTATTTAATTACTGATTTAAATAATATGAGCGGCATAGCCTCTGTTGGCAATGGAGATTTTTGGGTTTCTGTTGGCACTAAATTCTACAAGGTTAATTTGCCATAATTTACATTTTTAGTAACGTTAATTTTGAACTTTCTATAATTTTTTTGGGGTAACCCGCATATTGGCATATTGTAATAAAGATATTATTTTAATTTAAACAATAAAAGTTAATCATAAATTTTATATAATCCCAAACCTCTTATCCAATCAAATTTCTTTGTCTTGCAAATTGTATTAATTCAGCGGGATTATGAATGCCCAATTTGAAATTAATATTTTTGCGGTGGGTTTTTACAGTGTGTGGACTGAGAAAAAGTTTTTCAGCTATTTCTAAAGTAGAAGCATTTTTTGCAATCAAAATAATAATTTCTATTTCCCTTTCACTCGATTTAATTTCCTCATTTTCAACCTCTAAAGTAGGTTTAAAATTATTTAAAATCAATTTTGTAACTTCTGCATCATAAAAGGTTTTGCCTTCATTAACAATTTCAAACCTTTGATAGCTTTGGTTGTAAAGTATTATTTTTTTTGAGAGCTGATATCTTTGCCAGATTTCTTGTGCCACTAGATAAGGAATATTAGTAATTGTTTTCTCACTTTTTGCTTGTATTCCTTTTGTTTTTAATAATGCCTGTATTTCTTGGGGCAATTTTTTATCTCCATTCAAAAATTGAATGGTATAAAAATCTTTCCTTGGGTTACTAGCTATTACTTCTGCATCAATTCTTTTTTGCAATGTTTCTGCCGTGGCCATGGAAACATTACCTAAAACAACCGAAGGCTCATTAAGTAATAAAATCAAAGCCTCATTTTCTTTGCAACCTAAAAATACAGCCAATTGCTTTGATACTTGGTTTATTGCTAATGGATTTTTGATAAATATAGCTATATCCACAGGCTCTGCCTTAACTGGTAATGGCATATTTGCATCTTGCAAAAAAACCTCTAATCCTAGCTGTTCTAAAAGTTCAGAAGCCTTGTCAGCTATTTCTTTTTCAGCATTTTCCAAAAAAACAGATGGAGCATTATATAATTGCCTTACAAGAAACTCATGATTAATTTCAAATGCATCTGCCAATATTTTTGCTATTTCAGGATTTGCCGTTCCGATAGATTTTATTATTAAAGTCTTATTCATTTATTTTACACCACAAAATTGTAGGTTATAATTTTTATTTTAATACCCCCCAGTAGGTATTTTAATACTAAGTTAAATCGAAGATTGACTCTGTTTAAAATTGATTGTATTTTGTTCGATGCAAAAGTGCAAGTAATAATTTGCCCGTAAAATCCCTAAATATAAGGACAATGATAAAGTGTTATCAAAAATTTAAACTAATTTTATCCCCTATCGGTAAAGTTAGCGCAGCGTTCTAGCTATAAATTATTGAAACGATTCTCGGAATCGAAACGGAATTATTTTATATCAACATAAGCAGCGCGCTAAGAGCGCTACGAAAGGAGGAGCATGTTGCTTATAATTAAATAATTACAAGCAAACAACCGCATACAAAGGCAAATTAACCAGCCAATCTTCTTTTCTGTAATAATTCATTGAAAACCTTGTGGCATTTTTAGTCTGGTGTTTTTCTTCAAATAGTTTTAAACTTTTCGCTTTTAAATTTTCTTCAGCTTTTACTTCTATTGGAATAATGTTTTGATTTTCCTGAACGATGAAATCCAATTCTGCAGTGGCATTTTCTGCCGACCAATAAAATAAATCAAATTTTAATTTCAACTCTTGTGCTACAAATTGCTCGGTTAGCGCACCCTTAAATTCTATCAGTATTTGATTTTTATTCAATATAATTTGCTCAGCAAGCTGAGCCATCGCATTTAACAAACCAATATCAATTAAGTACAATTTAAAAACATCAAAATCTAAATATGCTTTTAAAGGAATTTTAGCTTGGTTAATTTTTATACTTTTAAGCAATAATCCTGCGTTGGTTAGCCAACTAATGGCTGTTTCAAAGTCTTTTGCTCTTGCACCTTTTTTCAATTGACTGTAAATAAACTTCTTATTTTCTTTGGCCAATTGGCCTAAAATCGATTGCCACACCATCCTTATTTTTGGCACAATTTCTATTGGAGCATATTTGGCAAAATCATTTTCATACCCTACAATAATATTGTTTTGAATGGTTCTAACTGCTGCAAGGTTTTTGGTTTTCAAATAGGTATTAACAGCCTCGGGCATTCCTCCTATATAATAATATAAGCGTAAATATTGATTTAATTTTTCATGAAAAGGCGCAATGATTTCCCATTTTTGTTCTTTTAAAGCCATTGCCAGAGGCTCTTCATTCAAATTAATTAAAAATTCATCGAAACAAATGGGATATAAATTCAAAAAATCGACTTTACCAACAGGAAATGTGTTATTTTTTTGCAAAGAAACGCCCAATAAAGAACCTGCTGCCATTACAAAATATTCTGAACCATTTTCTTGAAAATATTTTAGGGCTGTTAATCCTTTTTCTGCTTCTTGAATTTCATCTAAAATAAGTAATGTTGTATTGGAATGTATAGTTTGCCCAGATTCGATTTCAAAAATTTGAATAATTCTAGGAATATCAAAATCGGTTGAAAAAATGGATTGCAAACGCACGCTGCTTTCAAAATTTATATAAACTACATTTTCAAAATACAAATTGCCAAATTCTTTCATAAGCCAAGTTTTGCCTACCTGCCGCGCACCTTGAATAATAAGAGGTTTTCGGTCAATTTTATTTTTCCATAGTTCTAATTCTTTTATACTATTTCTTTTCATAGCTAATTAATATTATGCAAATATACGAACTTTCCTTTAATAAAGTGTTACGAATAACATTTATTCGTTTGATAAAGTGTGTTAATTTGCATTTATTCGTTTGAAAAATTGTGTTTTAAAAGTGCTTTTGGGTTTTAATAATGCCAGTTATTTTTTAATTTCTCTTATTAACGAGAAAACACAT
>JBDNFC010000022.1:0-9808 GCA_041690035.1 Bacteroidia bacterium | reverse complement strand
CTTTAATGAAACAGAAATATCAAGAAAAGACAAAGAAAATATTTTAACAGAAATATTAATTAAAACTGTTAAGCAAGAGGTTATAATTATACCAAAAATAAATCTGGAACAACAAAAATTAGTGCCTAAAAGCACTGTTGATAGAGATGTGAGTGCTAGTGATAAAAAAGCGGATAATAATTTAGGGAGCACTAAGGGCGACACACAAAAAATTAAAGCTATAAAAGTTATATCAAAATCTATAATAATAGAATTTTTCAAAACTCCCTTAAACTATCAGGGTTTTAACTTGGCTGAAAATAATGAAACCCTTAAAATTTATGGTTTTGAAAAAAATACGGCCATGGTATTTATCTACGAAAACTTACACTACGTTAAAATTGATAATAAACTTTATTCCCTGCTTTCAAACGGCATTTTTAGTAAGCCAAATTTAATAACAAATATTGAAATAACTAAACTTTTTGAGTAAAATGAACTTTTATAAATACCAAGGTACTGGCAATGACTTTATACTTATTGATGGCAGATCAACAGATTTTAACCATAATGTAGCTTTGCTTTGTGATAGAAAATTTGGCATTGGTGCAGATGGATTGATGGTATTAAAAAATCATAAAGACTTTGATTTTGAGATGGTTTATTATAACAGCGATGGAAAAATTAGTTCTATGTGCGGCAATGGAGGAAGATGCATTGTTGCATTTGCGCAATTTTTAGGAATCATAGCAACCAAAACCACCTTTTTAGCGGTAGACGGAATGCATGAAGCTAAGATTTTAGAAAACCGGGTTTCACTGGGAATGAACGATGTTTCTGCAATAAAAGTTTATCAAAATATTGATTTAATAATAGATACTGGCTCGCCACACTACTTAAAGCAAATAACAGATTTAGCGTCATTAAATTTGTTAAGAGAAGCAAGACAGATAAGGTATAATAATGATTTTAGCACCAATGGCATTAATGTAAATTTTATAGCATTGCATCAAGGCAAAGCTCATATCCGAACTTATGAACGAGGTGTAGAAGACGAAACATTGTCTTGCGGAACAGGTGTTACTGCAGCCGCATTGGCTATTCATCATTGGCAAAAAGAAGGGGAAGGAATATTTGAAAAAAAGATAATTACACAAGGTGGTGAGCTTGTGGTTATTTTTAGTTATACTAATCATATCGGTTATACTGATATTTTACTCCAAGGGCCTGCATTACAGGTTTTTAAAGGTGAAATATAGAACCACATACAAGTAAAAACTACATTGGCAAATGCTCAAAAAACAAGACTATTTGAGTGGCTGCAGCCTTTCCAACAATTGCCGCGAGTGATTCTAAATTTTGTTCCTTAATTTTTTTCACTGATTTAAATTTTCGAAGCAAAGCAGTTTTGCGCTCTTCGCCTATTCCAGGTATCTGATCTAGCACAGTTTCAAAATTAGCTTTATTTCTTTTTTTACGGTGTGCAGCAATACCAAATCTATGGGCTTCATCGCGCAATTGCTGTAAAATTTTTAGGGTTTCAGATTTTTTATCAATATATAATGGCACAGGATCTTCGGGATAAAATAATTCTTCTAACCGTTTTGCAATGCCGATAATCGCAATTTTTCCATAGCAATTTATATCTTTTAAGGCCGTTACTGCGCTGCTTAGCTGACCCTTTCCCCCATCTATCAAAATTAACTGAGGCAAGGGTGTATTTTCTTCCAGTAATCTGCTATATCGCCTGCTAACTACTTCATACATAGTAGCAAAATCATTTGGTCCCTCCACTGTTTTAACATTAAATATGCGGTACTCCTTTTTGCTAGGTTTTCCGTTTCTAAAAACCACACAGGCAGAAACCGGATTGGTGCCTTGCAAATTACTGTTGTCAAAACATTCGATATGAAGTGGAAGATCAATTAATCTTAAATCTTTTTGCATCAATGTCATTACCCGTTCTATTCTTAAATCTGGATTTAATTTTTCATACTGACTTAGTTTTTCATTTTTATAAAACAAGCAATTTTTTAAAGAAAGGTCTAATAGTTTTTTCTTGTCTCCCAATTTTGGTATGGTTTGCAAAAATCTATTTTCTTCTAAATCTAACAATATGGGTACAATGATTTCTTTATTGGGTGTAGCATATTGAGCGTGCACTTCGGCTATTGCAGTTAATAATACTTCTGACAAATCTTCTTCTAACTTGATACGCATTTCAATATTTCGGGTTTGTACAACGATGCCATTATTGACCCTTAAAAAATTTACAAAAGCAAAATTATTTTCTATCACTGCGTTAAAAACATCTACATTGCCAATGGTATGACTAACAATGGTAGATTTAGCTTGGTATTTTTGTAAATAATAGAGTTTATCTTTAAATTGCTGTGCTTTTTCGTATTGCATAGCCACTGCTGCTGCATTCATTAATGATTTTAGATGCATTTCCACCTCTCGCAAGTTTCCTTTTAATAAATGTTTGATGCTTTTTATTGATTCATCATATTCGGTTTCAGTTTGCAGGGCTTCACATGGGCCCAAACAATTTCCTATTTGGTAAGATAAACAGACTTTAAATTTTTTTTCATCAATATTTTTTTTGCTCAAATTAAGGTTACAATCTCTAATTGGATAAAGCTGTTTTATTAAGTCTAGCACAGTATGCATTATTCGCACTGACGAATATGGACCAAAATATTCAGAGCCATCTGCCACAGGATTGCGCATTGCATATACTTTTGGAAAACGCTCGTTGGTTATTTTTATTAGTGGATAGCTTTTATCATCCTTTAAATTGATGTTGTACTTAGGCTGAAATTCTTTTATTAGGCTATTTTCTAGCAATAAAGCATCAAACTCAGTATCAACCACAGTATAGGTTATTGAAATAATCTGAGCTACTAAATGAGCTGTTTTTCTATTGCCGTGTTGCTTAGTAAAATAAGAAACCACCCTTTTTTTAACATTTTTGGCTTTCCCTACATATATGATGACGCCTTTTTTATCATGATATTTATAAATACCCGGATTTTGGGGTAAAGAAGTAAGACTTTCTTTTAAATTTTCAGGTATCACAATGGTGCAAAAATAAAACGAAAAACGGGTAAAATGTTATAACATTTATTTTTCTCATACAATGCCTTCCATTAAGAGCAAATTACCCTTATCAAAAACAATTTCTAAAAAACCATTCTCAGCTACAGCATTACTAGTGCTTAGCTGTTTGCCCATTGCAAGTGGCAAATTATTTAAAGGCCACTGCAGGTTTAATGCACAAACATTATTGGCAAATGGCCAAGGGATGATAGAAATGAAAGTGTCTTTTTTATACCATTTTTTAAATCCAGAAGAAACAGCAAAAATTTTGTGCCAATTATCCCAAAAAACTATTTTTGTGATGGGATAATGCCTAATAATAGTATCTAAATTAATTAAACTATGGTCTGTTCGCTCTCCTGTAGCCCATAAAACATGAATGTGGGTATAATTCCGCATTTGACAAATATTTATCCCTTTTTGCAAATCTGTAAAATTTTGATCTGGGGTGTGAATGATTTCTATATTGGGTCTATCTTTTAGTTTATCATGCACATTGGGTTCGCTATCAAAATCTCCACTAATGACATTAAAAGCGATGCCCAAATCTAAAACTCTTTGCAAAGCCCCATCTAATACCAGCACAAAAGGGCACCATTCTAGTAATTGGTCTAAAATTTCTCTTCTACAAGCAGCCCCATTTGCTATTATCAATGCAGGCTCTTGCCCATCTTTTACAAAATGATGTGACGACATAGGGTATAAACTAAAATCTAAGACTACAAAGTAAAACATTTTTTTGAAGAGTTGAAATTAAACCTTTAATTTTGTTGGCATAAAAATTTAATTTAGAAAATGCCTATAAGAATGAAAAAAGACGACTATGCCAGTAATAATCATCCAAACACCGATGGCGAAGGCAATATTTGTGGCGGAGGTATAGGAAAAGGGGCACTCGGTTTTTTGCTACCCTTATTATTTTTAGGATTAATTATTTTTGGCGGCTGGTATCTATTTAAAACTGGCCGTAATAGCGGCATTCCCGGCAGCAGTAAACAATCAGAGAGCTTATCACTAGGCTGCAAGATGAAGCCAAATGAGTATGAAAAAGCATTTGTTTTTGCAGCACCATCAGACAGAGAAAACTTGTTAGAAAACGTGAGTTTAGAAAAAAATTGCCCGAGTCCTAAAAACCAAGTTCAGCAAGGCCGCTGTGCAGTTTTGGGAAATGCATACGCAGCAAAAACAGTTATAGAGGCCATTGCAACAGGTAAAAACCCAATCGAAATTGCTTTTAGCCCATCTTTTTTATACAATCAAATAAGCTTACCAAACTGCCAAGGGGCTTATATAAACAAAGCAATGAAAGTGCAGCAAAAGAAGGGTGCTGTTCCTTTTAAGAATTTTGATGCCGCCCCTAACAAAGATGCCGCAATTGCGTTTATAAAAATAAACTTCTTATGACTAAAACAAAAAATAAATACCGAATTGGCCTACTTTTAGTAATTATTTCACTACTGATTTTAGCGTTTAAAACCGCAGACGACAATTTTGAAATAAGCAAAAATATAGAAATTTTTACATCGGTATACAAAGAAGTAAATTTGCAATATGTGGATGAAACGCGCTCTGGAGAGCTTATGCGGAAGAGCATAGATGCAATGCTTGGCTCATTAGACCCATATACAGTTTTTTACTCAGAAGCACAAGCAGAAGAAGCACTGACCCAGCACACCGGAGAATATGGGGGACTTGGTGTGGCGGTAGAAGTAATAGACAACTACATTGTGCTTATTGATATATTTGATGGCTATGCGGCACAAAAAGCTGGACTAAAAATAGGCGATAAATTAATAGCATCTGGCATAAAGTCATTAATTGGCAAAACCATAGAAGAATTAAGCCCAATAATGAAAGGAGCAGCAGGAACAAGCCTCAGTTTAACAATAGAAAGACCAGGCAAAGGGCAATTTATAAAAACGCTGACAAGAGAAGAAATCAAAGTAAAAAACGTGCCCTATTATGGCAAAGCAAAAAATAATGTGGGATATATCTATTTGGCAAATTTTATGCAAGATGCCAGTAAAGAGGTGCAAATAGCATTGGCAAACCTAAGAAAAGAAGGTTGTACTTCTTTTATTCTTGATTTGCGCAACAATCCTGGAGGATTTTTAATGGAGGCAGTAAATATTGTAAACCTTTTTATTCCCAAAAACGAGTTGGTTGTGTATACCCGCGGACGTTATGAAAACAATATTGTAAACTACAATACCACTTTTAACCCTGTGGAGCCAACAGCACCTTTGGTAATCTTAATTAATGGAAGGTCGGCCTCTGCATCAGAAATAGTGAGTGGAACACTGCAAGATTTAGATAGGGCAGTAGTTCTTGGCGAAAATTCTTTTGGCAAAGGCTTAGTGCAAAACACAAAAAATTTGCCTTATAGAACACAAATTAAAATTACTACTGCAAAATATTATACCCCTTCAGGCAGATGCATTCAATCATTAGATTATAGTCATAGAAATGCAGATGGGACAGTGGGAAAAGTAGCAGATTCGCTTCGCACAGCATTTAAAACCAAAAAAGGGCGCACTGTATATGATGGAGGTGGAATAAAACCTGATAAGCCATTGCCAGCAAACACTGCCCATGATCTTTTAAAATTATTAGAAACTAAAAACATATTGTTTGAATTTTCTGTAAATTATGTAAATAAGTTAGCTGAAAGTGAAATCATAGACGAAACATTTAATTTGCCAACAAAAGCAATGGAAGATTTTTACAGTTTTGTAAATCTAAACATTAATAAAATTCAAACCCCAGTAGATGCGCAAATTTTAACGCTAAAAAATAGTTTTATTAATTCGACAGAAAATACTGCAAATCTAAAAGCATTGGCAGACTTGCAAAGCAATATAGCTGTACAAAAAATAATGCAAATAAAAAAAGAACAAGCGCTTATTAGCCAAAGATTAAGCTTAGAAATTATCAGAATTTATGGCTTGCAGCCACTGTTTAACAAGGCACAATTTAGTAAAGATGAATTGGTGGTAGATGCAATTAAAACATTAGAATCGGCAGATTTATATCAACAAATATTAAAATAATAAACCTGGAATTATATATTTTTTTAGCATTGGCTGGCATAATAGGTGGCTTTTTGAGTGGATTGCTCGGCATTGGTGGGGCTTTAGTTTTTATACCTATAATTACGCATGTGATAGCGCCATTTTTATTAGGAGCAGAAGCTATTCCATACATTTTGGCAAATTCTTTTTGTATTGTTTTTATTGCAGGCGCTGCTGCAAGTTTTAAACAATATAAACTAGGCAATTATTACCCCCAACAGTCTATTTATACTGCTATTCCTGCAGCTTTTTGTTCGCTTATTGTGGCGGCAGTAGTTAAGTATTATAGCACTTATAATGGCGATGAATTGATTCAGTTTTTTAAATTTATTTTTTTGCTTTTGCTTGTTTTTATATTTTTTAATACGCTATTTGCAAATAGAAAAAAGGCGTTTTTTGGCATGCCAAATCAAATTGCAAACAAGAAATTTGTTTATACCGGAATAGGTGTTGGTTTTATAAGTGGGATTACAGGATTGGGCGGAGGGGTGTTAATGTTACCAATTTTTTCTCAATTTTTTAGATTAAAATATTCTATTGCTACTGCTATTTCATCACTTGTTATTCCACTGTTTACGCTTCCATCTCTTATTTATTACGCTTATCTTACTCCAACAGAAACCATTTACCCAAGTATGCAATTGGGCTATATTTGCCTGCCAATTGTATTGCCCACAATACCTTTTATCATTTTATGCTCACAATTGGGCGTAAAATTAAATCATAGGTTTCCTGTTTGGATTTTGAATGCTATTTTTGCACTCATTATTCTTATTAACATTTATAAAATTATTTTTTTGTGAAAAACTACATCATCATTTTAGCACTAACTGCTTATTCAAGCCATTTATTTGGCCAAAATCCAACATCAAACGAAACTCAAAATTACTATAAAAAGGTAATTAAACACCTTGCCTCAGACGAACTAGAGGGCAGACTATCTGGCATGGAAGGAGAAAAAAAATCTGCACAATTTATAAAAAAAGAGTTTATTGATGCGGGCTTGGTGGGAATAGAAAACGATTCTCTATATTTTCAACAATTTCCATATACTTTTCTTCGGCTGCCATCGCCAAAAACCACATTTTTATTGGTAACAAGAAGTGGCCCTTTGCCAGGCACATTAAATAAGTCATTTTTTCTATATTCTCAAACCTGCGATACTGGCTTGGCAAACACACTGGCATTTGATGCAGGATATGGTATGGTGGTAGAAAAAAAGAGTTATAATGATTATAAAAATTACACTCCACAAGACAGTGGTAAGGTTTTTTTAATAAAATTAGGTCATCCAGAGCTTGATAATCCACACAGTGAATTTGGATTAGTAGATAATATTCATAGCAAAATTGAATTGGCACTAAAATATCATGCCTCTGGCATAGTTTTTTATAACACAGATAGTATAACAGATTTGCCGACAGGAAAGTTAGATAAAACTACCAAGCCATTAAATATTCCTATTTTCTATACAAACCTTAGCTTTAATGCGACAGAAGTGATGGGTGTGGGCATGGAGTGTTATGTTTCTCATGTAAAATACCAAGCCACAAATGTTATTGCCCAAAAATGGCAATCATCAAAGAAAAAATATATTATATTTGGCGCACACCATGATCATTTAGGCTTTGGAGAAATGGGTGGAAGCAGGTCCGAAAACCAAGAAATACACAATGGTGCAGACGATAATGCAAGTGGTGTAGCAATGATGCTTCATTTAGCTAAAACCCTGCCAAAACATAGGGCTTTTAAAAAATACAATATGGTGTTTATTGCTTTTTCAGGTGAAGAATTAGGATTGTTGGGCTCTAAATATTTTGTGCAGAATATGGGTATAGATAGCAGCAAAGTTTTGTGTATGTTTAATTTTGATATGGTAGGCAGATTAAATCCTGAACACAACACGTTGGTTATAAATGGTGTTGGCACAAGCCCCTATTGGAAAAAAAGGATAAAAAAAATAAAGACAGATACAGCATTGCTAAAAATTACAACCACAGATGGCGGCATAGGTGCGTCAGACCACAGCTCTTTTTATTTAGCAAATATACCTGCCGTACACTTTTTTTCTGGACAACATCGAGAATATCACACGCCACAAGATGATGACTCATTAATCAATTATGCAGGCATGGAGCGCATAGAAAATTACACGGTAAAATTGGCTTGCAAGTATCCTAAGAAAAAAAGGAATTTTACACAAACTAAAAATTCTGCCACAAGCTTTCAAAAATTTAAAGTTACACTAGGAGTGATGCCAGATTACACATTTACTGGTGGAGGAATGCGAATAGACAATGTATCTATCGGCAAAACCGCAGATAAAGCAGGTTTGCAAAAAAATGATGTGATTATACAAATGGGCCTGCATAGCATTAGCAATGTAGAAAGCTATATGCATGCATTAACCCATTATAATAAAGGGGATACGGTAAACCTTCTTTTTTTAAGAAATGGGGTTCAACAAACTGTAAATATACTATTTGAATAAAAAAACATGAAAATTATAGACCACATTTCTTCTGCCAAAAAAACATTATTTTCATTTGAAATATTGCCGCCTTTAAAAGGTAAAAGCATCACTGATATCTATTCTGCAATAGACCCCCTATTAGCGTTTAATCCTTCATTTATAGATGTAACATATCACAGGGAGGATTATATTCTTAGAGAAAGAAAAGATGGTAGTTTTGACAAAATTGCAACTAAAAAAAGACCAGGTACAGTGGCCATTTGTGCTGCAATTATAAATAAGTATAAAATAGATGCTGTGCCGCATATTATTTGCGGTGGTTTTTCTAAAGATGATACAGAGAATGCCTTAATAGATCTAAATTTTTTAGGCATAGATTCGGTATTGGCATTGCGCGGAGACAATAAAAAAGGAGAACGCAATTTTGAGCCAGAACCAAGTGGACACAATAGCAGTTTAGAACTGATACACCAAATTAGCAATATGAATAATGGCATATACTTAGATGAAGAGCTTAAAAATGGGACGGACACTAATTTTTGTATTGGAGCTGCTTGCTATCCAGAGAAACATGCAGATGCTCCAAATCAAAGTACAGATTTAAAATTCCTAAAAAGAAAGGTAGATGTAGGCGCAGAATTTTTAGTTACCCAAATGTTTTTTGACAATGAATCTTATTTTAATTACCTAGAACGCTGCAAATTGTTTGGTATAAATGTGCCTATCATACCCGGCATAAAACCAATTACAACAAAACAACAGATGTTGCAATTGCCAAAAATTTTTAACATTAATTTGCCCGAAAATTTAACAGAAGAAATAGAAAGATGCAAAACAGACGAGGAGGTAGAAAAAGTTGGTATAGCATGGAGCATAGAACAGTGCAAGGAACTTATTAAACATGGAGTTCCCGTATTGCATTTTTATACTATGGGTAAAAGCAAAACTACGGCAGAAATAGCCAAGGCTATATTTTAATGTCAGGAATGATTGCAGCCACAGTTTATAAATCTACGGGTAGTTGGTACAAAATTAAAACAGAAAATGGTGAATGGTTGGATGCCAGAACAGCAGGCAAATTAAGGCTAAAAGGTATAAAAAGCACCAACCCCATTGCCGTAGGTGATTTGGTTGAATTTAGAATAGAGCCAGAAGTAAAGAACCAAGCAGTTATTACAGGCAT
>JBDNFC010000021.1:0-21947 GCA_041690035.1 Bacteroidia bacterium | reverse complement strand
CACCCTTTATGCGGGTGCTTTAGTAAACTTGCTATCCAAAGATTTTGAAATAGAATCTGATGCCGCATTTATGGCAGCTAACTTGTATCAAAACGCTGCAAAAATTGGGTTAGAAAAATTCATAACCAATAGCAGCCATTTAAAAAGATTGAGCAAATATGATGCTGAAGGTGATATAAAACTATGCCTAAGCAAGGACATTTGCCATAAAGTGGTGGTATTAGAAAATGATGAACTTGTTTTATTAAAAGAATAATTTGCAAAAATATTAAACCAATATAATTTGTCATTTTGTTACACGTTAATAATTTATGCAATTTATATTATTATTAGACTATAAATGTTTTAGTTTTGAACCTGTGAAAAAAGCTAAGCTCTTATTTATTTTTATATTTCTTTATTTTATATCTTTTGCATTGTTTGCGCAAAATAGGAACTATTTGAAAGCCCAAAAATCTTACGAAACCAAAAAATATGAGACAGCACTAAAACAAATAAATAAAGCAAGAAAGGATAAATCTTTAAATAAGGATCCAGAAAGCTATATGCTAGAATCTAAAATATGGTTAGGTATATATGAACAAAACCACACTGAAATATCGAGTAAAAATGCGGTAAAACTTGCAATAAAAGCGCAAGAAAAATCAGAAAGCTCGGGATTTATTGATAAACACAAAAATCATTTTATTGCTATTTCTAAATTAAATAATGCAGAGGCAATGTCCAATTTCAATGAAGGCAGATATAGTAAATCTATTCCACTGTTTAAAAGAAGTATAGCATTAAATAATGATTCGTTTATGGAATTTATGCTTGCAAAATCGTATTTAAAAAACAATGATCCTAAAACAGGAATGCCTTTGATAGAAAAATTATTGATAAATCAGTTCCAGCATTTTTCTTACAATCAAAGTTTTGCAACATTTAGCAGAGAAGGTTTTAATATTTACACGCAATATTTATTTGAAAATAGCTATATGGATTCTACAGAATTATTTTTGTCAATGGGTTTAAGCATGTTTCCAAACGATAAAGAGATGTTAATCATTCAAAAACAAATTTGGTATAAACAAATTAATGATTTTCCATTGAGCGATGATTTATTCTATTTTCTAGAACAAGCAACAGATATTTACCCTTTTGATTCTTTATTTACTTTTAAAAAAAATGGTGTTTATTTAGTTTTTATTAACAATCATATAAAGGCTAAAAATATAATGTTGGCAGACTCTTGGTTCAATAAATTTGCAAATGAAAAAATAAAACTTGCCAAACTATCGCCAACAAAAAAACAAAAGCAAGAGGATTATTTTTTAGAACTTGATAAGAAAATTATTTTAAAAAAATTGATTTTTTACTTTGGAAATTACAACCAAATTCAAGCTCAAAATTATTTTTTTGAACATTACGTAACAAATTATTTTAAAACCGGGGGCTATGATATTGCAATAGATAGCCTAAAAAATATTTTTCCTGCAAATATTGTAGCCAATATTTATCAATACACCATTGACAAAACTAAAAACTTAGCCTTGATTAAAGCCCGACAAGCATGGTATAAAAGTCTATTACTAGAACCGAATAAGCGTGCAAGTACATTTGAAGCATTGCTAAACCTAAATGAAAACATTGCGAGTATAGACATAAAAAATACTGAAAAAAAACTAATTTTAAGCCAATATTGGCAACAACAAATTAATGAAAATAATTTTGCAAAGGCATATCAATTGGGAAAGCAGTTTGATAAAGCCTTTCCAAATCAGGAAATTGCAGATAGTTTTTGGAAATTAACAATGAAAAAAGATTTTGATATTTCATATTACAATACTAGGGTATTGATGAAAACGTCAGAAAACCTCCCTTACGGGTTTACTTGGAATGGAAACGTATCTTCTTGCTATCCAGGCTATTTACCAGATAGTATTTTAGGCAATGTGGCAGAAAGGCTAAATTACTTTAGAAGAATGGCAGGATTAGAAAACCCAATTGTATTGGCAGGAAACTTAAACAGTGCTTGCCAAAAAGCGGCACTATTTTATTCCGCTAATAAAAACTTAACCCATGACCTAAATCAGAATTTAACTTGTTATACCCAAGAAGGAGCTGATGCTGCAAAATATGGACTACTTACACAAGGTGTGCATACCACCATATCCATTACAGAATTTATGAATGATAATAGCAATTCTGTAGGTAATAGAAGGTGGTTTTTATACCCACCTACTCAATACATGGGCTTTGGCTGCACAGATTTTAACAGTGTACTTTGGTGTGCCGAAGAAAAAAAACAATGGGATACCAACTTTTATAAGTCCAACTTCGTTGCTTGGCCTCCTATCGGATATATCCCAAAAATATTTGCTTTTAAAAATTGGTCTTTTTCTGGTTTTTATGATTTTGATAAGGCAACTGTAAAAATGACTAATGTATTGGATAACAAAGATATACCTTGCTCTGTTTTAACAAACATTAACGGATATGGAATGCCAACACTTGTATGGCAACCAACTATTAACTATAGAAATATTATGGGTGATGAAACTATCAAAGTATTTATAAAACTAAAAAACGGCAAAACATTTAGCTATACCACAAAGTTGATTGACTACAAAAAATAGTTTTACTGAACTGCTTGTATTTTTTTGGACACAAATGAAAATAAATTGATAAAGAAAAATAGTTTATTTTTACAAGAAAAAATCCCATAGTAAACCAAGCCTAAATGCCGTGGGCTGATTAGGAAAAAGTGGAGTAGTATAATCTGAATTAGGCATGAAATTATAAGTTATATTTTCCAGCTTAAAAAAGAAAACAACTGTTTTAACCTCACCACTAATATAAAAATCTAAAAGAGGATTATTGCCAATACTGCCATTATTTTGAAGCGCAAATTGTCTTAAAACTGGCATATATGTCATGTTATTAGATTTGCCATTTACAAATACATCTATCCCTGTTTTTAAATGTAGCGCGCTGTCAAATATCATTTTTTGAAAAAACAAGTCCGCTTTAAACCCCCAATTAGGCAATGGAATTACTGCCATATTGGAACTAGATTGAATAAAACCATCAAAAGCCAAATTTAAACTGCGGTAATTAAAATGCTTACTCAAACTAAATTTCACAAACTGAATATTTGATTGAAACTGCCTTGCTTGATATTGCTCGTCAAAATAAAGATGATTATTAATATTTTTTAGCATTATTCCCAATGTATATGGCTTGTTTTTTCTAATAATAACCTTTCCTCCAATCGAATTTGTTAGCGTTTGATTAAAATTATTAAAATGGGCAAAGTATGGGCTATTAAAAGAGGCAAATACAGGTGCAGGCATTTTTAATTGGCTGTTTATAAAACCAATAATTTTAAAATCTGATTTCATAAAACTTGCGAATGCATTAAAATCATAATCGCCAAGATTATAGCCTGAAAAATAAAATACTGCATTGCTTTTTAGCATAATATTTTCTTTTAGAATGGTTGTTAAATTGCCTTGAAAAAAGCTATTTACACCGCTAAAACGGATAAAATTATTATGATTGTAACTATAATTTTCAAATCCAATATTTGTATTAAAAACAATTCCATTGATTTGAGATTTTAATTTACCCAGCCCAATAATGGCAGTATATTTTTTAAGGGTTTGGCTATCTCTATTATTTGCCCTTGCGTAACTCAATCGGGGATAATATACACTGTCTCCAAAATTATCTGCATAGAGCCATTGTTCTTTTTCAAAGGCCAATTGAACATTAATTGCAAAAAGAGGCAATATTTTTCTAAAACTATCAAGTGTGTCATTATATTTTTTTCCTAAATAATATTGAAAATATACATTATGGTTGCTTGATTTTAAGGTGTCATACGCATTTTTTAAACCAACAGGCAATGTATTGCGCTCCAATCCGCTTGTGACAGGAAATAATTCCAAGGCTGTTTTTTTTATACCACTCAAATCATTAATATTTACTAAAGAATCTGTGCTGCTAAGCCCACCATTTTCTTGATTTATTCTGCGCAACCAACTAAAACCAGCCACTATCCTTAGCCTATTATTAGGCAATGTGAAATGAGAGGTTATAAAAGGTGCCCTATGAAAGCTAGATTGTCGCAGGCCAAACCCCTGATTTGTAAAGCTTTGAATGCCAGCAGTAAAATTCCAGGTTTTAATAATGTTTTGGGTGTGAAGCGCATCAAACTGTATATATGACTTTCCCCCTTGGGCATATTTAAAAGAAGTAAGAGGCATGCTTGCATTATAAAAGGGCAAATCTTTTAGGCTTTTTTGATAATATCCCACCCATTGATTGCCAGTATTAAATCCATTTGACTGACTTTGTATTCCATCTAAAATCCGAATGGGAGAAAAATGTGTACCTAAATCTTGATAACTTATCAAATCTCTTCGTGTAAAAATTTGCCTTTGTGCCTCCATCAACTTAGCATTTTTATCTACTACTAAAGTATCATCCTCAAAACTAACAAGGGCGTCATAAAAAGTTTGTTGAGGAAATTTTTTGGGTATAGTTAATAAAGAGTCTTGGTTATTATCTTGGGCATTTGCATTTGCAGCCCACAGCATCAAAATACAAAAAAGACCCTTAATCATTAATGCAAATGTAATTTATAAACCTTAAAAATAGCAAAATTGATTTTTGATTGCTAAACTAACTGAGCATTTTTATGGCAGTAACAGCCGCTTCAATTCCTTTATTTCCCATTTTTCCACCTGCGCGGTCTAGGGCTTGCTGCATAGTATCAGTGGTTAATACCCCAAATATTATTGGCTTTTGGGTAGATAAGCTTACTTGCATAATCCCATTTGCAGCTGCCTGACAAATAAAATCAAAATGACGCGTTTCTCCTTGAATTACACAACCCAAACAAATAACAGCATCTATGTCGTTATTATGTGCTAGTTTTTGTGCGCCTAGTGGAAGCTCAAATGTTCCAGGAACCGCTATAATTTTAAGTTCCTTTTTAGAAACTCCAATCCCTAACAAACAGTTTATTGCTCCATCTAAGAGCGCTTTTGTAATTTTCTCATTCCATTCGCTATATACAATGCCAAATTTTTTATTAGCCACAGTTGGCAATAGTTTATTATCAAATTCAGACAAATTCTTTAATATTGTTGCCATTGCTTTATTAAAAATTATTTTGCTTTGAACTCACCATTTCGGGCTTTTGCGTAATTGATATATTTATCTATCTGTTTAGTATTTGCAGCATCTTTACAATTTTTTTTCAAAAATTCATAACAATCTACTGCATCGTCCCATTTATCTAATTTTTCATAGGCTGCCCCAGCTTTAAATAACCAATGTGTGGTGGTAAGATTATTAATATTTTTTTTACCTGCTTTGGCAAAATATTTAGCCGCTTTGGCATACTCTTTTTTAGCCGCATGACAATCACCAATTAGTCCAATACTATTTGGCCCCAAAAATGGATCACTGGCATTAAAATCTTCAAAATAATCAATTGCTTTGTCATATTCACTTTTTGTAAAAAGAGCCACACCTGCCATATAATTAGCAAGGTTACCTGCTTTTGTGCCGCTATACTCTTCTGCAATTTCAATGGCACCCATATTTCCTTGACTGCCTTTTAATACTGCATCAAAACTATCTTTCTCAAAAGCTTTTTCTACTGAATACAGTAAATTTGCAGCTTCTTTTTCTAAGGGTTCTTTATAAAAATAGTTATAAGCCCAAAAAAGCGCTATCAAACCTACAATACCTGCACCGACATAGGAAATTAATTTTTGATTTTGGTTAAACCAACGCTGTAATTTTGAAATTAAATCCTGCTTTTGAGCAACTTCATTTTCAATTATTTCTGACATATTTTTTTTATTTACTTATTCTATGATAAAAGGATAATCTTCAACATATACATCTGTGTATAATTCTGAAGGATCTGGATAGGCTGAATTTTCTGCAAACTCAACGCTGTCGCTTATTTGTATGGCTATTTTATCTTCTAAATCTTCAAAATACTTTTCATTAGCATATTTGAGTTTTAGTATGGTTTGTTTTGTAGTTTCAATTGGATCAATATTTTTATATTGTTCCAATTCTTCTTTTGACCTATAAGTAGCAGGGTCACTCATAGAATGTCCTCTAAATCGGTAGGTTTTTATTTCTAAAAAAGTAGGACCATCACCTTTTCTAGCCCTAGCGACAGCCTTTATCATTGCCTCATGCACTAATTCACATTTCATGCCATCTACACGCTCACTAGGCATATCATATCCTGAGCCCATTCTGTAAATTTCTAACATGTTTGTGGTTCGCTCAACAGAGGTTCCCATAGCATATTCATTATTTTCTACCACAAAAATTACTGGTAATTTCCACAACATTGCCATATTAAAAGTTTCATGCAATGCACCTTGACGCACTGCCCCATCTCCCATATAGCAAATATTCACATTTTTTGTTCCTCTATATTTTTCGGCAAAAGCAATGCCAGCACCTAATGGTATTTGCCCTCCAACAATACCATGCCCTCCATAAAAATTATGCTCTTTACTAAACATGTGCATGCTGCCGCCTTTTCCTTTACTACATCCGGTAATTTTTCCAAATAATTCTGCCATTACAGCTTCTGGAGTAATGCCACAGGCCAAGGCATGCCCATGGTCGCGGTATGCCGTAATCAGACTATCTTGTGGGGTAATGGCACTCATCGTGCCAGCTAACACAGCCTCTTGCCCAATGTATAAATGACAGAAGCCTTTTATTTTTTGCTGACCGTAAAGTTGTGCACATTTTTCTTCAAATCTACGTATAAATAACATCATTTCATGCCACCTTAGGTAAGTTTGTTTTTCAATTTGTATTTTTGCCATCGGATTATAAGGGCTGCAAAAATAGTTTTTTTATTTATACATTACAACAACATCATGCATTTAAAGAATTTATGGCTATATCAATTTAAAAATCATCAACAACAAAGCTTTGATTTTATTGATGGAATCAACGCCATATATGGCAAAAATGGAGTAGGAAAAACCAATATACTAGATTCAATTTACTATCTATGTAATGGAAAAAGTTATTTCACAAATACCGACTCTAAGGTAGTAAGTATAGGAGCGGACGAGCTTTCTGTGAGGGGGATTTTTAGTTTTGACAATAATGCTGAGGATGATGTGTTGATAAAATTTAATTCACAAAAAAAGAAAATTATTCAAAAAAATCAAAAAACCTATAAAAGGCTCATAGATCATGTAGGCAATTTTCCTGTGGTAATGGTAACCCCTACTGATATTGCGCTTATTTATGATGGCAGTGAAGAGAGAAGAAGATTTATGGATTTGGTGCTCTGCCAAACCAATAAAAATTATATGTTGGCATTACAACAATATAAAAAAATTTTAGAAGCAAGAAATGCTGTGTTAAAAAACATGTATGATAAAAATATCAAAGATTTTACGCTTTTAGAGGGATATAATATTAAAATATTGCCAAATGCACTATTTATAGCAGAAGAGCGCAAGAAATTTATCACCATTTTTGCCCCTATTTTTTCAGAAATTTATCAAAAAATAGCCCAGCAAAAAGATAACATTAGTTTTATGTATGAAACAAACAGTCCGTTTTTTGAACAACATATCAATGAGCAAATGGAGAAAGATTATTATGCCGGCAGAACTACAAAAGGTGTGCATAAAGATGATTTACTATTTTTGTTAGATGATGAGCCAATAAAAAAATTCGCATCACAAGGACAAATAAAATCTTTTCTTATAGCACTAAAAATAGCACAATTTGATTATATAAAAATTATCACAAACAAAAAACCAATTTTATTATTGGATGATATTTTTGAAAAAATAGACGAAGATAGGGCACAAGCCCTTATAAATTTGGTAAGTGAACTGCATTTTGGACAAATATTTATAAGCGACACCCATAAAAGCCGATTAGAAAAACATATTTTTGGATTAAATACTAGCATAAATATTATACCTTTGTAGCGTGCACCATTTTACTATGAATGAACTCAAATACAAAATCAATACAAGAATTACTAGAGGCCTTTAAAAGAAAAGGCAAATTGCGATCTAAATTAGCTGCTGCAAACTTGCACAGTGAGTGGCCAAAAATTGTAGGTAGCCATGTAGCAAAATTAACCGATAAAATATGGGTTTCGCAACAAGTATTACACATTGTAGTAAATAGTTCAGTTTTAAAAAACGAATTGCAATTTCATAAAGAAAAAATCGTTCTTAGGGTGAATCAAGTTTTAAACCATAATTTAATTAAAGAAGTAGAAATACATTAAAAATATATGAAACATATTATAGCACCTAGCATCCTTTCTGCAAATTTTCTTAATTTGGAGAAAGACATATCAATGATTAATAACAGTGATGCTCAATGGCTTCATGTAGATATTATGGATGGCGTATTTGTGCCCAACATTTCTTTTGGAATGAACATAGTTAGCCAAATAAAAGAAGCTTGCGAAAAGCCATTAGACGTTCATTTAATGATTGTAAACCCTGATAAATTTCTATTAGATTTCAAAAAAGCAGGCGCAAATATACTTACAGTGCATCAAGAAGCATGCCCTCACCTGCACCGCACAATAAGCGCTATTAGAAACTTCGATATGAAACCCGGAGTGGCTATTAACCCTCACACCCCAGTTTCATTGCTAGAGGATATTATTTCTGAAATAGATTTGGTGTGTATTATGAGTGTAAACCCAGGCTTTGGTGGACAAAATTTTATAGAAAACACCTTTCATAAAGTAGCCAAACTAAAAGAATTAATTCTCAGAAAAAATGCTGACACATTGATAGAAATAGATGGTGGAGTAAATTTAAATAATTATAAAAGATTGATACAAAACGGTGCAGATGTCTTGGTTGCAGGAAACACAGTCTTTGGCGCACTAAACCCTCAAGAAACTATTAACGAATTGGCTAAACCAGTTGTAAAATAAGTTACTATCTGAAAAGTAATTTTAAAATATGGCTTATTGTTTTTTGTCTATTTTTTATTCAAAAAATTAGTACTGGACAAAGCACTTATCCTGTTTGCGTGATCACCACAGATCAAGCCAAAAAACCAATGATAAAGCAACTTATCAAGATTGATAGTTTATTTTATATAACTGATAACAGCGGAATGGTGTGCACAAATTTAGAAATTGGCAGGCATCATACCTCCATTTTGATTGATAGTTTTGAACAAAACAGAACCTATTTTCCTATTGTTGGTGTGCAAGGCGACACTGTAAAAGTTTATCTTACAGCATCTATAACTCAATACAATGCCATAAAACTAAGTGGTGAACAAAACCTACTCTTTAATAAAATTACGTTAAAATTTATTCCATCATTTGGCAATGGAACGGATTTTGTAAAATTAATGCCTGGTGTTTTTTCTCAATCAGAACTTACTTCTCAATACAATGTGAGAGGTGGCAACTATGATGAAAACTTAGTATATGTAAATGATATAGAAATATATAGACCACAATTAGTGCGCACAGGACAACAAGAAGGATTGAGCTTTATCAATCCAGATTTAATTAACAATATAAAGTTTTATCCTGGAGGTTTTGAGGCCATTTATGGTGATAAGTTAAGCTCGGTATTAGATGTTAAATATTTGCAGCCTGATAGTTTTACTGCCGGTTTTTCTGCTGGTCTGATGGGTGTAAATGCATTTATTGCAGATAAACCAAGCGAAAAAGTTAGCTACCTTTTTGGAGCGAGGTATCGTGCCAATAATTATTTATTAAACAGTTTAGATGTGAAAGGGCAATATAATCCAAGGTTTTATGATTTACAGGGTGTTTTTACATACAAACCTAATTTTAGATGGACTCTCTCCTATTTAGGAAACCTAGGGTTAAACCTTTTTTCTTTTGTACCTGTCTCACAAACCACTAGATTTGGGACTATAAACCGTGCTTTACAATTATCTGTTGCTTATGCGGGTTTAGAACAAATGAATTATATTAATGGTACAAATGCCATTTCTATTAGCTTTAAGCCAGATATAAATACTGAGATAAAATATGTAGGTAGCTTATTTAATTCATTAGAAAACGAATATTATACAGTTAGAGGAGCCTATGACTTAGGTGAATTAGATAATAACTTAGGCTCTGATAACTTTGGTAAAAAAGCACTTACCATAGGTGCAGGATATTTTATTAATCATGCAAGAAATGATTTGCAAAGTTATGTTGTTAACAATGGCATAATTGGAAAACATTTTAATCAACTTACCAAAGTTAAAACAGAATGGAGAATTGATTATAAAAGAGAAGCATTTGAAGATAGGGTGTTGGAGTGGAAATATAATGACTCTGCAGAGGTAAATATTGCACCATTTGCACCAAATGATGATAGTCTTAATTTGAGTCAATATCAAAACAGCAGTGCCAATTTACTTAATAATCAATGGAGTGCAGCACTGCAAAAGATTATTCCTTTTATTAAAAAATATGAAGGGGCACTAAATATAGGCATCAGGGGTACCTATCGCAGTTTGGGCAATCATTATTTTTTTAGTCCTCGGTTTAGATTTACTTGCAATCCTTGGGCTAATAGAATACTTGACAGCAGCAATACGCATAAAAAACTACAGCTTAACATCAATGGTGGATACTACTATCAACCTGCCTATTATAGAGAAATGAGAAACCTAGCAGGAGTTTTGAACACAGATATTTTGCCACAAAAATCTATCCATCTTACTTTAGGTGTTGAATATTTTTTCCATATCTGGGGACGAAAATTCAAATATACAGGCGATATTTATGGAAAATATTTAGATGATATTATACCTTATGCTATTGAAAATGTAAGAATTAGATATTTTGCTATCAATAATGGTAGAGGCTATGCAGCAGGTTTTGACAATAGAATTTACGGTGAATTTATTAAAAATTTAGAAAGTTGGTTTAACCTTGCATTTTTAACAACAAAAGAACAATTTACATATACTAAAGATGGAATAATTACCACCACACCTTGGCTGCGCAGGCCAACAGATGCTAGAGTTGTTGGTAGTATATTTTTTCAAGATGATTTGCCAAACAACAAAACTTTCAGGATGTCTATGATGCTCACATTTGCCTCGTCTGTGCCTTTTTATTTTATTGAAGCCAATAGGTATACCGCCACCACTAATAAAATACCAAGCTACCAAAGGGTGGATATTGGTTTTCAAAAACTAATATTTACTGCAGAAAAAAGACCTAAGGCCAAATGGTTATCGCAGGTTGAAAATGCTTTTATTTCGCTTGATGTATTTAATCTTTTAGGAAACAATAACATAATTTCCTATAATATTTTTAAAGATTATGCAAATAATTATTATGGAGTGCCCAATTATTTAACAGGCAGAAGATTAAATTTAAGGCTGTTTATCGGCTTTTAATCACAACAGCTGTTTCTTATAAGATATTCCAAAAAAAAAATGGCATAATTATTTAAAATAATTTATTCTGAATTTTAATTTTACAATTATATTGCGCCCTATTATAAGCACCAAAATTTATTTTAATCATGAATAAGCCTAGAGTAGTAAAAGACTATGATAAATTAGACAAAGATACACAAGAACAGATAAAATTGTATTACCCTCACGGGTTTGAATCTGAATTAATCTCTTTTAAAAATGCCGAAGGTAAAAATGTCTCAGCACTTCCATTTGAGGCCGAAGAAAAATATTATTTGGTTCGCATGACTATAGGTGAGGCTCAAGATATTATAGAAGATGATGATGATTATGATGATGAAGGTGAGCTAAAAGCTGAGGTAAAAGAAGCATACGAAGAGAAGTATGATGATATTATAGAAGATGATGATATTGCGCAAGATGATGATGATGATGAATCAGATGATTATTCAACAGATAGGCCAACTGATGATGAAGATGAGGACTAAATAAGAATTTTTTTTAAACTTATTTTAATAAGTCTTTTAATTGATGATAAACTTTAGACAACCTATTTTGTTGCAACACCTCAGAGATAGAGTGTACTAAAAAATCCAACGTAATTTTTCTTTCTGCAGCATTTATGCCAATTTTATCAATATTAATAAGCGAAGTTTCGCAACATATTAATATTGTTTGATTAAAGATTTTTAAATTTTCAGAAGCTTGAATAGCTGTATTTTGGTTAGATTCTGATTGGTATATTGAGGGCAAAAAACCTGTAATCTCTAAAAAATTAACTGTAAAATGTAATGCAATATTGGTAAAACTAGGCTTAATAGATTCCACCAATTTAATATAATTCGAAACAAAATGAAATAATGGCACATCTTGATGAAAAGGAGGTGAAAATTGTGCAATTAGGGCAGCTAAATAAGTCGTTACAAAATTACCAAAAGGCGATGAATTTAAATACGCTATTGGTGGAACGTTTCTAATTTCTTTTCCATAAAAAATATCTGCATTTAATTTATAAGAAAGCACCAACTCGCATGGAGAGAGTAATTGATATAAACCAATGGTATTATTTTTTTTAAGATTATTTTTTCTTACTCCTTTAGTAAGCACGGTAATTAACCCTTGTTCTTGTGTAAAAAATTGAGAAATTAAATCTGTATCACCATACTTAGTATTTTTAAGTAAAATGCCATTAAAATGAGCAATCACATTATTATTTCAAAAAAAGTATTTTTGCGACATTGGTTTCTAATCCGTCTGTGCTTGCTACTAAAACTAAATACACACCAGAAGAAACCCTTTCATTATTCAAATTATTGCCGTCCCAAGTAAAAGAACCTCCATTGCTCCTGCCCTCAGAAACCAACTGCCCATTGATATCGGTAATCTTTATGAGCGAATTTTCCATTATATTTATAATATTAATATTACCCTTATAGCCTGAGCGCACAGGATTAGGAAATACTTTAATTTGTTCAAGATTATCTTTTGGTGAAGTGGCAAAACCTCTATAAGAAACTATACCCGAATTACTTGCAAAAAAAACCTCACCTGTGCTTGGATCTATTCCAATAGATTGAACAACATTATCTAATAAAGGACTATTTAACTTATCAAATTTTTGCAATATACTGTCTCCATTTTGTGAAACTAAAAACACACCTCTATTAGTGGCAATCCATTTTCTATTGCCCCCATCTACCACAATATCATTAATTTTTTCATCCCCTAGCAAATAGTTGGTATTATTTTCTTGAGTAATGATTAATCTATCTGCATCAAAACTTCCGGGAGCATCAAATACTTTTTTTGTATTTCTTATCACACAAATGCCTTGGGTGGTGCCTATCCACATTTCTCCATCTCTGTCTAAAGCCAAGGATACCACATTATTATTAATCAATTTTCCTTCTTTTTCTAGGGAGCTTAGCCCAACAATTTTATCATCTAAAGCATTTAGGGGAGTTTTATTATCGTCTAATACCAATATACCTGCTGTATTATTAATTGCTAGAATTATCCATTTGTAATTATTTTTATCTACCACTATTTTTCCTAGCCCTCCAATTGGGGTAGAAAAGGCTTTCCACTCATTATTGGCATTTCTTACCAAAAGCTGACTATCTCTATTACTAGGGTTACTCACCCATAAATTATTTGAGTTGTCAAAGGCCAAACCATTGCAAATTAAAAAATTATTGCCTTGGTTTCTTCTCATCGGAGAATTTGCTGTGGTATAGCTGCCAATTAAGTCTCCATTACCATTAAATTGAATTATGCCTGATGATTGGGTGCCTATTAAAACTTGATTTAATGGTTTGTTATATGCAAAATGGCTAAAATCTCTAATTGAATCCAATAAGCTATTTGGTGGCCTGTTGCGCCAATTGCCATTTTCAAAAATTCCATAACCATCATTAGAAAAAAGCGGATCATAGCCTGTATTGTATCCACCCCCCAAACCCCACATTGCATTTTCAGTATTTCCAAAAGCATAGGACAAATGAAAATTTGGACCATTGGGACTAATATACTCCTCATTATTATTATCCAGTTTTTTAATTAATCCAAAACCACGCACCACAAACCAAGTTTGATTCTTTGCATCTACTATTGCTTTATCAATAAAACTTACATTAAATGTTTTCTCTATCCCAGTTTGATTAAAAATTAAAATTTTACCAATTTTTGCAGCCACTAATTTCCCATTTCCAACATACAAACTTTTTAAAGTATCTTTTCCATTATTTTCAATGTCTTGCCATCCATTGGCATAGACAGAAAAATTTGAGTCTGGATCAGCATATAGTTTTCCTGCAAAAGATTGAATATGCCTGGCGGTCTTTGCTGGCCCTAATAATCCCCAATTGAGGTATGAATTCAAATTTACATTTCCACTATTTAAAGCTGAAAAAATACCCACATTGGTAGCAACGTAAATACTATCGCCTAAGGTGGTGCAAGAGTTAATACCTATACTTGATCCTCCTGGTCCTATATTAAGATAAGATTCTTTTATCTCATTCTTCTCTACATCCAATGCCAGCAAGCCAAAAGTAGTGCTCAAAAAAGCATATTGCTGGTAAAAATGAATATGATTGATTTTTTTTTCACCGCCAATACTTGACCTTAATATTTCAGGAATATTTATTATTTGATTGCCTTTTACTAAATCTAAATTACCTGATTGATAGGCTATAAGAAGAATATTTAAGTCAAAATTATATGCCGCAGTTTGCATTGCTGCTTCTGCATAGCCTTGCACTTTAGACAACCTAGTAACACTGCCATCTTTTTTATTAAGTGTAAAAGACCCGTATTGAGCAATGGCCAATAATTCATTTGGGGTTTCTGTTAATTCAAATGTAGATTGATAAGGCAAATGCACGCGCCATTGACCCGTAGGGATATTTACCTGAGCCTGCGCCCAAAAGGCAATAAATACTGATAGGCAAACAAAGAAAATTATTTTCACTCCACAAATTTAATTTTTTTATATGAATAATTAGGCTATTCCTAAAAAAAACAGACAATAATTTAACAATTGATAGGTGGTTTGCTTAGTATATGCCCAAGCCAGCTTATTGGCTAAATTTATTTTGAATTTATTTTACAATGTTTGCCAATACTTGGCTTAAAACCAAACATGCTAGATAAAGATTAAAAAATAAATTTGCATATATATATTTGCAAAATGAATTTACAAAATTCTATTTACAAAAATGCTTTTAAAGTTTTAAGCATGGGTTTATGCATTTTAAACTATTGTCAGAAAAAAATACGCCCCATTCATGTTTCAATTTTTATGATTAAGAAATACAATTTATAAGAGCAAACTCACATCTTACAAAATTATAAAATAGTTTATCATTAAATTGCACATTTTTTAAATACTAGAAAGCAAACCAAGCATGCATTTCTAAAAAAACCCATCTAACTATTTTATACCCTAAAAGAGTTAATCTAACTATTTTTACCAATAACAATGCTAATCTGTAGGTTTGCACTTTTATAAAAGAACTTGGTGTAATAAGTTTTTGATTTATGTTAATGATAATGCAAAGAACCCCTCACTTTTTAACTATCAAAACGGGTAAAATTATCAGGGGAGTGATTTAATTCAGCATGGAAAGTAACTAATTTACTAAACTATTTATTTATCAATGCTTTATACAAGCCTTGTTTGTTTAAGGTACAAATAAGGCACAAATCTATGCAGGAAATGTATAAATGGGTTGTTTAAATTAATCCATTTACATCGCCTAAAGCTGTTACCAATCATTAGCACCGCTATCGGATGAAGTATTATCCTTTGATTTTTTCAAATAATGAAAAAGTGATAAACTTAAGCCATTGTATAACCCAGCCAATTCGCTAGGATAGCTTTGGAATCTATTAATTAACTCATACTCTTTTGTTTTTTTATTTAGTTTGTAGAAGTTACTTCCTGTATTTAAAGCAAAAGCCTCCCACCCCCCAATAACATATTGGCTTGGTGGAACATAGACATAAAGGACAATTGGGTCAATTTTAATTCTGCCATTTTTAAACCGAAATTCAATGGTATATTTCAAATCAAATTTGGAAGTCATTAAAGAGGTTTTAAGGGTTAAGGCACTTTTATCAACGCCTTCTATTCTAATCATTTCCCCTTCTATTGAACTTTGAATAACTTTATCTGGCATTTTATAGGTTTCCCTAATCCAATTTAGGGTTAATTTGTATAAATCCTCATTGCTTATTATCGTGTCAAGTTTCCCAGTAATGTAGTCTGTTAACCCTTCTAAGCCCCAACTAAAGGTACCTATTGAATCTATAAGATTAACGGGTTCTGTTTTTATTGTATCTTTAGAGGTTGAATCTTGTTGCCCAAAAACTGTTGAGGAAATGGTAAATACTGCTATTAAAACTATTATTCTCATAATACAAAAATAAATGTTTTTTTACTTTAAACAAGTATCTAAAAAAATAGGTCGTTCTATTTTATACCCTAAAAGAGTTAATCTAACTATTTTTACCCATCACAATGCTAATCTGTAGGTTTGCACTTTTATAAAAGAACTTGGTGTAATAAGTTTTTGATTTATGGTAATGATGTTGCAAAGAACCACTCACTTTTTAACTATCAAGACGGGTAAATTATAAGGGGAGTGATTTAATGCAACATGGAACACCAGCAACATTTCCCCAACCGATGAAATATGTTTCAAATTTCACAGGCGCTATTTATTTTTAAAATATTTTTTAAAGTAATGTATAAACTTATCACTTATTTCTTCTAAATCTATTGTAGTATTTAATTCTTTTTGCATGGAAGTAACACCTTTATCAATTATTCCGCAAGGGATAATATGATTAAAATAGCTCAAATCTGTATTAATATTAAAAGCCAAACCATGCATGGTTAAAAATCGGCTACATTTAATACCAATGGCAGCAATTTTTCGCTGATTAGATGTGCCTTCATCTAGCCAAATGCCTGTCACTCCTTTTGATCTGCTAGTCATAATTTTATACTCAGCTAAAATATCGATTACAATTTGCTCTAAAAAAAATACATAATCTCTTACCCCAAATGCATAAGTTTGCAAATCTAGCAAGGGATATACAACCAATTGTCCTGGGCCATGATAAGTAATATCTCCACCCCTGTCTATTTTATATGAATTGGCATTGATACTTGCAAGAAAATCTTGGTTTACCAAAAGATTATTGGCATTGGCACTTTTGCCTAAGGTATATACATGAGGGTGAGAAAGCATTAAAAGTTCTTCTGATATTGCTAAGTTATTGGCTTTTTTCATTATGCCATCAGCCATCCAATCTTGTTGATATTTCCAAGTCTGCATATATTCTGCAATACCCAGTTTTTTTATAGTAATCAAAAGATTTTCTTAATTTAAAACATTTTATAAGACTCGCAATCCCTTAACCATTTTATTGCATATTTTTCTTACGATTTGCTTCAAACTCTTTAACCAAATCCTCAGGAGACTTATTACTATTAATATTTTGAATGCTAATTTTTACATCTTCTATCAAAGCACTTTTGGGATATAAAACTACGTATTGCTCATAAATAGTTAATGCTTCAGCAGGCTGCCCATTATTTTCATAAACCATGGCTAAACTCAGTAAAGCTTGTTCTCCCTCTTTGGTTTCAATATTTTTTTCATGGGCTAATCTTAACCAATGGCATTGGTCTCCAATATTTTTTTGCACAGAAGCATACATTAGCATTGATTTTTGAGTCAATTTATGAGTTGAGAAACTTTTAAAAATAGTTTGATAATAATGCGCTGCACTGTCTAACATATTGTTGTTCATAAAACTTTCTGCAACAAAAAACAGGTGTTTAACATTTAAAGTATCTTGTGGAAAAGCGTTGTAATACTCTAGATAAAGCTTAGATAATGCATTATTTCTGTTACTATCAGCACTTTTTTGTTCTAATGCCGTTATTTGCTTTAAAAGATTATTCTTAGGATTATTGCTATTGCAGGCCATTATAAACCATAAAAAAACGACAGTAAACTTACAAATATTTTTCATATTAAATTTTTCTTATTTAGATGTTAATAATTGAGCAGTATGCGCCTTAGTATCTACCTTTTCTATGATTTCTTCAATTATACCTTGCTCGTCAATTACAAAGCTAGTTCTAGCTATGCCCATATATTTTCTTCCATACATGCTCTTTTCTACCCAAACGCCAAAATCTGTAGCCACTTTATTATCTGTATCAGCAATTAGATGAAAAGGCAATTCGTATTTTTCAATAAACTTGATGTGCTTTTTTGCATCATCAGGGCTTACACCCAATACCTCATATCCTTGGTCTAAAAATTGATTATAATTATCGCGTAAGTTACAAGACTCTGCAGTGCAGCCAGGTGTATCATCTTTTGGGTAAAAATATAAAACTAATTTTTTTCCTTTAAAGTCAGCATTTGTTACAAGCTGCTCTGTCTCAATCATTGCGCTAAAATGTGGGGCGCTATCGCCTATTTTTAATGTTGTCATTTTTATTTAAAATTTAATATTGTATGCTATGCTTGGCAAAATCGGTAATTGATTGATTCTTTTATAATTAATTCTATCAAAATAGAAAATATTTTCCCTATTATACACATTTGTTACGCTTAGAATAAGTTCTGTTTTGTATTTTGCAGCTGTCAAAAACTCCCATTTTTGGCTAAAATCTAACCTGTGAAATTGAGGTAATCTACCACCATTTATCTGACCATATAAGACACCCAAATTTCCATTCTGAGAAATATAGTCTGATGAAACACCATTTGCTACAAAATCTGGTTTTTCATAAAAACCTTGTGTTTGAGTGAATGGAAAACCTGAGCCATAATTCCACCTAAAACCTGTAGTATGATTCTTTTTCTTACCAAAACGATAACTAAAAATAACATTAATATTATGTCGCCTATCAAAAACGGGTTTATAAGTTTGTATTCCATCAAATCTATCTACATAATTTAGAGAATATACTGTCCAAATATAAATTTTGTCTTTGCTAAATCTATATTTAAAATCGCCACCATAAGCTTTTCCTGATTCTATAATATAGTCTTGTTTCAACCTTTCAGGCTGATTTGCAAAAGCATTATTATCATCAAATAACTTATCTCTATTAATATTAGTTAATTGGGTAAAATCTTTTAGATATCCTTCTATCCCCATATCGCTAAATTTATTGATGATATAATCGAAACCCGCAACAAAATGATTTGCTTTTTGAAGACTATGTGTTACTGGATTACCATTAAAATTTCTGGACAGATTGTCTGGCCCCGATAAAAATCCATAAAAAAGATTTACCACATCTCTATCAGAAGAGGCCGAGAGTAAATTTTGGGAATACCTTCCTATCGCGCCTTTTAAATAAAATTTATTTTGCTTAACTGTGTATCTGTATTGCAAACGTGGCTCAAGATTGGCATCACCAAGGCTGGCATAGTATTGCACTCTAAACCCCGCCTCTAAACTGCTGCGCTTAGTTTGCAATGAATATTGACCAAAAGTACCTAATTGTGTTGTAAACTCTTGTTGTTCTATACGCCTGTCATTTGAATTAAATATTTCAAAATTAGTTTGTATCCAATTGGTTTCTATCCCAAAAGTAAAAATACCTGTAGGCAATTGATTTACAAAATTAATGCCCAAATCAAATGCATTTACATCACTTCTTCTGGGTTTATTATCTGTTTCCTGCTGCAAAATATTATAATTAGAATACGAAACAAGACCTTCAATTTTTATCTTACTTGCATCTGGTATGACCAAAAACCGTGAGCCAAAGCCTGTACTTCGCCAAGAATAACTTGTGGTACCAGGAAATTTGACATCATCTCTAAAATGAAACCCAAATAATTTTGCAAAACTACCACTTGGCGAATTAAAACTCAATTTTCCATAATAATCGCTAAAAGTATAAGGTAAAACATTTTTATCAATATAGCGATAAAAAACAGGAGCACTCTGCCTAAGGTAAGATGTTTTATAAGAAAACATATATGAACTATTAGACTCTCCAAACTTATACTTTTTTAGAGGTCCTTCAATATTAAATTTTGTCATAAAAGGCGAAATGCTTAATCTTTTTTTAACCCCTCGCAAGCTGCCTCCCCTTGTCTTTACATCTACTACCGCAGAAATCCTGCCTCCATGTTCTGCTCCAAATCCAGCAGTATATACATCGGCACTTCCCATAAATTCAGCATCAAAAACAGAAAATAGACCAATTGAGTGAAAAGGGTTATAAATTATCATCCCATCTAGCATCACTTTATTCATAACGGGAGAGCCACCTCTTAAATACAATTGTCCACCTTGATCGCCTGTAAAAACCGCGCCTGGAATTATTTGAAGATATTGCAAAATATCAGGTTCTCCGCCTATTGTTGGCATATTTGCCATTTCGCGTGGTGTTATTTTCACTAAACCCACATCTGGAGTAGTCTCTATTTTTCGTGCTTCTCCTTTCAGCACCACTGTGCCTAACTCTCTTACTTTCTTATTTAGTTGTATATTAAGTTTAGTTATTTTTGAATCTTCAACTTTTGCAATTTGAACAGAAGTATCGTATCCAAAGTAGGTAAAAATAAGGGTGTAACTTCCTGCTGATAAGTTTGTTATTAAATAAATACCGTTTACATCTACTGCAAATCTTTTGTTTAATTCTTTCACATTTACGTAACCAAGTGAAAGTGCACTTCCTTCATCAGCATCAGTAATTAAACCTCTTATGCTGCCAGTTTGAGAGAATGATGATTGAGAAACCGCAAGAGCCAAGAAAAAAAGAAATGTTTTAAACAGCTTCATTAATCTTCATTGATATTGTGGTAAACATTCGTAATGTCATCATCATCTTCAAGTTTTTCTATCAATTTCATATTCCATTCTATGTGCTCTTTTTCAACAGTTTTATAAACATTTACTATCCTAGTTAATGATGCCTCTATAGGCTCTATCCCTTTGTCTTCCAAAGCTTTTTGCAAATTGCCAAAAGTGGTAAACGAGCCATATAGGTGCAAATAATCATCTTCTAAATACAAATCTTCTAATCCAAAATCAATCATCTCTAATTCAAACTCTTCTGGATCTATTTTAGTGGCATCTATTTTAAAATATGATTTTCGCTCAAATGTAAAGTCGTGCGATCCATTAGTGCTTAAAGATCCATTGGTTTTATTAAAACATGTTCTAATATTGGCCACTGTTCTTGTAGGATTATCTGTGGCCGCTTCTATAAAAATGGCTACTCCACCAGAACCAAAGCCTTCATAGCTTATCTCTTCATAATTTTCTGTAGATTTACTATTAGCCCGCTCTATTGCAGCATCTATATTGGCTTTTGGCACATTTGCAGCTTTGGCATTACTTATAATAGCACGCAATTTTGCATTATTATCAGGGTCAGGGCCACCTTCTTTTACCGCCATGGTAATTTCTTTGCCAAACTTGGTGAAAGTTTTACTCATTTTTGCATTTCTTGCAAAAATTTTGTGCTTTCTTTTTTCAAACATTCTACCCATAGATACAATACGTTTTCGTGTGTGTGATAAATTTTATTTTATTGGACTGCGAATTTAGGTTTATTTTCAACAATATATATACCCTTCAATAAATTTAGATAAAAAATATACCATTGGCAATTGTTGCGATACCAATTGCCTGTTTATCAAACCATCGAACAATAAATTCTTCTCGCAACCAGTAAATATTCCAAAAATCATTTTGCATTAAATGTTTATTATAATTAATAAAGTATTTTCTATTGCTTGAGCATGGCTAAAAAAGCGATTTCTTTGCAAAAGGACATAGTATTATTTTTATCGAAATTATTTAAATCATTTTCATATTTTATTTTACCTTTGACCAAATTTAAATAAACATGAAAAAAGGATTAATTATTTTAGGAATTTTTGCAGTTCTAGGCTTTTTTATCGTTGGAAAATATAATAATATTGTTAAAAGTGATGAAGAGGTAAAGAAAGCAT
>JBDNFC010000020.1:0-66396 GCA_041690035.1 Bacteroidia bacterium | reverse complement strand
ATCTGAATATTTTTGAAACAATTTAGAAGGCTTACTCATGTTTTTTCTTAAGTAAA
The DNA here is from genome assembly GCA_041690035.1 of Bacteroidia bacterium. Taxonomy (GTDB): domain Bacteria; phylum Bacteroidota; class Bacteroidia; order NS11-12g; family UBA955; genus CALSPH01. The sequence goes on along the minus strand of JBDNFC010000020.1, from coordinate 66,340 downwards.
GCGCAATTCCACTGTTTTTGACAATCCAAACACCCTTAGGTTCTGCATTGCCTTGTTTGATACTTAAATTGATTGCAACTATCTATTTTAGTGAAAATGAGGGGCAAAAATATATAAATAAGCTTTTTTTATCGCGCCCGCTATATATTTTTTTTAAAACTTAGGCTATGACAGATTGTATTCGCTCAATAACCATACCCACTATTCTTTTATTAATCGCAGTGGCATTAAATTGGTAGTTTTCAAATTCTGCTAAAGTAAAATATCCGCAAACCATTCCTATCACTTGGTTTTTAAGGTCTTTTTCTTTACCAATTAAATTCTGAATGGCAATAAATTTTTTCTCTGAAGTTAAATGGTTTAAATCTATTTTAAACTTTGTTGCATGCATATTGAACCATGAAATCCATATATCATGCTGAAATTTGATGATTGGTCTTAGGGTTTCATTTTGAAATTGTTCTATCAAAGAGGTTTGTATGTTTACTTCTGCTTTTTTTATTATTGGCCTTATCCTAAGCAATTGATTTCTATCCATTTTAAGCAATAACAGATAAAAAGGATTTAGGTTATTTATTATTTTTTTATTTCAAACGGGTCTTTTGGCCTATCATTAAGATTGCGAGCACTACCATTTCTATTAAGTTCTTTTAAAAGGTCTAGGTAAAACCCATTGATTAAGTGTATCGATTATCCATATTGTGTGTTAATCCCTACACTTTAGCTTTGTGGGGCAACTTACAGTTTATGGTATTAATTGGCTTGCAGATAGGAGAGGGATTTATTTATTGTTGGCAACATATATTTTTTAATTTTTAATTACCTAAATATTGATAAAGGATGACATTGTTTTTATTATCAATTTCTAAAAACTGTTGATTTCTAAAAAAAGATTCTTTCTCTTTTTCATCAACTAAGTAATAGTTTCCTTTGATGAATGTAGTTTTTGATGCATGCAAAATATTAATTTTTTTAACCTTGTTTTTTTGGTTGATAAGGTTTGCATAAATGGCTAGCCATGGCCTATAGTGCTCATTGTGCACAATCGTGATTATACCTTCTGGCGCCTTATTTTTATACCAGTCTTGCAAAATTAAACTTTTAGAATAAATCTCGCCCGTGCCTTCCCAGTCAAAATAAATTGGCTTTTTTACTGTATTTATAATTTTTATATAATTTAAAATTAGAATTATAGAGAGTATAAAAAGTTGGATTACCAATGTTTTAAGTCTACTATTAGTTTTTATTTTGCTAAAATAAGCATGGATAATTAAACACGAGAGGAGACTTAATAAAGGATAAATTGGGCAGACGTACCAAAAAATCTTTGTTTGGGCAAAGGTTATAGCTAATAAAAATCCAAGGCATGAAATATGTAGAAACTGAGTAAGTTTTTTAAGCGATTGATGCTTATTGCGCCATAAAATAAATGCAAAAAACGCAAAAATGCTTATTGCAGTTGCTTTTTTTGTGATGATTAGATAAAGATAGAAGTACCATTTTTGTTGATGTCCATCGTAAGGTTTGTTAAATCTTCCTGCAAAATCATTTTCCCAGGTTGCTGCCAAATATGCTGGGTCTAAGTATATTCTGATGCCGAAAAATAAAATAAAAAAAGCCAAAAAAATTATAAAACACTTTGCAATTAAATAGTTTTTTAACTTTGGCGTATCTGCATAGTTAATAAAAAAAAAGAGAATAATTCCTGGCAAAAACAAAAGTGCTGCTGCCGCCTTGGTGCAAAACGCCAAAGAGAAAAACAGTGTTGCATAATATGCATTTTTATGATGATGTACTGTAACAAAAAAATAAAAATGCATTAAAAAACAGGAGGTAAATAAAACAAGCAGGGCATCATAATCACCAGTTCTTGTGCAGTGTAAATCTATATAACCAGGAGTACTAACAAGCAAAATGGCCGCAATGCCGCCTAGCCATGCCCGTTTATTCCATTTGTGCATAAACCAAATAAGGCTTAAACAAGTAAATAGTGCAGCAATTGCTGATGGAAGCCTCAATGCTAACTCCTTATTATGGCTTATTAACCAAAAAGTAGATTGAAGCCATAAAAGTAATGGGGGCTTGGTGTTGTATAAATCTGGTATTTGATTAAAATGGGGAACAAATATTTTTCCATTTTTTACCATCTCATACACATTGATAGCTTGCCTGCTTTCGTCCCACATCATAATGGGATTGAGGTCTAAATTATAAAAAATAGGAAAGTAGAGTATAGGTAACAAAGCAATAAACACAAATAAAATCGGGTTGTTGCCATATATATTTGCGAGTATTTTCAAAAAACCTATATTTTAGCTAAAAGCAGCAGTTAATATTTGTTCTTGTTCCATATCGTGTACTTTTTTAAATCCTGTGGCAGGAGATGCACTGCTTTTTCTTGAGATGCACTTGATGTTTTCGAAAATATCATATCTTGTTAAAAAAGTATAAGCTCCCATGTTTTTGGGCTCTTCTTGCACCCAAACAAAATTTGCGTTTTTGTATTTTGTTACAATAGCTTGAATCATTTTTTCCGCCAATGGATATAGCTGCTCTATTCTTACTATTGCTATATGAGTAGCATCGTCAGTTTCTTTTTTCTCTAATAGATCATAATAAATTTTTCCACTGCAAAACAAAACTTTGGTAATTTTTTCTGGACTTTTTTGGTTTGAATCTATTATTTCTTGAAAATCTATGTTTGTAAATTCATCTATTGCGCTTGTGCATTTTGGGTGCCTTAACAAACTTTTTGGAGTCATTAAAATTAGTGGAAGTCTAACATTCTCTCTCTTTAATTGCCTTCTAATGGCATGAAAATAATTTGCAGGAGTGGTAATATTCATTACTTGCATATTGTTATTTGCTGCTAATTGCAAAAAACGCTCAAGTCTTGCAGAAGAATGCTCTGGGCCTTGGCCTTCATATCCATGAGGCAGCATGAGTGTTAGACCGCTATATTTACCCCATTTTGCTGCGGCACTGCTAATGAATTGATCTATAATAATTTGTGCACCATTACCAAAATCGCCAAATTGGGCCTCCCAAATGGTTAATACATTAGGATTTACTGTACTGTAGCCATATTCAAATCCTAAAACGGCATACTCAGATAATAAAGAATTGTATATTTGAAACTGTGATGATTTGCCTACCTGAGCCAAAGGGATATATTCTTTTTCAGAATCTTCTTTTTTTATTACTGCATGTCTATGGCTAAAAGTGCCTCTTTCACAATCTTGTCCACTCATTCTAATGCTAAAACCTTCATTGATTAAAGTGGCATAGGACATTAATTCTCCCATAGCCCAATCATATTTGTCAGACTTAATCATATCAATCCGTTCACTAAATATTTTTTGCACCTTGCTAATTGGTAAGTTGTCTTCGGGTATAAAATTGATCTGTTTGGCTAGTTTTATAAAATCTGATTTTGTGCAGGAAGTTTTGGTTTTATTAAAAATATTTTCTTCATTTGGTATTTTATAACCTTTCCATTTTTTTATTGCCTTTGGTTTTTTGGTTTCGTATTGGTTCTCTTTAGATTCCTCAAACTTTTTTTGCAACAAGGCTTTAAAGCTTTCTTCCATTTCTTGCGCAATAGCATTATCTATATCGCCTCTTTTTAACAACTCTTCCTTATAAATTTCTCTAGGATTGGGATGCGATTTGATAGCTTTGTAAAGCAAAGGTTGTGTAAATCTTGGTTCATCACCCTCATTATGTCCATATTTTCTATAGCCCAAAATGTCTATAAAGACATCTTCGTTAAATGTTTGCCTATAATCTAGTGCTATTTTTATTACATGAATTACGGCTTCCACATTATCTCCATTTACATGAAAAACTGGGCATTTTGTAACCTTAGCCACATCTGTGCAATAGATACTGGTTCTTGCATCTTGATAATTTGTAGTAAATCCAATTTGATTATTGGTAATTATATGCAGGCAGCCTCCAACAGAATATGCTTCTAAACCGCTCATTTGTAAAACTTCATAAATAATACCTTGGCCAGCAATGGCCGCATCACCATGAATTAATACTGGGAGTATTTTTTTTACATCATTTGCATAATCATATTCCATATTTGCCTTTGCTATTCCTTTTACCACAGGGTCTACGGCTTCTAAATGGCTCGGGTTTGGACTTAGCGTTAATTTAATATTTTTACCAGAAGATGTTTTTTGAACTGTGTGGTAGCCCAAGTGGTATTTTACATCTCCTTCAAATTCTGCATTTTGAAAAACTTTGCCCTCAAATTCTTGAAAAATTTCAGTATAAGTTTTGTTAAAAATATTGGCCAATACATTTAACCTGCCTCTGTGTGCCATGCCCAAAAAAAAGTGTTCAACACCCTTCTCTGCGCCATAGTTAATTACTGTGTCTAGGCAAGGAATAAGGCATTCTAGACCTTCTAATGAAAAGCGTTTTTGACCTATAAACTTTGTGTGTAAAAAATTTTCAAAAACAGTAGCTTGGTTAAGCTTATTTAGGGCTTGTTTTTTTTCAGATGGTGCTAGTATGGGTTGGTTTTTGTTTTTTTCTATCTTTTCTATCAACCATTTAAGCTTTTCAGGATCAGTTACATACATATATTCTACACCAATATGTTTGCAATATGTTTCTTCAAGGTAGCTAATAATGTCAATTAGCTTTGCTGGACCAATATTTATTTCATGACCAGCATTAAATATTTTTTCTAAATCGGTGTTTTGAAGGTTGAAATGGGTAATGTCTAAGTTTGGCAAATAGGTTCTGCGTGCTCTAACAGGATTGGTTTTTGTGAATAAATGCCCTCTGCTTCTGTATGCATTAATTAAATTTAATACATTAATTTCTTTTAGTGCATCATCACTCATTAAATTTTGTCCGATGGCATTATTTTTTCCTGTGCCTAGATCAAAACCTTCAAAAAACTTTTGCCATCCAAAATCTACAAGTGCTGGATTAGATAAATATTGTTCGTATAATTGCTCAATATAAGCAGGGTCTGCATTGCTAAGGTATGACTGTTTTTGCATGGTTTGAGACATAGTTTATTTGTGTATTAAAAATAATGGTTACAAATGTAGTATTTTTTTTAACAAGCCAAGTATTCATTAGCTTAAGAATGTTAAATATAAAAATAGTGATGATATTGAAAATATATGATTACTCCCAACAATAGATAAAGTAAAATATTTCTATAGCGCATTTTTCTGTCAGCACTAAAATAATAAGCCAAAATTATGGCGGATGGCATCTGTAAAATAATAATAACCTGACGGCAGGATGACATATAAACAGCTGCATACAAAGTCATCAGGATAAAATAAGTTATGACAATATAAATAGTTCTTCGGTTCTTTACTGTATTTCTTGGAGAATTTTGGAGCCATACAATGCCCCCAATAATGGTTGCAAATCCAAATATGCTGAGGGCCACAACCTCAGAAATTGGATAGTTTTGATTTTTTACATCAAACTGATTCAAATTTATATATTGGATAAAATCTGGATAAATATAATTGACTGTTAATATGCAAACAAATGGAAAAAGTAAGCCGATTGCTGCGGTAAAAAACATGGATAGAGTTAGCCTTGCATACCTAGACATAGCAAAAAGTAGAAAAAAGAAGATAATGCCATATCCAATATGCATTACAGCAGCAATGCCAATAATAAATCCTGCTTTGAAACCTAGATAATTGATATTAGGGTTTTCATGCATTTTTACTATGAGTGACATAAGTAATATGGATGACAAATTAATTATGGTAAACGAACTTATATGATTAAAATTAATAATTATACTGCTAATAACAAGATAAAAAAACAAGCTCAATACTGTTGGTTTATAAATAATTTCGTTTTTTAAAACCACAAAATGAAGGTAAAACCCACCGATTATATGCAAACTAATGCCCAATATTACACTTAATATGTTTAACTTATTTAACTCAATAAATAATTGTCTAAAAGTGCCAATATCGCATAAAAAGGTATAATTAATATTAATTAGATACCCAACCTGCAAAACAGCATAAATTATTATAGTAATGATGTATCCTTTTATGGAAAGATTTTGAAGATGGTGCAGCATTTTAATAAATTATTTTTAACAATGCCCTGTTTCCTCCGCTCAAATATAGGGGTATTGCTGCCCTATTATATCCAATAGCTCTACTTTCTGAAGGTATAATCATGTATACTGCCATATCATATCTAAATAGGTTTTTTTGTTGAAAATTTCCATCACGGTCTATGCTCCATTGCACCACATCGCCATTGTTTAATAATTTTTCATTGTAGATTATATGTATTTTATCTGGAGTCGGTATTACTACTGCAGAGCTAAAATAGCCTCCATCATTTATGCTATTTTGTCTTTTGAGCAATGTTTTATTCCATCTGCTTAGGCCATTTTTATCTCTGCTTAGCACAATTACTTCTTCAAAGTTGTAAACATTTCTGCTAGCTGTCATGGGCAATCCATTTTGATAAATGGTTTCTGATTGATTTGTAACAAAAAAACGCTCTGCAATTATTAAGCAGCCAGAGTCTTTTGTGGGCACAAGTTTTTGTATAATAAAGGAGGTAAGTTCTGACTCTTTTCCACTTTTTTCGCCTGTAATGCCTCTTGAAAACTCTTCGCTAATTTTTTCTTTATGCTCTGACAGTATTTCTTGAGATTTTGTATTTATTGATATTTGCCCAAGACCATAATTGCCATTGATAATTTTAAAACTATAAAAATAAGCAACATGCATTATTTTATTGGTGTTGTCTTCTTGAATAATAATACTGTTAATATTAAATTCATCTTGGTTAAGCAGTTTGTTCTTCCATTTTTTACTTTTAATGTTGTAAGTTAAAAGATAAATTTTCGAATCATCTTTAGAAAAAATATTTTTTATGATGGCTTTTTTATATGCTACATATATATTGCCATATTCATCTAATCTCTTGTCAAGAATGGTTATATTTCTTAGCTCTGTTTCAAAATTATAAACGATTGATTTATCTGCATCAAAATCAGTGTTAAAGGTTTTCCAGACCATTTGTGCCTCTCGATTATCTGTTTCTGATAGGAAATTTATTGCAGCAATATTTTTTAAGTTGTCATAAATAATATCAAAATCTATTCGCTTAGATTTTGGCTCTTCTAACGCAACAAATGGTTTAAATTCAATTTTGCCAAGCTCCTTTTTTTGATATTCAATTTCTGTATAATAAAGTTGATTTGCAAAGGAGCTATAATCGCTGTAAACCACAAAAAGGCGTTGACCTAGTAATAATATTTTTTCAACAGACTTTTTCCTTTCGGCAATAGATATCGTATTTATCAACCGTAAATTATGGTCATAATAGTCTATATATGTGTTTTTGCGCAGATTTTTATCTTTGTAGCGAAGAATAAAAACCCCATCATTATTCTCTCCAATTGCGCTGCAATGAGCATTAGAGCCTGAAAATTTATCAAAGCTTGCCCATATTAACGTTTGGGAAAAGCATATTTGGCTCAATGTAAAATAAAATAGAATGCCAATGATTTTTATACTTTGCATGGTGTTGCAAAGTAAGATATTTATTTGTAAAAATTTTAATTATAATAAATAAATATAAAGCAATTCTTGGGTTTTAAGCTAATTTTTTTTTGAAACTTTTTTTTTCGCTTATTATTAGGGAGATTTAAAAATAAAAAGAGTTTTAATATTAATATTTTAATTTTCAGTATTAATTTTTTCAAAATGCCTTTTCAAATCTATTTGAAGTTTATTAGGTTCAACCAGTTAATGCAACCGTAACGATAGTAAAAAAGAGACACTAATTAAAACAGGAAGAGAATAAATAATTCTCACCCTCCTTTTACAGGTTGATTTTGTTTCATACTTTTACCATCGTTCTCCAACGTTACAAAAAATGAATAAACATATAAACCTCGCGTAAAGATATTAAATAGCCGCACTTAAAAAAGCAGGTAAGAGCAATATTTACATTTCTGAATCATTAAACCTGCACAAAAGCACTATTGGCAGGGAGTTAAAACGCAATATGGATAAAGGTAAATACCATCCTGTATTCGCTCAAGAATTTGCTCATATAAGAAAACAAGAAAAACCTAAATGGCATACATTTAGCCCACAAATGAAGACAATTGGCAATGAAAAACTATTAAAAAAATGGAGGCCTGAACAAATAGTGGGTAGATGCAGGAAGGATCTTTTGCCAATGGTAAGCCATGAAACCATTTACAAATACATTTGGAAAGATAAACAAAGCAATGGCAAATTGTACGAACATCTTAGAAATAGCAGCAAAAAGTACAAAAAAAGGTATGGTAAAACAGATAAACGAGGACAAATACCTAATAAAACAAGCATTGAAACAAGAGGTATTTTAATAGTTAATAAAGTAAAAATTAGGTTTTTGCACTCCAAATGAACTGTTTTTGCATCAAAGGTTGCATTAATTAGTTGAATGTACCTAACCCCAAAATTTGAATATACAGGTAATTAACTTGCATCAACAACCTTATTAAACATCAAATTTATACATTATTTAACCCTCCTTATTAAACAGGTGTTTTTTTTAAAATCAAACTATTTGTCTTAGTTGAGTTTAACCCCTATTTAATGGTTCACCTTTTTAGTCGCTTTGAGTTGGTAAATTATATTTTTTATAATATCGACAAGAACAAAATAGCAGAAATACTTGCACAGTACGAAGTTTTTGGATAAAAACAAGTCTCCGATGCATAATTTGGGATAAATTCACTTTAATTACGATATACATTTATTTAATTCTGTAAGAATTAATATTTTGTGAGGGTTTAATTTTGCAGCAGATTAAATATATATAATAATAACTATGAATAAAATAAATAAATAAAACAAATAAAACTTTCAATCTGTTGATTAAATAAATATAGTTTTTAAACAATATTTCTATTTATTTTAACTATTTGTTTGTTTTATTCAATTATTTGTTTTTATCTTTGTGCGGTTATTAATTTATAAAATTTAACAAAAAGTCAATTATTATGAAACATTTAAAACTAATCATTCTATTTTTCCTTGCAATTATTAACATAAAACTGTTGGCATGCATAGGTTTAACGCCAGCATACACCTATATTAATAATCATACTTGTGGTGTGCCTGCAGTATTGAGCATTACTAACACAAGCAGTGGAAGCAATGCGGCTAATTTAAAAACAATGTATTTGTGGAAAATAGGTGGCAAGATTCAAGATACAACTTATGGATTAGCTGCTCCTCAAACGCTTTTAATCAAAAATACAGGATCAACACCGCTAGAATTAATAGCAATAGACAGCTCGGGTTGCAGAGATTCTTTTTCAAGCAGTATCACTGTTACTACACTTGCCCCCTATTTGCTTGATCAAAATGGAAGTACTTCGCACACACCTGCATGGTTAAATTGTATACAGTTTAGAACAGATTCTGATTCATTTCTAATAAACATAAAAAGCAATGATACCCTAAGAAATTTTAGTGTTTTTTGGGGAGATGGACAAAGTGATACGGGTATTACAAAAATGAAAGTTGGTGACAGTTTAAATCATTGGTATGTAAGCACAGGTATTTTTGAGTATAAAGTAGTTCTTTATAATAGTTCTACTAGTTGCACCGATACATTGTATGGAAAAGTGATTAATCAGCGTCAGCCTACCGCTGGTATACTTGGGCCATCGGCAGGCAGTAACAGAGGCTGTGCACCGCACAAGATACAGTTTAAAAGCACTTCTTATAACCTTACCGCACAAACTACAATTACATGGCTATTTGGTGATGGTGAAGGGTTAGAATATGATGCTTTGAGCAGAGCTGACAGTGTTCAGCATGTTTATACTAAAGCTTTATGCAATGGAATTGTTACACTTATCACAAAAAATGAATGCGGATCTTCTCAAACCACTTGGAATCCAATTGACGTTTCAGAAAAAGATAAAGCAGATATTTCTGTGGACACATCGAATTGTGATCCTAAAAAACCTTTTGAATTTATTAACAGCACAGCAGATTTATATTGCATCACCCCAGACCCCAAAGAATATTATTGGGATTTTGGTGATGGAACTAATACTGGCTGGATAAAATCTAAGGCTTCGCAAAAACATATTTATAGCACAGATGGGCAACATACTGTGATGCTAATTGCAAAAAATACTTGTGGAAATGATACCATCTATAAAACATTTTCCATACTTTATTTTCCAAAGCCTAATTTTATTGTAAAAGATACCATGGGCTGCCAGCCGGTGGCTACATCTGTGGCAGATATTTCAATAGGCAGAGGCATAACCCGGATGTGGAGTTTTGGAGACGGAACCACAAGCACAGACTCTACCTATAGTCACAGTTACACAAAAGGAGGTGATTACATACTAAAATTGTCTGTTTCTAATGCATGTGGTAGCAGAGATACATCTAAATTAATTAAAGTTTTTGTTAAACCAATTGCAAAATTCAAGTTAAGGGGAGAGGGTTGCGTTAGCTACAATCAGAGTTTTTTTCAACTTTCTACCACATTCTCAGATAGCACTACATTTGCATGGTCTTTTGGTGATGGCACATCTTCTAGTTTAAAAGCTCCCCTTTTAAAAAGCTACTCTATTGCTGGAAAATATGGAGTATCTTTAATTGTAAACAATACTTGCGGAGCAGATACTGCCGTGGACACATTCAATGCTTTTGGTTTTCCAAAAAATATACTGTTAGCAGATAGCACAGTGTGCACTTTTGACACCTTTTTATTATCAATAAACAGCGATATTGCAAGTTCATATAATGTAAATTGGGGCAATGGCAAGAGTAATAATTATACGACTTTTGGAATATATAAACACGTTTTTGTAAATAGTGGTTTTAAAACCATTATCATAACCACCACTGGTAAAGATGGCGGTTGTATAAGTATAGATACCTTGATATTGAATGTAAAGCCGGGTGCTTTTGCAAATTTTGGCACCGATAAATTATTTGCTTGCGCTCCCAGTGTTTTTACCATCACAGATAGCAGCATCAATACCACAGACTATAAATGGTATATAAATGACAGTCTTGTTAGTACAAATAATCTTTTTAACGCTTACACAATTTTAAATGACTCTACTATAAAAGTATTAAAACTTGTTGTAGAAAATACAGGTTTATGTGGAGCAGATAGTATTAGTAAAACCATTTTGACTAGCAGCAAACCACTAGCAGCATTCTCTTTATCAGATACAGCAGGATGTGGATTGTTAAATATAAACACGATTAATTTATGTAAAAACAGCCAATCGTATCAATGGAAAATTAATAACAATAATACCAGCAATACATTCAATAGCAGTGCTGATTTTGCAGCTTCTAAAACCAAAGACACCTTTTATAATATAAAGTTAATTGCATCTAATTGGGCTGGATGCAAGGATAGCACACAAAATCAAGTACAGGTTTATCCTAAGCCAAGCATAGATTTTGGTAGCGCAAAATATGATGGATGCGGCCCACTTAACCTTAGTTTTACCAATATATCAAAGCCTAACGATACCGGAAATATAGCATTGATGACTTTTTATTGGAATCTTGCAAATGGCAATACTGCGGTTACACAAAATGCTGCAAGTATTTTTATTGCTTCAGTAACAAAAGATTCAAATTATAGTGTTAAACTAATAGGATATTCAGAGCATGGCTGTGCAGATAGCTTGTCAAAAATTGTAAGTGTTTATCCTAAACCAAAAGCAACATTTACCTCAGATAAAAACAATGGATGTGCGCCATTAATGATAAAAGCAAATAACAATTCTATGCCTAACGATACTGGTAGTATAAATATAATGCGGTTTTTATGGACAGCTAATAATAAAATTGACTCTAATGTCCACCCTTCCTTTACATTTCCTGCATCATTGACAAAAGATTCTGTATTTAGCATAAAACTAAAAGCATATAGTGAACATAATTGTATTGATTCTACCATGTCTCAAATTACTGTTTTTCCAAATCCCAAGGCAGATTTTATAACCAATGTTAGTCAAGGCTGCACCCCATTGAGCATCACCACCACTAATAACTCTTTGCCTTATGATACAGGAAGCATAGCCATAATGACTTTTAATTGGCACTTGGGCAATGGAAATAAAAGCAATCTTACAAGCCCTAGTACCTCCTATATTTCTAATGGTTTAAGCGATAGTAATTATCAAATCAAATTGGTGGCTTTTAGTGAGCATGGGTGCAAAGATTCTATCAGTAAGTTAGTAAAAGTTTTCCCATCTTCTAAAGCAAATTTTGTTGCCGACAAGGAGTCAGGCTGTGGGCCATTAAATATAGTTTTTTCAGAAAAAAGTATTAATGGAAATAGTTTTCAATGGGATTTTGGAACAGGTTTTAAAACATTAAGTGCTACAACTACTAAAACTTTTCAACCAATTTTATTATTTGACACCTTCTATCAAGTTTATTTTACCAGCACCACGGTAAATAATTGTTTAGGCGATACGGTTTCTAAAATTATAAAAGTACAAGGAATACCAAAAGCCTCATTTGTTTTAGCAAAAGATACTTCCTGCGGAGCGCAAGTAAGTTTAATATATAATACCTCATTGGCAGCGTATAAGTATCAATGGAGATTGGGCGATAGTACTACTTCTACTTTAATAAATCCTACCCATATTTTTGGAACAGACCCTTTAACAGGCGGTTCCAAAACGCATAAAATACAATTGGTAGCACGGTCTATCTTTGGCTGCACAGATACTGCTGCGGGCAGCATCACTGTTATGCCCTTTCCAAAGGCCATTGTAGGATTTGATAAAAAAAGTGGCTGTGGAGATTTAGCAATTCAGTTTGCCAATAACTCTCAATTTGCGAATGCCCAAAACTGGAGTTTTGGTGATGGCACTGTGAGTAATTTACCTAATCCAAGTAAATTATTTAGTAATAATACGCCAATAAATAAGCAATATGTGGTTTCATTAGAGGCTATTTCTATTGCTGGCTGCACAAGTTTAGACACTACTACTGTTACAGTTTATCCAAATCCAATATTGAGCATTAGAAACTCAAGGTTAGATATTTGCGATGATGGCATAATTGAGTTTGTATCAAATAGCAAAAATACCTTAAATCTATCTTTTAGATATAACGATGGTTCAGCATTATTTTCCAGCAATTTACAATCAACCAAAGACACTTTTCCGCTTTCTACATTTGGTGACACAAATTTTATGGTTTCGATTTTCGGTACAAGTCAGTTTGGATGCAAGGATAGTATTGAAAATGTAATTACACTTGGGCCAAAACTGTTTGTTGATTTCGATCAAACACCCAATAGCGCTTGTGTTCCAGCCATAGCAGAATTTAAAAACCTTTCTAGAAATGCAATTAACTTTATATGGGATTTTGGAGATAATGCTGGCAGTGGTGATATTAATCCTAATCATATCTATCAACAAGCAGGTAATTTTTCAGTAAAACTTACTGCTTTTGATAAAAATGGATGCAGGCTTTCTAAAAAAGGAGCCAATAATTTTTTAGCTAAAGAAACACCAGTAGCAGAATTTGTGGTTAATCCAGGTATATTAAAAATGCCAAATGCTAAGGCTACGTTTAGTAACTTGAGTATATATAATCAGGCTTCGACTTTTGTGTGGGATTTTGGTGATGGCAATAGCAGCAATTTAGAAAATCCTGTACACACCTATACAGACTCTGGTGTGTATAAAGTGAGTTTAAAGGCAGATAATTTTAGTTGTAGCAATGTGATTATTAAACAAGTTATTGTTAGCCCAAGTTTACCTATTGTAGATTTTGACCCAGAAGGTGCAGGAGGTTGTGCTCCTTTGCAAGTCGAATTCAAAGAAAAAACACAGTTTGCCAATAAATTTGCATGGATATTTGGAGATGGGTACAGTTCTTCTGAAGCAAACCCGAGCCATGTATATGAAAATGAAGGATTTTATACAGTAACTTTAATGGCAGAGGGGCCAGGTGGAGTTGGTAGAATAGTGAAAACAAATATTATAGAGGTAAAATCTTCGCCAAAATGTTTTTTCTATGCCACACCAGATAGCGCACACTTGCCAAATGCACGTTTTGACATAAAAAATAAAACTGTTAATGCAAGCAATTATACTTGGCAGGTAAACGATGCTTCTAATGGACAATTGTTGATTACTTCACGTTTAAAAGAGCCTAGTTTTGTGATTAATCAAGTGGGTAATTATGACGTTAAATTAATGGCAGAAAACCAAAATAATTGTTTTGATACTTTAGTAAAGCCACTTTTATTAATTGTATTAGAGGAAGGAAAATTATTTATACCAACAGCATTTACCCCAAATAGAGATAATAAAAATGACGATTTTAGGCCAGTAACTCTTGGCGTGTCTTCGGCAAATTATACGTTTAGAATTTTTAACAGATGGGGTGAGAAAATTTTTGAAACCAGTGATTTAAATGGATCTTGGGATGGTAATGTAAAGGGTTCTCCTGTGGCAGAAAATGTTTTTATATGGACCATTTCTGGTCAATTTATAAATGGAGATTTTTTTGAAAGAAAAGGTGATATTACTTTATTAAAATAGTATACAATTATTTTTTAAACTAATTTTGCCTGAAAATGGGCAAGTTATTTAATAAAATATTCATATTTATAGGTTTTAATCCATCGCAATTATTAAGCAATTTAATTAATATTAAGCAATATATAAAAGATTATGCTTTACTAAAAAAACAATTAAAGCTAAATACAGACTTTAGTGACATATCTTTATTCCCTATATTGCATGAGAAAAAGCAAGAAGCAGCCATCATAGACCCTCACTATTTTCATCAAGATTTATGGGTGGCACAAAAGATTTTTGAAAACAAGCCTAAAACACACCTTGACATTGGTTCAAGAATTGATGGTTTTGTGTCTCATTTAGCAGTTTTTAGAAAAGTAGAAGTATTTGATATTAGGCCATTAGCTTTTTTACACCCCAATATTTTATTTCACCAAATAGATATTACCCAATTGCCTGAGCATTGGCACAATTATGCAGAAAGTATTTCTTGCCTGCACGCACTAGAGCATATTGGGCTTGGAAGATACGGTGATACAATAGATGCCTTTGGCTATTTAAAAGCTATAGACAATATATATCATTTGCTAAAGCCAAATGGCATCTGTTTTATTTCTGTGCCAATAGGCAATCAGCGCATTGAGTTTAATGCCCACAGGGTATTTGATTTCACCTATTTAAGCAGTGTTTTTAAGCAGAAATTTACAATTATCAACTTTTCATATATCAACGATGCTGGAAATTTTATTGAAAATGCAGTATTAGATTTAGATCAAATTAACCAAAATTTTGGCTGTTATTATGGTTGCGGCATTTTTTGTCTAAGAAAGTGAGAAATGAGAGAGTTGCATAAAAAGCGCAATAGGTGGTGTTGGACAAAAGGCAGTCTAATTTTTAGATTTTTTTTAGGCTGACAAAAAGTAGGCTGGGTTGCAACTTTGATAATGCAGTGATAATTTGAAAAAGCTATCTTTACTTTTTTACTTACTTTAATTCTTTTACCTATGCCCTATTGCTGATTAAATCCAGATTATGCGTTAGAAATGAGTAATCGCATAAGTATATAATTCCTAATAAAATTGACTTAAATATAGTGAATACAGTATATTGCCTTAGCTCATTCGCTTTGTGAGTTTATAACGCATAATTGGGATATTAACTATCCTACAAAATTGAATCATTTTTATAATTGAATCATATTACATTCAATTAATTTATGAAACTTTTTATACAATATTAAGCTTTAAGTGAATATGCCTTTGCAATTTAATCCAGTTAACTAAATTTTCAATTCTAAGAATTGGCTTTAAAATTGTTTTAAAGAATAGGTATTTATGTTTCTTATTTTGAAATGAGTTTACAAGATTAGGAGCTTTTGAAAGGATTTTGGCTGAAAAAATCTACCGCAACTACTCTTTTACAAACCTTAATATCTTTGCAACTTTGTTATTCACTAATCTTAACATATAGGTGCCATTGTTTAAACTAGAAACATCGATAATGTTATTGTCGTTTTGATTTCCAGAAAGGATTCTTTTTCCTAATACATCCATAATTTCATATCGATAGTTGGTTTGGTCGCTAACAATATGCAATGTTCTAGTGACAGGATTTGGGTAAATCGTTTGATTTGTTATGTTACTTATTTTGCCATTGTTTACAAGTCTATCGACATTGCAAACTACGCTGTTTGTGTTGTAATGATAAGTCCCATTCATTATTACCAAAGCAGTGTTTTTAACAACTTCATTTTTATTCAATTTGTTAAAAACAAATTTGAATGCTATAAAACCTTGATCTGAAGTAATTTCTGGACTGCCAATAGTATTAGAGGTTAGGTTTACATCATTAAAAGTCCAAATTAAATAGCCAATATTAGGGTTGTTAACATCTTGTACTACTTGGGTAGAAAAAGGATGACTAGAAGTTATTTCTTCCGTATATTTAAAATCGTGTAATAAATTTAAAGTGTCAATAATCACTAAATCTGTTACAATGGAATTAGTTCTATTTTGGAAACTAATTTGGTACTCTATAACAGTGTCAGTGGCGGCAATACTGGCAATATCGCCTTGCTGATTTTGCTGAGTGTTTTGCTCTTTTAGAACAGTATAATCATCATTGGTAACTTGTTGTAGAAAAAAATCTTCGCCACTTTCTATTTTTATACTGTTGTTGTAACTATATTTTAAATTAAAATCTAAAAATTTACCCAGCACATCAACATTATCTTGCAGTGCAAATGAAATATTGATGGCTTGCAACCCAAAAGCTTGGATGTCAGATAAATTCCAACTAATGGAAGTGTCATTTTCTATTTGAAAAGGTGGGGTACTAAAAATATTTTTCATCTTTTGTGTTCCACCTAATATAATTTTTATGTTGGTAGCATCTTTTATTCCTAAGTTTTTGACTAAATAGGTTACCATATTTCTTCCATTTTTCCGAATCCGTTTTCCTCCATTGACAACAACACGTGTGTCTAAAATAGCAATTTGTTCAGCTTGGGCAGATACGGCAATATCAAAAGGACCATTAACTTGGTTAGGTGGATTTTTAAACAGGTTAGAGTCTTTAAGACAAAGGTCAAATTTAAAAAATTTATTATTCAACAATAATCTTGGTGTTTTATTGGCATTATCTTCAAAGTAATAGAAGAAAGAACCAAGTTCATCAGTAGTGATAGTGTTTTTATCATCGCCAAATTGTATGTTCCTTTGACTTATAGGTCTTTCTCCGATATCTTTTGCACAATTATTGTTTAAATCCAAAAACAAACTACCATAAATTAATTTCTTACTAGGTTTGTAGCATGCAATATAAGGTCCATTGTTTTTAAAAATGTAGTTCAAGAGTTTTACCCCAACAATATATAGGGTGTTGTTAGAAGAATCAATAAACTGTGCAGATTGGTTGCCATTGATTGATTTCCAAATGGAGTTTTCATATTGAATAAAGCCAGTTCTAATGCCACTAGCCATTAAAGTAAAATCACCTACAGCATACAGCTCATTGTTATATAACTCAAACTGATGAAAGCTACTTATTTTATTAATGCCTTGATTAATTATTGTAAAGGTTTGACTTCTAATATTCATGGAGAACATATTAACATCACCATTTACATTTCGACCAGCTATGTAATAGCTATGATCGGATAACTGTATAAAATGTAATCCTTGAACAAAAGGAGGATTTAACCTTTGCCATGTATCATTTTTAAAATAGGATATTCCCTTTGTAGAGGTTTTTCCGGCATTGGCAAATTTACCCGATGCTAAGATAAACCCTTTTTTAACTTCTATAAAGTTAACAGCACTATCAAGCCCAATGGCACCTGAATAATCCCTAACTGTAAAAATATTTCCATCAAAATATTTAACTATATTGTTGCAAAAAATACCACCAAAACTGTCAAATTGTCCCGCAATGAATAAAGTGTCTTGAAAAAAGGCAATATCGTTTATCTCATCATTAGGTTTAAAGCTACTTGAAGCTTTAAAAGCAGCCCAGTTCTTATCATATATTAAAATATTTTTATATTCAGAAATATCTTGATTTATTTTATAGTTAAATTTACCAATAATATGCACCACCCCAGCGTTGTTTACCTTAATTTGCCGTATTTGAGCACTTGAATCGAGTAAAATAGTGTCAACTGTTCTCCAATAAATTTCATTCCACAACCTTAGTTCTAGTTTAACAAGATTTTTATCAATGCTGTTTGTACCTTTGATTAAATTAATTTGATAAAGCCCATCTTTACTGCCTGCAATGCCTGCAAAATTCCTTTTTGAAACTTCAATCGGTTTAATTGGTTTACGAATTATTTGAGCATCACATTTAAATGATAAAAATGTTGCTAGCATCATCAAAATGGCGGTACTTAAAAAGCTTTTTTTGTAATATTTAGTGTGTTTCTTCATTTGCTTTTTATCTAATAAACCGTTGCAAGCCTATATTAATGTTGGCTCCATTAGGTTTGATGTCAAAGGTATTAATTTTAGAAATATTTTGACCAGAGAATGTTTCAATTTTCAAATACAATGCCGTAAAAGGAGTAACCCTGTATCCAATGCGTGTATTAAAGCCTATTGTTATATTAGCTCTTTTAATTATTGAATTTGTAGTAGGATAAAAAACAGAATAATTATTATTATCACGTCCATAAATTTGGGATTGTTTGTATAAGTTGAAATTAAAACCTCCTCCCAAAGCTAAATTAAATCTTTTGTATTGCAACACTTTAAATTGATAATGCAACGGAATACTAGCAATTTTAATCATGCTTTTATCTCTGCTGTTAAAAGCAGTGTCTCTAAAGTTATTTTTAAACCATCCAATTGTATCTCCATTCGCATTTTTATGCGGCCATGAATCATATATATTTAATCTCCTTTGCGTGGTAAAGAAATTGTATTCGCTTGATTTAAAACCAGTATAAAAATTGCTGCTTCCTTTTTCTAAACCTAAAAGTATTTCCCAAGCGGCTCCATTACTTCCTTGGGTATGGGCAAATTGATTTTGGGCGGTTTGCAAACCCAATCCTAAAGCTATAAAAGGGGTAAATGGAATTTTTGGTTTAATTGGATTGGCTATTACTTTTTCTTGAACCATTTCTATGTTTTTAACTAAGTTTAGCAAGTTTGTTCTGGAACTTAAATTAAAATTATTTATTAAATCAACCTCTGGTAATCTTTCATAATTGCTAAATTTATTGCTTCTTGAATCAATATTTTGCTGATTAGGTACCAAAAAGGAGTTCAAAACAGTTTTTTTTATTTTATTATTGGGGTCATTAAAATGTCTTTCTAAATTAAGTTTTTTGATGCCGATAGTCTTATATTCATCCAAATAAGTTAAAGTATCGTTTATAGCAATTGTTTTTACTTTATTGCTAATATTTTTTGCAGTAGCACTCAAAACTTGCCTAGAAGTTTTTTCTTTACTTTGATTAGATGAAATTTCTTCAGAAACATTTTCTTTCACGTTGATAGCAGGTTTAGTATTAGTCTCAGATTTGGGTTTTTTAAATCCCTCATTGGCTTGGCCTGAAACACCTGTAGTCATATTTTTAGCAAACTTTTGAGTTTTTATATTTCCCACTTGGTTTTTATTAAAAAAATTAAAACAAAGCCAAATGCCTGAACCCAAAAATAGCAAAGCAAGAATAAAAAAAACAATACTTTTTGCGGACTTTCCTCCAAGGCTTCTGTCTGAAATAGCAATTGGAAAAACATCAAAACTAGGCGTGTCAATGTGCTCGTAATCTTTAAATTTGCTTGACCAAACTCGGTCATTCAGCTTATATTTGATTTCATCAAAACCTGCAGGGTCAATAGGGTAAGTTTTACCCTTTAACTGATTAAATAGTTTATCGATATGGAGTTTATCTTTTGACACTGCTGTATATTCCCATTTTTTCTTGAACTAATTGCTGTAGATGTTTTCTTGCTCTGTTTAATTGACTTTTTGAAGTGCCTTCATTGATGCCCAATGTGTCTGCAATTTCTTTATGCGTATAGCCTTCCACAGCAAACATGTTAAAAACTATTCGATATCCATCAGGTAATTCTTGTAGCATCTTAATCAATTCTCCTTGGCTTAATTTTTCTAAACTGTCTGTATCCACATCATGCAGGTTTTCAATTGTATGAGCCAAATTCTCATTGTCATCAATAAATTGATAGCGTTTACCTTGTCTTAGGTGGTTCAATGTGGTATTTATTGCTATACGTGTCATCCAGGTTGCTATATTGCTTTCATTTTTAAAACCATCTATTTTAGTAAAAATTTTGACAAAACTTTCTTGAAGCGCATCCTTTGCGAGTTCCTCGTTTCTGCAATACCTAATACAAATCCCCATTAATTTACCTGCGAATTGTTCATACAACATGCGTTGGTATTTGGGTTGATTTGCTTGGCATCCTTGGACAATGGTATCAATATTTAACGTCTTTTTTAAAAGCAATTTCACCTCATTTGACCCTGCAATATACTAAAAGGTTGCACAGGTTTTTGATTTTTTTTAAGAAATATTGAAAAACTGTGATAATAAAAAATTTAATGCTGCTTTCAGAATATATAATCAAATATACAAAACAGCGCTTAATCCTTACAGTTCTTTAACTAATAGGCTTATGCCTCATAAAAATTTATGAATTCTCTACTCCTAAAGATTTTTTTGGTAAAATTACAATCTATTCAATAAAAAAGGGCTTTCTAATTATTAGAAAGCCCTTTTGCTTGTTCAAGATTTTTGTTTTTAATTATATTCTTTTATAGCAGCTTACAAAATCTTTCCATTGCCTTTCGCTTAATACTCCTTTGAGGTCATGCAATAATATTCTATAACATTTTTTGAAAGCTTCGTGTAATTTTTCTTTTAATTTTAATTCTCTCAATTCTTTAGAGAAAGCATGCTTAATTCTGTTTATTATTGCTGCATATTCATCTTTGGTAATTTTACCTGCTTTGAAAAGACGTGTTTGTTCTTGAGCTAAACCTTTATACTTGTGATAAAGTTCTGCATAGATAGCACGTGCGCGTTTAGTTGAAGATGCTCTGCAATCTCTATAATTTTCAATTGCATGTTTGATTTTTCTGATTTGATCATTTTCTAATTCTACTTTTCTCAAGCAGAAAATAAAAGATTTGCGTCTTAATTTAGCCCTTTCTTTAACACTGGCATCCATAGAGCTTTCATCTGCATCGACATCTTGTGGCTCAACAGCATAGTCAGCAGCTATACCATCGTTCTCAATACTAATATCGTCAGATGCTTCGTTGTAGATTGCTTCTAAAGCATCATTGTCTTGTTCAGATTGGCTTAGTAATGCTTCAATATTAGCATTGTTGGTAGCTTCTGTGTTTTCATCGGTGCTTAATTTAGCAGACTCTTTTTTACATCCAGTAATTGCAAAGGTTATCATCCCGATAACCAAGGCCGTAGTTTTTAATGTCTTTTTCATGTTATGTTATTTTTAAATTGTTAATCGAACCTTTGACAAAAGTAAATAGTAAAAAGGTTGCATGGAACCAAAAAAAACTTTTTTTAAAACAATTACATTTTAATTAAACAGCCCCCTTTTTTGTCTAAAAAAGTGCGCTATGAGAGAGTTGCATAAAAAGCGCAATTGATGGTATAAGACAAAATGTAGTCCAATTTTTAGATTTTTTTTAGCCCGCTTTCCCAATAAGTTCCAGAACCTAGAGCGGTAAATAGCAACTTTTCGTTTTCAATCGTCAATATTCCAGGTAAACTATTAAATATTCCGCTGATTAGCCAAACCTAAGAAGAATAGAATTCTGGTATTTCTTTTTCCATTTTTTAAGTTTCTTTTTAGGCGTTTTGAGCACTAAAATAATAATCTTTATATAAATGGTAAGCCAAATTATCAATTAAGCAAACTTTGTAAAACACACTTTTTTTTTTGTTAAATTAATAAAAGCAAATAAAGGCAAGATATTTATACCGAATAAAAATAAAACTATCATCCCCGTAATTTTTGTTTAAGAAAGACTTGCAAATCTTTGTTTGACCCGTATAAAACCAAAATATCATCTATTTCAAGTTTATTGTCACCAGATGTAACACCCTGAATTCTTGATTCTGTCTTGGTTCTACCCAAAGCACTTTTTACTTCTACGTTTTTAATTATTGTAAGCGCTAATAAATTAAATGCTTTGCGAAAACCTACTTCTCTAATGGTCTTTCCTATATAATTTACGGGTACTTTTGCTTCTATAATGCTGTAATCTTCGTTTAATTCAAAAGAGTCTACCACATTGCTAAGACAAAGTTTTTTTGCCCAACGCTCGGCAGTTTCTTCTTCAGGGTGTACAATTTCATCAACACCAATGGCTTTCAAAACTTTTTCATGTAATGGGTTTATAGCCCTACTTATTAAGCGTTTTACTTCTAAATTTTTCAAAAGGGCTGTAGTCATAATATTTGCTCCTTGGTTTTCACCGATGGCAACAAGCACAATATCTGTATTTTCTAATGGTAGCCCAGAGACGGTAAATTCATCTGTGGCATCCATACATATTGTATGGGATATTTTTTCTTTAAAAGCATCTACTTTTGCCATACTTGTATCAATACCTATTACTTCATTTCCTTGCTCGGTTAGTTTTTGTGCCAGCGATGCACCAAAATTTCCAAGTCCTATTATTATGTATTTCATCTGTTTTTATGTATTTTAATTTATGGTAAGTTCTTCTTTTGGGTAACTGTAGTTTTTATGTTTCGCTTTTCTAAAAACAGCAACTACTAATGAAAGCATACTTATACGACCTACAAACATTACGAGTATAAGCACAAATTTACTTGCACTTGTTAAGCTGCTAGTTATGCCTAAACTTAACCCAACAGTGCTATATGCCGAAAAACACTCAAAGGCAATATCTACTAGTTCTTTTTTGGGGTCAAAGAAAGAAATGAGTATGATGGCAAAGCCAATAGCAGTTAATGACAAAGATATAATGGCAAATGCTCTGCGAACCGAAATGTCTGAAATTTCTCTTCTAAAAACTTCAATTCTTAATTTTCCTTTCGCCAAACTCAAAATATTGAGCAGTGCTATGGCAAAAGTACTTGTTTTAATACCGCCACCTGTAGATTGAGGCGAAGCTCCAATCCACATTAAAACAAAAACCATTACCAATGTTGGAAATGCCATTGCTGCGGTGTCTATTGAGTTAAATCCTGCTGTTCTTGGCGTGGTGGCACCAAATAGTGCTGTTACCAATTTGCCAAATTCAGTGTGTTCGGCTAGAGTATTATTGTACTCAAGAAAATAAAAAGCAACAAAAGCAAACAGCGAAATGGAAAGGGTTGTCACTAATGTAATTCGGCTGTTTAAATTTAGAACCCAAGGCCTATATTTGCTTTTTTTGTGTGAAAATAATGTTACAATTTTATACCTTAAATATTTAAGAATATTCACCACGATAGGAAAACCCAAGCCTCCTAATACAAATGTAAAAATTACTATCAATTGGAGATAATAATTGAATTTAAAACCAGTTTCGAACAAGCTATTCGTTAATGTGGAAAATCCTGCATTGCAAAATGCCGAGATGGAATGAAATGCTGAAAAGAAAATCTGTTCGGATGGAGAACCAAAGTTGCTTGAATCTAAGCTTGTATAAATTAAGAATCCTGCAAATAATTCTAATCCAAACGTAATGAGAATAATATACTTTAGGGTTGAAAACACTTCTCCCAATTTTATAGAACTTGTAATATCACTCAATGCAAGATGGTTTTCATAAGTAGTTCCACCTTTGAAAAAGTAACTAAAATAACTTGCAAATGTTAATATGCCTAACCCTCCAACTTGAATCAAAATCATGATAATGGTTTGCCCAAACAAGGTGAAATGCGTGCCTGTATCTACTACCACTAAACCTGTAACACAGACTGCACTCGTTGAAGTAAATAATGCATCTAGATATGAAATGCCATCATAAGTAGCATTTGGTAAAGCCAGTAAGAATGAGCCCAAAATAATAATTACCAAAAAACTGAGTATGAATAGTTGTGCAGGATTTAAGAATGCTCTTTTAAAATTTATTTGTAATTCAGAAAATGCACGAATACAAGTAAGCAGGACTCCTATTTTTATCCAAATGGGATTTTCGAGAAGCAAATCAGTTTTAAACGGAACACCAACAAATACGAACATGTAAAACAACCATAAACTAAATATAACAGATAATAAATCAAAAACAAATGCCTTTCTTTCAAATAATTTCCTGTCTTGAAAATATCGTGTAATCGTTGAAATAATGCCAACACCTAGCACGATAAAGTAAAAACCATCTATATATTTTTGATTAACATCAGTTTGCGAAAAACCAAAATCTGAAATAATAGCCATCAGGCCAATAAGGCTTATCCAAAATGCAGCGGTGTAAAACAGTTTTATGTAAAAATTCATCTTATGGTGTTGTAGCTTTCTATTTACTATATGAGGCTCAGTTTTACATGTGGTTTAAATTTTTTTAAACAGCTTAAAAATAGGCTGTAAAAGTAGCAAAATATTTAGTAAATAATATTTATATTTGGCTAGTTTGGCTTATATGTTGATTGTAAAAAAAAATTAATTACCAATGGTTGCCAACTTTTAGTATTTAATAGTAATTTATGATAAAAACAAAAAGCACTACATCATTTTTTCTTTTTTTTCATTTTCATATTTTGAACCTTATCTCCACGGCTAATTGGTTTTTTGTATTTTTCTTTAATTTTTCTGTGGTAGCTTTTTTCTTTTGGGGTTTCTTTGGTGTTTTTGGCTGATTTTTCATGAAAAGCTCCTCCGAATTTAATCCCCCTTTTTTTATAATTTATTTCTTCTTGGTCAATGGGCGTATCCTTTTCTTGAGGGGTCAATTGGCCAGACTTTTCTACATTTTTAGGAAAAGTTGTCAATGGAATAGCGTAATTCATTAATGATTCAATGGCTTCTTTTAAAACAATTTCTTTTTCGTTAAATAATAAGATTGATGTGCCTTGTTGTCCAGCTCTGCCTGTTCTACCTATGCGGTGTATATAATTTTCAGGATAAAATGGTGTATCAAAACTAATTACTGTTGTGATTTTTTCAATATCAATTCCTCGGGCTATTACATCAGTGGCTATTAATATTCTGCTTTTGCCGTTTCTGAAATTTTCCACAGAATTAGTTCGGTAGTTTTGGTCTTTTCCAGCATGAATTAATGACATTTCAGATTCAAACTTTAGGGTTTCAAATAGCCTGTTTGCATCCACTTTAGTTCCTGCAAAAATTAATACTTTGCTGTATTCTTCTTTATCTTTGAGTAAATGTTTAAGTAAGTTTACCTTGGTGTAAAAGTTTGAAACTTTGTAGCTTTTTTGTTGAATACTTTCTAGGGGTGTGCCGCTAATAGAAATGGTTTTTTTAACTGGATTGATTAAAAAGTCATCAATCAATTGGTCTACATAATCAGTCATTGTGGCAGAAAAGAGTATATTTTGCCTTTTAGAAGGAATGTGTTCAAAAAGATTTTTTAATTGTGTTTTGTAACCAAAATCAAGCATTATATCTACTTCGTCAATCACCAATTTTTTCACAGATTTTAGGCGTAATGTTCCGCAAATTGCAAGGTCGTATAATCTTCTTGGAGTGCCAACAATAATGTCTACACCCGCATCAATGGCTTTTTTTTGGGGAATTATATTTGCACCTCCAAATACTCCAATAACCCTTGTATTTATATAAGGTGTTAGTTTTATAATTTCCGATACAATTTGAATAACAAGTTCTCTGGTAGGAACAAGAATTAATACCCGTGGATTTATTTGATCAGAATAGGCCAAGTCTTGTAAAATAGGCAGTAAATATGCAATTGTTTTTCCTGTGCCAGTTTGCGCGATACCAACAAAATCTGCACCGCCAAGAATAGTTGCATAAGACGCTTGCTGAATAGGAGTGGGTTCTTCAAATCCTAGCTCAGTAATGGCATTGAGTAATTGTTTTTTAATTTTAAAATTTATGAAGTTATTCATTCACCGCAATAATCGATAAAAATTTGCTAGCCTTTGCATTTTTGAGATTAAATAGTAAATAATAGTATACATAAAGACTGCTTTCTTTGTTATTCTCAAATTTTGATGAATAAAAATTACTGCTTGTTCGCATACATTGTTGATTAAATCATAAAAAATGCGCTAAAGTAAATGACTTAAATGCATATATTTGTATCAAATAATAAATTAGCGTTCTTAAATACCCTAATTTTGTGCCGTGTTAAAAATTGGTGTACATAATAAATTAGAAGTTTTGAGAACTACCACAGTGGGTATGTTTTTAGGTGGTGAAGGTATAGAAGATGTTTTATTGCCAAATAAATATATACCAGAAGACCTATCAGAGGGCGATATGATCGAAGTATTTATTTACCTAGATTCGGAAGACAGAATAATAGCGACTACTTTGGTGCCTAAGATTATGTTAGATTCTTATGCTTGCCTAAAAGTAGTTGCTGTTGATAATATTGGTGTTTTTTTTGATATGGGGTTGGAAAAAGACCTATTAGTTCCATTCAAAGAGCAAAATGCTCAAGTAAGGGTTGGCGATAGGCGCATTGTGTATATGTTTTTAGACCCCCAAACATCAAGGCTAGTGGGCAGTATGAAATGGAAAGAATTCTGTTTTAAAGATGATCCTACATTTGAGGCAAATCAGAAGGTTAAAATTATGATTGGTGAGCAAACTGACTTAGGCAGAAATGTATTGATAGAAAATGCGTATTATGGATTAATTTTTTCCAATGAAATATTTGAAAAATTAGCAATCGGAGATTTAAGAGATGCCTATATAAAAACACTTAGAGAAGATGGCGATATAGACATCACTCTGCAAGAAATTGGATATGGGCATGTGCTAAGTTCTTCTGATAAAATATTGGAGCTATTAAACCAAAATTTGGGTGTTTTAGAAATAGGTGATAAATCTAGTCCCCATAAAATTATTTCCATTACAGGCATGAGTAAAAAGGTTTTTAAAAAAGCGATTGGCGATTTATATAAAAAAAAGTTGGTGGTTTTAGAAAAAGAGCAGGTAAAATTGGTTAAAAAAAATAAGTAAAAAAAATTATTTTCATTTTCTTTTGTTTTAAAACCTTTGTGTCAATATCTTAGCTATTAAAATGGTTTTTACTAAAAATCTATCGCAATATTTTTTTTTATAAAAGATTTGTTTTTCCCACATTTATTGATGCTTTCAGTATGTTTGGCCTATTCAATAAGCCTCTATTACTTAACAATTGCTTTATAAAAAATTAATATCACAGTACAATTAAATTAAGGTAGCTACCTCATTTTTGCACTGTAATATAATAAATATGAAAACAAAATTTTACTCTACACTAATTGCATTTGCTGCTTTATCAGCAAATGCACAAATCAAATTTAATCCAACAATTGATGCAAATTATTTTTCGCAAACAGTAGTAATGCCAAAATCACCCTTAAAATTTCAATTAATTTTTATAGGCGGTGTAGACAGTGTTCAAACTGTTAATTCTGCTGGGCAGCCAAATGGCGCTGTGCCTGCAAAGCAATGGCATGATTTTATCGGTTTTACAAAAGATAATTCTGGTTCAGGCGATTTAGGTTGGCTCACTGTTAATCATGAAATGATTACTAAAAACAACATGATTGGAGACGGAGGAGGCATGACAGCATTTAAAATAAGAAGAGATCCAAACACTGATACTATCCAAATAGTATCTCAAACATTGGCTGACGGAAGAAAAGGCAAGTTTTTCAATGTGGATTTTAAAAACACTGTAGGCGAAACTGGCATGAATTGCGGTGGGATTCAGTCAAAAGATGGAAGAATATGGACAGCTGAAGAATGGCTTCAAAGCTCAAACCAACAAATTTCAGGAGGAATTACAGATACGAGTGATAGACTAATTTCTGGAACAGTATTTCCTTACATGAATGGACAGAATCTAAAGGCTTTCCAAAACCTGAATTATATGGTGGAAATAGATCCTAAAACAGCAAAGGCTATTAGAAAGCAATACAATTGGGGAAAACTTGGTTTTGAAGGTGGTGTAATATTAAATGACAACAAAACTGTATTTTTGGGCGTGGATGCAACACCTGCCTATTTTGTAAAATTTGTTGCCGATATAGCTGGCGATTTTAATTCTGGTAAATTATCTGTCTTAAAAACCACTAATCCTGCAGGACAACGTTGGTTAGAAATACCTATGACAAGCCTAAGCGATGTGCTTACTGTTGAAAATAGGGCTGCAGCTCTTGGTGCCACTATGTTTGTAAGAATTGAATGGCTTGCAGTAAGTGAAAATAATGGTAAAATATATGCTACCGAAACAGGAACTGATAATCCTAGCTCAGCATTATTAGGAGGTTTTACTAGAGGCGGACAATATGCCCCTCACCACTTAGCAAGAGCAAGTGCTATAGGCATAGCAAATCCTGGAAATAGCTTATATAGAGACTACTATGGAAGGGTATTGGAATTTGATACATCTGGATCTTATAGGGTATATGTAGAAGGTGGTCCATATATTGAGGGCAATCCAACACCAAAAAACTATCCAAATGTACATTTAAGTAATCCTGATGGTTTAACAACATTCAAAGTAGGCAATAAAGAATATTTGGTGATTTCTGAAGACCTAAATGGAACAAGTTTTGGAAGAGTGCCAGCGGGCTCTATTAATACTAGATGCGAAATGTTTTTGCTAGATTTATCTATCGCTTATCCTTCTCATAATGATTTAATGAGAGTATCTATTACACCAACTGGCGCAGAAATTACAGGATGTGTTGGTACTCCTGATGGCAAGACATTGTTTGTAAATAGTCAACACCCTAGCACTGACAATCCTTACCCATACAATAATTCGCTAACCTATGCTATCACAGGCTGGGATAAAGAAGATTTAGTAATTGCAAATCCAAAGACTAACTCAATCAATTCAACCTTTTCTGTTTATCCAAATCCTGTAAGTAGAATATTAAATATTAGCGAGGCCTCAGATATTGCTATCTATAATCAAAATGGCCAAAGAATAGCTGTGTACAGAAATGTAAGTACTATTGACATCTCTGGTTTTGCTGCAGGTACATATTTAGTTCAAAATGGAACAGGAGAAACCTTAAAAATTATTGTAGAATAAACTCAATTCTCCTAAAAATCTTTTAACATAATCACCCAAAATAGACTGCTAAAAGCAGTCTATTTTGGGTAAACGACAACCCGTATTAAAATGTATAATCTGAGAAATAGAAAAATAATTGCTCCTTTATTTGTATTAATATTAGCAATCATTTCATTGCAACTTAAATATCAATTATCAAATGTTGAAAAGTATCAAGCCAGGCAATTAAATCATATAAATGAATTATGCGATGCTATAGATAAATGCATACATGCAAAGACCGAATTAAAAATTGATGCCTATTTACACACCCGCTTAAAACTAAAAAAGTGTGAAGCCATAATCAGCTATCTAAATCAAATGGAATATGATGGTAAAATAAATGCAGCACCTTTGTTTAAGCCTGATAGAGCTGCACCTTCTAACACCATGTTTCCACCTCTTGGTTTTCAAGTATTAGACGAATTGTTTTATGCTGATAGCATTGATTTTGTAGAAATAGACCAACAGCTATTTTTTTTAAAATCAGCAATAAAAAAGGAAAGTGCTTTCATTGCCAATATAAAAATAGAAGAATACATGATTTATGAAGTTGCCAGGCAAGAAATGATTAGGATGTTAGCATTAGGCATTACTGGATTTGATAGGCCGTCTGGAGAAAGCCCATTTAATGAAAATGCCCTTGTTTTAAGCACTTTAGCAGAAGATTTAGCTTTTATTGACAATATGCCATCTAATAAAGAAATGCATACACAATTGGTTAAAAAATTGGTTAATGCAGCTTTATTTCTTGGGAATAAAAATTATGATAATTTTGATTATGCTTATTTTATAAAAACTTTTCACAATCCTATATTCAAAGAAATTAAAGATTTGCAAATTGCAAATTTTATAGAAACCCCTGATGAAAGAACTTTTAATCCCCTGCCTACAAATTATAGCAAAGATTATCTATTTTCTGAAGATTTTATCAATCCATATTTTTTTTCTGGCAGTGGCAAAGATTTTAAAAATAAAAACATCATTGACCTAGGCGAGAAACTCTTTTATGATAAACAGCTTTCAAATACAAAAAAAATGAATTGCGAAAGCTGCCATCAACCAAATAAAGGATTTTCTGATGGGTTATCAAAAAAAACCAATATTGCTAGAAATAGCATGGGTTTATGGAATAGTTGTTACAGTGAAAAATTATTTTGGGATTTAAGAACTAAGGGATTAGAGAACCAAGTAGAGCATGTGTTTACTAATAAATTTGAATACAATACCAGCTACGCAGAAATTATAAAATATTTGGCTTCAGATTCAACGTATAAATTGGCTTTTAATAATAACTTTAATAGCACTGCCATTACAGCCTCCTCTATAGGCATTGCGCTTGGTGCTTATGTTAATTCATTGCGGGGTTATAATTCTGTTTTTGACAGCTTTATTAGAAATGAAAAAAGTACGCTGAATGCAAACATCATTTCAGGATTTAATTTATTTATGGGCAAAGCAAGTTGCGCCACCTGCCATTTTGTGCCCACTTTTGCTGGATTAGTGCCTCCGTTGTTTATAGAAAGTGAAGCAGAGGTTTTGGGTGTTACAATTACTTCAAAAAATAAAATTTTAGATAAAGATTTAGGAAGATGGAATAATAATGTGCCACAAGATTACACCGAATATTATAAAAATATGTTTAAAACTGTTACTGTAAGAAATAGTGGATTAACTGCGCCTTATATGCACAACGGAGGATATAAAACACTACAAGAAGTGCTGATTTTTTATAACAATGGCGGAGGTGCTGGTATGGGTTTAAATCTGCCGCATCAAACCCTATCAAGCGATTCCTTGCATCTTTCAAAAAAAGAATTAAAAGAATTAGAATTATTTATAATAAGTCTGAATCATACAACTAATGGTAAAAAAGTAAAAGTATATTAAAACAAGACATCTCTTCATGAGTTCCTTTATTCGAAAATTCATTTCTATCATAGCTATCTAATGCAAAAATTGTTTTGTAAATAAGTATGTAGTTGTTATCTGTCATTTTGATTAATAAAGTTTGGAGAAATTTTGTTGCTTTTTAGAATTTTTTTAATTCAAAATTTCCGACTTTGTCAAAAACAAAGCTGAAAGTTTATTCTCAAAGCTTCTAAATCCGTATTTAGCACTTTTATGTAGTTCATTATCTTTTGTTTTCTACTCATTTGTTGTCCTTAATATAATGCCCAAAAAATGATGGTTTTTTTTTGAAAGCTATTTTCATTACAAAATTATACTTTTTATTTTATGATACCTGCCATTCAAAATATTTTTTCAACCCGATACACAAAACTTTACGAGTCTTTTATTATGATTTATATTTTTTAAGCCCAAAATTAAAACCTTTATAAATGCTATTTCTTCTAAGAATATATGCCTGTTTTTTTAATTATGATCCATTATTTAAACCTCCTTATTAAAAAAGTATTTTTTTTTAAATTAAATTATTTGCTTTAGTGGAGTTTGATTCTGATTCAATAGTTCACCATTTTTGTCGCTTTGAGTTGGTATTTTTTTTACAATATCAACAAGAACAAATTGGCTGAAACACTTGCACCATGAGCGGTTTTTAGCTAAATACATGTTTCTGATGCATAATTTGGGTAAAATTCACTTTAATTATGATACACATTTATTTAATTGTGTAAGAATTGATATTTTGTGCGGGACTAATTTTGTGGCAGATTAAATATCTAATAACAACTATGAAAAAAACTATAAAAAAAACAATGATTATTTTGGTGTCAATTACATTTGCTCAGCAAACTTTTGCGCAAGTTGCAGATTTTAGAGAACGTGTAAACTTAGGAGTCAAAATTGGTTTAAACCTATCTAATGTCTATAATTCTGACGGTGAAGAGTTTGTAGCAGAAAACAGGGCAGGTCTGGCTTTGGGAGCATTTTTAACCTTGCCTATTGGTAAAATATTTGCATTACAACCAGAAATCTTATTTTCTCAAAAGGGGTTTCAGTCTACAGGCAGAATTTTGGGAAGTAATTACACTTTGTCTAGAACCAATTCTTTTATAGACGTACCCATTCTATTTGCTTTTAGACCAACATCATTCATTTCTATATTGGCAGGGCCGCAATATTCTTATTTAGCACGTCAAAAAGACGTATTTGAAAATGGCGGAACCAGCATTGTTTTGCAACAACAAGAATTTAATAATGACAATATTAGAAAAAATATTCTTGGGTTTACTGGAGGTGTAGATATCAATTTAAAAAACATAGTCTTAAGCGCAAGAGTTGGCTGGGATTTGCAAAAAAATAAAGGAGACGGAACTTCAACAACACCAAATTATAAAAACATGTGGTATCAAGCAACTATAGGTTACAGATTCTTTTAAAAAATAACAAAATGAAAAAAACAATAATTAAAATCACAAATTTAGCTTTTGCAACTTTTTTACTCATTTCTTTTAATGGTTGCACTAAGTATGAAGAAGGTCCTAATTTTAGCTTTAGGTCCAAGAACGAAAGATTGTCAAATATTTGGAAAGTAGAAAACTATAAGATAAATGACAAAGATTTTACTTCTTTAGTAGCCAGTTACACAGAAACATTTTCTAAGCAAAATGCGTACAATTACTCTTGGGGGGTTCTTAACGGGGAGGGTTCATGGGTTTTTCAAAATGATGATAAGGAGGTAAAACTAACAGGAAATGATAATCAATCGCAGCGCGTTTTAACAATATTAAAGTTAGAGGAAAAAACACTTTGGTATACTTACACCTTGGATGGTGACAAACATGAATTACATTTAATATCAAAATAAAAATATGAAAAAATTACAATTAACTTTGATAGCGCTTTTGCTATCATCAATGATAAGCGCCCAAAATAATTTTGCAGAAAAATACGGCAGAACCCTAAATATGGGTTTGGGCATCGGTTACTATGGCTATGTAGGTTATTCCATTCCTGTCTTGCATGCCAATTATGAAATAGATGTTGCTAAAAACTTTACAATAGCCCCTTTTATTACTTTCTATAGCTATAAAAATGATTACTATTGGGGCAATAATCGTAAGCCATACCGATATTATAAATACAGTGAAACTGTCGTGCCTATTGGTGCAAAGGGGTCTTATTATTTTGACGATATCTTAAAAGCAAGTCCAAAATGGGATTTTTACTTAGCAGGCTCATTGGGCTTTGTTATTAGAAGAACCCTTTGGGATAGCGATTATGAAGGAATAAAAACCGTCAGACAAGGCACTGGTCCTTTGTACATAGATCTGCATGTTGGCACAGAGTATCATTTTAATAAAAAAGCAGGATTATTTTTAGATCTTTCTACTGGAGTTTCTACCTTAGGATTAGCATTAAAATTATAACCATGGGAAATATATTATACTTAATAGCCGTGGTGTTAGTTATTCTTTGGCTGATTGGATATTTGGGATATCATGCAGGTGGAATAATTCATTTTCTATTAGTAATAGCTGCTATTTCCCTACTTTTAAGAATTATACAAGGTAAAAAAACTATTTAAATAAAAACAAACATGATAAAAAATAAAATTTATATTGCAATTATTAGCCTAAGTTTATTAACTTCATTTCACCCAAATGTAAGTTATGCAGAAACTGCAAGGCGCAGTGAAAATCCAATAGATTCTGCCAAAGTGGCAGGGTGGGTTACAAGGCTTGAAGCCATTGAGGCAATGGATAAGTCTAACTTGGACAAAAAAGAAAAAAATGAAATTAGGCAAGAGGTAAAACAAATTAAAAAAGGATTAAAAACAGCTAGTGATGGAGTTTACATTTCAGCAGGAGCTTTAATTATTATTATTATCCTATTAATTATCTTGCTATAAAAACAACAACAGTTGGCATTGCAGCAGGCATAATTGCTGACTCATTATTGGGTGTTGGTAATTGTGCTTTGCAGAGAGAGTGAAATAAGTAAAAAATCGCTAAAATAGCAAAAATGCCATCAAAGATTTGGAGCAGAAAATGAGGTGTTTAATTGGTAAATTTGATGAAAAAATGAAGTCAAAGGCGATGCCTTAACGCATTTGATTTTGTTCGTCCTGTATCAATATCGTAATTATTCCAATTTTATTGAGTGGGGGGTATAAATACTAATACGATTATGCATGTTTAATACGTGATTTGGGTTTGATTAAAAATTCTAAATAAGATGATTTTTTATAGCTTTACTACCAATGCTACAAAAGAAAAAGACAATCATTAGGTTGCTTTTAGATTGAAAAAACTAGGTCAATTAAAAAAATAAATTTAATTGGCTTATTTAAGCTTAATTTTACAAAAATTTAAATTCTGAACTGAATCAGATTTTTTAGTTTAGAAACTTACAGCAAAATGAAGCTTTTTGTCAAATATATGTTCAGTAGGCGTTGCAAATTGATGGTTATGCAGGTATTAAAAAAGTTGAAATTGCATTACATTATTGTGGAGTTAGGGGAAATAGAAATAATGGAAGAATTGACCAATGAAGAAAATATATTGCTACAAAATGAACTGCGAGCAATCGGACTTGAATTAACGGATGACAAAAAAACAATTTTAATCTTAAAAATAAAGGGTGCTATTATAGAAATGGTGAACTCGGAAAAAGAAATTAAAGAAAAAAACTTATCAGTATATCTAAGCCAAAAACTCCAATTTGATTATACTTACATGGCTAATTTATTTTCTGAGGAGCAAGGCACCACTATCGAACATTTTTTCATTTTACTGAAGGTGGAAAAAATAAAGGAATTAATTTTATATGATGAATTAAACATTACAGAAATATCATATAAACTAAATTATAGCAGCGTTTCTCATCTATCCAATCAATTTAAAAAAATAACGGGTTTAACCCCAACACACTTCAAGCAGCTTAAAGATAAAAGGCGTATTGCTTTAGAAAATCTGGGTAATTAAAACAATTGATACGATTTGATAAATGGCTTTATTTATTATTTAAATGATAGCTTAGGCCAAACGAAGCATAATGCAATAAGATAAAATTATATGCACTTGAACCATCAGATCCGCCTTCTAACAATCTATAGCCAAGACGCATAGAGAAAGATTTATTAATATTAAAAGTACCCGCCAATTGCATGTCCAAGGCTCTGCCTTGTGCAGCGGCAAAGCCATCGCCCCAAAGCAGTAATCCGTATTTAGTGTGTGGTGTCCAAAATGCTTTAAAGTTTATTAATGGAACAAATCCTAAGCCACCAGTAGAGACATCTTCTGAATTGGCTGACACCGCTATTTCTGCATCCCTGATTTTTGCAGAAAACCCCAATCCTATTTTTAAATGGCGTTTATGAATCAAATTATACCGATAAGTTAATCGGTATGAATTAAACGTGTAACTGGCATTTATGAGCGTATTTGGTGGTACCAAAATATTGCTAAACCTAAGCTCATTGTCTAGTCTGCCTGTTGCTTTGATGGTTAATGGCGCATACAGCAATCCAACATAATGCCTTTCTTTTATTTGATAGCCCATGTTTATCCTAATATAAGGTGCGGGTTTAATAAGCAAATCCTTTTTTAAAGAAAAAAGTGTTCCACTATTGCCTGGAATCCTTACATCATTATAGCCTATAAATATTACCCCTGATTCAATATCTAAAAATCCTTGTGAATATGAAAAAATTGGAAGCATGTAAATCCATAAAAATAAATATTTAAAACTTTTCAATATATTAACCTAAATTCTTAAAACAGACCAATGAACATATAGTTTTCCTAGTTCTATCGAATATCTTTGCTTTAATATATTTTAGTTAAAACAACTTTTGCCAACTTGTTGTTTATTAAATAAGTTTCTATGCATAGATTTAATACATCTGGTTTTCAATTTGCCAAATACAGCAAACCTTTTCAAACACCTTTCGAGGCATTGTTTGAGGTGTTTAAAGAATTAATTGTTCACACTTCGGGAGATTTTGAAGAAGCAATAGATTGGCTAAGAGAGCTTGATAAAGAATTTAAACTCACCACACCCGAATATACTATAGATGATTTCATAGAAGATTTGAAAAAGAAAGGTTTCATTAGAGAAGAGATAAAGGGCAATGGCAAAAATGGCTTGGGTATTACAGAAAAAACAGAACGCTTACTGAGGCAAGCTGCATTAGAACAAATATTTGGAAACCTCAAAAAAGCCAATGCTGGCAATCATAAAACTAAAAAAACGGGCACAGGAGATGAACATTCGGGTATATTGAGAGCATATGAATTTGGTGATGGATTAGATAAAATTGCACTTACAGAAAGTGTAAAAAATGCACAAGTAAATAATGGGATTTCTGATTTTAGATTAACAGCCCAAGATATAGTTGTAGAAGAAACTGAGTTTAAAGCGCAAATGAGCACCGTTTTAATGATAGACATTAGCCACAGCATGATATTATATGGCGAGGACCGTATAACTCCTGCAAAAAAAGTGGCTATGGCACTTACAGAGTTGATTACTACTAGGTATCCAAAAGACACCATCGATATTTTGGTGTTTGGCAATGATGCCTGGAGTATTAGTATCAAAGATTTGCCCTATCTAAAAGTTGGCCCTTTTCATACCAATACGGTGGCAGGACTAAAACTAGCTATGGATATATTGCGCAGAAAACGCAATACCAACAAGCAAATATTTATGATAACTGATGGAAAACCTAGTTGCATTAGAGAAAAAAATGGAGATTATTATATGAATAGCAATGGACTAGATCCGTATATTACAGACCAATGTTATACCCAAGCTGCTCAGGCAAGAAAATTGCATATACCTATCACTACTTTTATGATAGCAAGCGATCCTTACTTGCAACAATTTGTAAATAAATTTACTGAAGCCAATCAAGGGAAAGCATTTTACACGGGTATCAAAGGCTTGGGAGAAATGATTTTTGAGGATTACGAAAATAATAGAAAAAAGAAAATTAGATAAATGAAAATGGAAAAAACTTTAGGAGCGTTAGTAAAATCGGGGTATCGCCATCAAACTATAAAAGATGAGCTGCGCAATAATCTTATAAAAAAAATAAAGAATAATGAACCCGCTTTTGAAGGTGTATATGGATTTGAAAATACAGTAATACCCGAGTTAGAGCGAGCCATATTATCAAGGCATAATATTAATTTACTAGGTTTGCGTGGGCAGGCAAAAACAAGATTAGCGCGAAAAATGATTGAGCTTTTGGATGAGTATATCCCTTTTATAGCAGGCTCAGAAATTAATGATGATCCATTTAATCCTATCTCAAAGTATGCAAAAGATACTATTAAAGAAATGGGAGATAAAACCCCAATAGAATGGTTGCATAGATCTGATAGATTTTCGGAAAAATTAGCCACCCCAGATGTTACGGTTGCAGATTTGATAGGAGATATAGATCCTATAAAAGCAGCAAATTTAAAATTGAGTTATGCAGATGATAGGGTAATTCATTTTGGCATGATACCCCGCGCCAATAGGTGTATTTTTGTGATCAATGAGTTGCCAGATTTGCAAGCAAGAATTCAAGTGGCGCTGTTCAATATACTGCAGGAGGGAGATATTCAAATTCGTGGTTTTAAAGCACGTTTAAACTTAGATATGCAGTTTGTTTTTACTGCAAATCCAGAAGATTATACAAATAGGGGAAGTATTATTACACCATTAAAAGACCGCATTGGCTCGCAAATTTTAACACATTATCCAACAAATATATCAGTAGCAAAAAAGATAACTCAACAAGAAGTAAAGTTGGATGAGAGCCAATCGCAACTTGTGTATGTGCCAGAATTGGCAAAAGATTTATTAGAGCAAATAAGTTTTGAAGCAAGAGACAGTGAATTTATTGATGCAAAAAGTGGTGTGAGTGCAAGAATGACCATTACTGCTTATGAAAATTTGATGAGCACTGCAGAGCGCAGGGCATTGATGAATCAAGGTAAGCAAACTGTCATACGTTTAAGCGATTTTATGGGTATTATTCCCTCTTTAACTGGTAAAGTGGAATTGGTTTATGAAGGAGAGCAAGAGGGTGCTGCAAAGGTGGCAAAAAACTTGATTGGAAATGCAATAAAAACTATGCTGCCATCTTTTTTTCCAAAAATTGCAAAATTAGAAAAAGAGAATGTTTCTAACCCATATTCTGCGCTGTTAGAATGGTTTTATAATCAATCTGGTTTTGAACTCTTAGACAATGATGATGATAAGGAGTATCAAGCTGCGCTCAATAAAATTGGCCCTTTAGCAGATTTAATGAAAAAATACCAACCCAATATCCCTAAAAAAGATCAAAATTTTTGGAAAGAATTTTTGCTTTGGGGCTTGGTCGAGTTTAAAAAATTGAGTAAAAACAGACTTGATGCAGGATATCAAATCAATGATTTGTTTGGCAATTATCTAAACAATATTAAATAAGGTAAACACTATTGCAAAATCGCAATTTTCTAAAATTAATTGTTTAGCATCTTTTCAAGTGTTATTTAATAATTTCTACTAATAAATATTGTGCAACTCTATTAACCTCAAATTTAGGATTGTATATTCGCTGCGAAAATTAAAATCACTGAAGGTTAATTATTTAGATTTATTATCTACCCTTTGAATATGGATTTGGTGTATAGATAGATTCTTGAATTGACGGGATTTTCAATTGCGGCAGAATATCTAATGCGGATTTTGTGTTAAAGGATTATTACCTTAAAACCTCCAAAATATCTTTTCTTTTCGGAAAATTAATCAGCACCCCTAAACCTTGTTTTTGATAAACGCACATACTGCCCAAGGTTACTGCACTTGCTCCACCTTGTTTTACCGCTTCTTGTATATGCGTCATGTTACCTGTCCCTCCATTCGCAATCACGGGAATATTTACCGCATCGGCAACTTTTTGCAACATTTCTATATCTAAGCCTTGCCACGTTCCTTCGCGTTCAATACTGGTGAGCATAATTTCTCCGGCTCCAAATTGCTCCATTTCTTTGGCAAATATTTCGGGTGTTTTACCAATGCTTTTTCTACCTCTTTGTCCGTGTACAAACACTTTTCCCCACAAATTTTTTTTGTAATCTATGCTTACAATTATTGACTGGATTCCATAAATTTTCGATATGTCTTCAATCAGTTTGGGGTTATTTATAGCTGCGCTGTTCAATGCTATTTTTTCTACTCCAATTTCAAAAATCCGTTTAGCTTGGTCTAAGGTTGATATACCCCCACCATAAGCCAATGGCATAAAGCACTCGCTTGCTATGTCTTCTATCAATTTAAAATTTGGACCTTTCTGCTTTTCAGTGGCAGTGATGTCCAAAAATACCAACTCATCTACCTCTTTATCATTAAAAATTTTAATTGCATTAATTGGGTCGCCTACATAGCCTGGTTTTTTAAACTGAATAGTTTTATACAATCCATCATCCATTAACAAAAGGCAGGGCATTATTCTGGTTTCTAACATAGTTCAGTTAATTTTACGGTTTTAAAAATTTGTGTTCTCACCCAAAGCTTAAAGCCTGGATCTACAAATTCTGTTTTTGAAGTAAATCTGTCAATAATTTCTTTGGTTTCTAAACCCTCAAGCCCTCTTAAAACATTTGCAGAGCTGCCGAGTTTATATTGTGTAATCGCAGCTTTTCCTGTTGGATATTTTATTTCATCATCACACAACATTCTTAGTACATTTATTTGCTGCACACTTAGTTGCTCAAAATCTCTTTGAAATAAAATAAGGTTTTGCATAAACAATTGTTCAATAGCTTTTAGTATTGTTTTAGCGCTTGCTTTGTTATTGGTATTCATCCAAACAAAATGCCCAAACTGTTGCACATAATATGGATGGTTTTCCATTAATTCTACAATTTTTATGGCCCATCTTTCTGAGACAGTTTTTTGGGTAGAGGCAAATTGCTTGATAATATAAGCAGCAAAAGGAGTAGTTTCTATTTTGTCTAAATATATTTGAGTGCCAAAACGATAAAAGGGCATGCTCTTGTTGCTGAACATGGCGGCCATAATACTGCGTTTACTGCCATACAAACAGTAGGTTACATTCTTGTGCAATTGCCATTGTGATCGCAACATTTTTTGAAAAGAGGTGGCATTGGTAAACTCAGAAATATTCTGAAATTCATCTAAACAAATCACTATTCTTATTCCTTTCTTTTTTGCAATATTTTCAGCCAAGTTAAGGGCTTCTAGCATATTGGTTTCATTTGGTTCCCAATTAAAATCAATGTCAAAACTATGGTTATGTTCTGGTGAAAGGCTAATTTTAGGGCTTAATTTGGAAAGAAATTTATTAAGGGTTGTTTTTAGCTCATTTATTTTGGTATGTGTGCATTTTATGACTGTATTTACCAAGTGTTCAAAAAACTCTTGTTCACTTCTTATTAAAAATAAATCAATAAAACAAAATGCAATATTAGGGTCTTTGTGCATATCTGCAGCAGCTTTGCGCATAAATGAAGATTTGCCCCACCTTCTTGGAGAAATAATAATTTGATGCAATCCGCTTTTAACCTCTATTGCAAAACGATCCAAAAGCATTTCTCTATTTACAAAAAAAGTTGGTTCAATAACTTGTCCAAACTGAAAAGGAGATTTGTTTTCTTTCACACCACAAATATAAGTAAATATATCAAGTTATAAAATTTTAAGTTACAATGTTATAAGTTACAATAGTGTTACCCGTTTACAAAGCTTGCAAATACTGCCATTCCAAACTTATGGCTCTTCTCTGGATGAAACTGCATTCCAGTCATGTTTTCATGTTGAATAGCAGCACAAAAAGGTGTTCCATAGTTGCATGTAAGCAATACGTCTTTAACATTATTTGCTTTAATATAATAAGAATGTACAAAGTAAAAACGTGTCGGTTTTTCTAAACTGTTAACGGTTAAATGACCTTTCTCGGCATGCACCTCGTTCCATCCCATGTGCGGTAT
This sequence comes from Bacteroidia bacterium, assembly GCA_041690035.1. Lineage (GTDB taxonomy): Bacteria > Bacteroidota > Bacteroidia > NS11-12g > UBA955 > CALSPH01. The sequence continues at coordinate 25,171 of JBDNFC010000020.1, read as the reverse complement.
TTTGAGCTTTTTGTCTTCAAAATTGAACTTTTTTACCTTTGCATCAAACCATCCAAGGCCTGGCAATAACCCCTCTTCACTAGACTTTGTCATCAGTTGTGCACCCAAACATATTCCTAAAACAGATTTTTTGTCTTCTAGAATCAATTTGTCCAATATTGGTATTAAACCTGACTCGGCTAAGCTTTTCATTCCCTGATCAAAGGCACCGACACCAGGTAGGATTAGTTTATCTGCTGCTGCTATTTCATCAGGATTACTCGTAACAGCAACATTGGTGCATCCCACTTTTTTAAGCATATTTTTTACGCTACCCAAGTTTCCTAATCCGTAATTGATAATCGCTATTTTCAAGGATACAAAACTAAGTTATTGTTTGTCCAAAAAGACAAGATTTCTTTTTTATTTCTCGTAAATTTAAACTTTATTTATTTAATCATTAAAGCTTAAAATGGTTTGAGTTCCCTTTTCTGATCTTACTAAGATATTTACGTTTATTTCTTTTGCCCGTGTTGCTATATTTTCTATTCCATAGCCTGTTTTTATAGTGTCTTTATCAAATCCTTTTCCATTATCTGCAACTGTAATTTGGGATTTAGAAAAAGAAAATTTCATCAAAGTGCATTGTGCATGCTTAGCGCTATTGTTTATCAACTCTTGGCAAATTCTAAATAGATTTAAAGCCACATTGGGCGTTAAAACCCATTGATTATCCAAGCAAATAAACTCTAATTTTATCCCCTTGTCTTCCAAAATACGGATGGCAAACTCTTTGGTTTTATCATGGAGTTCTTCCAAAGAAATTTCGCTGCTTTTGATAGACCACACTGTTTCCCTTAGCACACTATTGGCATTTCTGGTTATATTGGCTATATTTTCTGTTACTTTTTTTTCTGCCGCTCTTGTTTCTTTAAAAGAGGCAATGTCTAGTTTTGACGCTATAAGTGTTAACTCTGCACCCAAATTATCATGCAAATCTCGGGCTATTCTGCTACGCTCATTTTCTATATTTTGAATGGACTGCAATGCTGTTTTTTGCTTTTCTGCTTTTCTTATTTGCATAAACAATACAAATAATAGTAAAAGTATAAAGATTAGTGCCAATGCCACAAGGATATAATTGCTTTGTTTTTGAGTTTTCTCTTGTTCCTGCGCAAGTTGCTTTTCTTTTTTCTCCGTTTCGTATTTTATGTTTAGCTCTGCTATTTGCTTATTGGTTTCCTCATTTAGCATAGTATCTTTAATGGCTATGTATTTTTTAAACATTGCCAAAGCCTCTGTAGGTTTGTTTTGTTGAAGATATGTTTCAGAAAGCGCAAGGTAATTGTCTCTAACAATCTCTTGATTACCTATTTCTAGGGAATATTTTAAACTTTTATTAAAATAATAAATGGCGCTGTCTTTCTGATTGGTTTCTACCAAAGCAGATGCCAAATTATTGTAATTGATAGCCATGCCTTCCATATCATTTGAGGCTTCTCTAATGGCAAGTGCCTTTAAAATAAAGGCCTTGGCAAGTGAATATTGTTTTACTTTGGTATAAGTGACCCCAATATTTCCATAAGCCATAGCTTTTAACCTTTCATCATTTAATAGTTCTGCCTTGCTAATGGCAATTTTATGGTAGAATATAGCAGAATCAAATTTCTCTGTCTCATCATATAAGTTACCAAAATTAAAAAATATTAAAATCTCTTTGCTTAGATTTTTCTGCAGTTGGTTGAGCGCTAATGCCTTTCTGTAATATTCTAAGGCTTTTTTAAAGTTTTTTTGCTTGTAAAAAATAAGGCCCAAGTTTGTAAAAGTAGAAGCAATGCCTGCTGTATCCTTTATTTGTTCTCTAATTTTTAATGCTTGTATAAAATAATTGGTGGCTTTATCATAATTTCCTTTAGATATGCTAATGTTCCCCAAATTATTAAACGCTGCACCAACACCAGCATTGTCTTTTTGTTTTTTTCTAATTTCTAATGCTTTTAAAAAATAAATTTCTGCACTGTCATAATGTCCTAAGTAAACATGGTAAATGCCCAATTGATTAAAAACAGTGCTTTATTGCTGATTGTTTAAATGATACTTTTTAAGCGTTTCTTGGTAAATGGCTATTCCTTTTTCAATATTACCCTCTTGTACAGACAAATCTCCAATAATTTTAGTTGCAGATAGCAGCCCGTCATAATATTTAATTTTTTCTGCTTTTACTATGGCCTTATTCAAATAAAAATAAGTAGAGTCTAAGGTTTCTGTAATTTTTGCCTTTTCTATTAGGTTTAAAACTACAGTGGTATCTTCAGTGGCTTTTGCACTAAAATGAGATACAAAAAAAAGTAGTACAAACAGGGTATTTTTTTTCATTACAATAAGTTTTAAAATAGTTAACAAATAAAGGTGTTTTTTTTCTAAAAGAAACCGTTTCCAATTAGTTTTTATTCTTTTACTTATTTGCCTCTTGTAGTTTTTTGCTGGTTTTTTCTAAAGTTGTTTTCACATTGTAGTAGCTTATATTTAATTTATTAGCTATTTGCTCATAACTTTTACCTAGGGCGAGGTGTTCCAAAATTTCAATTTCCAATTTTAAGTATTGGGGTATTTTTAAAGTTTTATTTTGTTGTGTTTGATGGTTTTTTAACCAATCCAAAGTTTTTTTTGCTGTATTTTTGCTCATTGGCGTACCGCCTTCTAATACCTCATATAAGCCACGGTGAATTTTTGCAGGAGGGTCATCTTTCCTTATTACGCCTATTGATCCTGCCAATAGTGAATCAAAAATGCAATGTTCTTCGTCAAAAACAATGCTCATTACTATTTTTATATATGGCCAATTGCTGCAAATAGCTTTTATATCATCATTGCCATTCATCTCTGCCATATTGATATCCATTAGAATAATGTCTATCTCCTTTTCTTTCAATTGCAATATCATCTCTTCGCCATTTTTTGCTATAAAAGCAACTTGAAAATCTGGTGCAAGCTCAATCTTTTCTTTTAAAGTTTCGCCTATTTTGGTAATAACCTCCGCAATTGCTATTCGTATCATTATTTAATAATTGTGGATACAAAGTTAAATCATTGAAACTGCCATAAAATACGCTAAATTGCGTATATTAATGAAACAAGATTTGTGCATGAACTATTTTTTTAGCTACTTTCGCACAAATGATTATACCACCATATTTAATATCAGGAGATACCATTGCCATAGCAGCAGCATCAAGGGTTGTAGATGAGTTGTTGCTTAATAGGGCAAAAGACTTTTTAGAAAAAGCAGGATTTCAAGTAGTTTTTTCTCCAAATATATTAGCTCAATACCATCAGTTTGCTGGCACAGATAGCCAACGTGCGGCTGACATAAATTGGGCTATCAGTGACGACAATATAAAGGCAATTATTTTTTTTAGGGGTGGCTATGGTGCTGCTAGAATATTAGACATGGTAGATTGGCAACCTTTGCTTAATAAGCCAAAGTGGTTTTGTGGATATAGTGATGTTACCGCAATACATATTCATTTGCAAAGCATTGGTATTGCTAGCTTGCATGCTACAATGCCCATACATATTGCACAAACTGATGAAGAATCTATTTTATCGTTTTATGCCCTCATAGAAGCTTTAAAGGGGGAAGAGATTTCTTACTATTTAGAGTCCTCAATAGCTAGTTATCTGCCTATTGAGGGTGAGCTAGTTGGCGGAAATTTGTCTGTTATTTACAGTTTGCTTGGCAGTGTGTCAGATTTTTCTTGGGCTGGCAAAGTATTGTTTATAGAAGATATAGATGAATATTATTACCACTTAGATAGAATAATGAATGCACTAAGTAGGGCTGGCAAGTTTAAAAAACTGAAAGCTTTATTGGTAGGTAATTTTAAAGACATTAAAGACAATACTATTCCTTTTGGCAAAAATATTGCAGAAATTATGCAAGAATATGCGCTAAAACATAACATTTTAATATTTTTTGGTATGCCAGTTGGCCATGATAAATTAAATATTCCTGTTAAATGTGGTTTACAAGTAAAGATTGAAAATGATGAGATAAAGTATTGCGTTTAGAATTTTTTTAAAGAAATCAAAGAAGTTCGTTTATTGGTTTTATACTAGGGGTTTTTTAATTAAAGTTTTAGCAATGCAGATTTTATTGGTGTATTTAAAAAAAATACCCTATAATTGAAAAGTATTTTATGTCAGGTTTACAAAATTTAGATACCTTTAAGAATGAAGAATTTAAAAGGGGGGCAAGTTATTTTAAACAGGTGCTTTGGCACTTTTGTTCTTCTTTATTTTTCAAGTCTTCCTTTCCTTTTTATGGAATCAAAGTAAAGCTGTTAAAATTGTTTGGGGCTAAGGTGGGCAATAAAGTTTTGATTAAGCCTCATGTAAATATTAAGTTTCCCTGGCGCTTAATTATTAGGGATAATGTATGGATAGGCGAGCAGGTTTGGATAGATAATTTAGATACTGTATTTATTGGCAACAATGTTTGTCTGTCTCAAGGTGCAATGTTATTATGTGGCAATCATAATTATAAAAGCGCGGCTTTTGAATTGTTTACTGCTCCAATAACAATACAAAATCATGTGTGGATATGTGCTAAAGCGATAGTAGGGCCAGGAGTTTTGTGCGAAGAAGGTGCAATATTAAAACCGCTTAGTTTCGCTAACAATAAGCTAATAGCTGGTGGTATTTATTGTGGAAATCCAGCAGTATTTATAAAATATAGATTTTAAAATTTTTAGCTTACAACTTTTTTCTTTATATTTTGTCTTAGGTATAGTGTAGAATCAATTTTATGAATAGATTTGTAATATTAGGATTTAGTGTTTTACTGTTTTTAAGCTTAAACACGCAAGCATGTACTTATGTGCTGCCTTCAATGACTATTTCATACACTAATACCTGCGGAACCCCAAGGGTAGCCACTATTACAAATACAAGCACACGCAGAGATTCTGCAATTACCACCTACAGGTATTACCTAAATGGGGCTTTGTTTGCTACCACTATTGGCAGAAATCCATCACCATCGGTTCAAATTAATTCTTTAGGCAATAATAGATTAACAGTAATTGCTACAGATACCTCTGGATGCATAGACAGTGCATTTTCTACTGTTAATATAACAACTAATGCCGCTCAGCTTTATGACCAAAACATAGCACTAAGCTATGTGCCAAGTTTTATTAACTGCATTCAATTGTCTTCAGCTCCCGATTCTTTTTTAGTTTCCACCTCTTCTAACGATACTTTGCGCAGACCTATTTTTATTTGGGGCGATGGCACAATTGACAGTTTTGGCACAAATCAACCACCTGGAACAGTATTCAACCATTGGTTTGTAAATACTGGAATTTTTAGGGTTAGAATAGTTCAACGAAGTGCCACATGCACAGATACACTATATGGCATTGTAGAAAATCTGCGGCAGCCTACAGCAGGTCTTATAGGGCCGGGGCCAGGTGCAAATACCGGATGTGCAAATCATACTGTAACTATGCGTAATAATAGCAGCAATATAGGTGCTGGCACACTTTTTACCTGGAACTGGGGCAATGGTAGCACTTCTACACAATCTGATACTCAATTTAATTCACCCACAAGCCACACCTACACCCAAAGACTTTGTAATGGCTCAGTAACACTAACAGCTACAAACTCTTGTGGAAGTTCTTTTACTACATGGAATCCTATCAACATATCAGAAGATGATTTGGCAGATTTTAGAATTGATAGCAGCAATTGCACACCTGGCAATCCATTTACATTTACTAATTTAAGTTCAGATAGGTATTGCTTATTGCCAGATCCTAAACAATATTATTGGGATTGGGGTGATGGCACTAATACCGGCTGGATTAATACTTTGGGACCCAACACTCATATTTATACCGCACAAGGCAGAAGGACGGTTATGTTGGTTACAAGAAATAATTGTGGTCAAGATACCATCTACAGATCATTTAATGTAACCTATTTCCCACAACCAGGTTTTTATAGAGATACCACTTTTGGATGTAATAGTGTACGCATATTTGTAGATGATACTTCAAACGCAATTAATAGTGTAAGACTATGGAATTTTGGCAATGGTTTTACCAGCACTTCAGATACTGTGACACATTTTTATAATACACCAGGTATTTATCCTTTAACACTTTCTATAACTAATAGATGTGGCACAAGGATAGCACGCGATACAGTCAGGGTATTTGAAAGACCTTATGCTCGTTTTAATGATACTGCTGGCGGTTGTGCCCCACTGCAAATAAATCCTAGTAATTTTTCTTTAAGCAATGGGCCAAATATCACCTATTTTTGGGATTTTGGGAATGGCAATACTTCTACAAACCGTGTTTCAGGCATTATTAATTATACAATTCCGGGCAATTATATTTTAAAGCACCGCATTACTAATTTATGTGGTGTCGATTCGCTATTGGCTACAATTAGGGTGGATACCACACCTGTTTCGAATGTTATTACAGACACTGTAATTTGTGCTTTTGATACACTCACTTTTAACAATAGTTCTTCAAACTATAGGTATTTAATTACCAATTTTGGCGATGGATCGGCTTTAGATACTCAAACTATGAATGGTATTTTTAGGCATGTATTTACCAGCCCTGGAAATAGGGTGGCAGTGCATCGTGCTGTTGCAAATGGTGGTTGTAGCGCAAGAGATACTAGTATTATAAGGGTGCGTTCTAATGCACTTGCAAATTTTAGTGTTAATAGCACACAAGCTTGTGCTCCTTTTACATTTACTTTTTCAAATACTAGTTTATTTTCAAACAAATTTTTATGGTATCTTGACGGAGTATTGCAGTCAACAACGGCTATTATGAACCCGGTTTTTGTGGCCACAGATTCTACAATTCATCGTGTAAAATTGGTGGCAGTAGACAGCACAAGTTGTTTTGCTGACAGTATTGAACGGTCATTTTTTACCGCTAGAAATCCTATTGCAGCAATTCAAAATAATATAGATTCTGGATGTGGACCCTTTATTGATACAATGTTAAATAGCAGTAGGTTTGCAAATACGTATTCTTGGCAATTTGGCAACGGAACAAGCAGCACTTTGCAAAATCCAAATACTGTTTTTTTGCCAAATAATGTGCGCGATACCAATTATGTGCAAAGATTAATTGCAATAAATTGGATAGGGTGCAGAGATACAGCTTTTGGACAAAGAAAAGTTTTTCCGCTGCCATCAGTAAGATTTACGGTAAATAACAATAATGGCTGTGGTCCACTTTTAGTTCAGTTTAATAATAATTCTATTCCAAATGATACAGGCAGTATTGGCATCATGAATTTTTTATGGAGTTTTGGAAATGGCAATACATCGGCATCTCAGCAGGTTAGCCAAAGTTTTGTTTCTTCTAATATCAGAGATACTAGTTTTAGGGTCAGGCTTATTGGTTATTCAGAGCATCAATGCGAGGCGAGAGACAGCAATCTAATTACGGTATATCCTCAGCCATTTGTGCAATTTTTGGCAACAGATACTCAAGGATGTGCACCACTCAATGTAGGGTTTACAAACTTATCTAACCCTCGTGATACCGGCAGTATTAATATAATGTCTTTTATTTGGCGATTAGGTGATGGTGTTGTCAGCACAACAACCAATAGCAACAAAACCTATTTTGCATCACAAACTAGAGATACCAACTATCTTGTCAGATTGGTTGCATTTACAGAGCATGGTTGTTTAGATTCTGTTGCACAAAATATAAAAATATTTCCAAAACCTAGGGTTAGATTTATTCAATCACAAGATTCTGGGTGCAGCCCTCTTGCTGTTCAGTTTATCAATACATCAATCCCTCACGATACTGGAAATATTGCCATAATGCAATTTAATTGGAGTTTTGGAAATAATCAGTTTTCTGCTGCAAGAGACACTGCCATCTCTTATTTAGAAAGGCCATTATTGGATACAAATTATCGGGTTAGACTCATTGGCAGCAGTGAACATGGCTGTTTAGATACATTTTTTAGCATTATCAAAGTTCACCCGCTACCCTATCCTTTTTTTAACGCAAATAGATTTAGTGGCTGTGGACCACTTACAGTAAATTTTACAAGCACCTCCACTTTGGCAAATCAACATTATTGGAACTTTGGAAATGGTTTTAACTTAGGTTTACCCAATATTTCCAATGTTTTTCAGGCAGCAAATCTTATAGATAGTTTATATAATGTGCAACTTTATGCAGTGAGTAATAGAAATTGTTTTAGTTCAGATACATTCAGTCTGCCCATTGTGGTAAGGGCAAACCCAATTGCAGATTTTGCGATGAGTGATGATAGTATTTGTATAAATCAACTGAGTTTATTTTATAATTTATCGCAAGGAGCTAGTCGTTTTAAATGGTATTTTGGCACAGGTGATTCTTCTGTCTTTTACAATCCCATATACAATTATCCTCCTTCGGTTAATCCACTTTTGCCTACAATATACAGTGTTAAGGTAGAGGCAACAAATTTTTTTAATTGCAAGGACAGCATTCGCAGAAATATATATGTTTTCCCCAATGTTATAGCACAATTTACTGCAGATAGAGACAGTGCCTGTGCTCCTCTAAACGTTGTTTTTACCAATAATTCTATCAATCAAAATAGAAATTATTGGGAATTTGGGGATGGAGATACTAGCAATCTATTGAATCCCTTGCATAGGTATGATAATTATTCTACACAAAATATAATTTACAGGGCAATTTTGCGTGTCTCAAATCAATTTGGTTGTTTTGATTACGATAGTCTAAATTTAGTTGCTATCCCCGTTCCTTTCGCTGATTTTACCCCAATTAGAAACAATATTTGTGATAGTGGATACTATGATTTGGTCAATAGGAGTATTAATGCAACAGGTTATTTATGGAATTTTGGAGATGGAACACCCAATTCAACCCTTGCAAATCCCCGTCACCTTTTTAGACACAGCATTTATAATGACACTAGCTATACTATTACACTTACCGTTTCTAATGATTTTGGCTGTGCAGAGACCACGACTAAAAGCGTTTTTTTACCAGTAAAAATGACAGTTTTGTTCGATACATTGCCTTATCGAATTATTTGTCAACCCTCAGATATAGTTATGCGTAACAGAACCAAAAATTCTTTTTACCAGATTTGGTATTTTGGAGACGGTGGGATAAAAACAGATTCTCAGCCTACCCATACTTATACAAAAGCTGGACAATTTGGAGTTAAATTAGTAGCTTTTGATATTAATTCTTGTAAAGACAGTTTTGTAAGTGCCAATATTATTAATGTTTTGCCAAAGCCGATTGCTAATTTTACCTATAACCCCGTGGGCCCAAAAGTTCCCAATGCCATTGTTACGTTTACAAGTTTGGCTAGTCCAATTGGCTTGAGCCATGCATGGCAATATGGTGATGGTGCTGCAAGTAATCTTGTAAATCCGGTGCATCAATACATAGATTCAGGCTTTTATACCGTTACATTAATAGTGAATAATGGTACTTGTCAGGATACCTCCATTCAGCAAATTTATATAGAACCACCGCTGCCAATCATTGATTTTACTGGAATAGATACGGCAGGTTGCGGTCCATTAACAGTCCGATTTTCACAAAACACGCTGCATGCCACTCAGTTTAGATGGATATTTGATGATGGGCAAGAATCTGCTTTGCCAAATCCTGTTCACACATTTACCATCCCCGGTTATTATAATATTACATTGAGGGCTTTTGGTCCTGGTGGGAGTAGTTTTTTGACTAAAGATAGTTTTGTGCGTGTCTATCCTAAACCCAATGCTCAATTTTCTGCAAGTCCAAGGAGAAGATATTTGCCCAACGCTTTATTTACAATGATAGATGGCAGTGCTGATGCAATAAGTTATAGGTATACCATTTCTCACGATAGCTTGCCTTTTTATACATACACAAGCACAGATCAAAGCCCTCAGTTTAATCTGACAGTTCCAGGGTTTTATTCGGCAAATTTGGTGGTATTTAATAGCTTTGGGTGCAGTGATACTATTAATAGGCCTGCACATATCTATGTAGCAAACGAAGGTAGGGTGCTAGTACCAACTGCATTTACACCAAATGGAGATGGCATAAATGATGTATTTATGCCAATATTAACAGGAGTAATAGACACACTTTACAGTTTTACAGTCTTTAACAGATGGGGTGGAAAGGTTTATCAAGGAAGAAGTATAACAGATGTTTGGGATGGCAAATACATGAACGAACCAGCTATGCAAGATGCTTATATATGGCTGCTAAGTGGCAAATTTATTGATGGGACATTATTTGAAGAAAAAGGAAATGTAACTTTACTTAAATAATCAATTATTGATACTAATATAGTTTAATTCGCAAGTTTCTAAAATTTCATTGAGCGTGTTGCTTTGTTGCACATAGAGATTAAAAAATGCCTCACTTTGTTTTGTGTTTAACCAGGTTTCTCCGGCATCTGTTAAGGTAAATAAAAATCTAATTTTTAAATCATCTTCTTCTTGCTCTAGCCAATCGTCAAAGTTAGTAATAATGATATTTACGGGCTGCTCTCTAAGCCAGGCCAAATCTATTAAGGTGTCATAAAAGGCATCTAAATTGTTATCAAAGTATGCAGGAAACTGAAGTTTTTTTGCAAATAATGCATAGCATTGTGCTAATGTTTTTATGTTTATTCCATCCACATCAATGGTCAAACTATCTTTGGTTAATGCTGGATACTGTTTGTTAAAAACTTTAAGGGTAAATAAATCTTTCATCTTATTTTTATAAAACTTTTGTAATGATTATTGGTATAATATGCAGTACTATTGTTGCCAGTTACCAATCGTTCCGGGCCTCTGTTTTTCCCTTCAATTTTCTGAAAAACATCCCATTCCTTATAGTAAATGAGCCCATTTTTATAATTTATAGGCAATTTTTGCTCTCTATTCATAAACCGCCTGCCACCTATAAAACCTTGAGGAGCAGATTTAAAACGATCAATGTATTGAAGTGTTTCTAGTACATAATTTGGAATATTTTCTTGACTATCTTTTTTGAAATTTAGCTGCAAATAATAAACTGTAGCAAAGATACCAAATAAGGCAATAAGTATTACATTTTTATTCAATTTCACTCCTGCAAATTTAGAATTTTTATCTTACAAAGTGCCATTCTGCAAATATACACTCAAAAATTTTATTTCTAAACGCTACATCCATCTATTCGGTGCTCTCAATTTTAAATAAGATTAAAACATTGATATTAGCCCAATAAATAGTATTTTTGCACACTTTAATTAAAAATGAATACAAAGAAAACTAACCAAATGAAACTAAAAATAATTTTTTTAAGTTTGTGTGTACTCTCAAGCCAAGGACTTATCGCCCAAAACACTGATAAAAACAGTCCAACTATATTTTGCTTTGGTAAAAATAAAGTAAACCAAGCTGAGCTAGAGCGCGGATATCTAAGAAACAAAGATGTGGCTAAAAATAAGCCTACAGTTCAAGACATAGAAGAATACATGAAACTGTATCAAAATTTTAAGCTAAAAGTGCAAGATGCAAAAGATAAAAAAATGGATACTTTGCCAGAATATGTAAGAGAACTTGCAGATTATAGAAGACAATTATCGAGAAAATATTTGAGCGATAGTGCGGTAACAGAAGAGTTGATTAGAGAAGCATATTTTAGAACATTTAATCTTGTAAATGCGAGCCATATTCTAATTTTATCTTCTTATAATGATGCGCCAAATGATACTTTTAATGCTTTCAAAAAGCTTGATAGCATTAAAAGCTTGATTTTAAAAAACTCCATAAGTTTTGAACAAGCAGCAATGAGTTTTTCTGAAGATCCTTCTGCAAAAAATCAAGGTTCGCTTGGTTTTCAAGGAAACTTAGGTTGGTTTAGCGCTTTTCAGATGTTGTATGAATTTGAAGACATGGCTTACCAAACAGAAAAGGGTAATTTATCTCCCTTATTTAGAACTCGTTTTGGATACCATGTTTTAAAAGTAAATGATAAAAAAGTATCTAAAGGAGAAAGAAAAATTTCTCAAATAATTATTAAGAAAACACCAAATGCAGATGCAGAAACTGCCCTAAAAACAAAACAAAGGATAACTGCAATACATCAATTATTAACCAATGGTGATGCTTGGGATAGCACAATGCTAAAATATACCGAAGATCAAAATGCAAGGTATAATGGGGGAATGACAGATTGGTTTTTTGAAACAAGTGCTGACAAATTAGCAAAAGAAGTAATAGAAGAGGCTTATAATTTATCTGTAAAAGGTCAAATTTCTGGTCCAATAGAAAGTGGTTATGCATGGCATATTTTATTTTTAGTAGACCAAAGACCCACTTCGTCTTTTGAAGATAAAGAAATTAAACTGCGCAGCAGCGTTGCACAAGATAGCAGAAGTTTTAAAAGCACCGAAGCCACTATTGAGCGCATAAAAAAGCAAAATGGCTTTACAATGAATCAAGTATTGTTAAATAATTTTATAGCTATTGCTGCAAATGATGTTTTGGCAGGAACTTGGACTAGCGTTGGCCTAAAGAATGGAAAAGAAATCTTATATACAGTTGGCAATAAAAAAATTACTTTAGGCGCGTTCTCCAAATTTTTAGAAGAAAATCAAAATTTTAACCCACGGCCTAAATCAGGCGAAGCTGTAATAAATAATTTTTTTAAGAGCTACACAGATAATGAAGTAATGACCTATGAGGATGCTAATTTGGAGCAAAAATATCCTCAATTTGGAGCAGTATATCAAGATTTTAAAGATGGCATATTATTTTTTAATATCAATAGTATAGAGGTTTGGAATAAGCCTATGACAGATACCTCAGGTTTAAGACAATATTATGAAAATAACCGCGATAGTTTTAGTTGGAAAGAAAGGGTAGAACTGCTTTCAATTAGTGCTGCAAATCATCAAATTGTACACCAAGCACACGACATGTTAGTGGAAGGCATGAACAAAGACAGTGTAATGAATGCTTTAAATATAAGCAATCCGCTAAACTTACTTATAGAGCGTGGCTTGTATGAAAAAGGAATGAATTCTAATGCTGATAAATTGCTTGCCAATAAAAGTAAATGGGCTAATGGCGAAGCACTCTATTTGTTAGAGTTACCTACATTAAATGGTGTGCACAAAGGTATGGTTGCAATAAAACTTTTGCCAGCAGGGCAAAAAAGTTTTGACGACAGTAGGGGCTCGGTGGCCGCAGGTTTTCAAATTCAAGAAGAACAAAAATGGCTTAATGGTTTAAGAGCAAAATATAAAATTAAAGTGTATGCTAAAACATATGAAGCTTTTAAAGCCAAAATGTTAGCACTTTAGTAAAGTATGCTAAAATAGATATGGATTTTAGATTATATTTAGCTTGTTTTTTTTTATTGATAACTATAAGTTGTTCTCAATTTAGTAAAAATAAAAAAAAACCTATTGCTAAATATAAAGCTGAAACACTCTATCTAGAGGATATTCAAAATCAAATTAAACCATTTTTATCTTCAGATGATTCATCAAATCAGATAAAAAGCATTGTAAATAAATGGTTGAGCTATCAAACATTGCTTAATGCAGCTGATAAAAACCTAGGTGATAGCACAGAACATTTTCAAAAGCTGATAGATGATTATAAAAACTCACTATTTATTTATCACTATGAATCTAATTTGAGTAAAACTAAAATGGATACTTCTGTTTTAGATACAGTGGTCAGAAAATACTACCAAGATAATAGTGCTAATTTTGAATTAAAAAGAAATATTGCTAGAATTTGGTATGCAAAGTTTCCAAAATCCTTTGTAAATTATACTAATATTGTGCCTTTTTTTAAAGAAGGAAAAGCTCAAAGTGTTAATTATATAAAGGAATATTGTGGGCAGTATGCAAATAATTATTTTGTTTCTTCTATAGATTGGTTATACTTTGATGAAATTGCAAGAGAAGTGCCAATCGATCCGCAATATGATCAGTTAGCTTATATGCAAAATAATCCCTTTAAAATATTTGAGGATGAAAACTATTATTATTTATTAAGAATTATAGACTATAAAGTAAAAAATACCGTTAGTCCAATAGAATTGGTATATACCCAAATAAAACAAATGATAATCAACGAACGTAAGGTATCTTTGTTAAATAAAAATCAAAATGAATTACTAAATGAAGCTATTAAAAAAGGAGATGCAAAAATATATTAAAAAAGTTTTTTTTGTTGCCTTGTTGTTTCCACTGATGCTTTCAAGTCAGCCAAAAATTATTGATGCAGTAGTAGGTGTGGTAGGTCAAAATATAATTACTAAAAGTGAGCTTGATTTTGAAATAGCACAAATTGAGGCACAGTATGGAGCAGTAAGCAAAGAAGATAGGTGTGAAATAGTAAAAAATCAGTTTATAAATAAGCTAATGCTAAATCAGTCAATGCTAGACAGTATAGTAGTAACAGATGAAGAGGTAGAGGCAGAATTGGATAATAAATTGCGCTATTTTGAGCGACAAGTAGGCAGTGAGGCTAAATTGGTTGCCTATTTGGGCAAAAGTATATTGGAGTATAAAAATGAAATTAGGCCAAAAATTCGGGAGCAGAAATTAATAAAAACCTATCAACAGAAGAATTTTGGAGAATTAAAAATAAGTCATCGCGAGGTGAAAAGCTATTTTGACAGTATTCCCAAAGATAGTTTGCCAAAAATTGAGGCTGAGTTTGAAGTGGGACAAATAGTAATGCAGCCCAACTATAGCAGTGGCGCTAAAATATTTGCATACGAAAAAATGAAATCTTTAAGAGCAAGGTTGATGAAAGGGGAAAGTTTCGCAATACTCGCAGGGGCATATTCAGACGATCCAGGCAGTGCTGCTGATGGTGGCAAATTGCCAGAGTTTGGAAGAGGTCAGATGCAGCCAGAATTTGAGTCTGCTGCCTTTAGATTAAAGAACGATAGCATATCTTCAATATTTGAAACGGTATATGGATACCATATAATTCAATTAATTAATAGACTAGGTGATAGAATAATAGCAAGACACATTTTAATAAGGCCCTTGGTTACAGAAATTGATCAGAAGAAAGTATTAGTAGCATTAGATAGTGTATACAAAAATTTGAATAAAGGAAAAATTAACTTTTGCGAGGCTGTAGGTAATTACTCCAATGTAGATTATTTTAAAAACAACTGTGGCATGATGCAAGACCAATACTCTGGTTTGTTTAAAGTAAGCTTACCATCACTTGACCCCGAAACTGCTAAAAAGATTTCAAGAATGAAACCAGGAGAATACTCTTTGCCAGAAATGTTTTATATGGAAGATGGCAGCATAGCATACAGAATTCTATTTTTAAAATCTGAAACCAAAGCGCATATTGCAAATCTCAATCAAGATTATGCAAGGGTGCAAATGGCTGCTTTAGAAGCGAAAAAAAATGATGAAATAATAAAATGGGTGGAAAAAACGAGGTTGAAAACATATATAAGGGTAGATAGTAATTACAAAGAATGTGATTTTGCCAACTGGATAAAATTTACGGAAGAATGAACGAAGAATTAAAATTAGCAGAAAATTTTCAGCTTGATATCATAAAATTAAAAACAGAAATTTCTAAACAAGTAATTGGGCAAGCCGATGCTGTAGAGGGAGTTTTAAATTGTATATTTAGCAACGGTCATGCATTGTTATTGGGGGTGCCTGGCTTAGCCAAAACACTTTTGATAAAAACCATTAGTCAGGCACTAGACCTTAGTTTTAATAGGATTCAATTTACACCAGATTTAATGCCATCAGATATTACAGGTGCCGAAATATTAGATGAACAAAGAAAATTTAGTTTTATAAAAGGGCCTATTTTTGCCAATATAATTTTGGCAGATGAAATAAATAGAACACCGCCCAAAACCCAATCGGCATTGCTAGAGGCAATGCAAGAAAAAATGGTTACAGTAGCAGGGAAAACCCTAGCTTTAGACCAGCCTTTTTTTGTGTTGGCTACCCAAAACCCGATAGAGCAGGAGGGTACATATAGTTTACCAGAAGCACAATTAGACCGTTTCATGTTCAATATACTATTAGATTATCCAAGTATTGAAGAGGAAAAGGCAATTGTTAATTTGACAACTGGAGCAATACAGCGTGAGGTGGAAACTATAATAAGCAAAGAAAAGATTGTGGCATATCAAAAATTATTGCGTTCGGTGCCTGTGGCAGATAATGTAATAGATTATGCAGTAAACCTGGTTGCAAAAACCAGATTAAATAGGCCAGAAACGGCCAAGATAGTGAAAGAAATGGTGGCCTATGGAGCAGGGCCTAGGGCGAGTCAATATTTAATACTTGGTGCCAAAACACATGCATTAATGCATGGTAAATTATCGCCAGATATTGCTGATGTAAAAATAATCGCAAAACAGGTGCTAAGACATCGAATTGTAAAAAATTATCAAGCAGAAGCAGAGAATATTACTACCGATAGTATTATAGAGGAACTATTATAATTAAGTAATTGATAAAAGGGTATTTTTTTTAGCATGCAAATATTAGAGGTAGACAGCTGTAGTAGTACAAATATTTTGGCGGCTAATTTGGCTAGAGAAAAACCATTTGAGCCCCACCTAATAATTAGCCATGAGCAAACAGAAGGCAAGGGGCAGCGCAATAAAATATGGCATTCGCCAAAAAACGGTTCTTGGTATTTTAGTATTTCTGTTCCCAATCTTAATATAAAAGCTAGTGAAAGTTTTAAAATAAATTGGTTAGTTATAGCTGGTTTATTGTCTTATTTTAAACAATTAAAAATGGCAAATATTGCTATAAAATGGCCCAATGATATCTATACAGAAAATGGTAAATTGGGTGGTGTTTTAATAGAAAATCAAGTAATTGGCGAACGTATAAAATCTACTATCGTAGGTGTGGGAATTAATAAATTGCCAATAAATATTCCAGAAAGTGTTTTTGGGGTAACCTCGCTAGTTCAAGAAAGCATAAAGAATTTAGAAGGAAATAATTTGGAGATACAGAAATTATCAAAATATATTTTGGCATCTCTTACCAATCCAAGTGTAAATTATGAGCAAATATTTTTAGAATTAAACCAATTTCTCTTTGGCAAGGGCAAAACATTCTTGTTTAAAAAAGACGATGAGGAAATAGAGGCAATGGTAATTGGATTAACCAAAAATGGGATGCTGCAGCTGGTTAAAAAAAATAATAGCAAACAGTTTACTGAGCATGCAAATTCATTAATATGGCTACATGAAGTTTGATTTAACACTTGATATTGGGAATACTTGGATAAAAGGTGCCTACTTTGATAAGCAAGGCTTGTTAGTGCAACAGTTTCAACATAAAACTTTTGGTGATGATTTTAAAAAAGCTATTTCACAGCCAAATTTGCCAATTAATGCTTATATATTATCGAATGTGCGGCAAATAGACACAAAAAGTTTTAGCATAAAATCAGAGCAAAAGATTAGTTTAGATTATACTACTCCATTGCCATTTAATAATTTATACTATACTCCTAAAACATTGGGCATGGATAGGATAGCCGCAATAGCAGGGGGTAATTTTTTATTTCCTAAGCAGGATATTTTAGTGATTACCGCAGGTACTTGTATAACCTATAATTTGCTCAACCGCAATCAAGATTTTTTAGGAGGTGGTATTTCGCCCGGACTCACTATGCGATATAGGGCTTTGAGCAAGTTTACTGGAAAATTGCCATTAGTACGACACCAAGAATTTGATAATTTAATAGGCATGGATACAGAGGAGAGCATAAGAAGTGGTGTTCAAAATGGTTTAATAGCTGAAGTTGACGAAATAATAAATAAATACAAAGCAATGTATTCTGATATTAAAATTATTATGACAGGTGGTGCAACAGTTTTTTTTGAGAACAAACTTAAAAGTGAGATATTTGCAGACCAAAATCTTATTTTCAGAGGATTATACCAAATATTAAAATACAATGTTAAATAGAACCTATATAATTATTATACCTTTGATATGTTCATTTCAGCTAGCAGCGCAGAATAATACTAAATCACTCTATTCTTTTTATGGTTTAGGCGAATTGCAAAATGCCTCATCAGTGGCGGGCAGAACACTTGGTGGTAGCTATATGGGAATAGCTCCTGGCAATTTTCCTAATTTATTAAATCCATTGAGTTTATCAGGCAGAAAAGTGGTAGATTTTGAAATGGGTTTAGAAGCCAATTATAGAATACAATCTACAAATAATGCGGCAAGAACGGATTGGGCTGGAAATGTAAGTTATCTTAGCCTTGCCTATAATACTTTGCACAAAGCTATTAAAATTAGGGACAGTTCTGGAAGAGTAAAAAAAACCATTCCATTGCGATATAATCAAATGCTTGGCGTGGCTCCTTTTGCAGCCATGGATTATGATTTTTCTATTGCAGGAGATACCAATACCTTCAGAACTTTATTGACAAATGGTGGCAAAGGGAGTTTAAATAGTATATATTACAATCATGCTTTGCAATTTTTTGATACTCAATTTACCCTTGGGTTTGGTTATCAATATGTTTTTGGTACTTATGTAGAAACTTCTCTTAAAAATTTGTTGAATGATACGGCAAGCGTAGGAATTGAAAGCCTTTTAAGCCAAAGAGTCAAAGGCAGGTTATATAGCCTCTCATTAGGTTATCAAGGGTATTTGTCAAAGAAAATAGGTTTAAAACACAGTGTTTCAGCAAATTATAGACTTAGTAATCAATTTTCTAATAACGCGATATCATTGACAAGAACCGTAGAGGATTTTTTTACAATCAAAGATACTTTTAGTTATACCACCAATGCATTTAATATTAATATGCCAAGTGTTATCAATATAGGATATGGTTTGCAATTTAAAAATTTGTGGGCCTTAAGCTTTCAATATGATCAACAAAAAATGTCTGCATTCATCAATCCTGCTAAACAGAGTAATTTAACAGACATTGAACGCATGAGTATTGGGTTACAGATAAACCCAAATAGATTGGCTGCAGAAGGAAAAACTTTACGTTTTTATAAAACAGTAGAGTGGCGAGCAGGATTTTTCTACCAATCGGGTCCTTATTCTGTTAAAATTAACAATATTTTAACACCCATCAAAGAATATGGCATCAATTTTGGAGCGGGTATTCCAGTGATCCAAAAGATTGATAGAAAAAACTACGCCTCTTATGTAAACATTGGTTTGCAATATAGTGCCCGAGGCAATAGTAATAATGGCTTATTAAGAGAAAATATCTTTAGAGTCAATTTATCTATGCATCTAAGTGATTTATGGTTTAGAAAATTTAATTATAATTAATAACAATAAATGAAAAAAATAATGAGAAATACATTCACATTGGGTTTAATGGCTTTTATAGCATTATCTGCTTGCGGCAGTAAAAAAATGGCCGCAGAAAAACCAGCCTCTGAAAAACAAGAAGATGCACCACTGAAAACATCAGATGGTGATAAAAAAGCTTGCGAATTACCATGGGGTTTGCCCGAAAAAGAAAAGGAAAATAAAAGAAACTATGCTTATATGGCACAAAATTATAAGGCAAATGACATGGAAACTGCTTATAAGTTTTGGGCTTTGAGCATTGATGCAGTGCCTTGTGCCAATATTAATATCTACAAAATAGGTGAAGCCATTTTTGACCATTTTTTAAACAAAGAGAAAGACCCTGCCATGCGAAAAAAGTATATTTTGGATATGAATAGAAATTTTAAACTGCGTCAACAGTATTTTGGTGAAGAAGAAGTGGTTTCTGCTCGTTGGGGACGCTCTTTATACGATTTTGACTCTACCTCATATACACAAATTATGACCTTGTTAGATAAAGCAATTGATCTTAATGGAGATACCACAGAAACTTTTGTAATGTTTGCTTATCTAAATACTGCTTTTAGAGCCTATAATGCAAAAGTGTTAGATAATGATGATATGTTTAATACCTATAATAAACTTACTGATATTGTAGAAAAAAATATTGAAGTAAATGCTGAAGATAGCACAGAATTAGGTAAGTGGAATGCCTTACAATCTCAATTGGATGTAATTATTGATCAGGTAGGAACATGTGCCGACCTTATTTCACAATATCAACCTCGAATGGCAGAAAGTGGAGAGGACATTATATTTTTAAATAAAATAGAAAAATCACTGAGGGCAAAAAGGTGTACAAAAGAGCCATTGTATATTGCAGTATTAGAAAAATTGAATAATCTGACACCAACAATTGATGTGGCTTTGCGCTTAGCAAACTATTATTATGGCTCAGGAAATAATTTGACTAAAGCAAATCAGTATATGGAAAAAGTTATTGGATTAGAAAACGACAATGGCAAAAATTCTGATAGGTATGTTAGCATGGCCTCAAAAGCTCTTAAAGCCGGAAATTCAGCAGCAGCAAGAAATTATAATGACCGTGCATTAGACCTAAATCCAAACAATGGATATGCTTTATTACTAAAAGCCAACTTGTTGTATAAGAACATTAGGGCAAGTTGCACAGATGCTTTTGATAAAGGTGCCGCAGCATGGGTAGCTATGGACTATTGCGCAAGAGCCCGTGCCGCAGACCCAAGGGTAAGTGCACAAGCAAGCAGAAGTTACAACAATTATGCAGCAGGTGCCCCATCTAATGAAGCTTGTTTTATGCGCAGTTTGCAAAAAGGCAGTTCTTATACCCTAAAATGCGTAGGTATTACTACCACTGTAAAATAGTTAAGATGCAATTAACCATTCAAATACCGATTTGCTTTATAAGCTTGTCGGTATTTTTTTTATCCTCTTGCAATGATGGCATTGCTTTAAAAAATAAAAGTGAATGGGCAGCTCTCGACACCGTAAAAATTTCGGAACGGGTGCATAATGCAGTTATTAATTACAATGACAGTGGTTATTTAAAGGCAAGATTATATGCACCTTTAATAGAAGGACATAAAAATGCAACGCGTCCCTTTATAGAATTGCCTAAAGGACTAAAAGCAGATTTCTATAATAATGATAAAGAAATAGAAAGCAGTTTATCTGCAGGCTACGGCATTAATTATCAAGATAGCAAAATAATAGAAGTGCAAAAACAAGTAGTAGTAATAAACTCTAAAGGGGAGAAGTTAATCACAGAGCAACTTTTTTGGGATCAAATAAAAAAAGAAATTTATACAGATAAAACGGTGGTAATTACAACGCCTACAGAAGAGTTGCATGGAACAGGGTTAAGAGCTGCTCAAGATTTTAGCTCATGGAAAATATTAAAAGTGAGTGGTAAAATTATGCCAAAGTAAGGTAAGGTACTTCGTGTTATGCAGATAAGATGCTATTTAGGGCGTATTGTGCAGCTGTATGATAATTTTTTAAATAGTTTACTTGGTCGAATCTAAGACTCTATTCTATTGATAATCGGTAGAACGCTTCGCTAACGCTACCGATAGGTGAAAAAAATAGGCTAAAGAATTTTCTTTAGCCTATCTCTTTGTTATGATGTAAATTTTGTTGTTAAAATGCAGCTATAATCGTTTGCAAGTTAGCTTCTGTCGTTTCTGTCATTGTTGTAATGTTCACAGATTGATTGGCGACAATACTGCTAATTATTTGAATATTGTAATAAAACTTGCCACCTTTTGTTGCAAAACAAATAATTTTGGCACCTCTGCCAACCACCACTTTGTAATGTGCACCTTGGGTTGTAAATTTCTTTAACGTAGAGTTTGATGGCACATAGGCCGAAGCCATTTCACCACTATATTTCATAAAACACTCTGTGTTTACATTGGTATATCCTATTGGTGTACTTATAGTAATATCTGTTAATGGGGTTTCGTTCATGTATCTGTCAAGATTGCAAAATGTAAATAGTTTATTTAACCCACTAATAGTAGTGGATGCTTGGCCTCTCGTGCCTGTGCTATCCCATTCATCCCATTCAATTTTGTTATTGCCTTCCGTAGGTATTCCTTCAAATGCAATATTGGATGAATTGAATCTTGGAAATTCCGCTGAATATGTCATTCCTGCTCTTAATTTTAACGAATTTTTGCCGCTGTCATAAGCTTCTAATTTAAACATGCCGTCAGATATAATTAATTCTCCATTGCTTGCTGTTGTTGTAACTCCGCTATAAATCATGTCTTTAATTGTTCTAATAGTTTGCATTTTTAAAGTTACAGTACCCATAAAAGGGCTGCCATCTTCATTTGCAAAAGAGCCTGCAAGGAAATTTACTTTAACACTGTCATTGGTGATAGTTCCGCCAGTGGAGGCATTAACCGTATAGCTAACAAAAGCGGGGGCTTTACCATTCAAATAGGTTCTCATGTCAGATGTTTTAACCGTAGAACTCCATTCTGCAACAGCGTTTGTTATTGGTTCAGGGTCTTTTGTTTTGTCTTTGCAAGAAAAGAAAACAATGTTAGTTAAGGCTAAAGCGAAAATAATTTTTTTGTTCATAATATATAAATTTATAATTAACACTATAACAATGAATTTAGCCTTACCCCCCAATGGTTTTTTTTAAATAATCTTAAAATGACAAAATCATGACAATAGCAATTTGTTAAATATTAGTTAGTTAATAAAGTATCGCATGCCAAAAAATAACCTTCGGCCTTGATTGGATGCAAACATCTGCGTTGGGTCAATAGTGAGAGCATAGGGGTTGTTGGGTGCAGAAATTGCTTGACCGTTCGAGTCAAATTTCACTTGCTTGTCAAATGGATCAAACGATTGAGCATCACTATTGGCAGGAGAGGTAAAATTAAAATATTTTTCAATCCACCATAAAATTGAAAGTTTTTTTTGAATGACTTTGTTATTTGCAGGTTTTGTATACTGTGTATTGGCGATTGTTTAAGTCTTTTGTCCAAATCACTGCGCAGGGGCAAAAGCTTCGAACCATAAAGGTTTCCCGTATAGTTTATTTTTACACCTTGTTTTTTAAATGTATAGCCAAAATTCCATACCATACTCCATCTTTCTATCAGTAATTGTCTTTGTTTTTGGCCATTGTTTGTGAAATTCACATTCATTAATGTTGAGCCTATTGTGGTTTTTAGACCATTTGCGAATGTTGATCTATATTTATTGAAACACCCTGAGAGACACTCTATTCTATTGATAATCGGTAGAACGCTTCGCTAACTCTACCGATAGATGAAAAAAAGACATTTTTTGGGTTTTAGTAATTTTATAATCATTAAAGATACGAATTAATGCGTATTGTGAAACTTTATTGATGCATATACTTTTGCTACAAACAATAAAGAAATATGAAAACAATTAAACTAACAATGTCAATCGCAGCCATCGCTTTTTTGGCAGCATGTTCTCCTTCTATTAGGTTAACAGAAACTACATCAACAGGTAAACAAGAGGTAGTAAACTCAGTTTGTGAAAACGCAGACCTTAAATTAAACTACGATATGTGGGCAGAAAATGGAATAATGTACTTTTCCATTTATAACAAGTCTGACAGCCCCGTTTATATAGACTGGAAAAGGTCTGTATTTATTTACAATGATTGGAAAAATGATTATTGGGTAGAAAAAAGTACTACAGAAAATTATTTAGTTCCTGTTGGTATCGGTAAAAATGTAACTTATGAAAGAAAGGCGTCAACAGTAGTTGCAGAGCGTTATACATTTATCCCACCTCATACGTATGTTTCTGTACCTATGACTTACAAGATTGCAAATACCAATATTGAAACTAATTCTGTAACATCTCCTGATGGAAAAACAACGGTTACTTTTACAGATGATTTAAAATTAGACAAGAGCGCAATAAAGGTTCAAATACCAAGTACTACAGGATCTGGGCAAGTAAAAGCTTTTGAAAAAAGTTTTACAAAAGATGCTTCTCCAAGTGTGTTTAGAAACTTTCTAACTTACTCTTATGATGAGAAGTTTGTAAACGAGAGAACCATTGAAAACGAATGGTATGTTAGCAAAATGACTCAAATGAAAGCGAAGAACTTTTTTGGCAAAAAAACCAAAGTAAAAATAAAAGTAAAAACAAAAGGAAAAAAGGCAAGCCAAAATGTTAAGGTTTACGATTCTCCTTACAAAAAAGGAACTAGCTACTACAAAACAATGAGTTTTTAGTTAAAATTTAATTTACATTTCTAAGGGTTAGAGCACTATGCTTTAACCCTTTTTTTATGCTTGTGCTAAAAATAGAAGTAAAAAGACAGGAGGGTTTCGACCATACTTTTTTAAAGAAAAAAAAGATGCTCTACCTCACTGCTTTTAAGTTTAATTTAATTTTTAGCGAGTTAAAAAGTACGTCAATAGTAGCTTCATTATTTTACCCTTACAAAAAATGAACGGTCGAAACCCTACTGCTTTTTAAGATGGATACTTAAAAAGAAAAAACGGCAATAAAGGAGTCGAGTCTAAGACTCTACTCTATTGATAATCGGTAGAACGCTTCGCTAACGCTACCGATAGATGGTTTATTTGATGCTATTTTAAAAGTGTTTTAAAACTATTTTCATCAAGTTTTGCTATTATTTGACTAAAAGGTGTGAAATTTGTCATGAGAAAGGTATTACTCTTCGGAGAAACCTCAAAGGTAACTCTGAAGATAAAAACTTTCCTTTTTTTTTATTTAGTACGCTATCGAAATAAATTAATTTTTCTTAGGCAGCATTTTTATTTTCTTACGTTATGTAAATAGACAATGCTCGGATATTTACTCAATATAAAAAAAGGAACTATCTATGATGCTGCAGAAATTTTCAAGGCAGCATCACAAAGTTTTGTTTCACGGAAAAGTGAAGCATTTGAAACAATATATTATCAATTAGCTCCTAAGTTAATGGCAATATGCAAACTCTATTCCAATGATAATGATGAGGGAAAAGATTTGATGAAAGAATCTTGTATATTTCTTATTCAGATTAAAAAATTAAACACTTTATATGTTAATAAAAATATCCAAAACAGAATTAGAAATAGCAACTAATAATATGAAAAACAGAATAAGAAAAAAATTGAAATTAAAAAAAAATACTGTAAAGCAGTGCCTTCTTCTATATTTTTTGTTTATCCAACTCTTTTTAAGTGCCCAAAAAGAGGGTAATATTTGGTATTTTGGTTTTAATGCTGGCATTGATTTTAATAGTGGATCACCTGTTGCAATTACAAATGGTTCGCT
>JBDNFC010000019.1:0-7849 GCA_041690035.1 Bacteroidia bacterium | reverse complement strand
ATGATTGCAAATTCGTTCATTTGCCCAGCGCATATCACTAGTGGCATGTGTTGGTTGCACAGAGGGAATAATGCTATAAGTTTTAAACAAAGGCATATCCAGCATCGATACTACTTGGGCATGTTCTATTCGCCAACGCAGATCCTTATTTTTTGTATAGTTTCCAAATAGGTTTAAAATGAGTCCATTTGCACTATCGCCAATAGCATGCGCATTAACCTGCCAGTGATTTTGTGCTGCATATTCACAATATTTTTTAATCGTATCAATGGGAGTTAATAAAAGTCCATGATGCCCTTTTCTGTCACAATAACTAGATTTTAATAATGCTCCTCTGCTGCCCAAAGCCCCGTCAGTATAAACTTTAAATGATTTTACCCTATAATAATCTGTTTCTATTGGACCATGGTTTTTTGCGTAATCCAATGCACTTTGATTTGCGCTTAGCATAGCATTTATTCTTATTTTTAGCTGCCCAGTTTTGTACAAACTGTCAATCAACTCAATCATATCTACCCCTAATCCAGCATCTACAATAGATGAAAGCCCAGCAGCCAAGCATAATTTTTGAGCAGTAAGCAGGTAGGCTACTTTTTGGGCAATAGATGGATCAGGTATTTTTTGGGTTATTAGTTCTACAGCATTATCTAACAATAATCCATTTAATTTACCATTACTTATGCCAATCTCTCCGCCAGCTATTTGTGTTTGGGCATTTATATTGGCCAATTGCAGCGCATTGCTATTGGCTATTGCTGCATGACCATCTACCCTTCGGAGCAAAATATATTTAGTAGGAAAAAGGGCATTAATTTCATTAAAACTAGGCATTTTTTTATCAGCAAATAAAGTATGATCCCATCCTCTGCCTACAATCCATTGTTTATTTGGATACAGTTTAATATAAGCTGCTACGCTGTCCACTATTTTTTGCCAAGAGTTTATATTGCTAAGGTCTAACTCTGATTTTAATTTACCAAGAGCATAAAAGTGGCAATGGGCATCAAAAAAACCAGGGTAAACAGTTTTGTTTTTTAAATCTATTTTTTCTGTTGCGTTATATTTTGCTAAAATGTCCTTACTCTTGCCCACAGCAATAAATTTGTGATCCTTTATTGCAAAGGCTTCATGTATAATAAAACTATCATTGCAAGAATAAACTTTTCCATTATAGAAAATAGTATCTACTGCAAGGGTCTTATTATTATTGCAGGCAATATGAAAAATTAAGCAGCAAAATGAGAATAAAATTTTCATTGGATTATGCAGGTGGGTTAAAAGGTTTTTTCTTAAATTTTTTCTTTTTTATTCCTGTAAAATTCTTTTTTTCTAGCGGTTCAGCATTTTTATCACCTAAGGGTTTAGCTTGTCTGTTTTGTGGTGCATCAAATCTTTTTTTGATAAATTTTTTACCATACGGCTGATCTTTTTTGAAAGGGCTTTTATCCTTTTTATCAAATCTATTAAGATCAGAGCCTGCTAACATATCCTCCACTTCTATGTTGGCCATTGCCCTGTTTAATGTGTCAGAACCCACTTTTTCGTCTAACAATGCAGGTACTTTTTCTCCCTTTTTATTCAATGCCAATATCTGTTTCACCCTAGAAAGTTCTAGAGGTATCCATGTATTTTGTTTTTCATAAACAAACCACATTATTCTTTTTAGAATATCAATTTTAGTACTAAATGCAACGCCAATTTGGGTATCTAATTTCACAGTTTTTTGTTTAGGAAATTCGTTATTGGCCTCAATGTAGGTGTCTAACTCATAATTTAGGCAACATTTTAGTTTTCCACATTGCCCGCTAAGTTTTAACATATTAATTGATAAATTTTGATAGCGCGCAGCTTGTGTGCTCACCATATTAAAGTCTGTGAGCCAAGTAGTGCAGCACAATTCTCTGCCACAAGAGCCAATGCCACCTAGCCTTGATGCCTCTTCTCTATAGCCTATTTGTCTCATTTCTATACGCATTTTAAACTCATCAGCATATTGCCTAATAAGTGATCTAAAATCTACCCGCTGCTCTGCTGTATAAAAGAATATTACTCTTTTTCCATCGCCCCTTACTTCTAAATCACTTAATTTTAAAGTAAGCTTTAATGAAAGTGCAATCGTTCTAGCTCGCTCTAGTATTTTTGCCTCTTTTTGCTGGTAGCTTTCAAATTTTTCAATTTCATCTTTACTCGCTTTAGATTCAATAATCCGCATTTCTTGGCTATTTTCATCTACCCTATGTTTTTTAAGTTGCAAACGCACCAATTCGCCAATCATCCCTATAGCGACAATATCATAGCCCCCTTCTGACTTTAATTTTACATAATCACCCCGATACAATTCTAGGTTTGCATCATTTTTTACAAATTCTTTTCTGTTTCCTTTAAATTTTACTTCTATTATATTAAATGGTTTATAATCTTCTGGCATAACCATACTATCAAACCAGTCATAACTATTTATTGCATTGCAACTCGAAGTTCCACAATCCCCATTACTTTTACACCCGCTAGGAGCACCTCCCCCGCTTGTACCGCAGCTTTCACATCCCATAATTATTATTATTATATTTTTTTAATTAATTTTTTTCTCCAATTTATTTATTAAACCAATTTCTTTGATTTAAAGCATTTTCGAATGTTCAAAGATAAATCAATTATTATAATTTTTGCATTTCCATTTCTTTCAATCCCATAACTTGCATCAGATATCAATTTATAAAAAGTAGCAATATTATCAATATCCATAAGCGCTGCGAGCTTTTTTACAAAGTCATTTTCATTGTGGGTAAGTCTATCTTTATTTAAACCATAAGGTTCAACCAAACATGCTCGGCACATTTGCAAACCATAATCAAAAAAACTTTTTATCTTTTCTCTTCCAAGTCCACTTAGTTCTTTGGTCCAATAGTCAAAACGGGTTTTATCTCCTTTATAGCAGTCTAATAACCAACCTCTAAATGAATCTAAAAAGGCATTTTCGACATTCTCAGAAAGATTAATGGCCTTGTTTAAATCGCCACCACTCATCAATCCAATATTTTGAGCTACATCTTCAGTCATTTCATAATTAGCAAGCATGTATTCTTTTATTTCGCTTACTTTAAATGGCGGGAATCTTGTTTTTTGGGTACGTGATAAGATTGTACCCAAAATTTTTTCTTCTTGATTAGACACGAGCAACAGTAAAGTTTTTCCACTCGGTTCTTCAATTGATTTTAATAAAATATTGCCAGTAACATTTAGGTATTCTGGCAACCACATAATTAAAATTTTTATACTTGCTTCAAAGGGTTTAAAACTTAATTTATGGATAATACTTCTGCATTCTGCCGAGGTAATATTTGGCAAGCCGTTTTCTTTTCCTGATATTGACATCCAATCATGGATACTCATATATGGATTCTCTGCCAATGATTTTTTAAACAACAACATTTGATTCTCTGCTACTGCACCGCCACCACTCATTGGGTATGAAAAGTGTAAATCTGGATGAATCATTTTCTCCATTTTTACACAATTGCTGCATTTGCCGCAGCTATCTTCATTTGATGGGTTTAGGCAAATTGCATATTGCGCATAAGCCAAAGCCATCGCTAATTGTCCACCGCCTTCTATACCCAAAAATAATTGAGCATGCGGCATTCTTCCATTAGCAATGGTGAGTATGAGTTTTTTTTTTATATTTTCATATCCTTTGATTGCCTCAAATTTCATGCTGTTTTAGTTTTCTTAATTTCTTGATAGATAGAAAATAAAATTCCAATGGCAAAAATTAATAAAGCAAAAATATTAGAGGCAGATTGAATTTTATTGCCTAAAACATAAGTCTTTGGTTCAAAAGCAAAAGTGATTTCATGCTCACCTGCTGGCACTATCAGTCCTCTTAATATATAATTGCATCTAAAATGTGGTACAGGTTTTTTATCTATATACGCATTCCAGCCTAAGCCACTATTATAATAAATTTCTGAAAAAACAACTGCTTTTTCCTCTTTGCTATTGAAAGTGTATATGATTTTATCAGGTTCAAAACTGCTTATTCTTATCCTTGCTGCGCTATCACTGTTAGTAAATGTATTTTTTTGACCAATAATAGTCGCGTATCTTTTGTCTACTAAAGCGGTGTTTGCAGGTTCAAAATTATCTAATCCTGTAATTTCTTCGTCAGCGTTTTTTACTATTTTTAAATTTTGCACAAACCAAGCATTTCCCAATGCATTTTCATTTATCCTAGGTATAATATTGCCAGAATCATTTATTATGTAATATTTGGCATTCAGCATATCCAATACTTTGGGGTTGTTTTTCATCAAATGAAATTCTGCAATATCCTGCATTCTTTTTAACTTGGCTGCATGATAACCGCCAACAGATCGGTGAAAACGACTAGACCTAGCACTATTAAATGCATTGCCTTCGCTCATATCATATACCCTAAAATTAGTAGTGTCTTTTAATATTAGGTTATCGGCAGGAGTAGGGCTTGCTTTAGTGTTATTAAAATCTTTTTTAGACACAAATTTTTTATTGTCCAAATATCTTTTGTCCACTGTCCATAAATCTACAATCATGGCAATGCATAAGATGGCAAGAACATGAGATTCTTTGAGCTTGTTTTTAATAAAAAACCAAATTGCCCCAAAACCAATTGCAAGAAAAAACAAACTTCTAATGCCATCATTTCTAACCAATGCGCTTCTATCTTCTATTACAGATTCTGGTGTTGTTCCCCCAAAAACTTCAGGATTTCCTTCTCCTCCACCCGCAAAGATTATCAATAATATAATGCCAGCAGTAATGCTAGCGCTATAAAGCAATGATTTTTCAATGTTCAAATATCCTCTATATACAAATTCGTTTTTTGATGTGCTGTTTAAATGAACTTGAACAATGGTTCGCAAAGCCATCAATCCGGGGATTAAGACAATTAATTGAGCCATGGTGGTAGACATGTTTGGTGATCTAAATTTATTATACTGAGGCAAGTAATTGTATAATAAATCGTTCAGAAATGGTGCATTTTTCCCCATAGACATAATCATTGATAAAAGAAAAATAGCCAATGTCCACCATTTTTGCTTTGGTGATAGCACAAACATCGCCAAGATAAATAAAAACATAGTGATGATACCAAAATATACTGGGCCGCTGGTAAATGGTAAATCGCCAAAATAAGCTAACCCTCTTGTTTGGCTTACATTAAATCCTGGTTGACTTGCTTTATATTCTTCTACAAACTTTGAATTTTTTGGCAATAATTCACTCGAGCCACCACCCACTGCATTTGGCACAAATATGGTGAGCACATCGCCCAAGCCCTGACTCCATCCAAAGGCATAATCATAACTTAATCCTTCTTTTGTATCTTTAGACTCATCCTCATTGCCTGCAGAAGGAGATTTAATTGTTAATTCGGTCCCGCCCCTTATGGTCTCTTTTGCATATTCTCTAGTCATCAAAAAATTACTGGCATAGCTGCCAAGACCTACTAAAATACCCGTAATAAATATTGTGCCAATAATGCTAAAATGTATCAAAAATCCTTTTTCCTTTTCTTTAATAGCAAAAATCAATTCACTTAATAGCCAAATACCCAAAATTAATAACAAATAAAATGTAATTTGATAGTGTCCTGCCATTACTTCTAGTGCCATTCCTACAAAAAATAAACCAGCACCCAACAAATATTTTTTTCTAAGCAATAGCGCCAATGCTCCTATGGCTAGAGGCGCAACAGCAATTGCCAATGCCTTAGTATTGTGCCCAGCTTCAATAATAATAAAATTATATGATGCAAAACCTAGTCCTATTGCGCCTAATAAGGCATATTTCCAATTAAACTTAAAACACAGCAACATAATATAGCCGCACAACAAGGTGTAAAAAATTGAACCAGAAGGTGCAGGTAAGTTAATTAAATAGAGTTTAGTTACATATAGGTTGTCTGTATTGCCTACAATTTGGTAGTTAGGCATCCCACCAAACATTCTAGAATTCCAAAGTGGTATTTTTCCAAACTTCTCTTTATAATCTAGCCCTTCTTGCGCAGCGCCTTCCCATTGAGAAATGTCGTTTTGTGGCAGGGTTTTGTTTTTGCCTGCAGAAAAATAAATAAAAGTGAATAATGCAAATAGTACAATTATGCCAGCATGTATAAGAATTTTTATTGGTGTTTTCATTTTTAAAAATAATGCTTCAAAAGTAATTTATAAAAATTTATAATCACAAAAAATTGAAAATATAATTGTGTTTTTTAGTTTTTAAGCTTTTTTATATTCTGAATTAAAAAGCTAAAAATAGAATTTAGCAAAAGGGTTTGCATGCGTTGTGGAAAATTAAACCTATTCCAAAATAGCAGATATTAAATGCTAAATCATTGATTTTAATTAGGGATTTCGCAATAAATTTGTGTTAAAATCGCAAGTGATTATAATAAAAAATCGATTGATTCTCAAAAAGTCTGGTAAACATGATACTTTTACTCCTTATATTAGAATATCAGGCAGCAGTCAAATAATCAAGTTAGCGGTAATGCATTAGTTGGTAAAAATTACTCCTCATCTATTAAAAAATACAATGTGTTTTCTAACAATTGATTAAATACCTCTGGCACTATTTTATGCTGTTCCCAAGGATGGTTTATGCCAAATGTATGCCCTCCGCCATCAAATTCAATTTTAATAGCATGACTTATATTGTTATAAAACTTGCGTGAATCTTCAATAGAAACAGCTTCATCATCTTTTGCATGGAGTAAAAGTAAAGGTTTTTCAAAATGAGCAGATACTTCATCTAAATTAAACCGGTGTTGATTGATTAAAAAATCTTGATAAAATGTTTTATAAAGGGGTAATTTATCCCCGGTTCGTTTGTTTTCTACATACCAGGTTTCGTTATTATTCCATACCGCAATGCTTTCTTGTCTAAATCTGGCTTTGATATCATAAAAAGGGCACCAAGCCACTACTTTTTTAATTCTCGACTCCTCCATTGCTTTTATAATTGCCATTGTGCCGCCTCTGCTATGGCCGATTAAGTAAATTTCTTTTGCGTCTAAGTGATAAGTTTTGGCATTGGTCTCTATCCAATCAATTACTTCTCCAAGGTCTATTAATTCTTGCGAATAAGTGTTTTTTCCAAACTTTTCTGGTTCGCTAAATACATTTGGCTGTTCAATACTTGTTCCATTTCCACTAAAATTGAATTTTAATAATGCCAAACCATTGCTTGCAAAGTAATGTGCCATAATATTAAAGGCACCCCAATCTTTGAAACCCATAAAGCCATGCGCAAAAATGGCTACTGGTTGGTTTTTATCTGTTTTTTTAATACAACTAAGGTCTGCAATTAATTTATTATTAGCTGCAGATTCTATTAAAATAGTTGATGTTGTTATTTCTTCCATAAGGTAATTACCATGCTGCCTTTTCCTTCAAATTTGTGTAATGGAGGAAAAAGCTTGGTGGTTTTAATTTTAATTTTATTTAAAAAAGCAAAATCATTTATTAAGCTTTCTATAATTTTTTTATTGATAATTTCTATATATTCAATGCGGGTGGTAGCTCCAAAAACTGTTTCTAATTTATTGTATA
Organism: Bacteroidia bacterium; assembly: GCA_041690035.1. GTDB lineage: Bacteria > Bacteroidota > Bacteroidia > NS11-12g > UBA955 > CALSPH01. The sequence continues at coordinate 257 of JBDNFC010000019.1, read as the reverse complement.
GAAGGCTGTAGTCTAAAAAATCCATTCCGTTATCGTCAAAATGGCATTCAATACTCACTTCAAAATCATTTTCTATAATTTTTTCAAAATCATGAAATCCATGAATTGATCTCATTCTAATTTTTTTTAAGCCAACTATTGTTTTCATTTGCATTGCTTTTAAAAGCTGCAAAATTAGCGTAATTTTTTTGATGTTTTGATTGAAGTTTAATAAATGTAAAATTGGGTAAAAATAAAATTGAGAACTATTTGGTTAT